>NZ_CP029188.1:0-600000 GCF_003097515.1 Streptomyces tirandamycinicus | reverse complement strand
GTGCCGACGAGCAGGAAACGCGCCGCGTGCCGTACGGACACGCCCTCCCGTTCCACGTAGGAGGCGCCCATCGCGGCCGCGTCCAGCAGCAGGTCGACCAGGTGGTCGTGGAGCAGGTTGACCTCGTCGACGTAGAGCACGCCCCGGTGCGCGTCGGCGAGCAGGCCCGGCTCGAACGACTTCACCCCGTCCGCCAGGGCCCGTTCGATGTCGAGCGCGCCGACCAGCCGGTCCTCCGAGGCGCCGACGGGCAGTTCGACCATCCGGGCCGGGCGCGCCGTGCCCGGGGCGGCCTCGTGCGGTCCGTCCGGGCACTCCGGGTCCGGCGCGCCGGGCGCGCAGGAGAACCGGCAGCCCGCGACCACGTCGACATCGGGCATCAGCGCGGCGAGGGCGCGCACCGCCGTCGACTTGGCGGTGCCCTTCTCCCCGCGCACCAGCACACCGCCGACGGCGGGGCTGACCGCGTTCAGCAGCAGGGCGAGCCGCAGGTCGTCCATGCCGACGACCGCCGTGAACGGATAGTGGGGTGCGTTGCTCACTGTGCGGCTCCTGGGGTTCCGGCGGCGTTCGCGGCGTTCGCAACCTTCGCGGCGTTCGCAACGGTTGCAGCGGTCGCGGCGGTTGCAGCGGTTGCGGCGGTTGCAGCGGTTGCGGCGTTCGCAGCGGTTGCAGCGGTCGCGGCGTTCGCAACGGTCGTGGCGGTCGTGGCGGTCGTGGCGGGGAAGTCGGGTGCGCCCGGCGGGATGAACGGAAGGCCCGAGGGCGCGCCGCCCTCGATGAGGCGGAGCAGCGCGTCGGTGTCCGCGTGCTCCTCGACGAGGTCGCCCAGCCGGTCGAGCTGGGCCTCGCGCAGATCGGCGAAGGAGGTGTCCGGGGCGGGGACGAAGCGGCGCCCCGCCGCCGCGGCGACGGCCCGCAGGAAGGCCCGGCGGAACCCGTCGCTCTCCAGCGACCCGTGCCAGTGGGTGCCCCACACCTCACCGACCCGGCAGCCGTCGAGGAAGGGCTCGCCGCCGAGCACCTCGGCGACGCCGTGATGGATCTCGTACCCCTCGACGGGCTGCCCCAGCGCTTCGCCCGACGGGCGGGCGAGGGTCTTCTCCGCGGCGAACCGCACCCGGACGGGGAGCAGTCCGAGCCCCGGCACCGCTCCGGCCCGCGACTCGACGTCATCGTCGATGTGCTCACCGAGCACCTGGAAGCCGCCGCAGATGCCGAGCACGGGCCGGCCCTCGGCCGCCCGCCGGGCGAGCGCGCCCGCGAGGCCCCGCTCGCGCAGCCACTCCAGGGCGCGCACGGTGCCGCGGGTACCGGGCACGATCACCAGGTCGGCGTCGGCCAGCTCCTCGGGGCGGTCGACGAAGCGCACGATCACGCCCGGCTCGGCCGCCAGCGCGTCCACGTCGGTGAAGTTGGACATCAGCGGCACGGCGCAGACGGCCACCCGCAGCACGTCCTCGCCGACCGGCGGCGCCACCACCGACTCGCGCACGGCGCCGCGCAGGGAGACCCGCAGCCCGTCCTCCTCGTCGATGCCGAGCCCGTGTGCGTACGGCAGCACGCCGTACGTCCGCCGTCCGGTGAGCCCGTGCAGCATCTCCAGCCCCGGCTGCAGCAGCGAGACGTCACCGCGGAACTTGTTGACGAGGTAGCCCGCGACCAGCTCCTGGTCCTCGGGGGCCAGCAGCGCCGTGGTACCGAAGAACTGGGCGAAGACCCCGCCCCGGTCGATGTCGCCCACGACCAGCACGGGGAGGCGCGCGGCACGGGCGATGCCCATGTTGACGATGTCCGTACGCCGCAGATTGATCTCCGCGGGGCTGCCGGCGCCCTCGCAGATCACCGCGTCATAGGTGCCGCGGAGCTCCTCGAGGCAGGCCATCACCGGTTCGAACAGCGCCTCCTGGCGCCCTCCGCGGAGCATCCCCCCGGGTGGGCCCCCGGTCCCGCCCGGCAGGCCCCCGGGGGCCTGCGCACCGTGCTCCGGCCGCGCCGCGGGTCCCGGCCTCCCGAAGAACCCGCGTGCGCTCAGCTCACCCACCGGCCTGCCCATCAGCACGACCTGGCTGGAGCGGTCGCCGCCGGGCTTCAGCAGCACCGGGTTCATCAGGGCCGTCGGCTCCACCCGGGCGGCCTGCGCCTGCATGGCCTGCGCCCGGCCGATCTCGGCGCCCTCACGCGTGACGAAGGAGTTGAGGGACATGTTCTGCCCCTTGAACGGCGCGACCTTCACGCCCCGGCGCACCAGCCAGCGGCAGATCCCCGCCGTCACGACGCTCTTGCCGGCGTCCGAGGTGGTGCCGGCGACCAGCAGTCCGCCCCCGTTCATGCGCGCCTCCGCCGCAGGGCCCGGGCCGCGAGGCGCCCGCCCGCGCACACCGCGAGGGCCAGCACTCCCACCCGCCGGGAGAGCCGCACCGCCCGCTCGATGTCGGCGAGCTCGACGGCCCGCCCGCCGTCGCCGTTGAGCACGGGCCGGTGCTCTACCCGTCCGCCGTACGACAGCGTCCCGCCGAGCCGTACGCCGAGGGCCCCGGCGAACGCGGCCTCCACGGGCCCCGCGTTGGGGCTCGGGTGCTTCGCGGCGTCCCGGCGCCAGGCGCGGGCCGCGCCGCGCGGGTCGCCGCCCGCGACGGTCGCCAGCGCCGCCGTGAGCCTGGCCCCGGGCCAGCCCGCGAGGTCGTCGAGCCGGGCCGACGCCCAGCCGTACCGCCGGTAGCGCGGTGACCGGTGACCGACCATCGCGTCCAGGGTGTTGACGGCGCGGAACCCGAGCAGGCCCGGGACCCCGCCGATCGCGCCCCAGACGAGAGCGCCCACGACGGCGTCCGAGGTGTTCTCGGCGACGGACTCGACGACGGCGCGGGCGATGCCGGGGCCGTCCAGTGCCTGCGGGTCGCGTCCGCACAGGTGCGGCAGCCGCTCCCGGGCGACGTCGAGGTCCCCGGCCGCCAGCGCCCCGGCGACCGCGCGGGCCTCCCGGCCCAGCGAGGTGCCGCCGACGACGGCCCAGGTGGCGGCCTGCCGCACTGGTTCGGCAGCACGGGGAAGGGCCCGGTCGAGGTCCTCAGCATCTTCGGCCGCCAGGGCGAGCGGATCCCGAAGCCGCTGCGGGAGAAGTTCCCCGAGGCCGTCGACGGCCATGCGCTGCGCCGCGAGATCGTCACCACCGTGCTGGTCAACGACACCGTCAACACGGGTGGTTCGACCTTCCTGCACCGCCTTCGCGAGGAGACGGGGGCGTCGATCGAGGAGATCGTCCGGGCGCAGACCGCGGCCCGTGCGATCTTCGGCCTCGGCGCGGTGTGGGACGCCGTGGAGGCGCTGGACAACAAGGTCGCCGCCGACGTCCAGATCCGGATGCGGCTGCACTCGGGGCGGTGCGCGTGCCGGTCACCGCCGCCCCCTCCCGCGCGCCGGCGGCTTCCCGCGCCGTGGCCGGCACCGCCCGCCCGGAGCCGGGCGCGGGGACGCGGGTCAGGCACCCCCGTGCACCGGCGGCCAGTGCCAGGAGCGCGAGCAGCGCCGCGAGGGTGCCGAGGATCGGATCGGTCATCGGGAACCTCCGAGGAAGCCCCCGGCTTCGGGCGGGGGAGGGGCCGGACTCCTGCGGAGCAGGGCGTGGGAGGGCGCATCGCCGCCGGGCCGGCCCGGTGTCCGGGTCATGTCGCCTCCAGTCCGTCGAGGGCGCGGCGCGCCTCGCGCGCGCCGAGGGGGGAGAAGGCGGGATTGAGCTCCAGGGCACGGGACAGCGAGGCACGCGCGGCTGCCCGCTCGCCCGCGGCGCGTTCGATCATGCCGCGGTGATAGAGGAAGGTCGCGTCCCGGTAACCCGTCGCGGTCGCCGCCCGCGCATGGGGCAGGGCCTCCTCGGAGCGCCCCGCGCGATGCAGCGCCCAGGCGAGGGCGTCCTCGGTGTGCACGGTGCGGCGGCGCTGCCATTCGGCGCGGGCCGCCCGCAGGGCCTCGGCGCGGTCGCCGTGGTCGGCGGCGGCGAGCGCCGTGTCCAGGTCCGGGTTCACCCCGCCCGCCTTGGCGAGCCCGGCCCAGGTGCCGAGCACCTCGTACTGGCGACGGGCGGGCCCGGGCCTGCCGCTCGCCTCGTAGAGCTCGCCGAGCGCGACCAGCCGCCCCGGCAGCGGGGACCGGTCGACGATCTCCTCGAACTCCGCGATGGCGGCGGCAAGCTGCCCCTTTCCGGTGAGGGCCCGGGCACGGCACTCGCGGGCCTCCAGATGGTCCGGTTCGGCCTTCAGGGCCTGGCCGCACTGCCGCAGCGCCTCGTCGTACCCGCCCTGGGACCAGGCGAGCCGGCCGAGCGCCGTCGCCGTGTAGGCGACGTCGGCCCGGGTGGTCGCCGCGTTCCGCGCCAGCTCCAGCACGCGCCGCGCCTCCTTGGTGTCCCCGCGCAGTTCCCGCACATAGGCGAGCCGGGTGAACACCGGGATGCCCGGCCGGCGGGCGTCCGCCCGGCGCGCCGCGTCCAGCGCCGCCGGATAGCGGCCGAGTTCGACGAGCGCGTCGATCCGCACGGCGAGGCCGTGCTCGCTGTACGGGTTGACCACCAGCGCCCGGTCGGCGTCCCGGAGCGCCGCGGGGAAGTCGTGCCGTGCCGCCGCCAGGGCCGCCCGGCCGGCGAGCGCGTCGGCGTTGCCGTCGGGCCGCAGCCGCAGCGAGCGGGCGAACGCCTCTGCGGCCTGCGGATACCGCGACGGGTCGCCGCCTGCCCGGGCTTCCTCGACGTAGGCCGCGCCGAGCGCAGCCCAGGCGCCCGCGTCCTTGGGCTGCGCCTTCAGCCGGGCCTGGAGGGCGCGCACCCCCTGCCCGGGAGCCGCCCCGGGGGTCACCGCCCCCGCGGCGGCCGGGGCCGCGGGCACCTCGTCCGGGCCGCCCAGCACCGCTCCCGCGGCGGTCAGCACGAACGCCAGTCCCACCACCCCGGCCCCCAGGCGCCACCCGGACCGCATGGTCCGCGTCATGACCACCTGCCGCGACGCCGCGTCCGCCACCACACGAGTCCGAGTACGGCGAACACGGCGCCCGCGCCTCCGGCTCCGGCCCAGACCGCCATCATCGTCCGGTCGTCCGCGATACCGCCCGAGGTCAGCTCGGCGCCGTCGAGCTGGGTGCGGTTGCCGCCGGCCTCGGCCAGGGGCCCGTCCGAGCCCGATGTCGGCAGTGCCACGTACGGGAAGGCCTTCTCGAACTCCACGTCGTTCTTGTCCACGGCGTCGCCCAGGTCGTTCTTCTTGCCGACGAGTTCGCCCTCGACGACCTGGAGCGCGATGTCCAGGACGTCGTCGGTCAGCCGGCGCCCGTTCGGGAAGCCCGCGTTGTCGCCGTCCAGCACGCCCAGCCGCTTCGGCGCCCCCGTGGGCGGCACGGCCGTGTTCAGCCGCAGTGCCTCGGCGGGGCGCACGTGCGGCGGCTGGTTGAGGTCCTTCACCCCGGTGAGGAACACCGACACCAGGTCGTCGCGCGGCTCCTCGGGTGCTTCGATCTTGAAGATGCCCTCGATGAGCTTGGGGAGCTCCGGGTTGGTGACGGACTTCAGGAAGTCCCCGTCGTTCAGCGGGTTGGACGCGTTGAACTTGTCCTTGTCCTTGAGCGGGATGACGACCTCGTTCACCAGCGGCATGCCCAGCCGGGAGACCTGCGTCCAGTCCCCGCCCGCGGTCCTGCGGTGCGTGGTCGTCCAGATCCCGACCACGGGCTGGCCCACCGACTGCCGGATGTGCTCGGAGGGCACCTGCAGGGCGATGCTGTTGACGTTGTAGCCCTTCAGGGTGTCGCGCCCGACCTCGGACAGGTCGCCTCCGTACAGCAGGTCGAACACCCGGAGGTCGAGGAAGAACGGGTCGTCGGCCTGGCCGGCGAAGACGGTGGTGCCGCCCTTCAGCTCGCGTACCGCCTCCTTCCGGAGCTTCGCGTAGTCCGGCATGGACGCCTTGCCCACGTTGGACGGGGCGACCGGCACATCGTTCGCGATCTTCGTGGTGGAGACCACGCGGTGGCCCCGCAGCCGGATCATCTCCAGGTCGTAGGTCTGGGTGATGTTGAGGTCCGGGTCGTCCAGGCTGGTCACCGGGCCCGTGTTGAACAGGAACGTGTCGCCGTTCTTGACCTGGTCGTGGAAGGTCCAGCGGTAGAGCAGGTCGGCCCGGGCGTCGCCGTCGGAGTCGATGTTGACGTCGTAGCGGGCGTCGTTCGCGAAGCGGTAGAAGTTCGGTCCGCCCGCCGGCTCCTCGAACGGCAGCCAGTTCGCGATGATCGTCGTGGTGTCCGGCCGGTCGGGGCTGACGAACGCGTACACGTCCGTCGTGTCGTACTGCGGCTGCCCGGAGATCAGCGGGGCCTCCCGGTGGCTGGACGCGCTGGCGGTGCCCGGTGCGAGTGCGGAGCTCACTCCGGCGGCCGCGAGCCCCCCTGCCGCCAGCGCACCACACACGAGCGCGGCGAGGTTCCTGCGCCCCTGTGTGCTCCTGATGAGATGAGAGAACATGTCTCGGTCCCGTCCTGTCGTGGACTCTCGTCGACTGCGTGGACTGTCGTGTACGAGGCGGTCCTTGCTGCCTGGTGACAGGTGTTCGGGGCTGTGCGGCCGGAGGTTTGGTCGACTTCACGGAGTGTCCAACTCGCCCTGGAATCAGGTGGATTCACGCCGATGTCGTCAACCCCCGTACGTGTGTGCTGAATCGCTCAGGCGGGATACACGAGTGTGAGGCCGGGGCGATAGGGTTAATCTGCCCGGGCCGGGTGCCCTCGTACGGGTGGGGAGTGACATGGAACAGATAACGATGCGCAGCAGGGCGCGGGTCCCTGCGATCACCTGCGGGACGAGCACGACCAGCTCGCGTCTCGACCGCCATCTCGCGGTGCTCGGCGGACCTGCCGTGCCGCAGCGCGAAGCGGCCGAGGCGACCTCCCTGATGCGTGAGCTGACCACGCGTGACGTCGCGCACAGCCGCGGCAGCAAGAGCGCGCGCGTCTCGCTCTTCGCGCCGCTGCGGCGGCTGCGCCGTTCGCTGTTCGGCAGCCGAGGCCTGTGACCGGCGGGGTGGCCGGCCGGCGGACCGGGCACGCGTGATTCGTTCACGCGCACCCGTCCCCCTCGCTCCCGTCCGGTCACCGTAGGCCCGACCACCCCGCCGAGCCACACCTCGCGCCGCTTGTCCGCGCCCCGGTCCCGGCCGGGGTCCGCGTGCGTACGCCACGGGCTCCGGTCCGCCCCGCACCGGCCCAGGGGCCACCGGCCGGGCCGTCGCGTCCCGTACGGAGCCGCTGGTCCGCCGCGCGAACCCGGGTCACCCGAGGTGCCCGCCGGGCGGGTGCTCCGCCGGCACCACCCCGTCCCGATGCAGCTCGGCGACCTCCGCCGCGGTCAGTCCCGCCTCGCGCAGCAGGGCGCCGGTGTGCTCGCCGAGCGCGGGCACCGCGCCCATGCCCGGCTCCGGCCCGTCCGGGAAGGTGATCGGCGGCAGCATCGCCCGCAACGGGCCGGCGGGCGTGGCCACGTCCCGCCAGCGGTCCCGGGCCGCCAGTTGCGGGTGGGCCGCCAGGTCGGCCACGCTGTTCAGCCGGGCGCAGGCGATGCCCGCCTCCTCCAGCGCCGCCACCGCCCCCGCGGTGTCCAGCCGGGCCAGCGCCCGTGCGACCACCGCGTCCGTCCTGCCGCGGTTCGCCGTCCGCGCCTTGTTGGTCGCGAAGGCCGGGTCCTCGGCCAGCTCGGGCCGGCCCAGTACCCGCTCGGCCAGCCGCTGCCACTCCCGGTCGTTCTGCACCGACAGCAGCACCTGGCCGCCGTCGGCCGTGGGGTACGCGTCGTAGGGCGCGATGACCGCGTGCGCCAGACCCGTGCGCTCCGGGGCCTCGCCCCCGTGCATCCCGTGGTGCAGGGGGTGCCCCATCCACTCCGCGAGCGACTCCAGCATCGAGATCTCCACCGGGCCGCCGCGTCCGGTCGTGCCCCGCCGCAGCAGGGCCGCCAGCACCCCCGAGAAGGCGTACATCGCCGCCGCGACGTCCGCCGCCGGAATGCCCGCCTTCACCGGCTGCTCGGCGGTGCCGGTCACGGACACCAGTCCGGCCTCGCACTGCACGAGCATGTCGTAGGCCCGTTTGTGGGCGTACGGGCCGTACCCGCCGTACCCGGAGATGTCCACGGCGACCAGCCGCGGGTGCGCGGCACAGAGTGTGGCGGCGTCCAGTCCGAGCCGGGCGGCCGCGCCCTGGGCGAGGTTCTGGACGAAGACGTCGGCCCGCGCGACCAGCCGGCGGACCGCGTCCAGGCCCCGGGGGTCCTTGAGGTCCACGGCGAGGGACTCCTTGCCGCGGTTGCACCAGACGAAATGCGAGGCGAGGCCGCCCGCCGCGGTGTCGTAGCCGCGGGCGAAGTCGCCGCCGTCGGGCCGCTCCACCTTGATCACTCGAGCGCCGAGGTCGGCGAGCTGACGGGTCGCGAACGGGGCCGACACGGCCTGTTCGACGGCGACGACGGTGATGCCTTCCAGAGGCGGCGGCTGGCTCATGCCAGCCGTTCATACCGTGTAGACGCCATCCGTGTCACCCCGGTACGGGAGGCGGCCGGCCGGCCATTGGCCGACCCGGGGGCCGGGGCGGCGCCGGGCGACCGGGCGGCAAGGCGGTACTGCGACCGGACGGCAAGGCGGTAGGGCGCCGGAGTCTTCGTGCGGCGGCGCGGGTGTGCGGGGCGGTCGGGTGGGAGCTCCTGCGGCCCGCGGTCCGCCGGGCCCCGGGCCACCGGCGGAACCTGCGCGTGGCGGCGCGGGTTCCCCACGAGGGCAGGTCTCAGAGCAGCACGAACTGCCCGCCGGGCCCCTCCTCGCGGTGGTCGAGCACGGAAGCGGGGGCGCGGGCGGACCTCGGTGCCGGGGGTACGCGCAGGTCGTGCCAGCCGGTACGGGCGATGTCCGCTCCCAGTTCCGCGCGCGGCTGGTCCAGTTGCCCGAGCAGCGCGAGCACCGTGACCAGCTCCAGCAGCTCCGAGGTCCACTCCTGCGGCCAGGCGGACGGTCCGAGCGCCTCCAGCGTGCCCGCCGCGGGCTCCGCGGTCCGCCGGGCGAACCAGTCCTCGAGCACCCGGACACCGCCCACCCGGAAGTCCCAGGCCCCGGCCGGCACCGGTGCGATCCGTCCCCCGTCGAGGAGCAGGGCCTCCTCCTGCGGGTCGTAGACCAGCGTCGCCGGCCGGGAGGGGACCGCGGCCCGGACGTACGGCCGCCGTCCGCCTGGCAGCCGGGGCCGCTCGCCGTCCCGCGCGCCCCTGAGCTGGATGCCGATGAGCCGCCGGCCCAGCCGCACCCCTCGCTCCCACACGCCGGGGTCCGCCGTGAACGGCACCTCGCAGCCCCCCGCCGTGGGCCGTCCCGCCGCGGCCACCCAGGCGAGGACGTCGCCGGGTTCGGCCGCGTCCGGGAAGCGCTCGCGCAGCGCGGCCAGCAGCCCCGGCGCCAGGTTGGGCTCCCGTGCGCCGGGCCGCCGGTACAAGGGCCGTATGCGGCCGGGTCTCCCGGTGCCGCGGCCCTCCGGGAGGGCGCCGGTGACCAGTACGGCGGGGCCGCCGTCGCCCGGGACGCGGCCCTGCTCCACCGCGAAGAGCTGCCGGCCGTCGGCGACCCGCCACAACTCCGGCCGTGCCACGTCGATCAGCCGGTGGTCGGGGATGATCCACTGCTGGTCGAACGGCGCGTGCGCGATGCGCACCGGTTCCGGGCAGGTCCCGCGCTCCGCGGCGAACCGGCCGGTCCCGGTCGCCTGCCCGGGCAGCGCCGCGACCGAACTGCCCAGACCGCGGGCCCGGGTCTGCTGGAAGAGGGCGGCCCGTTCCCGGCCGCCGGCCGCGACCAGCGCGTCCCACCGGGCCCGCAGCGTCCCGGCGTCGGGCGCGACGATCCAGCCGCGGCCTAGCCGCAGCGGCCCGGTCGACCACGGCATGACGTCGTCCAGCGGGACGGCGCCGCCCGCGCCGCCCTCCTGACCGCTCACTCCGCCTCGATGGTCACGGAGAACGAGAACCGGTCGCCCCGGTACCGGATCCGTGCCACGTCCACCACCCGCCCCTCCGCGTCGTAGGTCACGCCCGTGTAGTGGAGGATCGGCGACAGCAGCGGCACCTGCAGCAGTTCCGCCGTCTCCGGGTCGGCGAGCCGGGCCTCCACCGTGTCCGTGATGCGGCTGATCCGTACCCCGACGACGTCCCGCAACACCTTGGTCATCGGCCAGCGCTCCAGGTCCGCCACGTCCAGCCGGGCCGCGACATCGGGCCGTACCGCGTTCTCCGCCCAGTTCGTGGGCTCGCCGCTGTCGCCGTCGCACCGCAGCCTGCGGTAGGTGACGACCTCGTCCCCGTCCGGGAAGTACTCGGCGAGCTCGCCCGGCACGGGTTCCGCGGCGTGGCCGAGGACCGTGGTCCGCTCGCCGGACTGCTGGGCCACGATCGCGTCGATCGAGCCCAGCAGCCTCCGGGGCGCACTGCGCCGGGCGCCCGGCTCGATGAAGGTGCCGCGCCGCCGGTGGCGGCTGATGAGCCCTTCCGACTCCAGCTCCTTGAGCGCCTGCCGCATGGTCAGCACGCTCACCCCGTAGTGCTCGGCCAGCTGCTCCTCCGTCGGCAGGCGCAGCGGGTCGTGCGGTCTGCGCCCGAGTATGGAGGCACGCAGCGACTGCGAAACCTGGTACCAGAGGGGCAGCTTGCGATTCAGGACGAGCGAGTCGGGGGCGAAGGCGGTCACCGGTTTCCTCCGAGGACGCCCCGGCCTTCCGGCCGGAGAGAGTCGTGCACCGCGTGCGGAGCCGTGTCCCCCAGGGGACCGGAACTCCGCCCGCGTGATGCTCGTCCGGGCTGGTCTCAGCCCGGCTGGTGCTGATCGTGCAGGCCCTGCCCCCTTCCGGGCCGGGCGATGTGAACCGGGAATCCCGGGTCCTGTGCGGCAGGGAGGACGTCAGGACACTCCGTACCAGATCCGGCCTCAGGACCGGAAGTGGCGCTCCAGACCCTGCCACACGTCGTCGTACCCCGTCTGCAGGTGGTCGGCGTTCGCCGCCTGGGCGGTGGCGGTCACCGGCCAGCGCGTCTCGAACATGAACGCCAGCCCGTCGTCGATCCTCTGCGGCACGAGGTCGGCGGCGCTCGCCCTGTCGAAGGTCTCCCGGTCGGGTCCGTGCGCGGACATCATGTTGTGCAGCGAGCCGCCGCCCGGGACGAAGCCGCCCTCCCCGGAGGTCTTCGCGTCGTAGGCGCCCTCGATCAGACCCATGTACTCGCTCATCACATTGCGGTGGAAGTACGGCGGCCGGAAGGTGTCCTCACCGACGAGCCAGCGCGGCGCGAACACCACGAAGTCGACGCCCGCGAGCCCCGGGGTGTCGCTGGGCGAGGTGAGCACGGTGAAGATCGACGGGTCGGGGTGGTCGTACGAGATGGTTCCCATCACGTTGAACGTCCGCAGGTCGTAGACGTACGGCACATGACTGCCGTGCCAGGCGACGACGTCGAGCGGCGAGTGGTCGTAGGTGGCGGTCCACAGGTTGCCGCAGAACTTGTTCACCACCTCGACGTCGCCCTCGACGTCCTCGTACGCCGCGACCGGGACCCGGAAGTCCCTGGGGTTGGCGAGCCCGTTGGCCCCGATCGGGCCCAGCTCGGGCAGGGAGAAGGGCTGTCCGTAGTTCTCGCAGACATAGCCGCGGACGGTGTCGTCGAGCAGTTCGACCCGGAAGCGCACACCGCGGGGGACCAGCGCGACCTCACCGGGCCGGACGGACAGCAGGCCCAGCTCCGTACGCAGCAGCATGCCGCCGCGCTCGGGCACGATCAGCAACTCGCCGTCCGCGTCGCCGAACACCCGCCGCTCCATGGAGGTGTTGGCGTGGTACAGGTGCACCGCCATGCCGGTGCGCTGGGTGGCGTCGCCGTTGCCCCCGAGGGTCCACAGGCCGGACAGCCAGTCCGTGCCGGGCGCGGGCTCCGGCAGCGGGTCCCAGCGGAGCCGGTTCGGGTCCGGCACGGTCTCGGTGAACGGCGCGGTGCGCAGGGCGCCGTCGCCGGTTCGGACGAACGGGGGGTGGGCGGCCGACGGCCGGATGCGGTACAGCCACGAGCGCCGGTTGAGCGCGCGGGGCTCGGTGAACGCGCTGCCGCTCAGCTGCTCCGCGTACAGCCCGAGGGGGGCGCGCTGCGGTGAGTTCCGCCCGAGCGGCAGGGCGCCCGGGACGGCCTCCGAGCTGTGTTCGTTGCCGAATCCGGACAGGTACTCCAGCCCTTCGGCCGCCTTCCTCGCCTGCTCGATGCCGCTCATCCGCACTCCCGATGCGTCCGGTCCAAGGAATCCTATGCTGAACAATAGGATTCCTGGTGTACCCAGTCAACGGCCTCGCCCGGCCGCGTGGCGCGGGCGCGGGCCCGGGCCCGGCTCCGGGCGGGGTGGGCGACGGGCGGCCGGGCCGGCGGTGCGCGCGGGGCCGATCGCGCGGGGGAGGGTCGCGCGGGGCGGGGTGGGGCGGCGCGGCTGCGGGCGGGCGCGGTCGATGTGCTTGCGGGCTCGGCCAAGGCGCTCGCGGGCTCGGCCGAGGCGCTCGCAGGGACGGCCAAGGCGCTCGCGGGGACGGTCAAGGCGCTCGCGGGGACGGCCAAGGCGCCGGCGGGCGCCGGCGGGGTGCTGCGGGACGGCCCCTCCACAACGTGCGTACCGGTCGGTATGCTCTGGGTGCCCGTGCGCCACCGCTGCCGCCGCCCCGGGGAGGACCCCCATGCCAGGAACCGACGCCACCCGTACCGCCCTGCGGATCTGCCCGCTGTGCGAGGCCACCTGCGGACTGGTCCTGACCGTCGAACGCGACGGCGCCGGGGAACGGGTCGATACCGTCCGCGGGGACCGCGCGGACGTCTTCAGTGGGGGGTTCATCTGCCCGAAGGGCGCCTCCTTCGGCGAACTCGACTCCGATCCCGACCGGCTGCGGACCCCGCTCGTGCGCGACGCGCACGGCGAACTGCGCGAGGCGGGCTGGGACGAGGCGTTCGACGTCATCGCCGCCCGGATACGCCCGCTGATCGAGGAGCACGGGCCGGACGCGGTGGGCCTCGTCCTCGGCAACCCCAACGTCCACACCATGGCCGGCGGGCTCTATCCGCCCGTGCTGCTGTCCACGCTGGGCACCCGCAACCTCTTCACGGCCAGCACCCTCGACCAGATGCCCAAGCACGTCTCGAGCGGACTGCTCTTCGGCAACCCCCTGGCGATCCCCGTACCGGACCTGGACCGCACCGACCACCTGCTGCTCCTCGGCGCCAACCCCCTGGACTCCAACGGCAGCCTGTGCACCGCGCCCGACTTCCCGGGCCGGCTCAAGGCGCTGCGCCGCCGCGGCGGCCGGCTCACCGTGGTCGACCCGCGCCGCACCCGCACCGCGCGGCTCGCCGACCGGCACGTGGCCATCCGCCCCGGTACGGACGCGCTGCTGCTCGCCGCCCTCGTCCACGTGCTGTTCGAGGAGGACCTCACCGCTCCCGGCGCGCTCGCCGGGCAGGTCGACGGCATGGACGGAATACGCGAGGCGGTACGGGACTTCACCCCCGAGGCCGCCGCCGCGGCCTGCGACATGGACGCGGCCGTCATCCGCACGATCGCGCGCGAACTCGCCTCCGCGCCGACCGCCGCCGTCTACGGCCGCATCGGCAGCTGCACCGTCGAGCACGGCACCCTCGCCGGCTGGCTCGTCGACGTGCTCAACATCCTCACCGGAAACCTCGACCGGCCCGGCGGAGTCCTCTTCCCGCTCGCCGCGCACGACCGCGCCCCCCGGCCCGCGACCGAACCCGCCCGGCCCGGCAAGGGCTTCGCCCTCGGCCGCTGGACCAGCAGGGTCGCCGGACACCCCGAGGCCAAGGGCGAACTGCCCATCGCGGCCCTCGCCGAGGAGATCGAGACACCCGGCGAAGGGCGGATCCGCGCCGTCATCACCATCGCCGCCAACCCGGTGCTGTCCGCCCCCGACGGCGACCGCCTGGACCGGGCGCTCGGCGGGCTCGACCTCATGGTCAGCGTCGACCCCTACCTCAACGAGACCTCCCGCCACGCCGACGTCGTCCTGCCGCCGCCGCCCCCTTCGCGCAGCGGGCACTACGACTTCTCCTTCAACGGACTCGCCGTCCGCAACCAGGTCCGCTACACCCCTCCCGCCATCCCGCTCGACGAGGGCGCACTGGACGAGTGCGAGATCCACGCCCGGCTGATCCTGGCGGTGGGCGGTATGCACGGCGCCGAGCCCTCGGCGGTCGACGACATGGTCGTCTCGGGCTCCCTCGCCAGGGCCGTCGCCGACCCCCGTTCACCGGTGCACGGCCAGGACGCCGAGGAGCTGGCCGCCCGGCTGAACGGCCGTAGCGGCCCGGAACGGCGCCTGGACATGATGCTGCGCCTCGGCCCGTACGAGTTGACCCTGGACGATCTGCTCGCGCACCCCCACGGCATCGACCTCGGGCCGCTGCGGCCCCGGCTGGCGCAGGTGCTCAGGACCCGCAGCGGACGCGTGGAACTGCTGCCCGGCCCGATCGCGGCGGACCTGCCGCGGCTGCGGAGGGCACTCGGGGTGCGGGGTGACGGGCTGGTCCTCGTCGGCCGCCGCCATCTGCGGTCCAACAACAGCTGGATGCACAACATCCCGGCACTCCAGGGCGGCTCGAACCGCTGCACCCTCCAGGTCCACCCCGACGACGCCGCCCGGCTGGGGCTCGGCGACGGCGCCCTCGCCCGGGTCAAGGCGGCCGGGGGAGAGCTGGAGGTCCCGGTCGAGATCACCGACGAGGTGCGTACGGGGGTGGTGAGCCTTCCGCACGGCTGGGGGCACGACCGCCCCGGCACCCGGATGCGGGTGGCGGCGGCCCGTCCCGGGGTCAACGTCAACCAGCTGCTCGACGGTTCGCTGCTCGACCCGCTCTCCGGCACCTCGGTGCTCAACGGCTTCGCCGTGGAGGTGGCCCCGGCCCGCTGAGGTGGTCCTGGAGATCGCACCGGCCCGCTGAGGTGGTCCGCGCTCCCCTCGCGCGTTCCCTTCGGCTCTCCGTGGTCCGGGCGGTCCGCGGTGAACATCCGGAGGGGGCGCTGCGTACTAGAGGGCACCCGGGAACTCGAGCGTCTGTGCCTCAACGACAGGAGCGGCAATGACTGATGGTGACGGGCCGATCATGAGGGGGCTCGCCGACGGCGGGGCCGAACTCGCCGTGGTGCTCAGGCTGCGGTGGGACGACGTCGCGGCGCTCGGCCGCGAGGCGAGCCGGCTCGCGGAGCAGCGCGGGGCGCCGGTGACTCTCGACGAGGCGGCCAGTCACCGGCTGCGCACCTGGTCGTCGGTGTCCAAGTCCCAGGAGGAGAAGGGCCAGCAGGCGCCCGCGGCGATCAGCGGGGGCCAGCAGGTGGACCGTACACGTTCCCAGGTCGCGTCCATCTCGCCGCCGACCGTCCGCCCGCCGCAGCACAGCCCGACGGCACTCGGCCAGACCCCGGCCTGAACGCTCCCGCGGGTACGGGACCCCCCACCCTCGTATCCGCGGGCCCGGCCGCCGGACGGGCCTGGCCGCCCGACGGCGCCGGAGAACGGTCCGGCGTGCGGCAGGCGTCGCCGCTGCGACCTCGGCCGGCCCTGCGCTGGAGCGGCGGCCGGCGCCGCCCCTGCCGCCGCCGGCCGCTGTCCGCGGCGCCGGGACGCGGGGACCACCGGCGCCGACGGGCGCCGGTCGTGCCACCCGGACCGGCCGCCGGGCGCGCCGGGCGCGGAGCCTGCCGGCGCCGTCCGCGCCGCCGGGCGCACCAGCGGCGGGCGCGCGGCGGCACCACCGCGCACGCCACCCGCGCACCCGCCAGCACCGCCCACGAACACCGCCGCGAACTCGCGAAGCACCGCCCGGGAGCACCGCCCGTGCCGTGGGACAGAATCACACCGTTCCGCACCCGGCGGCCCTGGCGCCAGAAAACTAACGTCGCTAGTTTGGGCTGCGGTCACCTCTTGCCACGCACGAAGGAGCAGCCGTTGAAGGCCCACGACGGGATGTACATCGGCGGCGTGTGGCGTCCCGCCCTCGGCGCCGGCACCATCGCGGTGGTCGACCCCGCGGACGAGCAGGTCATCGCCCATGTGCCGGCCGGGTCCCCGGAGGACGTCGACGCGGCGGTGGTCGCGGCCCGGGACGCCTTCCCCGGCTGGGCCGCCACCGCGCCCGCGGACCGCGCCGCGCGCATCGCCGCGCTCCGCGATGTGCTCGCGGCCCGCAAGGACGAGGTCGCCGCGACCGTCACCGCCGAACTCGGTGCACCGCCCAGGCTCGCCGAGGCCGTCCACGCCGGTCTGCCGGTCCTGGTCGCCGGTTCGTACGCGGAGCTGGCCGCCTCGTACGCCTTCGAGGAGACGGTCGGCAACTCCACCGTGCTGCACGAGCCGGTGGGCGTCGTCGGCGCGATCACCCCGTGGAACTACCCGCTCCACCAGATCGTGGCCAAGGTCGCCCCCGCCCTCGCCGCCGGCTGCACGGTGGTGCTCAAACCCGCGGAGGACACTCCGCTCACCGCCCGGCTGTTCGCCGAGGCCGTCCACGAGTCGGGGCTCCCGGGCGGGGTGTTCAACCTCGTCACCGGTCTCGGCCCGGTCGCCGGTCAGGCCCTCGCCGAGCACCCCGGCGTGGATCTGGTCTCCTTCACCGGCTCCACCGCCGTCGGCCGCCGTATCGGCGCCACCGCCGGCGGGGCGGTCAAGCGGGTCGCCCTGGAACTCGGCGGCAAGTCCGCCAACGTGATCCTCCCCGGGGCCGACCTCCCCCGCGCGGTGAACGCCGGCATCGCCAACGTCATGTCCAACTCGGGCCAGACGTGCAGCGCCTGGACCCGGATGCTGGTGCACCGGGACCGGTACGAGGAGGCCGTGGCGCTGGCCGCCGAGGCCGCCGCCAAGTACGTCCCCGGCGACCGCCTCGGCCCGCTCGTCAGCGCCCGGCAGCGGGATCGGGTCCGCGGCTACATCGAGCAGGGCGTGGCCGAGGGCGCCCGGCTCGTCGCCGGCGGTCCCGAGGCCCCGCGGGAGACGGGCTACTACGTCTCGCCGACGGTCTTCGCCGACGTCACCCCGGACATGACCATCGCCCAGGAGGAGATCTTCGGGCCGGTCGTCTCGCTCATGAGGTACGAGGACGAGGACGACGCCCTGCGGATCGCCAACGGCACGGTCTACGGCCTCGCGGGCGCCGTGTGGGGCGAGCGGGACGAGGCCGTCGCCTTCGCGCGCCGGATGGACACCGGGCAGGTCGACATCAACGGCGGTCGCTTCAACCCGCTGGCCCCCTTCGGCGGGTACAAGCAGTCGGGCGTGGGCCGCGAACTCGGTACCCACGGCCTCGCCGAGTATCTGCACACCAAGTCCCTCCAGTTCTGAACCGGGAGACAACCACCGTGGTCCGCGCCGCAGTCCTGCCCGCCGTCGGCTCCCCTCTGGAGATCACCCGCATCGAACTCCCCGAGCCCGGTCCCGGCCGGGTGCGGGTGCGCCTGACCGCCGCCGGGGTCTGCCACTCCGATCTGTCGCTCTCCAACGGCACCATGCAGGTGCCGGTCCCCGCCGTCCTCGGCCACGAGGGCGCGGGCACCGTGGTGTCCGTCGGCGAGGGCGTCACCCATGTCGCCCCCGGTGACGGGGTGGTGCTCAACTGGGCCCCGTCCTGCGGGCACTGCCACCACTGCTCCCTCGGCGAGGTGTGGCTGTGCGCCGGCGCGCTCAAGGGCGCCGGCGCCGTCCACGCCGTCACCGAGGACGGCACCCAACTCCACCCGGGGCTGAACGTCGCCGCCTTCGCCGAGGAGACCGTGGTCGCGGCGAACTGCGTGCTGCCGCTCCCGGAGGGGGTGCCGCCGGCCGAGGCCGCCCTGCTCGGGTGCGCGGTCCTCACCGGCTACGGCGCGGTCCACCATTCGGCCCGGGTCCGTGAGGGGGAGACCGTCGTCGTCCTGGGCGTCGGCGGTGTCGGACTCGCCACCCTCCAGGCGGCCCGGATCGCGGGCGCGTCGAGGATCATCGCCGTGGACGTGTCGCCCGGGAAGGAAGGCCTCGCCCGCGCCGCAGGCGCCACCGACTTCGTCGTCGCCTCCGACGCCACCGCCCGCGAGGTCCGCGCCCTGACCGGCGGCCTGGGCGCGGACGTGGCCGTGGAGTGCGTGGGCCGCGCGGTGACGATCCGTGCCGCCTGGGACTCGACGCGGCGCGGCGGGCGGACGACGGTGGTCGGCATCGGCGGCAAGGACCAGCAGGTCACCTTCCACGCTCTGGAGCTCTTCCACTGGGGCCGTACCCTCTCGGGCTGCGTCTACGGCAACTCCGACCCGGCCCGGGACCTCCCGGTGCTCGCGGAGCACATCCGGGCCGGCCGGCTCGACCTGAGTGCGCTCGTCACCGAGCGGATCGGCCTCGACGGCATCCCGGCCGCCTTCGAGAACATGGTCGCGGGCAAGGGCGGCAGGGCGCTCGTCGTCTTCCCTTAGCCCCGGCCCGGGGACTGCCGTCGGCACGATCGGACGGGCGGCCGGTGCACGGGGCGGCCGTCACAGCGCGCGGACGCGGCAGCCGGTGCACGGGGCGGCCGTCACAGCGCGCGGACGGCGATCCCGGGGTACTCCAGCGGCAGCCCGGACTCGTCGCTGACGATGCGGGACGAGAACCCGTAGGCCGGGGCCGCGTAGTCGTGGCAGGTGTGCGTGCCCCGGTCGGTGGAGCGGGTGTAGGTCTGCTCCAGCCGCTCCACGGTGAGGTCGCGGGCGCGCACCCATGCGGCCGGCGCGGACGCCCGGGCGCCCTGCGGCAGGGACAACCTGCGCACGGGCAGGGCGTTGGTCAGGGCCGACGCCTCCAGATCGACGTCGAGGCAGCCTTCCAGGTACGGCGCCCGCTTCCCGTCGACCGCCCAGTGGCCCGAGCCGTCCGTCTCCAGGACCACCGTGCGGCTGCCCGACGGCGAGCGGCCGCGGACCCGTGCCGTCCGGGTGCGCCAGTCGGGATCCAGTTCGATCTCGTACTCGACGGCGAAGGCGTCGCCGTCCTCCGCCACCGCCGCGTGGCCGTCGATCCGCAGGCCGTCGTCCGTGACCCGGAAGAACGCCACTTCGAAGCCCTGCCGTGAGTCCTGGTGGAGCCAGGCCGCGCCGGCGGGAGGGTGCGTGAATTCCACGGGCCCACCCTGGCACGCCCTGCGCGCTACTGACGGGTAATGATCGAGCGAAAAGTACTGTCGCGCGACCCGTTGACCTCCATACCATCCGGTCGGTACGGTCCCCGCACCTTCGTCCCCCGCACCCACCGGAGTGTGCACGCATGGACACGGCACCCCCTTCCCCGCTCGCCGGCGACCCCCAGCTGACCGCTCCCACCGACCGGCACCGCCGACGCGTGGCCGGCGCCGCCGCCCTCGCCTCGGCAGTCGAGTGGTACGACTACTTCGTCTTCGGCATCGCGGCCGCACTGGTGCTCGGCGACCTCTACTTCCCGGCGGGCAGCGCCTCGGCCGGCGTGCTCGCCGCCTTCGCGACCTTCGCCGTCGGCTTCCTCGCACGCCCCGTCGGCGGGATCATCGCCGGACAGTTCGGCGACAAGCACGGCCGCAAGCCGATGCTCGTCCTCGCCCTCACCCTCATGGGCCTCGCCACCACCGGCATCGGCCTGCTGCCGACGTACGAGTCCATCGGCATCGCCGCACCCCTGCTCCTCGTACTGCTGCGGGTGATGCAGGGCCTGGCGGTCGGCGCCCAGTGGGGCGGCGCGATGCTCATGGCCACCGAGTACGCACCGGAGGGCAAACGCGGGCTGTACGGCAGCCTCGTGCAACTCGGCGTACCCATCGGCGTGGTGACCGCCAACACCGTGTTCCTCGCGGCGGGCGCCCTCACCGACGACGCCGCGTTCGCGTCCTGGGGCTGGCGGGTGCCGTTCCTCGTCGGCTTCCTGGTGCTCGGCCTCGCCTGGTACATCCACGCACGGGTCGAGGAGACCCCCGAGTTCCGGGAGGCCGAACGGGCCCTGGCCGAGAAGGAGAAGAGCGAGCCCCGCTCGCCGCTGCGGACCATCCTGCGACGGCACCTCGGCACGGTCTTCCTGGCGGGTGGCTCCTTCGCCGTCAACACCGCGACGTTCTACATCATCATCACCGGTGTGCTGGACTACTCGACCCGCGAACTCGGCATGGAGCGCGAGGCGGTGCTCACCGTCTCCCTGTGCGTCAGCCTCACCCAGCTCGCGCTGATACCGGCCGCCGCGGCCCTCTCCGATCGCGTCGGCCGGCTGCGCATCTACGCGGCGGGCGCGGTCGGCCTGCTGGCGTGGGCGTTCCCGCTGTTCCTGCTGATCGACACCGCGTCGCTGCTCTGGCTGGCCGTCGGCACCTTCGTCACCAGCTGTTTCCTCAGCATCATGTACGGGCCGCAGGCCGCCCTGTTCGCCGAGCTGTTCACCCCCGAGATGCGCTACACCGGCGCCTCGCTCGGCTACCAGATCGCGGCCGTGTTCGGCGGCGGCCTGGCGCCGTTCATCATGGTGCTGCTGCTGGAGGCGACGGGCACGTCGATGGCCGTCTCCGCCTACATCACCGTGCTGGCCGCCGTCGCTCTCGGCTCGATCAGGGTGCTCGCGAAGCGGGCGGCCGCCCGGGAGTGAGGCGACGCCGGCCCCGGTCCCGTCCGCCCGCCGGCCCGTGACGAACGGACCGGCGGGCCGGGGCGTCGGAGGACGCACGGGCCGGCGGGCAGGCGGGGCGGTGGGCAGACGGGCGGCCATGCGGACGAACGGACCGGCGGGCCGGTGCTACGGGCCGTCCGCCCGGCTCCGTCCCGCCCCGCCCGCCCTTGCCGCCGTTGCCGCCGTTGGGTACTGCGCCGTCAGGCCGTCCAGCAGGGCCCGCAGCCCCGTCTCGAACGCCCCCTCGTCGATCTCCTCCTGGCGGTCGGCGAGGAGATGGGCCTGCCCCAGGTGGGGGTAGTCGCCGGGGTCGTAGGCGGTCTCGTCGTCGACGAAGCCGCGGGCGAACGAGCCGAGGGCGGAGCCGGTGATGAAGTAGCGCATCAGGGCGCCGATGCGGGTGGCCTGGGCGGGCGGCCAGCCCGCGCGGACCATCGCGCCGAAGACCGCGTCGGCGACCCTCAGCCCGGCCGGGCGGCGGCCGGGCCCGCGGGCCAGGACCGGGACGATGTTGGGGTGTTCGGTCAGGGCCGCCCGGTAGGAGACGGCCCAGTCGTGCAGCGCGGTGCGCCAGTCGCGTGGGTCGGACTCGTCGAACATCGACAGATCGACCTTGGCGCTGACGGCGTCGGCCACGGCGTCCAGGATCTCGTCCTTGTTCCGGAAGTGGTTGTAGAGCGAGGGGCCGCTCACGCCGAGCTGTGCGGCCAGGCGCCGGGTGGAGACGGCGTCCAGACCCTCGGCGTCGACCAGCGCGCTCGCCGCCCCGACGATGCGTTCTCTGCTCAGGAGCGGCTTGCGCGGTCGGGCCATGCGGCACATGGTAGGCCCTGCCGATCGGAAACTAGCAGTGTTAGTCAAGGCGGGGTCGGGGCCGGGCACCGGGGCGCAGCCGGACCGGGTACGGGGTGACCGGCCCGGCCCGTCCGCCGTGCCGTACGGCTCTGCCGTGCCCGCATCGCTCCCGGCCGCCTCGCCGCAGATGCGGCGCCCGCTCCCTAAGCGCTTGCTCAGGTTCGGGGTATGGTGTTCGTCCCGCACTCACAGGGACGGCGGGCAGAAGGGGTGAGCCATGACTGCGGCGCAGGACACGACGGCCGAGGACGCGCCGTGGGGCGAGGTCGCGCCCGACGCCGCCCGCAAGCTCCTCGTCGCCGCCGTCGAGGCCTTCGCGGAGCGGGGCTACCACGCGACGACGACCCGGGACATCGCAGGCCGGGCGGGCATGAGCCCGGCCGCCCTGTACATCCACTACAAGACCAAGGAGGAGCTGCTCCACCGGATCAGCCGGATCGGGCACGACAAGGCGCTCGAGGTGCTGTCGGCCGCGTCGGGACGCGGTGGAACGCCGGGCGAGCGACTCGCCGAGGCGGTGCGCTCCTTCGTCCGCTGGCACGCCGGCCGGCATGACACCGCACGCGTGGTGCAGTACGAGCTCGACGCCCTGTCCGAGGAGCACCGGGCCGAGATCATGGCGCTGCGCCGGCGCAGCGACGCCGTGGTGCGCGAGATCCTGCGCGACGGCGTGGAGTCGGGCGAGTTCGACGTCCCCGACGTACCCGGCACCACGGTGGCGGTGCTCTCGCTCTGCATCGACGTGGCGCGCTGGTTCAACGTCCAGGGGCGCAGGACGCCGGAGGAGGTCGGCGAGCTGTACGCCGACCTCGTCCTGCGCATGGTGTCCGCGGGGAAGTAGCGGTGCGCGCGAGGCGGGGCGGCCGTGCCCGGCCGCCGACCCGGGGCGGCGGCTGCGCGGAAGCGGCAGCCCTCCCATCCGGGCGCCGCGGGGGTGCGCTCGCGCCCTCGGGGCAGCGGGCCCGCTCGGCGGTTCAGAAGAAGTAGCGGGACACCGACTCGGCGACGCACACCGGCTTCTCGCCGCCCTCGCGCTCCACGGTGACCGCCGCCGTCACCTGCACACCGCCGCCGATCTGCTCGACGCTCCTGAGGACCGCCGTGGCCCGCAGCCGTGAGCCCACCGGGACGGGGGCGGGGAAGCGGACCTTGTTGGTGCCGTAGTTGATGCCCATCTTCATGCCCTCGACCCGCATGATCTGCGGGACGAGGGCCGGAAGCAGCGAGAGCGTCAGATAGCCGTGCGCGACGGTCGTCCCGAACGGCCCGGCGGCCGCGCGCTCGGGGTCCACATGGATCCACTGGTGGTCGCCCGTGGCCTCCGCGAAGAGGTCGATCCGCTTCTGGTCGACCTCCAGCCAGTCGCTGGGCCCCAGCTCCTCGCCGACCCCGGCGGTCAGCTCCTCGGCGGACGTGAAGATCCTCGGCTCGGCCATGTTTCCTGTCCCTGCCCTTCTCACCCGGTCTCCGCAGATGTCTAAGCGACTGCTTAGTCTGGCCGGGTCGGCGGCCACTGTCAACGGGGGCCCGAAGGTTTCTCGGCCCGGCGGCGGAACCCGTCCGCCCCGACGGCCCGTGACGTGCCGTCAGTCGGCCTCGGACGTCCTCTCCCGCGGCACCAGGGTGAAGGCCAGTGCGACGGCCACCCCGAGGACCGCGGTGCACAGCAGCACCGCGCCCGCGCCGATCCGGCCGTCGTGCAGCAGCCACGCACCGAGCAGGCCGCCGGCGAACATGGCCAGCACCGACACGGCCCGCCGTACCTGGTCGCCCGCGCCGGGCGCCAGGCGCGTGTCCACCGCCAGCGGGGACCCGCCGATGAGCGCCGCCAGAGCCCGCGTGGTGACCGTCACCGGCATGCCCCGCACTCCCGCCCGGAGCGTGGAGACGTTCCTGATCCCCATGGCCAGCGCCACCAGCCCGGCCGCCGTGTAGTGGTGTGCCGTGAGCGGTTCACCGGGCCGCTCGATACCCCAGGCCACCGAGGCGGCGACGGCCAGCACCAGGCTCTCCGCGATCAGCGCCTCCCGGAACCACCGGTGGCCCTTCAGCCGGGACCGCGACTCGAACCGCGCGGAGAGCGCGGCGCCCACGGTGAACCCCGCCACCGAGGCCAGACACGGTACGACGGCCAGTCCGGCCACTCCGACCAGTGCGAACGACAGCAGCAGCATGGTCCCGGTCTGGACGGCGGTGAACACCGGCCCCAGCGCGAGGAAGCTGACCGCTTCGACCATCCCCGTCGTCACCGTGAGCGCCATCATCGCCCACGTCAGGAAGGTCACGCGTTTCGCCTGCATCCCGCCGAGTCTGCGCCCGTCCGGCCCGGCCGAAGGCCATTGCGCCGACCGTGGGCCCGGGCCGTGCCCACGGCCCGGGCTCCCCGGCCCGGACTTCCCGGGAGGGACGCGCACGCTCGGCGGGCCCGCACGGAAGGGGCGCACACGCACGGCGGGCCCGCACCGACGGCGGGCCCGCACCGAAGTCTTCCCACCGCGCGGGGCGATCTCGCTTCGCCGGCTCCCGGCTCGCCCGTCGCCTCCGTCAGGCCACCGACGCCAGCGCCCCGACGGGCGCCCGCTTCGCGGCCCACAGTGCCTCCCGGGTGAGGACGGGCTGCGGCACCACGATCCCGCAGCCCGAGCACACCGGGCCGACCCAAGGCTCCTGGTCCAGGTCCTGCCGCCAGACGATCCCGGGGTCCGCGCACACCGGGCAGACTGCCGAGGGCGCCGCCTCCAGCGCGGTGATCAGCCGGCGCAGCACGTCGGCGAGCGGATCCGTCGGGTGCACCCGGGGGTCGTCGCACCGGGCGATGCCGTTGCCGCCCCAGGTGCGCCGGTGCCAGTCGTCGAAGGAGCCCGGCCGCCGCAGGCCGTCGTGCTTCTCGCGCTTGCGTCGCTCCGCGAAGTCCCTTTCGTACGCGAGCCACACGGCCCGCGCCTCCTCCAGTTCGGCGAGCGCGGCCACCAGCCGCGCCGGATCGGGATCTCTGTCGTCGGGATCGATCCCGTGCCTGGTGCACAGATGGTCCCAGGTCGCCCGGTGCCCGTAAGGGGCGAACCGCTCCAGGCACTTGCGCAGTGAATAGCGCCGCAGCGCCGGATCGCACCGCGGGTCGCGCACCTGTCTCGCAAGACTCCGGAATCCGGCCATGGTCCTGCCACCTCCGTCGCTCGAACGCCGTCGCTGGTACTTCCGCGTCAAGGAATGGACGTACGAGTACCCCGAACGGCTCCCTCGAACGTCCGTCATACGAGACGGGTGTGGCGATTCGGAAAGTGAGGCGAGCCGGCGCAGCGATCCGGCCGGGGTGGCGCGGTGGAGAAGAACGGCGATATGACGGCGCTCCGGCGAGCCGCGCCGGGGCCCCGGATCCTGCTCCCGGCCAGCTCCCGGCCAGCTCCCGGCCAGGTCCCGGCCAGGTCGTACCGGGAGACCCACCGGGCGGCGCGCACCGACCGGCCGCCGCGCGGCACCGCGGAGGGAGCACGCTTCCGGCGGCACGCCGTGCCGGGCGACCCGGTCCGGGGGTGCCGGCACGGGCCCGCGGGCCGCGGCGACGAACGTGAACGTCCGTAGCGGAAGCCCCGGTTCAAGGCCCGGTTCGCGGAGGTCGGGCGGGCTGGAGGGGCCTCGTCCGAAGTCCACGCCGGGCGCTCACCCCGCCCCCGCCCCGGGTGTCCCTCGGGAACGCGCCCTGAAGTCGCGGGTGCCGGCGGGACTTGGCCGATTCGCCACCCGCGGAGCCCTGTCGGCGAGGGGCCCGGTTCCGGTGGGTTCCACGGCACACTCCGGTCCCGGTGGGCGGCCGGCGGGCCGCCGGGGCCCGCCGGCCCGCTCCCACCCCACGGGGTGGGAGCCTCCGCGGTCACCGGTAGAGCAGATACTCCCGCCGCAGCGCGCGGAACGCCGCCAGGTCCTGCTGCCACGCTCCGACGACCTCGTCCGTCCCGGCGCCCGCGTCGATCATCGTGCGCACCCGGGTGGACCCGGTGAGCTTGTCGATCCAGTGGTCGGGCCGCCAGGCGAAGCCGCCCCAGCTCCGTTTCGCGGTCATCAGCAGTCCGATGCCGGTGCGGACCGGGTCGAACGCCTGGCGGTCGTGCACATGGAGCTGCACCCCGCCCACCGTCCTGCCCTGGAACTTGGAGAAGGTGGGGGTGAAGTAGGCCTCGCGGAAGCGGACCCCGGGCAGGCCCAGCGCGTTCGCCGCCTCCGCCCAGACGCGGTCGATTCCCTCCGCGCCCAGCAGTTCGAACGGGCGGGTGGTGCCGCGGCCCTCCGAGAGGTTGGTGCCCTCGAAGAGGCAGGTTCCGGAGTAGACGAGTGCGGTGTCCGGCGTCGGCATGTTGGGGCTCGGCGGCACCCAGGGCAGGCCGGTGGCGTCGTGGAAGTCGTCCCGGCGCCAGCCCGACATCCGCACCACGTCCAGCTCCGCCGGTGCGGCCAGGAACTCGGCGTTGAACAGCAGGGCCAGTTCGGCGACGGTCATCCCGTGCGCCTGGGCGATCGGCTCGCGGCCGACGAAGGTGGCGAACGCCTTGTCCAGGACCGGTCCGTGGGCGGCGCGGCCGGTGACCGGGTTGGGGCGGTCCAGCACCACGAAGCGCTTCCCGGCGAGCACCGCCGCCGCCATGCAGTCGTACATCGTCCAGATGTAGGTGTAGAAGCGGGCGCCGGCGTCCTGGATGTCGAACACGACCGTGTCCACGCCGGAGGCGGTGAAGATGTCGGCGAGCGGCTGTCCGCTCTTGAGGTACGTGTCGTAGACCGGGAGCCCGGTCGCGGGGTCGTCGTAGCGGCCCTCGGAGCCGCCCGCCTGGGCGGTGCCGCGGAAGCCGTGCTCCGGCCCGAAGACGGCGACCAGGTCCACGCGGTCGTCCGCGTGCATCACGTCGACCAGATGGCGGGCGTCGCGGGTGATGCCGGTGGGGTTGGTGACGACGCCGACCCGCTCGCCGGAGAGCAGCCGGTAGCCGTCGGCGGCGAGCCGCTCGAAACCGGTGCGGACCCGGCTCCGCCCGCCGTGCGCCGCCGCGGGCGTGGCCGCGGCCGCGGACGCCGCCAGGGCGCCCGCGGCACCTCCGGCGGCCAGCAGACCTCGTCTGGACAGGCTCATCGCACCACCTCCGTGATCGCTGCGACTGTCATGGTCATGCACGCTAGCGCGGGGCCGGGCCGCCGGGAACGCCCCCGGCGCCATGTCCGGGCAGGACCCTCTTTCGCCTGCACATACCGACTGGTTAGTCTGCCCTTCTGAGTGAGCCGCGACGGAGAGGCAGGTCCGATGAGTACGGTTCAGGGCGCGAACGTGGTGGTCACCGGCGCGGGCGGCGGCATCGGCGCCGCCCTGGCACGCCGCTTCGCGGCGGAGGGCGCACGCGTCGCCGTCAACGACATCGACCCGGGCCGGACCCGGGCCGTCGCGGAGGAGATCGGCGCCCTCGCCGTCCCCGGCGACGCCTCCGCCGTCGTCGAGGAGGCCAGGGAGGCCCTCGGTGGCACCGTCGACGTCTACTGCGCCAACGCCGGACTCGCCTCACCGGGCGACGCCTTCGCCGACGAGGACGTGTGGGCCTCCGCCTGGGACGTGAACGTGATGGCGCACGTGCGGGCGGTGCGCACCCTGCTCCCCGGCTGGCTGGAGCGGGGGAGCGGCCGCTTCGTCTCCACCGTGTCCGCCGCCGGCCTCCTGACGATGATCGGTGCCGCCCCGTACAGCGTCACCAAGCACGGCGCGCTCGCCTTCGCGGAGTGGCTGTCGCTGACGTACCGTCACCGCGGACTCAAGGTGCACGCCGTCTGCCCGCAGGGGGTGCGCACCGACATGCTCGCCGCGGCGGGATCGGCGGGCGAACTCGTCCTCGCCCCCGGCGCCATCGAGCCCGAGGACGTCGCCGACGCCCTGTTCGAGGGGATCGAGGCCGACCGCTTCCTCATCCTGCCGCACCCCGAGGTCGCCGGGTACCATCAGGCCCGCGCCGGCGACCCCGACCGCTGGCTGGGCACCATGAACCACATCCAGCAGAAGTGGGAGGCCGCCCGGTGAGCGCCTCCCGCTACGCGGCCCGGCCCTGGCTCTCCCAGCTGACCGCGGCGCAGCGCGCACCCGTGCACCCGCCCGCGAGTGTCGTCCACTCCTTCCGCGCCGCCGCCCGGCGGGCCCCGGACCGCACCGCCCTCGCCTACTTCGACGGACGCCTGAGCTACCGCGAGGCCGACGCGCTCTCCGACTCCGTCGCCGGCCGTCTCGCCGCCCGCGGAGTGGCCCGGGGCGACCGGGTCGCCCTGATGCTCCAGAACACCCCGCACTTCGTCCTCGCGCTGCTCGGCGCGTGGAAGGCCGGGGCGACCGTCGTCCCGCTGAACCCCATGTACAAGTCGGCCGAGGTGACCCACGCCCTCGACGACTCGGGCGCGACGGTGCTGATCTGCTCGGACCGCGCCTGGGAGACGCAGCTGCGCGGCACCGCCGCCGCCACCCCCGTACGCTTCGCCGTCACCGCCTGCGAGCTGGACCTGCAGACCCGCGACGACAGCCGGGTCCTCGGCTTCGAGCGGCTGCCGCCGCCCGGCGACACCGACGACCTGGTCGCCGTCGCCCGCGCCGGGTACGCCGCACCGGAGGGCCGGGACCCGGCCGCCGGCGACGTGGCGCTGATCAGCTACACCTCCGGCACCAGCGGCAGACCCAAGGGCGCCATGAACCTGCACGGCGGCATCACCTACAACGCCGAACGCCAGCGCACCGGACACCCCGTCCCCGAAGGCGCCTGCTACTTCGCCCTCGCACCGCTCTTCCACATCACCGGCCTGGTGTGCGAACTGGCGGCCTGCGCGGCCAACGCGGGCACGCTCGCGCTCGCGTACCGCTTCGAGGCGGGCGTCGTCCTCGACGCCTTCCTGGAGCACCGGCCCGCCTACACCGTCGGCCCCTCCACCGCCTTCATGGCCCTGGCCGCCCACCCCGCCGCCGGGCCCGACCACTTCGCGTCCTTCGCCGTCGTCTCCTCCGGCGGCGCGCCCGTACCGCCGGCCCTGGTGGAGAGGTTCCGCGCGGAGTTCGGCCCCTACATCCGCAACGGCTACGGGCTCACCGAGTGCACGGCGCCCTGCGCGTCGGTGCCCCCGGGGAGGGAGGCCCCGGTGGACCCCGCCTCCGGCGCCCTCTCCGTCGGCCTCCCCGGGGCGGACACCGTCGTACGGATCCTCGACGACCAGGGCCGGGAGGTCCCGTTCGGCGAGCACGGCGAGATCGCCGTCCGCGGGCCGCAGGTCGTGCCCGGCTACTGGCGGCTGCCCGAGGCCACCGCGGCGGGCTTCCCGGACGGCGAGCTGCGCACCGGGGACATCGGCTTCATGGACCCCGACGGCTGGCTCTACGTGGTCGACCGCAAGAAGGACATGATCAACGCCTCGGGCTTCAAGGTCTGGCCGCGGGAGGTCGAGGACGTCCTGCACACCCACCCCGCGGTACGGGAGGCGGCGGTCGTCGGCGTGCCGCACGCCTACCGCGGCGAGACCGTCAAGGCGTACGTCAGCCTCCGCCCCGGCACGGCGGTCGGCCCCGACGAACTCGCCGGATACTGCGCCGACCGGCTCGCCGCGTACAAGTACCCGCGGCAGGTCGAGATCCTCGAGGAGCTCCCGAAGACGACTAGTGGGAAGATCCTCAGGCGGGAACTGCGTTCCCGCGCATGAGACACCGCCGGACCCCGGAACCGGGGGAGCGCGGCACAGGACGACCGAGCGGAAAGGCGGGTGGCGGCAATGGCCAGGACGACGGACGGGAACGGCACGCCCGTCCCCCAGAGGCTGCTGGCCACCGCCACCCGGCTGTTCGCGGAGCAGGGCTACGACCGTACGTCCGTCCAGGAGATCGTCGAGGCGGCGGGCGTCACCAAAGGGGCCCTGTACCACTACTTCGGTTCCAAGGAGGACCTCCTCCAGGAGGTCTACTCCCGGGTGCTCAGACTCCAGCAGGAACGCCTGGACGCCTTCGCCGAGGCGGACGCCCCGGTCGAGCGGCGGCTGCGGTCGGCCGCCGCCGACGTCGTCGTCACCACCATCGAGAACCTCGACGACGCCTCGATCTTCTTCCGTTCCATGCACCACCTCAGCCCGGAGAAGAACAAGCAGGTCCGCGCCGAACGCCGGCGCTACCACGAGCGGTTCCGCGCGCTGATCGAGGAGGGGCAGCAGAGCGGGGTGTTCTCGGCCGCGACCCCTGCCGACCTCGTGGTGGACTACCACTTCGGCTCGGTGCACCACCTGTCCACCTGGTACCGCCCCGACGGTCCGCTCAGCCCGCAGCAGGTGGCCGACCACCTCGCCGACCTGCTGCTGCGGGCACTGCGCCCCTGACGCCCGCGGGGCCGTGACCGCACGGCGCCCCCGACGCGCGGGAGGCGCTGCGCGGGGCGCGCCGCGCGGGCGGCGTGGTGCGGGGGTGTCGTACGGGGCGGTCGTACGGGGCGCGTCGTACGGGCGGCGTGGTGCGGCCGGCGTGGTGCGGCCGTCCGGGTGCCGGAGGCCCGGAGCCCTCGGTGACCGGTACGGCCGCCTCCCACCCGCCCCACCGGCAGGGCAGCGCCGGTACTGCCGTACCGGTACTGCCCCACCGGTACGGGCCTCCCACCTGCCCCACCCGTGCTGCCCCACCCGTGCGGGCCTTCCCGCGCTGCCCCACCGGCAGGGCAGCGCGGGTGCCGCCCCTACCGGTACTGCTTCAGCTCACGCCGCGCCAGCGAGCGCTGGTGCACCTCGTCCGGGCCGTCCGCCAGCTGCAACGTCCGTGCCCCGGCCCACAGCTCGGCCAGCGGGAAGTCCTGGCTCACCCCGCCCGCGCCGTGCACCTGGACCGCCTTGTCCAGGATGTCCACGACCGCGCGCGGTGTGGCGATCTTGATGGCCTGGATCTCCGTGTGGGCACCGCGATTGCCGACCGTGTCCATCAGCCACGCGGTCTTCAGCACCAGCAGCCGCATCTGTTCCACCGCCACCCGGGCGTCGGCGATCCAGTTCTGCACGACGCCCTGCTGGGCGATCGGCTTGCCGAACGCCGTACGCGACAGGGCCCGCCGGCACATCAACTCGATCGCCCGCTCGGCCATGCCGATCAGCCGCATGCAGTGGTGGATGCGCCCCGGCCCCAGACGTGCCTGGGCGATGGCGAAGCCGCCGCCCTCCTCGCCGACCAGGTTGGACACCGGTACCCGGGCGTCCTGGAACACGACCTCGGCGTGGCCGCCGTGGGAGTGGTCCTCGAAGCCGTACACCCGCATCGCCCGGCGCACCTCGACACCGGGGGTGTCGCGCGGGACCAGGAGCATCGACTGCTGGCGCCGGATGTCCGCGCCCTCCGGATCGGTCTTGCCCATCACGATGAAGATGCGGCAGTCGGGGTTCATGGCCCCGGAGATGTACCACTTGCGGCCGTTGACGACGTACTCGTCGCCCCGGCGCTCGATCCGCGTCTCGATGTTCGTCGCGTCCGACGACGCCACGTCCGGCTCGGTCATCGCGAAGGCGGAGCGGATGTCGGCCGCCAGCAGCGGCTCCAGCCACTGCTTCTTCTGCTCCTCGGTGCCGAACTGGGCCAGCACCTCCATGTTGCCGGTGTCGGGCGCGGCGCAGTTCAGCGCGATCGGTGCCAGATGGGGGCTGCGGCCGGTGATCTCGGCGAGCGGCGCGTACTGGAGGTTGGTCAGCCCGGCGCCGTGCTCGGAGTCGGGCAGGAAGAGGTTCCACAGACCGCGCCGACGGGCCTCGGCCTGGAGCTCCGCCACGACGGCCGGGGTGTCCCACGGCGAGGCGAGCTCCGCACGCTGTGCCTGCTCGACCGGTTCGGCCGGGTAGACGTGCTCGTCCATGAAGGCGAGCAGCCTGGCCCGCAGTTCCTCGGTGCGGGCGTCGAACGCGAAGTCCATGGTGATCAGCCTTCCTGCAGGGTGGTGAGGCCGTGCTCGATGAACAGGGGGACCAGTTCGCCGATCCGGTCGAAGCCGGCGCCGACGGTCTGGCCGAGGGTGTAGCGGTAGTGGATGCCCTCCAGGATCACGGCGAGTTTGAACCAGGCGAACGCCGTGTACCAGGAGACGGCGGAAGTGTCCCGGCCGGAGCGGACCGCGTAGCGCTCCACGAGCTCGGCGGCGTCCGGGTGTCCAGCGGCCCCGGCCGTGGTGCTGATGGGGGAGTCGGGCAGCTCCAGCTTCTGGCTGTACATCACCAGCAGCCCGAGATCGGTGAGCGGGTCGCCGAGGGTGGACATCTCCCAGTCGAGCACCGCCCTGATCCGGTCGTCCTCGCCCACCAGCACGTTGTCCAGGCGGTAGTCGCCGTGGACGACGGCCGGTGCGGGGGAGTCCGGCAGGGCGCGCCCGAGGGCGGCGTGCAGCTCGTCGATGCCCGCGAGTTCCCGGCCCCGGGAGGCGGCGAGCTGCTTGCCCCAGCGGCGCAGCTGGCGGTCGAGGAAGCCCTCCGGGCGGCCGAAGTCGCCCAGCCCCACGGCCTCCGGGTCCAGGGCGTGCAGGTCGACGAGCGTGTCGACGAGGGCGAGGACGGCCGCGCGGGTGCGCTCGGGGCCGAGGGGCGCGAGTTGCTCGGCCGTCCGGTACGGGGTGCCCTCGACGAACTCCATCACGTAGAAGGGCGCGCCGAGCACGTCCTCGTCCTCGCACAGCAGCAGCGGCTCGGGCACCGGGACGGCCGTCGGGTGCAGGGCGCTGATGACCCGGTGCTCACGCCTCATGTCGTGGGCGGTGGCGAGCACATGGCCGAGGGGCGGGCGGCGGACGATCCACCGGCCGCTGCCGTCGGTGACGGAGTAGGTGAGGTTCGAACGGCCGCCCTGGATCCACCGGGCCTCGAGCGGTCCCCTCACCAGGCCCGGCAGTGCGCGGTCGAGATGGACCCGCAGCTTCTCGGGGTCGAGGCCCGGGGGGTGGACTGAGCTCATCGGTGATACCTCCGGTGGCGCGGCAGATCGTCGCACTCATCATGACCGACCGGTCGGTATGTCGTCCAGAGCGGGGGGTGGCGGGTGCACCGGCGGGGGCCCGGGACCAGGTGGGCGCGACGCGCGACGGCGCGGCTTCGCGCTGCTCCGCGGCGCTGTTCCGCGGTGCCGCGCCGCGGTGCCGCGCCGCGGTGCCGCGCCGCGAGGTTCGGCGCGAGGCGTGTCGCGGGTGGTGTCACGGGGCGTACCCCGCGACGCGCGGCGCTCCGCTTGCGCGCGGCACCGGCGGGCCGGAGTGTCGGACGTATGAAGGCGATCAGCTACCGCCGCTACGGCGGCCCGGAGGTCCTGGAGTTCGGCGAGCGCCCGATGCCCAGGACCGGCCCGGACTCCGTCCTGGTCAAGGTCGTCGCGGCGGCCGTCAACCCGGTCGACTGGAAGTGCCGCGAAGGCCGCCTGGCCCCGGTCCTCGACGCCGTCTTCCCCGTCGTCCCGGGCTGGGACCTGTCCGGTGTCGTCGTCAGGCCGGGGGTGTCGGTCCCCGAGTTCTCCGAGGGCGACGAGGTCATCGGGTACGTCCGCGAGGACTTCCTGTCACGGGGCACGTTCGCCGAGTACGTCGCGGCCCCGGTCCGCACCCTCGCGCGCAAGCCGCGCAACCTGGGCTTCGAAGAGGCCGCCGGTCTGCCGCTGGCCGGCCTCACCGCCTATCAGGTGATCACCCAGGGGCTGGGCGGCGTGGGCCACGGCGACACCGTCCTGATCCATGCGGCGGCCGGCGGGGTGGGGTCGCTGGCGGTCCAGCTGGCCCGGCACTTCGGCGCACGCGTGATCGGCACCGGAAGCGCCTCGTCGCACCCGTACCTGCGCGCCCTGGGCGCCGAACCCGTGACGTACGGCGAGGGGCTGGCCGAGCGGGTACGGGCCCTCGCCCCGGACGGGGTGAGCGCGGTGGTCGACTGCGTGGGCGGCGAGGCCCTCGAGGCCTCGGTCCCGGTGCTCGCCGAGGGCGGCAGGATCGCCTCCGTCGCCGACCCGGGGGTCGCCGCGCTGGGCGGGCGCTACCTGTTCGTACGGCCGAACACGGCCGACCTCTACCGGCTGAGCGAACTCGCGGAGGAGGAGGTCGTCTCCGTGCGCGTGGCACGGGTCCTCCCGCTGGAGCGCGCGGCCGAGGCCCACCGACTCAGCGAGGAAGGCCACCCCCAGGGCAAGATCGTCGTATCGGTCGCGGACGCGGGCTGACACCGGACGCCGTCTGGCACCGGCTGGCACCGGTCGCCGCCTGACACCGGGCACCTCTCACCACACGATCGCGACGGCGAACCCGGCGAGCGCGAGCGTGCACACCGTCGCGACCGCCGCCTCGGCGAAGGGCATGGCCCCCGGCGGCCGCCGCAGGGCCATCGCGCGGATGCGCCGGTGCGCCACCGCGAGGAAGCCGAGCCACACCACCGTGCTCAGCGCGAAGGCGACGACATCGCCCGCCGTCACCGATCCGTTCCGCACCACCTGCCGGACCGCGAGGACCGCCGCCACCGTGAACGCCAGTGTCGTACGCCGCCAGGCCAGCCGGGTCCGCTCCGGCTGAAGCCCCGGATCACGCACGAGCGCGCTCATCCGCGCCCCGAGGCCACGACCACCACCATGGTGACCGAGACGGCCCCCACCGCCAGCGCGAGCAGCGACGGAAAGCGCGACAGCGGCAGGTCCTCACCGCGCCGCATCGCCAGTTCACAGCGCACCCAGTGGTGGACCGACCGGAACGCGCACAGCACCCCCGTCCCGATCAGCGCGAGCGACAGCCCGACCCGGATCCCCCACCGCAGGCCGGGCAGGAACTGGTCGACGGCGAAGCCCCCCGCGATCAGCGCGAGCGCGGTCCGGATCCAGGCGAGGAAGGTGCGCTCGTTGGCGAGTGAGAAGCGGTAGTCGGGGGTCTCGCCCTCGTCCTGGATCCGGCGCGGCGCGAGCCACAGCCCCAGGTTGCGTACGAAGTCGCTCACCCGCGGCACCCTACCCGCGCGCCGCCGCACCCCACCCGCGCCGCGGCGCGGGTCCGCTCGGCGCCGCCGCTCCCGCTCCCGCCCGGGGCCACCTCGGCGGCTCTCCCTCGCGCCCGCTGCTTCCGCCCGGCGCCGCTTCGACCGCTCTGGCGTCCGCTCCGGCACCGTGCCCCGGACCCGGCCCCGGCGCCCCGTCCTCAGCCCCAGCCTCCCGGCCTCAGCGCCCCGGGCGACGGTGGTGCCGCAGCCGCTCGTACGCCGCGAGGCCGTCCGGGACCCACTCCCATTCGGCGAGCCGCGCCTCGAGCTCGGACTCGGGCAGGAACCGGTACCAGGCGACCTCCTCGGCCTGTGGCCGTACGGGGACGTCGCAGCGCACCTCGTAGACCGCGGACCACCAGGTGTGCCACACGGGTTCCGGTCCGCCGGCGGGCGCCGGGACGGACGCCTCGTACAGGAACTTGAACAGCGGGACCGGCCGGGGCAGCCCGGACACCCCGAGCTCCTCCTCGGCCTCGCGCAGCGCCGCGTCGTCGTACGACTCGCCCGCGCCCACGACACCGCCGACGAACATGTCGTACAGCGACGGGAAGACGAGCTTCGTCGCCGTACGGCGGTGCACGAAGACCCGCCCGCCGGCGTCCCGGGCGAGGACGAACACACAGCGGTGGCGCAGGCCCCGCGCGTACGCCTCACCGCGCGGTGCCTGGCCCACGACCTCGTCGAACTCGTCGACGATGTCGAGGATCTCCTCGGCGGGACGGCCGGCGCTGCTCATGCCCCCATCCAATCAGCCGTACTGCCGGGAGGCGCGGCCGGGACGGGAGGCGACGCCGCACCGGTCCCGTCCCGGCCGCACCGGCCCCGGCGATCTCTCCCGGTGGGAACGGTTGACGAGTTACCGCCGCGTAAAGAAGATCGGAGCCCATCGCACTGGGCCGCGCCGCCGGGCGCCCGCTCCGAGAGGGACAGCAACCATGGCGTACGACGCTGATGTCATCGTGATCGGGGCAGGGCTGGCGGGGCTCGCGGCCACCGCCGAACTCGCCGACGCCGGGCGGAAGGTGCTCCTGCTCGACCAGGAACCGGAGCAGTCGATCGGCGGGCAGGCCCACTGGTCGTTCGGCGGGCTCTTCCTCGTCGACTCGCCGGAGCAGCGCCGGATGCGCATCCGGGACAGCCACGCCCTGGCACGGCAGGACTGGCTCGGCACGGCCGGGTTCGACCGCGAGGAGGACCACTGGCCGCGCCGCTGGGCGGAGGCGTACGTCGACTTCGCCGCGGGGGAGAAGCGGCCCTGGCTGCACGCCCAGGGCGTGAGGTTCTTCCCCGTCGTCGGCTGGGCCGAGCGCGGCGGCTACGACGCCGGCGGACACGGCAACTCGGTGCCCCGGTTCCACATCACCTGGGGAACCGGGCCCGGTCTGGTGGAGCCGTTCGAGCGCCGGGTGCGGGAGGGCGTCGCCCGCGGACTGGTCGAACTGCGCTTCCGGCACCGGGTGACCGGGCTGGGCCGGACCTCCGGCGCCCTCGACACCGTCACCGGTGAGATCCTGGAGCCGTCCGCGGTGCCGCGCGGGGAGGCGAGCAGCCGCGAGGCCACCGGCTCCTTCGAACTGCGCGCCCAGGCCGTCGTCGTCACCTCCGGCGGCATCGGCGGCAACCACGACCTGGTGCGCGCCCAGTGGCCCGAACGGCTCGGCACCCCGCCCGGGAAGCTGCTCTCCGGCGTCCCGGCCCACGTCGACGGGCTGATGCTCGGCATCGCCGAGTCGGCCGGCGCCCGCCACATCAACCGCGACCGCATGTGGCACTACACCGAGGGCATCGAGAACTGGAACCCCATCTGGGCCCGGCACGGCATCCGCATCCTGCCGGGGCCGTCGTCGCTGTGGTTGGACGCGCGCGGACGGCGGCTGCCGGTCCCGCTGTTCCCGGGCTTCGACACGCTCGGGACACTGGAGCACATCACGCGGTCCGGACACGGCCACACCTGGTTCGTGCTCAACCAGCGCATCATCGGCAAGGAGTTCGCCCTCTCCGGCTCCGAGCAGAACCCGGACCTCACGGGCCGCTCCGTCCGGGGCGTCATCGGCCGGGCGCGCGCCGGAGTGCCCGGCCCGGTCAGGGCGTTCATGGACAACGGGGCGGACTTCGTCGTGGAGAAGGATTTGGCGGCGCTGGTACGCGGGATGAACGCGCTCACCGGGGAACCCCTCATCGACGAGGCGGCGCTGGGCCGCGAGATCACCGCCCGCGACCGGGAGATCGCCAACCCGTTCACCAAGGACCTCCAGGTCACCGCCATCCGCGGAGCCCGGAGGTACCTCGGCGACAAGCTGATCCGCACCGCGGCCCCGCACCGCATCCTCGACCCGGCGGCCGGACCGCTCGTCGCCGTACGGCTCAACATCCTCACCCGCAAGTCGCTCGGCGGCCTGGAGACGGACCTCTCCTCCCGGGTCCTCGCCGACGACGGGGAGCCGCTGCCGGGACTGTACGCGGCGGGTGAGGCGGCCGGGTTCGGCGGCGGCGGGGTCCACGGCTACCGCTCCCTCGAGGGCACCTTCCTGGGCGGCTGCATCTTCTCGGGCCGGACGGCGGGCCGGGCGGCGGCGAAGGCCGTGTCCTAACCGGAGCGGACCTGACCGAACCGAATCGGACTGAAACCGAACCAGACTGAAGCGAACCGAACCGAACCGGAACGGGCCGGCGCGGACGAACCGGAACGGGCCGGCGCGGCGTTGACGCGGCGCCGCGCGGCGGCCCTGCCCGACTCCCCGCACACCGGGAGGACATGGACGATCCGCATGGCGCGGACGGGCGGCGCGGGGGCCGGCCTTGACGCAGAGCCTTCCCTACCGCTTTGCTGAGAGCGATCATTCGCTCACTGCCTGATGTGAAAGTAGCAACGCGGATGCCCCCACCTCCGCCTCCGCTCGGCCGCCGCCGTCGCGCAGGGCGTTCCGGTCAGTCCTTCGACCCCGCGCTCGACGACACCGAACTCATAGCCGTGCGGGCCCAGTTGGCCCAGGGACGGTGGAGCGCGGTGCGCTCGCTGCTCTCGGCCACCGGCGACGACTGGGACCGCCGCGGCCACCGTCTCGTCGTCCTCGGCGAGCCGCCCTCCAGCGCCGCCTGGGCGCGTGACTGGCTCCTCGCCGAACCCGACAGCACCGACGCAGCCGCGCTGCTCGCCTGCGCCGCGGTCCGGGCCGCCCTGCGCGGCAAGGAACGGCCGGAGTCCGCCAGGGCCGCCTGCCTGGTCGCCGCGGGACGCGCGCCCCACGACCCGACCCCGTGGCTCGCCCAACTGCTCCTCGCCCGCACCCTGGGCACGGAGGAGGAGGTCGTACGCCTCTTCGACGAGGTACGGGTCCGCCACCCCGAACACCACCACGCCCACCATCTGATGGTGGCCCGGCTCGCCGAACGCCACGTCGCCGCCGGACAGGACCCGCTCCACGAGGTGTACGACTTCGCGTCCTGGGCGGCCGAGCAGGCCCCGGCCGACTCCCCGCTCGCCGTCCTGCCCGTGGTCGCGCACACCGAGCGGTACCGGGTGCTGGCCGCGGCCGCGGGCCGGCCCGCCGACCCCGTCACCTCGGGCCACTGGACCAGCCGGCGCGCCCGCCAGGTGATGAAGGCGGCCTTCGACTGGTGGCTGGAGTGGGAGGGCGAGGACCACCCGCGCAACCGTCTCGACCTCAACTTCCTCGCCCACGCCAAGTACTGCGAGGGCCGCTCCGCCGAGGCTGCCGCCCTCTTCCACCGCATCGGGCCGCACGCCACCCCAGACCCCTGGTCCTACCCGGACCGGGACCCGCACCACGCCTTCCAGGCCGCGCGCGACTCCGCGCTCGGCTCCGTCTGAACCGCCCCCATCCCCGAGAAGGGACCGCCCCGCCATGCCGCCGGCCAGTTCGAGCACCAGCACGAGCGCCACCAGCACGAGCGAGATCAACACCTACAAGGGCCAGGACCGGGCGCTGCGCGCCGACCGGCTCGGGACCGCGGGCCTGCTGCTCTCGGTCCTCGCCGCCAGCGCACCGCTGATGGTCGTGGCCGGGGTCATGCCCACCGTCTACGGGGTGATGGGCATCGTCGGCCAGCCCCTGCTGTACGTGGTCCTCGGCCTCGTCCTGATGCTGTTCAGCGTCGGATACGCCGAGATGAGCCGCCACGTCCACAACGCCGGTGCCTTCTACGCCTACATAGCCCGCGGCCTCGGACCCACCTCGGGCGCCGGGGCCGCGCTCGTCGCCCTGGTCGCGTACAGCGCGATGCAGGTCGGCATCTACGGCATCCTCGGATTCGAGGTCTCGGGGCTGCTCGCCACCCACCTCGGCCTGACCGTCGCCTGGTGGGTCCCCGCGCTCGCGGCCGCCGCCGTCGTCGCCGTGCTGGGCTGGCTGAAGATCGATCTCAATGCGAGATTGCTCGGCGTCCTCCTCGTGGTCGAGTGCGCCCTCGTCGTCGTCTTCGACGTCGCCGCCGTGGCCGAGCCCGGCCCCGAGGGACTCTCGCTGACCGCCTTCGACCCCGCCACCCTCACCGGAGCGGGCCTCGGCACCGCCCTGTGCTTCTGCATCGCCGCGTTCGTCGGCTTCGAGCAGTCCCCGGTGTACGCGGAGGAGACCAGCCGCCCCCAGGTGGTCGTCTCGCGGGTGATGTTCCTCGCGGTCGGCTACGCCGCGGTGTTCCTCGCGCTCAGCGCCTGGGCGATCACCGTCGCCACCGGTCCCGGCGCCGTCACCCGCGAGGCGGCCGAGCAGGGGCCCGGGCTGCTGTTCTCGCTCACCGGCAGCCGGCTCGGCACCACCTTCACCGACGTACTGCACGTCCTCTTCCTCACGGGCATGTTCGCGGCGCTGCTCAGCTTCCACAACGTCGTCGCACGCTACGCGTTCGCCATGGGCCGGGAGGGGCTGCTGCCCGCCGCGTTCGGCCGGACCACCCGTACCAGCGGCGCCCCCGCCACCGGTTCGGTGCTCCAGTCCGTCGTGTCGGTCGCGGTGATCGTGGCCTTCGCCGCCACCGACGGCCGGCCCGCGGGCGACCCGACCACTCCGGTGCTGCGCCTGTTCACCTGGATGGGCAACATCGGGGCCCTCGGGGTGATCCTGCTGATGGCCGCGGCCTCCTTCGCCGTGATCGCCTTCTTCGTCCGCCGCGGCGCGGCCGGCCCGCAGGCCTGGCGGCTGGTCTGCTCCGCACTGGCGGGGCTCGCGCTCCTCGCGATCGCCGTCTACACGCTGAAGGACTTCGACGTCCTGATCGGCGCGGGTCCCGGCTCCGCGCTGAGCTGGGTACTGCCCGGCATCATCGGCGTCGCCCTGGCGGGCGGGCTCGTCTACGGCGTGGCCCTGAAGTCGCTGCGGCCCGAGGTGCACGCCCGGATCGGACTAGGCAACGAGGCCTTCCGGCTGGAGCAGGCCGCGGAGCAGGACCCGGCGCCCCGCGCCAAGGTGTGACGGAATTCTGACGGACGCCCGCGGCCGCTGGATCCCGGCGGCCGCGGGTGCTCGAATCGAAGGGTGAACGAAACCACCCCGCCCCCGGGTTCGGCCTCCTCCGGTCCACCGGACCCGGCCGCGCCGCATGCCCCGGAAGCGCCGGCGGACCCGGGCACGTCCCGGGCGACGGGCCTCCCGCCGGCCCCGGCACCGGACCCGGCACCGGACCCGGCACCGGACGGGGCACCGCCACCGGCCGCTTACCCGGCCGCTGAGCCGGCGCCGGCGGCCCCGGGCCCGGCTCCAGCACCGGCACCGGCACCGGCACCGCACGCGACACCGGCCCCGGCCCCGACGCCGACACCGCCACCGGCCGCGGACCCGGACGCGGAGGGTGCGCCCGTCGGGCGGCGCACGGTACTCGCGGTCCTGGGCCTCGGCGCCGCCGGCGTCGCCGCCGCGCCCTGGCTCCAGCGCGGCCTCGAAGGGTTCCTCGGTTCGGTCGCCGGCTCGGACCCGACGAAGCTCACCGGCCTGCTGCCGGGCGGCGGCGGCTTCCGCTACTACTCGGTCGCCGCGTCCGTGCCCCGCAAGACCGCCGCCGACTACCGGCTCACCGTCGGCGGACTGGTCGAGCGGCCCGCCGAGTTCACCCTCCGCGCCCTCCGCGCACTGCCGCAGACCCGTCTGGTGCGCGACGTGCAGTGTGTGACGGGCTGGCGCGTCCCCGACACCCCCTTCGAGGGCGTCCGGCTGTCGGAACTGCTGGACGCCGTCGGCGTCCGGCCGGAGGCCGGGGCGGTCCGGTTCACCTGCTTCGACGGCGTGTACAGCGAGAGCCTGACCCTCGACCAGGCCCGCCGCTCCGACGTCCTGGTCTGTCTGCGGATGCGGGACGAACCGCTCTCCCACGCGCACGGCGGCCCGGTGCGGCTGTACGTCGCGCCCATGTACTTCTACAAGTCAGCGAAGTGGCTCTCCGGGATCTCCCTGACCCGGGACGTGCGCCCCGGGTACTGGGAGGAGCGAGGCTATGACATCGACGCCTGGGTCGGCCGGTCGAACGGCCGCGACGACACCCCCACCGCCTGAACCCCCCGGCCGCGTCACGCGGTTCAGCCCCGCCGAACGCCTGGTCCACCGCGCCACCGCGGCGCTGATGCTGCTGTGCGTCGCGACGGCCGCATGCCTGTACGTGCCGGTGCTCGCCGAACTCGTGGGCCGCCGCCGCCTCGTGGTGACCCTGCACCAGTGGTCGGGACTGCTGCTCCCGGCGCCGTTCCTGCTGGGACTGGCCTCCCGTCCGTTCCGGAGGGACCTGCGGCGGCTGAACCGCTTCGGCCCGCACGATCGCGCCTGGCTGCGGGCCGCGCTCCGCCGCCGGCGCGGTCCCCGGGACCGCCCGGCCGGGAAGTTCAACGCCGGGCAGAAGCTGTACGCCGCGTGGATCGCGGGCGCGGTGCTGGTGATGCTCGGCACGGGCCTGCTGATGTGGTTCACCGACCTCGCCCCGCTGGTCTGGCGCAACGGCGCGACCTTCGTGCACGACTGGCTGGCGCTGACGATCGGAGTCGTACTGGCCGGGCACATCAGGATGGCGCTCGCCGACCCGGAGGCACGCCGTGGCATGCGCTCCGGGTCGGTCGGGCGCCCCTGGGCCCGCCGGGAGCACCCGCTGTGGGACCCCGACCGGGACTGACCGCCGCCACCGGCGCGGCAGGCGGGAATCTCCCCTCTGAAGGGCCCTGAAGGGCCCTGAAGGGCCCTGACGGAGGGACCGGACGTCACAGCACGAGGGACAGCAGCAGCACGAGGACGATGCCGACGACCGAGATGATGGTCTCCATCACCGACCAGGTCTTCACCGTCTGGCCGACGTTCATCCCGAAGTACTCCTTCACCAGCCAGAATCCGGCGTCGTTGACATGGCTGAAGAAGAGCGAGCCGGCACCGATGGCCAGCACGAGCAGGGCCGACTCCGCGGTGCCCATGTCCGCGGCGAGCGGGGCGACCAGACCGGCCGCGGAGATCGTCGCCACGGTCGCGGAACCCGTCGCCAGCCGGATCGCCACCGCGATCAGCCAGGCCAGCAGCAGCGTCGGCACGGCCCAGTCCGCGGAGAGGTCCAGGATCATCCGGCCGACGCCGAGGTCGATCAGGGTGGTCTTGAAGCCACCGCCCGCGCCGACGATGAGCAGGACACCGGCGATCGGGGCGAGCGACTTCTCCACGGTGGTGCCGATCCGCTCCTTGGAGAAGCCGGCGGCGCGGCCCAGCGTGAAGATGCCGACGATCACGGCGGCGAGCAGCGCGATCAGCGGGGAGCCGATGACCGCGGTGACCCGCTGGAGCGGGTTCCCGGGGTCGTCGACGACGATCTCGACCAGCGCGTGGGACATCATCAGCGCGACCGGCAGCAGCACGGTGAAGACCGTGGCGCCGAAGCCCGGGCGCTGGTCCGGGTCCTCGGTCGCCCGCGGCGGGATCATGCCTTCGGGCGCCTCGATGTCCACCCAGCGGGCCGCGTACCTGGAGAACAGCGGACCGGCGATGACGACGGTGGGTATCGCGACGACGAGGCCGAGCGCCAGGGTGACGCCCAGGTTCGCGCCGACGGCGTCGATCGCCACCAGCGGGCCGGGGTGCGGCGGTATGAGGCCGTGCATCACGGAGAGTCCGGCGAGGGCCGGGATGCCGATCCGCATCAGCGAGTAGCCGCCGCGCCTGGCGACCATCAGCACCACGGGGATCAGCAGGACGATGCCGACCTCGAAGAACAGGGGCAGGCCGATGATCGAGGCGATCAGGACCATCGCCCACGGCATCGCCCGGCCGCCCGCCCTGGCGAGGATGGTGTCGACGATCTGGTCCGCGCCGCCGGAGTCGGCGAGCAGCTTGCCGAGGATCGCGCCCAGCGCGATCAGCACGCCGACACCGGCGACGGTGGTGCCCAGTCCGGTGCTGAACGACACGATGGTCTTGTCCAGCGGAGCGCCGGCGAAGGCGCCCAGCGCCAGCGAGCCGATGGTCAGCGCCAGGAAGGCGTGCACGCTGAAGCGGGTGATGAGCACGACGATGACGGCGATTCCGGCGAGTACCGCGATGCCGAGCTGGGCGTCGCCCGCCGAAGTGATCGGTTCGGTGGCGTCCGCTGCCAGCATCTCGACGCTGAGACGGGTCAAGGTGTTTCCTCAGTTCTCGAGCCGGCGCAGCGCGGCGACGGCCCGCTCGGTGATTTCCTGGGGGGAGCCGGCGACGTCGACGGCGACGCCGGCCTCGTCGCCCTGCAGGGGCTGCAGGGTGGCGAACTGCGAGTCGAGCAGCGCGGTGGGCATGAAGTGGCCCTTGCGCTCGGCCATCCGGCGCTCGATCAGGGCGCGGTCGCCGGTCAGATGCAGGAACTCGACGTCCGGGGCGGCGGCCCGCAGGCGGTCCCGGTAGGTCCGCTTGAGCGCGGAGCAGGCGACGACACCGCCGAGGCCGGTCCTGCCGTGCGCCCACCGGCCGATGGCGTCGAGCCACGGCTCGCGGTCGGCGTCGTCCAGCGGGACGCCCGCGGACATCTTGGCGATGTTGTCCGCGGGATGGAAGTCGTCGCCCTCGGCGTAGGGAACGCCCAGTGACGCGGCGAGCAGGGGACCGATGGTGGTCTTGCCGGTCCCTGCCACGCCCATCACCACGACGACGTGGGGGGTGCTCATGGATGGGTGCCTCGCTGTCCTCGTCGACATCGGCCCGGACGCCGGCCGGACGCCGGGCCGTGGGCTACTGAAACCTATGAGGTACGACGTATTCAAGAGTCTGAGATGTAAACGTCATACTTTTTCTCCCCGGGCGTGCCCCCGTACCCTTGGGCCATGACCACAGAGGGCCACGGGCTGCACACCCACGTACTGGACAGCCTCGGCCTGGCGATCACCGCGGGTGAGTACCCGCCCGCGAGCGTGCTGCGCACCGACGAGATCGCCCGGCGCTTCGACGTCTCGCGCACCGTGGTCCGTGAAGTGGTCCGGGTGCTGGAGTCGATGCACCTCGTCGAGTCCCGGCGCCGCGTCGGGGTGACGGTCCGCCCGGCCGACGAGTGGAACGTCTACGACCCGCGCGTCATCCGCTGGCGGCTGGCCGGTGCCGACCGGCCCCGCCAGCTGCGCTCGCTGACCGTGCTGCGCTCCGCCGTCGAGCCGGTCGCCGCCGGGCTCGCCGCGCGCAACGCCACGGCCGTGCAGTGCGCCGCGCTCACCGAGTGCGCCCTGGGCATGGTCGCCACGTCCCGCGGCCATCAGCTGGAGGGCTACCTCCGGCACGACATCGCGTTCCACCGCATCGTGCTCAGCGCCTCCGGCAACGAGATGTTCGCCCGTCTCGGCGACGTCGTCGCCGAGGTGCTCACCGGCCGCACCCACCACCGGGTGATGTTCGAGAACCCGGACCCGGCCGCCGTCACCCTCCATGTCCGGGTCGCCGAGGCCGTTCGCGAAGGCGACGCCGACCGTGCCGAGCGGCTGACCCGGGAGATCGCCGCCGGGGCCCTCCAGGAGCTGGACGTACTCGCTCCCTGAAGGTCAGGGCTCCTTTGATGCGGCGAGATGACCTTGCTTCATCTTGTCGCAACCTCTGAAATACCTCAGATATGTGTCTGAGTGAGGTTCGCCACTGCCAAAATCCCAGGGCAGCCCTGACCATAGGGTGTCGGGTCGTCTGTGCCCGCCCGGCCTCGCCGCGGTGACCTTCGTCCACACCGCAGAAAGGCCGCCGGAGGACCTCCGGCACCGCACATCCCCTCACGAAGGCGAACATCTACATGAGTGACCGCACCATGACTGCGGCCGACACGCCCGTCGCCCCCACCCCGGCGACCGGCACCCCCCACGTGGACGCCGGAGACGCCGGGTACCGCAAGGACCTCAAGTCGCGGCACATCAACATGATCGCCATCGGCGGCGCCATCGGTACGGGCCTCTTCCTGGGAGCGGGCGGCCGGATGGCCAGCGCCGGCCCGTCGCTCTTCATCGCGTACGCCCTCTGCGGCGTCTTCGCGTTCTTCGTCGTCCGCGCGCTCGGCGAGCTGGTCCTCTACCGCCCCTCCTCCGGGGCCTTCGTCTCCTACGCGCGTGAGTTCATGGGCGAGAAGGGCGCCTTCACCGCCGGCTGGCTGTACTTCCTGAACTGGTCGACCACCGCCATCGCGGACATCACCGCCGCCGCGGTGTTCGCCCACTACTGGGCGGCCTTCAGCGACGTCCCGCAGTGGGTCCTCGCGCTGATCGCCCTCGCGGTGGTGCTCACCGCCAACCTCATCTCGGTGAAGTACTTCGGGGAGATGGAGTTCTGGTTCGCGATCGTCAAGGTCGGCGCACTGGTGCTCTTCATGCTGATCGGCATCTTCCTCGTGGTCACCCAGCACGAGGTCGGCGGCCACACCCCGGGCCTGTCCACCATCGCGGACAACGGCGGCGTCTTCCCCGGCGGTGTCATGCCGATGCTGCTGCTCATCCAGGGCGTCGTGTTCGCCTACGCCTCCGTCGAGCTGTGCGGCGTCGCCGCCGGTGAGACCGAGAACCCCGAGAAGATCATGCCGAAGGCGATCAACTCGATCATGTGGCGGGTCGGCATCTTCTACGTCGGCTCCGTGGTGCTCCTCTCGCTGCTGCTGCCGTACACGGCCTACACCGGCGACCAGAGCCCCTTCGTCACCGTCTTCAACAAGCTCGGCATCCCCGGCGCCGCGAGCATCATGAACCTCGTCGTGCTCACCGCCGCACTCTCCAGCCTCAACTCCGGCCTCTACTCCACCGGCCGCATCCTGCGCTCCATGTCCCTGTCGGGTTCCGCGCCGAAGTTCACCGGAGTCATGAACAGGGGCGGCGTCCCGTACGGCGGCATCCTGCTCACCGCGGGCTTCGGCGTCGTCGGCGTCTTCCTGAACTACGTGATGCCGGGTGACGCCTTCGAGCTGGTGCTGAACTTCGCCTCCATCGGCATCATCGGCACCTGGGGCATGATCATGGTCTGCTCGCTGCTGTTCGTGAACCGCTCCAAGGCGGGCCTGGTCGGCCGGCCGTCCTACCGTCTGCCCTGGGCCCCCTGGACCCAGCTCGTCACGCTGGCCTTCCTGGCCTCCGTCCTGGTCCTGATGTGGATGGACGGCGGCATCAGCCGCACCACCGTCAACTGCCTGCCGCTGATCGCGCTCGCCCTGGTCGCCGGCTGGTACGTCGTCCGCAACCGGGTCCGGCGGATCGCCGCCGGGGACCGGGACGCCTGATCCGCCGGGGCGCCGCACGGCACCCCCCGGCGCGTCCCGCCGGGCCGCCCCGAGCCCGGGGCGGCCCGGATGCCGCACGAGCCCGATGCCGCACGAGCCGGACGCCCCTTCGGCGTCCGGCTCGCGCCGGCTCGCGCCGGCTCGCACGTACCGCGCCCACCGCACGCCGGAGGCCCACCGCACGCCATAGTGGGGGACGACGTCCACTGCGCGACGAAGGGCAGGTCTGGCAATGCCGCAGCAGGTGCAGGGTGTGATCGCACCCGGGAAGAACGAGCCGGTGCGGGTCGAAACGATCGTCGTCCCCGACCCGGGACCCGGGGAAGCCGTGGTGAAGGTGCAGGCCTGCGGGGTCTGCCACACCGATCTGCACTACAAGCAGGGCGGGATCAACGACGACTTCCCGTTCCTCCTCGGGCACGAGGCGGCCGGCGTCGTCGAGTCGGTCGGCGACGGGGTGACCGAGGTCGAGCCGGGGGACTACGTGGTCCTCAACTGGCGCGCCGTGTGCGGCCGCTGCCGCGCCTGCTCCCGCGGACGCCCGTGGTACTGCTTCGACACCCACAACGCCCGGCGGAAGATGACCCTCACGGACGGCACCGAACTGTCGCCCGCCCTGGGCATCGGCGCGTTCGCCGAGAAGACCCTGGTCGCCGCCGGCCAGTGCACCAAGGTCGACCCCGCGATCTCCCCGGCCGCGGCGGGCCTGCTCGGCTGCGGCGTGATGGCCGGCATCGGCGCCGCCGTCAACACCGGACAGGTCGGCCGGGGCGACTCCGTCGCCGTCATCGGCTGCGGCGGAGTCGGCGACGGGGCCGTCGTGGGCGCGCGGCTGGCCGGGGCCACCACCGTCATCGCCGTCGACATCGACGACCGGAAGCTGGAGACCGCGAGGACGATGGGCGCCACCCACACCGTCAACTCCCGTACCGGCGACCCGGTGGAAGCCGTCCGCGGGCTGACCGGCGGCTTCGGCGCGGACGTCGTGATCGACGCCGTCGGCCGGCCCGAGACCTACCGGCAGGCCTTCTACGCCCGCGACCTCGCCGGCACGCTCGTCCTCGTCGGCGTCCCCACCCCCGACATGAAGCTGGACCTCCCGCTCCTCGACGTCTTCGGCCGGGGCGGGGCGCTCAAGTCCTCCTGGTACGGCGACTGCCTGCCCTCCCGCGACTTCCCCATGCTCGTCGATCTGCACCTGCAGGGGCGGATCGACCTCGACGCCTTCGTCACCGAGACCATCGGACTCGGCGACGTGGAGAAGGCCTTCGCCCGTATGCACGCCGGCGACGTACTCCGCTCGGTGGTGGTCCTGTGACCGCCCGCGTGGACCTGCTGGTCACCTCCGGCACCTTCTCCCTCGACGGCGGCACCTGGGAGGTCGACAACAACGTCTGGATCGTCGGTGACGACGAGGAGGCGATCGTCGTCGACGCCGCCCACGACGCCGACGCGATCATCGCCGCCCTCGGCGGCCGGACCCTGCGCGCCGTCGTCTGCACCCACGCGCACAACGACCACATCGACGCGGCCCCGGCACTCGCCGACGCCACCGGAGCGCCGGTGCTGCTGCACCCGGACGACCTCCCCCTGTGGAAGCAGACCCACCCCGGCCGCGCCCCCGACGGCGAACTCGCCGACGGGCAGACCCTGACCGTCGCCGGCGTCGCACTGACCGTCCTGCACACCCCCGGCCACGCACCCGGCGCGGTCTGCCTCCACGTCCCCGAGCTGGTCACCGTCCTCACCGGGGACACCCTCTTCCAGGGCGGCCCGGGAGCGACCGGCCGGTCGTTCTCCGACTTCCCTACGATCATCGACTCGATCCGCGGCAGGCTGCTCACGCTTCCGCCGCGGACGCTGGTCCGCCCGGGGCACGGCGAGACGACCACCATCGGCGCCGAGGCGCCGCACCTTCAGGAGTGGATCGACCGCGGCCACTGAGCCAGCCGGCGGCGGCTGCCGAAGAACCGCCGCTCACCGGTGAAGGGGTCGGTGAACTCCAGCGTCCGCGCCAGCAGTTGCAGCGGGCGGGAGAAGTCCTCCGGCCCCTCGGGGAGCACCGCCGGATACAGCGGGTCGTTCAGGATCGGCAGCCCGACGCCGTTCATGTGCACCCGCAGCTGGTGGGTACGGCCGGTGGCCGGCAGCAGCCGGTACCGGCCCAGCCCGCCCCGCCGCTCCAGCAGCTCGATCCGGCTCTCGCTGTTCGGCTCGCCCGGCACCACCCGCGCCGCGGGCACCCCGCGCTCCTTCTCGATGCGGCTGCGTACCGTCACGGGCAGCGCCACCCCCGGGTCGTACGGGGCCACCGCCTCGTACTCCTTGCGCACCCGGCGGTCGCGGAACAGCGTCTGGTACGCGCCCCGGTCCCCGGGACGCACGACGAACAGCACGAGCCCCGCGGTGAGCCGGTCCAGCCGGTGCGCCGGCTGGAGTGCGGGCAGCCCCAGCTCGCGCCGCAGCCGGGCCAGCGCGGTCTCCGTGATGTGACTGCCACGCGGCGTGGTCGCCAGGAAGTGCGGCTTGTCGGCGATCACCAGCCGCTCGTCGCGGTGGACGATCCCGACCTCGAACGGCACCGGGACCTCGGGCGCGAAGTCGCGGTGGAACCAGACGCAGCGCCCGGCGGTGTACGGCTCGTCCGCGGTGAGCGGACCCTCCGTACCGACGAACCGCCCCTGCCGCAGCATGGCGTCCACCCGCCCGGCGCCCACCGTCCCGGCGAACCGGTGGACGAGGTGGTCCCGCACGGTGGGCCAGGCCCCGTCCGGGTCCGCGGGCAGCCGGAGCCGCACCGGGTCGATCCCGTCCCGCTGCGGCAGCGGAGCCACCGGCGCCGCCCGTCGTCCGCGTCCCACAGCTCCCGCACCTCGTCCCCGTACCGGCCGGGGCGCGCCCCCGGCACCAGCAAGAAAGGATTCCGTCCCCGGCACCGGCAAGAAGGGTTTCCGTCCCCGGTCGGCCAGCCGGTCGGCCACCCCGGTCGGGGCACCCGGACGGCGCCTCGGGCTACGCCCAGTCTGCCCGGACCCGTGGGTGAACGCGTACCGGGGGGTGGGCCCGGGCGGCCGTGGTCAGACCGCTTCCGTCTCCGTACGGGTGGGGAGCCGCCCGGCTGCCGCGAGCCGGGTCAGCCGCCTGTGCTCCCGGGCCGCCCAGCGCCGGACCCGGTCGGGCTCCAGCGGGGTGCCGTGCCCGACGTGGAGCCTGGTGGGGTCCAGGTCGAGCATCCTCCGCAGACTGGCCAGGTTGTGCAGCGGATCGTCGTGGAAGGGAGGGTTGGCCGGTCTGCCGGGGACGAGTCCCATGAAGGAGTTGGCGACCAGGTCGCCTGCGACGAGGTCTCCCCGGCCGGTGAGGACGGAGATCGAACCGGCGGTGTGCCCGGGGGTGGGCATGATCCGCGCGTCGATCCCGAAGTCCTCCAGGTCCGTCTCGCCCCGCACCAGTACGCCGGGTTCGAGCGGTTCCGCCTTCAGGTGCAGCTTCCTGCTCCTCGCCATGAGGCGGCCCATCGGACCGGTGGGCAGATAGGGTTCGCGGGCCCGGCCGCTGCGGTAGGGCCCGAGGTCGGCGATGTGCCCCGCCACCGGCGCTCCGGTCAGGCGGTGGAGTTCGGCGGCGGAACCGAAGTGGTCGATGTGGCCGTGGGTGATGACGATCAGCGACACGTCGGTCGGGTCCACACCGTGTGCGGCGATCTGATCGCGGATCCTTCCGCCGCTGCCGGGTGTACCCGCGTCGACGACGACGGGCCGGCGGCCCAGCAGCAGGTAGGCGTTGATGCTGTGCCGGCCCATGACGGGGATCGGGACGACCTTGGTGGGGGACACGGGCTTCTCCCTGGTTGATTCCTGGCGTGCCGCCGGTGCGGGCAGGACGGCCCTCCGTGCGGCGGCGGTCCGCGGCACGGCCGGGGACGGGGTGGGTCGAGGTGGGGCGGTCGGTGGGGCGGTCGTTGGCGTGGCGGTGCTCCGAGGTCAGCGGAAGCGGCGCCGGTACTCGGCGGGGGTGGTGCCCAGGCGACGCCGGAAGGAACGGTGCAGGCTCTCCACGGAGCCGAGGCCGCTGACGGCGGCGATCTCCGGCAGGCCGTGGTCGCCGTCCTGGAGCAACCGGCGGGCTTCCTCCAGCCGGACGGACTCGACGTAGGCGGCCGGGGTGGTGCCGGTGCGCCGGCGGAACAGCCGGGAGAAGTGGCGCACGCTCAGGTGCAGCCGGGTGGCCAGGGCGTCGGCGGACAGATCCTCGGTGAGGTGCTCGCCGATCCACGTACGCAGGTCGTCGAAGCGGTCGCCGGGAGCGGCCGGCACCGCGAGCGGCACACTGAACTGGCTCTGGCCCCCGGCGCGTTTGACGTACATGACCATCATCCGGGCCGTGGCCAGGGCCAGTTCGGGTCCCCGGTCCTCGGCGACCATCGCCAGCGCCATGTCCATCCCCGACGTGATACCGGCGCAGGTCCACAGCCGGCCGGCCCGGATGAAGATCGGGTCCGGATCGACGCTGACCCGCGGATGGTCGGCGGCCAGCCGCGCGGCGGTCACCCAGTGGGTCGTGGCGGAAAGGCCGTCCAGCAGGCCCGCAGCGGCCAGTAGGTGTGCGCCGGCGCAGACGGAGCCGATCCGGTGGGGCCCGGGCTCCGCTTCACGCAGCCGGTCGAGCCAGTCGATGATCCCGCGGTCGAGCACCGGCTCCACCTGGTGGCCCTCCACATGGACCGCTCCCGCCACGAGCAGGGTGTCCACGTCGCCGATCACCTCGTCCAGCGTCAGGTCGGCCAACAGCCGGATGCCGCTGGAGGTGGCCACCGGTTCACCGTCGGCTGTCGCGATCCGGACGGTGTAGCCGGATCGGCCGTTGCCGCCGACTCGTGCGGCGACCGAGAAGACCTCGGCCGGACCCGTGACGTCGAGCAGTTCGACACCCGGAAAGGCGGCGATGACGACCCTGTGCGGTGGGAGCATGCGTCAATCGTTTCCGCTCGCCGCGGTGGCCGCAATGACCATGTTCTGTCAGATCCGGACACGGGTGGACGGTCGGGCCCCCGGCCGGCCAGCGAGCGGCGATCCCATGGGCACCGTCGGTCTCCTGGTCAGGCAGCCGGTCCCTGCCGCCCCGGCCGCGCGGCCGGTCCCGGCCTCTTCGGCCGCGCGGACCGGCCGCCTCCGGTGCGGCGCCGGCCCAGTCCGTCGTCCCCGGTCCGGGCCCGGGGCCCGCCCGGCCGCCGGTCACGCCACCGCCGGAAACGCCCAGCCGGAACAGCCCGCCCAGCCGGAACAGCCCGCACTGCCGAAACAGCCGAAAAGCAGAGAACCCCACATGAAGTGGGGTTCTCACTGGTGTCCGAGGGGGGACTTGAACCCCCACGCCCGATAAAGGGCACTAGCACCTCAAGCTAGCGCGTCTGCCATTCCGCCACCCGGACAAGGTGTCCGTCTCCCGGCCGCAGGCCGTTCCGACGTGGAAAACCATAGCAAACATTCGACGTGCCCGATCACCCCCTGCTCCCGGGCCGGGGAGCCTCCGGCGGTCCCCGGCCACGGTGCACGGGCGCCGTCCGGAGCCGCCCTTGGGGAGCGGCCCCGGGCGGGGCAGGATGTGGAGGACCACCAGAGCGACAGCGGGAGGAATCAGCGTGAGCGAGACGGACACCGCCCGGAAGGTCTCCGGCGAGGACGAGGTCGTCGATCTCTGCCGCGATCTGATCCGGATCGACACCAGCAACTACGGTGACCACTCGGGACCGGGCGAGCGGGCGGCCGCCGAGTACGTGGCGGAGAAGCTCGCCGAGGTCGGTCTGGAGCCCAGGATCATCGAGTCGCACCCGGGCAGGGCCTCCACCGTGGCCCGGATCGAGGGCGAGGACCCCTCCCGCCCGGCGCTGCTCATCCACGGCCACACCGATGTCGTCCCGGCCGACGCCGGCGACTGGACCCACCACCCGTTCTCCGGAGAGATCGCCGACGGCTGCGTCTGGGGCCGGGGCGCGGTGGACATGAAGGACATGGACGCGATGACCCTCGCCGTCGTACGCGACCGGCTGCGCAGCGGCCGCAGGCCGCCGCGCGACGTGGTGCTGGCGTTCCTCGCGGACGAGGAGGCGGGGGGTACGTACGGCGCCCGCCACCTGGTCGACCGGCACCCCGACCTGTTCGAGGGCGTCACCGAGGCGATCGGCGAGGTCGGCGGCTTCTCCTTCACCGTCAACGAGAACCTGCGGCTCTACCTCGTCGAGACGGCCCAGAAGGGCATGCACTGGATGCGGCTCACGGTCGAGGGCACCGCCGGGCACGGGTCCATGACGAACCACGACAACGCCATCACCGAGCTCTGCGAGGCCGTCGGCCGGCTGGGCCGGCACACCTGGCCGGTACGGGTGACCAAGACCGTGCGGTCCTTCCTGGACGAGTTGTCGGACGCGCTGGGCACCCCGCTCGATCCCGAGGACATGGAGGCGACCCTCGCCAAGCTCGGCGGCATCGCCAAGATGATCGGGGCCACGCTCCGCAACTCCGCCGCGCCCACCATGCTGGGCGCCGGCTACAAGGTGAACGTCATCCCCGGACAGGCGACCGCGCACGTGGACGGGCGCTTCCTGCCCGGTCACGAGGAGGAGTTCCTCGCCGATCTCGACCGGATCCTCGGCCCCCGGGTCCGCCGCGAGGACGTCCACGCCGACAAGGCGCTGGAGACGAGCTTCGACGGCGACCTCGTGGACGCCATGCAGTCGGCCCTCCGCGCCGAGGACCCGATCGCCCGGGCCGTGCCGTACATGCTCTCCGGCGGCACCGACGCCAAGTCCTTCGACGATCTCGGCATCCGCTGCTTCGGCTTCGCGCCGCTGAAGCTGCCGCCGGAGCTGGACTTCGCCGGCATGTTCCACGGAGTGGACGAGCGTGTTCCGGTGGACGGCCTGAAGTTCGGCGTACGGGTGCTGGACCGCTTCCTCGACGCGAGCTGAGCCTGCCCCGGCGCGGGCCGAGCCGGCGGCGCCGCGTCCGGGGCCCGGCGCGGGCCCCGGCGCGCGTCCACCCCGCCCGCGGGCGGGGTGGACGCGCGGTGCGGAAACGTGACGCGGACATTCGTCCGTGCGTGCGCATGCGACTGAGAAGAGTGAATGGGCTCATACGCTAGTAGCCCCATTAGCCCCTCCTCGTTACAGGTGTGCGGTCCGCAGCTGGGATCGCTTACCAACGAGGAGGAATAATGATCAAGAAGGTCGTCGCCGTCGCGGCTGCCACCGGTGGCCTGGTTCTCGCGGGTGCGGGCATGGCCGTCGCCGACTCCGGTGCCCAGGGTGCCGCCGTGAACTCGCCCGGCGTGCTCTCGGGCAACGTCGTGCAGGCGCCCGTCCACGTGCCGGTGAACGTCTGCGGCAACACGATCTCCGTGATCGGTCTGCTGAACCCGGCCTTCGGCAACGTCTGCGTCAACGACTGACGTTGCGACTTGCCCCTGTGAGGGATTGACCCGGCGGCCCCGGAGCGCACGCCGTGCGCTCCGGGACCGCCCGCATTGACCCCGCTCCCGGGCACCGAGCCCGGGGCAGTCCGGAAGTCAGAAGGCAGGAACCAGCTATGCGACAGGTCACGCGCAAGGGCCTGATCACCGTGGCGGCCGCGGGCGGCGTGCTCGTCCTCGGCGGCGGCTACGCACACGCGCACGGAGGCGCGGGCGCCCACGGCGGCGCCTCCGACTCCCCGGGCGTGCTCTCCGGGAACTCGGTCCAGGTGCCGGTCCACGTCCCGGTCAACGTCTGCGGCAACACCGTCAACGTCATCGGCGCCCTGAACCCCGCGTTCGGCAACAAGTGCGCCAACACGTCGGAGAACGGCGGCGGCGCGCACGCGGAGGGCGGCACGGCGAACTCCCCCGGCGTCGCTTCCGGCAACAGCGTCCAGGTCCCGGTCCACGTGCCCGTGAACGTCTGCGGCAACAGCGTCAACGTCATCGGCGCGCTGAATCCGGCGTTCGGCAACGAGTGCAGCAACGGTGACGACGGGAACAACCCGGGAGAGCCCGGTGAGCCCGGTGAGCCCGGTGAGCCGGGGGAGCCCGGTGAGCCGGGGGAGCCTGGTGAGCCGGGAGAACCTGGTGAGCCCGGGGAGCCGGGAGAGCCGGGTGAACCTGGTGAGCCGGGGGAGCCCGGTGAGCCCGGGCAGCCGGGGACGCCCGCCGAACCCGGATCGCCGGGCACGCCGGTGGAGCCCACCACCCCGAACACCCCGGGTGCCCACACCGTCACACCGCCCAAGGCCACCGACGAGCTCGCCCGAACCGGCGCCGGCTCGCTCGGGCTGGGGGCCTCCGCGGCCGCCGGTCTGCTGCTCGGCGGAGCGGTCCTCTACCGCAAGGCTCGTGCCTCCGCGTGACGGAACGGCAACGCAACGGAGCGGGCCCGCGATCGCGGGCCCGCTCCGTACATCGAGCGGCAGGTGCTCACCAGGTGGCACGGACCTGACGGATGATGCGACGGCGGAGCCGTACGCGGCGGCTGCCGTCACGGAGCAGAGTCAGCCTGTCCAACTCCCAGTGTCCGTACTCGGCATGGTCGGTCAACAAGCGGGTGGCCTCCGTACGGGAGACCCCACGAGGCACGTGCACGTCGACAAATTCGTATTCCGGCATCGCATCTATTGTGCGGGCACGGGCCGAGTACGGATAGCGTCTGCACTATGTCTGATGCTTCCGCTCCTGCGCAGCCCACGGCTGCCGAGGTCCGCGCCGCCGCCGAGGCGGTCAAAGCCGCGCTGGACCGCCACCTCGAAGCGGTCGAACGCCGCACGGGAGAGGACGACCCGGCGGTGTACGCGGCCTTCAACGCCCTTGCCGCCGCGGCCGAGGCGTACGACGAGCGGCTCTACGACCGCTACGACGAGGTCACTCCGTTCGAGATCCCCGGCGCGGACGACTCCATGCCGCCGTACACGGGACCGGACGAACCGAACGCGCTGAGTGTCCTCATTCGCCGTGACTACGCCGTCGTGGAGCCGCAGCGGCTGCTCGCACAGGCCCAGCGGATCGCGGACCTCGACAGGGACGAGACCGCGGACGACACCTCCGCGGCCGTCGTGGGAGCCAGCGTGCACGCCGCGCTCGGGGTGCTGTTCGGCGAGTTCGAGCCGGACGAGATCGCATCGCGGCACAAGGAGTTCGGTCTGGAGGAGGGCGACTCCACCCTGTGGGTCTCCGCCGCCGACGAGCTGCCAGAGCCCGGTGAATGGCTCAGCACGCCCTTCGACCAGGCGGATCCGGAGCGCGTCGTCTGCCGCTTCGACGTCAGCGCCGTCTTCGACGAGGAGGACCTGGACGAGGGCGACCTCGACTCCGCGTAGCGGGAACCGTTCGGAGCGGAGCGAGAGGCGCCGTACGACGACGGAGGTCCGGTCCGTCCCGGCGCGCGGGTGGCGGTCGCCCCGCGCCGCCGAGCGGGACCACGGGTCTCCGCACGGCGCCTCTCGCCGTGCCACGGCATCGCTGTCCCGCCCGTGTTGTGACCCGGCCGCCGCCGGGCGCGCGAGGAGCGGGCCGGGCATGCCGTCCCGGCGGCGCCGGGCAAGCCGTCCCCGGAGATGCCCGCTGCTGCCGCCCCGCGCCCTGCCGCGAACCGGCTGACCGGCTGCCGCCGGCGCCGCACACCCGGCCGTGGCCCCCCGGCCCCCGCTCCGCGGACGTGCCGTGGCGGCCGGGGAGCCGTGGCCGTCCGAAGTGCGGGCCGCGCGGCGCCGGTGCCGCGCGGCACCGGCGGTTGCGCATACCCGGGGCCTGCCCTGCGCCGGACATGGCCTGGCATCCCGGGGTGGCGGCACCACTTACGCCACCTGGGTGTTCTGTCCGGGGAGGGTGTGGACGGGTGGCGCGGCAGAGGCCTCTCCGGAACGGGGTGGCGGTCCGCTCAGCCGGAGGAACCCCCGGCTTCGCCGGGCGGGAGCAGCCCTTCCAGTAGCGAGCGCAGCCGTGTCGTCCGGACCTCGGACGGGATCTCCGCGACCGCGCGCGGCAGTGCCTGCTCCATGCCGTGGACCACGGAGAGATGGCGTTCGCCGCGGCTGAACGCGGTGTAGACCCACGGGCGGTTCAGGCCCTGGGCCGCGTCCCCCGGCAGCACCACCACGACCGCGGGCCAGCGCATTCCGGCCGCCTGGTGCGCGGTGATCGCCCAGCCGTGCCGCAGTACCGACGCCACCGGGTCCTGCGGGACGAGGACGGCGGTGCCCTCGCAGTCGACGCGCAGACCCTCCGCGTCGGCCGAGACCACCGAGCCGGTCAGGGTCCGCCCGGGGGCGGGGGAGTAAGTGACGCGGTCGGCCGGGTCGAAGCCGCCGAAGCGGCCGGGACCGGGGTTGAACCGCTCCTTGAGCGCCGTGTTCAGCGCCCTGGTGCCCGCGGAGCCGCCATGGCCGACCGTGATGACCTGGGTCTCGGCCGGCGGCACCCCGATCGCCCGCGGGACCGAGTCGGCGACCAGCTGGACCGTACGGTGCACGGCCTCGCCCGCGTCCCGAACCGGAACGATCACCACCTCCTTGCCGGGGGCGTCGACCCGGACGAGTTCGCCGACGCCGATCCCGGAGACCAGCTCACCCAGTGGCCCGGGGTCGGGCGTGCGGGAGGCGACGACCGGGCACACCCGGGCGGCCAGCACGTCGGCGAACACCCGTCCCGCGCCCGCGGACCACAGCACACCCGGGTCCCCGCTCAGCACCAGCCGGCAACCGTCCGGCAGGGACTCCACCAGCGCGGCCGCGGTCTCGACATCGAGCTGCGGCGCGTCGAGGACCGCGAGCAGATCCACGGCCAGTGCGCCGTCGCCGTCCCGGCCGGGGCCCTCCGCCCCGGAGAGCAGTCCCTGCACCGTGACCGCGCCGCCGCCCGTCCTGCGCCGCCCGTTCTCGCTGTGCACGGCGGCGACCGCGCGCAGGCCGAGGGAGCGGGCGGCCGCGACCAGTGCGGCCGGCTCGGCGCGGGCCGTCTCGCCGCCGGTGTGCGCGACCAGGCCGTGTCCGGCGGCGGCGCGGATCAGCTCCGCGGCCGACGGCGATCCGGCAGCCCCGGCCGCGTCCTCCCACGACGCCGGCTGCGCGGTCCTGACCAGCCGGGCAAGACCGTCCGCGAGGCTCTCCTCCGCGAGGGCGTACCGGTCCAGGCCGAGCAGGACCGGGACCGGCTCCCGCAGCCCGGCGGGCTCTTCGTCCTCCTGCGCCTCGTGCCCGTCGGCCGTTCCGGCTTCCTCGGCCTCCGCCGGCCCTCCGGCGGCGTCGACGCCGTCCTGGAAGACCAGCACGGCCCCCTCGGCGACGGCGTGCCGCAGCGCCTCCCCGGGGTCCGGCACGGAGTACCCGTCGAGCGCCGTGCGCACCGTCGCCGACTCCAGTGCCGTGTGGCCCCGGAGTGCGGCGCGCTCCAGCAGCCAGCCCACCAGCGCCGCGGCCCGCCGGCCGTCGTCCGGCCGGCACTCCGAGCCGAGCAGCGCCCGGGCGAAACCGTCCGCCTGCTCGGGCTGCACCCCGGGCACCGCCAGCAGCCGCCAGGGGTCCTCCCGGAGGGCGTCCGCGGCCTGCTCTCCCAGCACCCCGGCGACCCGCGTGGCCAGTCCCTCCGGCGCACCGCCCGACACCAGGACCTCCAGAACGGCCTGCACCGTGCCCGGACCGGGCTGCCTCGGGGCGGGCTCGGGCATCGGCACCCGTGGCCTCCCGGGCCCGGCCAGGGACGTCGGGGCGGGTTTCCGCGGCGCGGCGGACGCCTCGAAGAACGTGCCCGACGGCGTGGCGCCGCTCTCCACCGCCCGCACCGCCGCCAGCAGGTCGGCCGCGGTGCCGCTCAGCTTTCCGCCGGCCGCGATCGGCCCTGACTTCCCGGCCTTGCGCTTCTCGATCCGCGACCGCAGTTCCTGCTGCGCCGCCAGCTCCGCCTGGGCCTCGGACAACTCGGAGCCGCCGCCGGTGGCCCCGGTCTCGGCCACGCCGGACGTCTCGTCGCCCAGGGACCCGTCCGCTCCGCCGTCCTTCCCCCTGCCCGCGGGCTGCCCGGCTTCCGCTCCCGCCGCCTCTTCGTCCGCCGTCGATCCGTTCGCCGCTTCCCCGTCCGCCGTCGCTCCGCTCGCGGCCTCGCCGGGCACCCCGTCCGGGGCCGTCCCGGCACGGCTCGCCGCCGCGCCGGCGGGCGTGCCCGGCCCGGAGCCCCCGGCCGAGGAGGCCTCGCGCCCGGATTCCGGCCGGGAGCCGCCGACCACGGGCTCCTCGGCCGCCGCGTCCCCGTGCCCGGAGTGCTGCCCCGAATGCTGCCCGGCGTGCTGCCCGGAGTGCCCGTGCCTGGACTCCCTGGCCACGGGGTCCTCGGTCGCGGCGCCGCCGTGCCCGGAGTCCTCGGCCACGGGGCCCTCGGAGGGGGTGCCGGGGCTCGCCCCGGGAAGCGCAGTCACAGCGTGCTCCAGTCCTGGTCGGGATAGCGGTGCACGGGGGCCGAAACGTCGTCCAGCGCCCGGCGGATCTCGTCAGGAAGACTAAGACCCTCCACTGACAACGCCTGCGTGAGCTGCTGCGCGTTGCGGGCGCCGACGACGGGCGCCACCACGCCCGGCCGGTCGCGGACCCAGGCGAGCGCCACTTCCAGGGGGGTCGCCGCCAGCCCGTCGGCGGCCGTGGCGACCGCCTCCACGATGCGCGTCGCCGACTCGTCCAGATAGGGCTCCACGAAGGCCGCCAGCTGCTCCGACGCCCCGCGCGAGTCCGTCGGCGTCGCGTGCCGGTACTTGCCCGTGAGCACCCCCCGGCCCAGCGGTGACGACGGCAGCAGCCCCACGCCGAGGTCGAGTGCCGCGGGCAGCACCTCCCGCTCGACGCCGCGCTGCAGCAGCGAGTACTCCATCTGCGTACCGGCGAGGCGGGTCCGCGTGCCCGGCGCCGCGAGCTGCCAGGTGGCGGCCTTGGCGAGCTGCCAGCCGCAGAAGCCCGACACCCCCGCGTACCGCGCCCGGCCGCTGCCCACCGCGATGTCGAGCGCCTGGAGGGTCTCCTCCAGCGGCGTGTACGGATCGAAGCCGTGGACCTGCCAGAGATCCACGTGGTCGGTGCCCAGCCGCTCCAGCGAGGCGTCCAGGGCCGCCAGCAGATGGCCGCGCGAGCCGTCGTACCGCCGCGACGGGTCGAGCACGCTGCCGGCCTTGGTGGCGATGACCAGGTCGCGCCGGGGGACCAGCCGCTCCACCAGCTGGCCGAGCAGGTACTCGGCCTCGCCGCCGCCGTAGACATCCGCCGTGTCGACCAGTGTGCCGCCCGCCTCCCAGAAGGCCTTCAGCTGGTCGGCGGCGTCGTGCTCGCCGGTGTCCCGCCCCCAGGTGAGGGTGCCGAGCCCGATCCGGGACACGCGCAGACCGGTACGGCCGAGATGCCTCTGCTCCATGGGCGCGAGATTACTGGCCACGGCCCCACCCGGAGCGACCCTGTGGACAACTCGCCCGCGAAGCCGTCAGCCGCCCACCCCCTGACGGGACGCCGCTCCCCGCGCTAGAGTCCCGACCCAGGACGTTACTCGTCGGTAAATCGGCACATCCGACGTGGTGCGGTACATCCGGAGCAGTGCGGAGCGGTAAGGGGAGCGGTATGCGGCTGGGCATCAACCTCGGTTACTGGGGCGCGGGCATGGACGGCGACAACCTCGCCGTGGCCCAGGAAGCGGACCGCCTCGGCTACGACGTCTGCTGGGCGGCCGAAGCCTACGGATCCGACGCGCCGACCGTGCTGTCCTGGGTCGCCGCGCAGACCGAGAGGATCGACGTCGGTTCGGCGATCCTGCAGATCCCCGCCCGTCAGCCCGCGATGACGGCGATGACCGCCGCCACTCTGGACTCGCTGTCCGGCGGACGATTCCGCCTCGGTCTCGGCGTCTCGGGACCGCAGGTGTCCGAGGGCTGGTACGGCGTCACGTTCGACAAGCCCCTGGCCCGCACCCGCGAGTACGTCGAGATCGTCCGCAAGGCCATGACCCGCGAGCGCCTGACCTACGAGGGCGAGCACTGGACGCTCCCGCTCCCCGGCGGTCCGGGCAAGCCGATCAAGCTGACCGTCCACCCCGAGCGCGAGCGGATCCCGCTGTACATCGCCGCCATCGGCCCGAAGAACCTGGAGCAGACGGGCGAGATCGCCGACGGGGCGCTGCTGATCTTCCCGTCCGCCGACCACCTCGAGGACACCGCGATCCGGTACATCCGCGAGGGCCGCGAGAAGGCCGGGAAGACGATGGACGGCTTCGACGTCTGCCCCACCGTGCCGCTCGCGGTCGGCGACGACGTCCGGGCGCTGGCCGACACGTTCCGCCCGTACACCGCGCTGTACGTCGGCGGCATGGGCAGCCGCAAGCAGAACTTCTACAACCGGCTGGCCCAGCGCATGGGGTACGAGAAGGAGGCCGCGGAGATCCAGGACAAGTACCTCGCCGGGGACAAGGCCGGGGCGGCCGCGGCCGTGCCGCACGAGCTGATCGACTCCACCGCGCTGCTCGGCACCGTCGACCGGATCGCCGACCGCATGCGGGCCTACGCCGCCGCCGGCGTGACCACCCTGACCCTCGCTCCCGCCGGCTTCACCCTCGACGAGCGGCTGAGCGCTCTGCGGGCCGGCACCGAGGCCCTGGAGCGGGCGGGACTCGCGTAGCCGGCATCCGTTCCGGGCCCGCGTAGCCGGGCGCCCGGAGCCGGACATGCCTGCGGCCGTGGTGGGGGCTCGGGGTCATCCCCGCCACGGCCGTCACACGGTCTAACGCCTTACCCCGTCTCCGGTCACGCCCGGACCTCCGCGGACAGGCCCGTACGCCCTCCCGAGTGCCCCGGGCGACCGTGTGCTCCCTCTTTCGGCGGAGTTGTCCAGGTCACCTGTTGCCTGACTGCCTGGTCCGCATTTGACTCGTTCTCTGCGGACGCCCGTCGCCCACGGGTGCCTCACGGAGGTGGCAGTGATGCTCTCGGCCCGAAGTCTCTTCCAGGAGATCCTGGAGAACGACGATTCCTACCGGCTCTTCTGCTCGATCGCGGCCAGTGGCGAGGCCCAGGGCGGCTGGGAGAACGGCCGTATCGCGGCGCTCGTCCCCGACAGCATGCGCGGGCTCGCGCCGAAGATCGCCCGGCATGGCGCGGACGAGGACAAGCACGGCCGGATCTTCAACGCACTGCTGAAGAAGCGGGGTCTGGAACCGGTCGACGTGCCTCCCGAGACCGACTACACGATGCTCCTGGAGAAGCAGGGCATCGGACTGGCACACGAGAAGCTGCGCCGCGACGAACGGCTGACCGAGCGGGACATCGTGGTCTACCTCTCGCACAGCCGGGTCACCGAGCAGCGCGCCGCGGACCAGATGGACATGCTGGTCAAGTTCTTCGGGGAACACCCCGAGGTCGGCAAGGCCGTCAGGCAGATCTGCCACGACGAGGACAACCACCTCGCCTACTGCCACGAGGAACTGCTCCGTCTCGCCCGCGCCGGGCACGGCCGCGCCATCCAGGGCACCCTGCGCGAGTGCGCCCTCACCGAGATCGCCGTCCACCGGGACGTCAGCCTCGCCGTCATGTCCCACATGGGGCGGATCCTGAACTGGCCCGGGGTCAAGTCGGCGGCGCTGGCGGCCGGCATCCACGCCGTGTACGCCTTCGAACGCGCCGGTGGCTGGCGGCGCATGGTGTCGCTCCGGATGCCCGAGCGGCGCGACGCCCTCGGCGGCCCCGCGACCGCGGCCCCCGTCGTCTGAGACCGTCACGTCCGGGGCCGCTCCGGAGGCCGCCGCGCCCCGGCCGTGCGGGCCGCGACGCGGGGGACCGGTGCGCCGCTGCTACAGCCAGCCCCGGCGCTTGAACAACCGGTACAGCCCGAACACCACCAGGGCCATCAGCACGATCGCCGCCGGATAGCCCCACTCCCGGCGCAACTCGGGCATGTACTCGAAGTTCATGCCGTAGATGCCGGCGACCAGCGTCGGCACCGCCGCCATGGCCGCCCACGCCGAGATCTTGCGCATGTCGTCGTTCTGCCGGACGCCCGTCTGCGCGAGGTGGGCGGACAGCACGTCGGACAGCAGCCGGTCCAGGCCCTCCACCTGCTCGTTGGCCCGTGTCAGATGGTCGTGGACGTCGCGGAAGAACGGCTGGGAGTGTCCGTGCACGAACGGCACCGACCCCCCGGCGAGCCTGGCCATCGGCGCGGCGAGCGGCCCGGTGGCCCGCCGGAACTCGAGCACCTGCCGCTTGAAGCCGTAGATCCTGGCCGCCGTGTGCCGGGTGTCCCCGTCGGGCGCGAAGACGGCGGCCTCCAGGTCCTCGAGGTCCACCTGGAGCTCGGCCGCCACCTCGATGTAGTGGTCGACGACGGCGTCGCTCACGGCGTAGAGCACGGTCGTCGGGCCGTGCCGGAGGATGTTCGGGTCGGCCTCCAGCCGCTGCCGCACGGTCCGCAGGGGGGCACCGTCCCCGTGCCGCACCGTCACGACGAAGCAGTCGCCGACGAAGACCATCACCTCGCCGGTGCCGACCGTGTCCGACTCCGGCTCGTACACGACGGGCTTGAGGACCACGAACAGCGAGTCGTCGTAGACCTCCAGCTTGGGCCGCTGGTGGGCCTTGAGGGCGTCCTCGACCGCCAGCGGGTGCAGGCCGAACTCACTGCTGACGCGGCCGAACTCCGCCTCGTGCGGTTCGTGCAGCCCGATCCACAGGAACGTGTTCTCGGACGCACGGGCCAGGGCCAGCGCTTCGGAGAGGTCCTCGGGGCCGTCGGTCCGGCGGCCGTCCCGGTAGATGGCACAGTCCACGATCACGGCGGGCATTCTGCCGCTCCCGCGCCCCACGCGCACTCCGGGCGGCACGTGCGGCCCGGGGCACCGCTCGGTTCAGGTCGGGCGAACCGCCGGTCGGCCGTGCGGGCGGCCGGCCCTGCGTGCGTGCGGGCCTGCGTGCGTGCGGCCGGGCCGGTGGGAGCGCCGGGGAGCGCTTGCGGCGGGAGGTCCGTCACCTGGACACAGCCCCTAGGCTGGCCGGCATGGCCACGTTGATCCTCGTACGGCACGGACGTTCCACCGCCAACACCGCGGGGGTGCTCGCCGGCTGGACGCCGGGCGTCGCCCTCGACGAGCGCGGTACCGCGCAGGCGGCCGCCCTGCCCGCCCGGCTCGCCGGGCTGCCCCTCGCGGCCGCGGTCACCAGCCCGCTCGAGCGGTGCCGCCAGACCCTGCAGCCGCTGCTCGACGCACGGCCGGGCCTCCCGCTCCACAGCGACGAGCGGATCGGCGAGTGCCGTTACGGAGACTGGTCCGGCCGCAAGCTCGAGGAACTGGCGGGCGAGCCGCTGATGGAGGTCGTCCAGCGGCACCCCGCCGCCGCGGCCTTCCCCGGCGGCGAGTCGATGCGGACCATGCAGAACCGGGCCGTCGACGCCGTACGCGACTGGAACGCCCGGATCGAGCAGGAGCACGGCGAGGAGGCCGTGTACCTCATGTGCTCCCACGGCGACATCATCAAGGCCGTGGTGGCGGACGCCCTCGGCATGCACCTCGACCTGTTCCAGCGGATCCACGTCGAACCGTGCTCCGTGACGGCGATCCGCTACACCCGCCTGCGGCCGTTCCTGCTGCGGCTCGGCGACACCGGTGACCTGGACTCCCTCCGCCCGCGCGAGACCGCGCAGGAGCCCCGCGAGGGCGGTGACGACGGGACGGCGGTGGTCGGCGGCGGCGCGGGCGCACCGTGATCGCCGGGAGCAGTAGGGTGGACGGGCCGAAACCCGGAAGCCCGCTTCCGGCACCGAAGAACCTCTGAATCCCTAGGGAGCAGGACGTGACCCGTCAGGTGTTCCTGTACGACCCGCCGGAGCGATTCGTGGCCGGTACGGTCGGGCTGCCTGGACGTCGTACGTTCTTCCTGCAGGCTTCCGCAGGGGGTCGGGTGACCAGCGTCGCGCTGGAGAAGACCCAGGTGGCCGCGCTTGCCGAGCGGATGGACGAACTGCTGGACGAGGTGGTGCGGCGAACCGGGGGCAACGCCCCCGTCCCCGCCGTCGCCCCCACCGACGTCGCCGACACCGCGCCCCTCGACGCGCCCGTCGAGGAGGAGTTCCGGGTCGGCACGATGGCGCTCGCCTGGGACGGCGAGGAGCAGCGCATGATCGTCGAAGCCCAGGCGCTGGTGGAGCTGGACGCGGACTCCGAGGAGGACCTCGCGGAGGCCGAGGAGAGGCTGCTGCAGGACGAGGAGAACGGTCCGCCGATGCTGCGCGTGCGGCTGACCGGCGCGCAGGCGAGGGCCTTCGCCAAGCGCGCGCTGGACGTCGTGAACGCGGGAAGGCCGCCGTGCCCGCTGTGCAGCCTGCCGCTCGACCCGGAGGGACACGTATGCCCGCGCCAGAACGGATACCGCAGGGGAGCGTGACCACGCACGACGGCGTCCTGGAACTGCTCACCCGGGGCGAGATCACCGTGCGCGGCCGTATCCGCGAGGCGTCCAACGCGGCGCTGTACTGCTCCGTCGCCCTCGACGGCCGGGAGGCGCACTGCGTCTACAAGCCCGTCGCCGGGGAGCGCCCGCTGTGGGACTTCCCGGACGGAACGCTGGCCCAGCGCGAGGTGGCCGCGTACGAGCTGTCCGAGGCGACGGGATGGGGGCTGGTGCCGCCCACCGTGCTCCGTGACGGGCCGTACGGAGAGGGCATGTGCCAGTTGTGGATCGAGGCCGACCCGGCCCGGTCCCTGCTCGCACTCGCCGACGGCGACGAACCCGGGGACGGCTGGAAGGCGGTCGGCCTCGCGGAGGTCGGGGAGGGGCGCACGGCGCTCCTCGTCCACGCGGACGACCCGCGGCTGCGGCGGCTCGCCGTGCTCGACGCGGTCATCAACAACGGGGACCGCAAGGGCGGTCATCTGCTCCCGGTGGCGGACGGACGTCTGTACGCGATCGACCACGGCGTCACCTTCCACGTGGAGGACCGGCTGCGGACCCTGCTGTGGGGCTGGGCGGGGGAGCCGCTGACCGAGGAGGCCCTCGCGGCCCTGGAGACCCTCGACGCCTCCCTCGATGGCCGGTCCGCGCTGGCCGGGCGGCTGGCCGAACTGATCACCCGGGACGAGGTGTCCGCCGTGCGGAGCCGGGTCCGCGCCCTGCGCAGGAGCGCCCGCCACCCGGAGCCGGCGGGCAACTGGCCCGCGATCCCGTGGCCGCCCGTGTAGGCCGGCGATCCCGCCGGAAGCCGGCACCCGACCCCGGCGGGCGCGCCGGCCCGACGGTGACGGCCCGCCGCCCGGCCGGTCGGGCGGTCCGGCCGCCGAGCGGTCACCGCCGCGTCGTGGCGTGGCCGGAAAGGGCCGCCGGGCAGACCGCGGCGCCCCGTGCCATCCGATCCCCGACCCTGGGCCGCCGAGGGGGAAGGACCGCCCGGCAGAGCCCCGCTCGCACCGGACGTACCCGGGTGATGCGGCAACTCCGCGAGGTGCCGTGCGGTCGCGCCGCGAGCCGGTGAACCCGCCCGGTGACCGCACCGGCCGGGCGCAAGAGTGCCCGACCGGCCAAGAGCGGGTGTCCGGTTCGTATCCGGAACCGGCATCCGGTTACGCTCATGACATGCATGCCTGGCCCGCTTCCGAGGTCCCCGCCCTGCCCGGCACGGGCCGCGACCTCCGGATCCACGACACCGCGACCGGCGGTCCTGTGACCCTCGCCCCCGGTCCCGTCGCCCGCATCTACGTCTGCGGCATCACTCCGTACGACGCGACCCACATCGGTCACGCGGCGACCTACAACGCGTTCGACCTCGTCCAGCGCGTGTGGCTCGACACCAAGCGGCAGGTTCACTACGTCCAGAACGTCACCGACGTGGACGATCCGCTCCTGGAGCGCGCCGAGCGCGACGGCCACGACTGGACCGAGCTCGCGGAGCGCGAGACCGCCCTGTTCCGCGAGGACATGACCGCGCTGCGGATGCTGCCCCCGCGGCACTACATCGGAGCCGTCGAGGCCATACCGGGAATCGTCCCGCTCGTCGAGCGCCTCCGTGACGCCGGTGCCGCGTACGAGCTCGACGGCGACGTCTACTTCTCCGTGGAGTCGGACCCCCACTTCGGCGGGGTGTCGCACTACGGCACCGACGTGATGCGCGCGCTGTCCGCCGAGCGCGGCGGCGACCCCGACCGCCCCGGCAAGAAGAACCCGCTCGACCCGATGCTGTGGATGGCGGCCCGGGACGGCGAGCCGAGCTGGGACGGCGGCAGCCTCGGGCGCGGCCGGCCCGGGTGGCACATCGAGTGCGTGGCCATCGCCCTCGACCACCTCGGCATGGGCTTCGACGTACAGGGCGGCGGCTCCGATCTCGCCTTCCCGCACCACGAGATGGGCGCCTCGCACGCCCAGGCGCTCACCGGCGAGCACCCGTTCGCCCGTGCCTATGTGCACGCCGGCATGGTCGCCCTGCACGGCCAGAAGATGTCCAAGTCCAAGGGCAACCTCGTCTTCGTCTCGGCGCTGCGCCGCGACGGCGTGGATCCGGCCGCCATCCGGCTGGCGCTGCTGGCGCACCACTACCGTGCCGACTGGGAGTGGACCGACGAGATCCTCCAGGAAGCGGTGGACCGCCTGGCGCGCTGGCGCGCCGCCGTCTCCCGGCCCGACGGGCCCTCCGCCGACGCCCTCGTCGAGGAGATCCGCGGGGCGCTCGCCGACGACCTGGACGCCCCGGCGGCGCTGGCCGCCGTGGACCGCTGGGCCGAGACGCAGCGGACCGAGGGCGGCACGGACGAGGGCGCGCCCGGTCTGGTGTCGCGCGCCGTGGACGCCCTTCTCGGGGTCGCGCTGTAACCCTGACGGTCGCCGGAAGGTTCGCTCCGGTGGCGCCGGAAACGCCGCCGGGCGCTCACGGCGGCGTTTCGCGTGGCCTCGGAGGAGTCAGTCCTCCGGGGAATCGGATGACCCCGGCGACCCCGGCGACCCCGGCGACCCAGGCGTCCCCGGCGCATCCGGGGAACCGGGCGCGCCGGAGGGCCCGTTGGACTCCGGCCCGCCGGAACCGCCGTCGTCCGCCCGGCCCGTTCCGGATTCCACCGTTCCGGATTCCGCCGTTCCGGATTCCGCCGTCCCGGTCTCACCCGTCCCGGAGTCGGCCCGCGGCGGCCTGGGCGGCTTCGTCAGTCCACCGGCCGTGTCCCGCAGGTACGATCCGTCGCCGCCCTCGGTGGCATGCCCACCCGGTCCCGGCCCGGGTCCGCCGTCCCGCCGGCGCAGATAGCGCTCGAACTCCCGGGCGATGGCCTCGCCGGACGCCTCGGGCAGCTCGGCGGTGTCCCGCGCCTCCTCCAGCGTCTGGACGTACTCCGCCACCTCGCTGTCCTCGGAGGCGAGTTGGTCGACACCGAGCTGCCAGGCCCGTGCGTCCTCGGGCAGTTCACCGAGCGGGATGCGGAGGTCGATGAGGTCCTCCAGCCGGTTCAGCAGCGCCAGGGTCGCCTTGGGGTTCGGCGGCTGGGAGACGTAGTGCGGCACCGCGGCCCACAGCGACACGGCCGGGACCCCGGCATGTGTGCAGGCCTCCTGGAGAATGCCGACGATGCCGGTCGGGCCCTCGTAGCGGGTCTCCTCCAGGTCCATCGTCCTGGCCAGATCCGGATCCGAGGTGACACCGCTCACCGGAACGGGACGCGTGTGCGGGGTGTCGCCGAGCAGTGCGCCCAGGATCACCACCATCTCGACGCCCAGCTCATGGGCGAAGCCCAGCAGCTCGTTGCAGAACGAGCGCCAGCGCATCGAGGGCTCGATCCCGCGGACCAGCACCAGATCGCGGGGCTTCTCCCCGCCGACCCGCACCACGGAGAGCCGCGTCGTGGGCCAGGTGATCTTCCGGACCCCGCCGTCCAGCCACACCGTGGGCCGGTTGACCTGGAAGTCGTAGTAGTCCTCGGCGTCGAGCGCCGCGAAGACCTCGCCCTTCCACTCGCGGTCCAGGTGCGCGACCGCGGTGGAGGCGGCGTCGCCTGCGTCGTTCCAGCCCTCGAACGCGGCCACCATGACCGGGTCGATCAGCTCGGGAACCCCCTCGAGCTCGATCACCCAGGCCTCCTTCCGACGTTCCCTTTCGTACGCCCCAACCTTACGGCTTCACGGGCGCCCACCTGCAGTCCCCGTGCGCGGCGCGGGGAACTTCCATACGGCAGCGGCAGGGGCCGGAGGAATACCGGTTCCGGCCGAAGATCGGTCCGAGCTGTCATCGGAGGTCCCTCCGCCGAACCAGGTCCTGCGGCCTCCTGCGGCGCCATACATCGGATGACCGGGAGGGCTCGTCCCCGGCGGCGTGCGAGCCGGTCCACCACCGCCCGAGGCCGCCGGGGGGCGCGCGCCGGACTCCGCCGTGCCCGGCGTCCGGGGGCGTGGACGCGCCTGGCCGCCGCGCGGCACGGGGTCCTCGACGCCCGCTTCGCGCTGCGGATCGGCCCGGCGACTCGGCGCCCGGATCGGCCCGGCGGCTCGGGCGCCGTTCGTACCGCCGAACCCCGGGAGCCGGGCAGGTTCCCACCCGTGCGGCAGCCGTCGGCACCCCTCGGTGAGCCGTCGGTGCCCGGCCGCGGCTCCGTCCCCGCCTTCAGCGAGGCCCGGGCATCCAGTACGTCGACCACCTCCACGGGTACGCCACCGGACCGGCGTCGTCGGGCGCCGGGCAGCCGTATGCCGCCAGCCGTACCCGTTTTCCCCTCTCCCACTCCCATGCGACCCGAGTCGTTCGACGCGCTGTTCGCAGCGAGGCCGTGGCCTCGGCGCACCCGTGCGACGGCCGGCCCGTGCGCGAACGGCCGGAATCCGGCGCCGCGGTCCGGGCGGCGGCGTCCGGGCGGCGGCGTCCCGGCCTGCCGCGGACGCCGGGGTCCAACGCCCCGTTCGCGAGCCGGGAGAAGCAGCAACGGGGCGCGGTGGGACGGGTCTTGGCGGCGGCGGGACGGTGGGACGGGGCGCGACGTACCGGGGGGAGAGCGGGACGGGTCACGTTGTACGCAGGGAGAGCGGGCCGGGGCGCGACATACCGGGGGGAGAGAGCGGGGCTCGGGCGCGGTGGACGAGCGGGACAGCCGACGGGGCTGCGGCGTCAGAGCGCGGACCTCAGCTCCCGTTCCACGCTCGCGATGTGCACCGTCGCCCATGACCGGGCCGCCTCGGCGTCCCGGTCGCGCAGCGCCGCCAGGATCGCCCGGTGCTCGTGGAGCATCCGGCCGGCCGCGCCCTCCTGGGTGGGGCCGGGCCACACCCGGGCCCCGGCGGTCGGCCCGGAGAGCCCGTCAAGCAGGGCGCAGATCACCGAGTTGCCGGACGCCCGCACGATCCTCCGGTGGAACTCCACCTCGGCGGCGGCCAGTTCGGCCGCGGGGGAGTGCGTACCGAGGGCGTCGAGCCGTGCGGAGAGCCGGCCGAGTTCGTGGTCGCCGATGGCGGACGCCGCCATCGCCGTGGCGGCCGGCTCCAGGACCCGGCGAACGGCCAGGAACTCGAGGACCGCGTCCTCACGGTGGAAGTCGACGACGAAGCCCAGCGCCGCCGCCAGCAGGAGCTGCGGATCCAGGCTGCCGACGTAGGTACCGTCGCCCTGGCGCACGTCGAGGATGCGGAGCAGTGACAGCGCCCGGACGGCCTCGCGGAGCGAGTTCCTCGACAGGCCCAGCCCGGCGGCGAGTTCGCTCTCCCTGGGGAGCCGGTCGCCGGGCCTCAGCGCACCGGAGACGATCATGCCCTTGATCTTCTCGATGGCCTCGTCGGTGACGGCCACGGCCTCCCCCCTTCGCCCCCTCGCCCTCGCGCCATCCGCTGCCCGAGCGTACAACGAGGGCGGCTCCCCACAGGAAGCCGCCCTCGCCGTGCGGACCGTGCCCGCTACGGTCCCGTATCAGGCCCGCTTCTTCAGCAGGTCGTCGACCTTCCCCCGGACCTCGTTGGTGGCGAGACCACGGATCGTCAGCGTGGTGCGGCGGCGGAGCACGTCGTCCGCCGTCTCGGCCCACTCGTGGTCGCGCGCCCACACCACCTGGGCCCAGATCTCCGGCGCGTCCGGGTGGATCCGCTCGGCCAGGTCGGGGTTCTCGTTCGCCAGCCGCGCGATGTCGAAGGACAGCGAGCCGTAGTGCGTGGCGAGGTGGCGCGCGGTGTCGGCCGCCATCCGGGGCCCGGGCGCCGGCGCGTCCACCAGCAGCCGGTGCGCCACGGCGCGCGGGTTGGAGATGCCGGGCAGCGGGAGCTTCTTCGGCAGTTCCGAGATCGGCTCCATGTCGTCGGCGAGCGGCCGGCCGGGCAGTTCGGCCAGCTTGTTCAGCACCGTGCGGCCGATGTGGCGGAACGTCGTCCACTTGCCGCCGGCCACCGACAGCATGCCGCCGCGGCCCTCGGTGACCACGGTCTCCCGCTTGGCCTTGGAGGTGTCGCCGGGACCGCCCGGCAGCACCCGCAGCCCCGCGAAGGAGTAGGTGATCAGATCGCGCGACAGCTGCTGGTCGCGGATGGAGAAGGCGGCCTCGTCGAGGATCTGGGAGATGTCCTTCTCGTTGACCGCCACGTCCGCCGGGTCGCCCTCGTACTCCTCGTCGGTCGTGCCGAGCAGCAGCATGTCCTCCCAGGGGAGGGCGAAGGTGATGCGGAACTTGTCGATCGGGGTGGCCAGCGCGGCCTTCCACGGCGAGGTGCGCTTGAGCACCAGGTGCGCGCCCTTGGAGAGACGGATCGAGGGTGCCGCGTTCGGGTCCTCCATCCTGCGCAGGTGGTCCACCCAGGGGCCGGTCGCGTTGAGGACCAGACGGGCGGTGACGCCGAACTCGGTGCCGTCCGTGCGGTCCTTCAGCTCGGCGCCGGTGACCCGGCCCTCGGTGAAGCGGAGCCCGGTGACCTCGGCGTGGTTGAGGACGACCGTCCCCGACTCGGCGGCCGCGCGGACCGCCATCAGGGCCATGCGCGCGTCGTTCATCTGGTCGTCGCCGTAGACGGCGACCGCCTTCAGGTTCTCCGTGCGCAGCTCGGGCACGTCGCGCTGGGCCTTGGCGGGGGATATGACGTGGCCGACGCCGTCGCCGAACGCGGAGAGGGCCGAGTAGGCGAAGACACCCGCGCCGAGCTTGGCGGCGCCGTGCGGCCCGCCCTTGTAGACGGGCAGGTAGAAGGTGAGCGGGTTGGACAGGTGGGGGGCAACCTCCCGGGAGAGGGCGCGGCGCTCGAAGTGGTTCTCCGCCACCAGCTTCACGGCGCCGGTCTGCAGGTAGCGCAGACCGCCGTGGAGCAGCTTGGAGGAGGCGGAGGAGGTGGCGCCGGCGAAGTCGCCGGCCTCCACCAGCGCCACCCGCAGCCCGGCCTGCGCGGCGTGCCAGGCCGTGGAGATGCCCAGGATGCCGCCGCCAATCACCAGGAGGTCGTAGGTCGCCCTCGCAAGCTGCTCCCTCGTCTCGGCGCGGCTCGGGAGTGAACCGGAGGCCGGGTGCGTCCCCAGCGAGGGGACGCTCTGCAGGGTGGTCATTCTCGATTGCTCCTCGTCAGCTGTCGTCGTGCTCGAGCCAGCCCATGGTCCGTTCGACGGCCTTGAGCCAGAACTTGTACTCGTGATCGCGCTTGGCAGCGTCCATGTGGGGGGTCCACTCGGCTGCCCTGCGCCAGTTGGCGCGGAGCGCGTCGGTGTCGGGCCAGAAGCCGACGGCCAGGCCGGCGGCGTAGGCGGCGCCGAGGCAGGTGGTCTCGGCCACCATCGGACGCACCACGGGCACGTCCAGGAAGTCCGAGAGGGTCTGCATCAGCAGGTTGTTGGAGGTCATTCCGCCGTCGACCTTCAGCGCGGTCAGCTCGACGCCGGAGTCCTTGGTCATGGCGTCCGTGATCTCGCGCGTCTGCCAGGCCGTGGCCTCGAGCACGGCGCGCGCGATGTGCGCCTTGGTGACGTAACGGGTCAGGCCGGCGATCACACCGCGGGCGTCGGAGCGCCAGTACGGGGCGAACAGGCCGGAGAACGCCGGGACGAAGTAGGCGCCGCCGTTGTCCTCGACGGACGCGGCGAGCGTCTCGATCTCGGGCGCGCTGTTGATCAGTCCCATCTGGTCGCGCATCCACTGCACCAGGGCACCGGTGACGGCGATGGAGCCCTCGAGCGAGTACACCGGGGCCTCGTCGCCGATCTTGTAGCCGACGGTGGTGACCAGACCGGAGTAGGAGTTGATGATCTTGCTGCCGGTGTTCATCAGCAGGAACGTGCCGGTGCCGTAGGTGGACTTCGCCTCACCCTCGGAGAAGCACGTCTGGCCGAAGAGCGCGGCCTGCTGGTCGCCCAGCGCCGAGGCGACCGGGACGCCCGCCAGGACGCCCTCCTTGACCTCTCCGTACACCTCGGCGGAGGAACGGATCTCCGGGAGGACCTCCATCGGCACCTCCATGGACTGGGCGATCTTCTCGTCCCACTCCATGGTGTGGAGGTTCATCAGCATGGTGCGCGAGGCGTTGGTGACGTCCGTGACGTGCCGTCCGCCGTTGACACCGCCGGTCAGGTTCCAGATGACCCAGGAGTCCATGGTCCCGAAGAGGATGTCGCCGCGCTCGGCGCGCTCGCGCAGTCCCTCGATGTTGTCGAGCATCCAGCGGACCTTGGGTCCGGAGAAGTAGCTCGCCAGCGGCAGTCCGGTCTCGCGGCGGAAGCGGTCCTGGCCGACGTTGCGCCCCAGCTCCCGGCAGAGCGCGTCGGTGCGGGTGTCCTGCCAGACGATGGCGTTGTGGACGGGCTCACCGGTGTTCTTGTCCCAGAGGAGCGTCGTCTCGCGCTGGTTGGTGATGCCGACGGCCTTGACGTCCGCCGCGGTGATGCCGCCCTTCTCGATGGCCCCGGCGACCACCTCCTGGACGTTGTTCCAGATCTCGGTGGCGTTGTGCTCCACCCAGCCCGGCTTCGGGAAGATCTGCTCGTGCTCCTTCTGGTCGACGGAGACGATCCGGCCGTCCTTGTCGAAGACGATGCAGCGGGACGAGGTGGTGCCCTGGTCGATGGCCGCGATGAACGGGCCGGCGGTGTGTGCGTCGGTCACGGTGTGCTCCTGGAGGTTCTGAGGGGAGGCGTACGGCTCACGCGAACGCGATGTTGTAGATACCCGCGGCGATGGCCGCGCCGATCAGCGGTCCCACGACCGGCACCCAGGCGTAGCCCCAGTCGGAGCCGCCCTTGTTCGGCATCGGGACCAGCGCGTGCACGATGCGCGGGCCGAGGTCGCGGGCCGGGTTGATGGCGTAACCCGTCGGACCGCCGAGGGAGAAGCCGATGGAGACCACGACGAACGCGACGATCAGTCCGCCGAGGGTGCCGAGGCCCTTGCCGCTGTCGTTCAGGCCCATGGTGAGCACCGCGAGGACCAGCACGACGGTCGCGATGATCTCGGTGACCAGGTTCTGCCAGTAGACCCGGATCTCGGGACCGGTGGAGAAGACGCCGAGCACGGGGCCGGCGTTCGGGGCGGACCGCTCGTCGACCAGGCCCTCCTCGAGCGGCGGCGGAACGAGTTCCGGATCCATCAGGTGGGCCTTGAACTGGCCGTAGTAGGTGAGCCAGGCCAGGAAGGCACCGAGCATGGCGCCGATCAGCTGGCCGGCGAAGTAGATCGGGACGTTGCCCCACTCACCGCTGGTGATCGCGATGCCGAGCGTGACCGCCGGGTTGATGTGCGCACCGGACATGGGGCCGGCGATGTAGACCGCGGTCATGACCGCGAAGCCCCAGCCGAGTGCGATGGCGACCCAGCCGGCGCCCTGCGCCTTGGAGCGCTTCAGTACGACGGCGGCGACCACGCCGGCGCCGAGCAGGATGAGTACGGCGGTACCAATGATCTCGCCGATGAAGATGTCGGAGCTGGACACCCGCGACTCCTTTGTCCTTCGTCCAGGGGAAGGCGAACCAACGGGTCCCTCCGTGGTCCGCGCCCTCGGGGTGAGAGCGATACCGGCCCTTGGCGTTGCCACACTCTAGCGCTTATTGCCGGTAGGTGTTCGACAATGCCGACCGATGAACGGCAGTTTTGTCCTCTGGTTAACACGGCGTCAAGGGTTGTGTGGCCGAAAACCGTTTCGTTATCGATGGTGCGCCCGGACGGGCGAAATCGCCCGCTGTGGGGGTATCGGCCGGTCGGGTGCGAGTGACGGCCGTGTTACGGAACGGCACCGGAGGGGTGCGCCCGCGGTGTGTGCGGCGGACGGGGACGCCCGGCGCCCGCGGGGGTGCCCGGACGGGGCGCGCTCAGAAGCGGCCCGCGCCCAGGTCCCGGGAGACCGCGCGGGCGCAGTCCCGCACCGCGGCGACCAGCTCCGCCCGGAGCTCCTTCCCGTTGTCGCACACGCGTTCGACGGCGCCGGTGATGGCGATGGCGCCGACCGGCATCCTCCGCCGGTCGTGGATGGGCGCCGCCACGGCCGCGACGCCCTCCCAGGTCTCCTCCACGTCGCAGGCCCACCCCCGTGCCCGGGTCAGGTCGAGCTCGCCCTCGAAGGCCCGCAGGGCGGTCACGGTGCGCGGGGTGAACGCCTCCCGGTCGATCTCCAGTACCTCGCTGTGCGCGACCGGGTCGTAGGCGGAGAGCACCTTGCCCAGGGCCGTGGAGTGCAGTGGCTGCATCGCGCCCACCTCGAGCACCTGCCGGCTGTCGTCCGGCCGGAAGACGTGGTGGACGATCAGGACGCCCTGCTGGTGCAGCACGCCCAGGTGGACGCTCTCGCCGCTGGAACGGGCCAGGTCGTCCGTCCAGACCAGGGCCCGGGCCCGCAGCTCGTGGACGTCCAGGTAGCTGTTGCCGAGCCTCAGCAGCTCCGCGCCCAGCTGGTAGCGCCCGGAGGCGGGGTCCTGCTCGACGAACCCCTCCGCCTGGAGGGTGCGCAGGATGCCGTGGGCGGTGCCCTTGGCCAGTTCCAGAGAGGAGGCGATGTCCGACAGGCCGAGACGGCGCTCGCCACCCGCGAGCAGGCGCAGCATCGCCGCCGCCCGTTCCAGTGACTGGATGTTCTTCGCCATCGTCCCGGCCCTTCTACCCAACCTCGTTCGACAATGCTGAACACTATCGGCCGATGCCGAATCGGTGTTACTGCCCGAACAGTGTGGCAACACCATGCTCACGCGGTCATCACCAGGGACACACGGAGTCCACCTCCTGGACCGCTCCGCCGCGGCGGGTCCGGCACGGCTACGCTGGCCGGGTGCGCCTTCCACGGGAAGCCGCAAAGCCGACAGCCGTCGCACTCCAGGGAGCACCTTCATGGACTCGTTGCCCACCCCTTCCGCCGACAGCCCGACCTCTCCGGGCAGCGGTACCCCCCAGGACAGCCGGACCCGCTCCGAGGCGCTGCGTCACGCGCTGGCGACGCGCGTGGTGGTCGCGGACGGCGCGATGGGCACCATGCTGCAGGCGCAGGATCCGAGTCTGGAGGACTTCGAGAACCTGGAGGGCTGCAACGAGATCCTCAATGTGACCCGCCCGGACATCGTCCGCTCGGTCCACGCCGCCTACTTCGATGTGGGGGTGGACTGTGTCGAGACCAACACGTTCGGGGCGAACTTCGCGGCGCTCGGCGAGTACGAGATCGCCGACCGGGTCCACGAGCTCTCGGAGGCCGGCGCCAGGATCGCCCGCGAGGTCGCGGACGAGTTCACGGCCGCCACGGGGCAGCAGAGGTGGGTGCTCGGTTCGATGGGGCCGGGGACGAAGCTGCCCACGCTCGGTCACGCCCCGTACACCGTGCTGCGCGACGCCTACCAGCAGAACGCGGAGGGGATGATCGCGGGGGGTGCCGACGCCCTGCTGGTGGAGACCACCCAGGACCTTCTGCAGACCAAGGCGTCCGTCCTCGGCGCCCGCCGTGCCATGGCCGCCGTCGGCGTCGATCTGCCGCTGATCTGCTCGGTCACGGTGGAGACGACGGGGACGATGCTGCTGGGTTCGGAGATCGGCGCGGCGCTGACGGCGCTGGAGCCGCTCGGCATCGACATGATCGGGCTGAACTGCGCCACCGGCCCGGCGGAGATGAGCGAGCATCTGCGCTACCTGGCCCGGCACGCGCGGGTGCCGCTGTCCTGCATGCCCAATGCCGGCCTGCCGGTGCTGGGCAAAGACGGTGCGCACTACCCGCTGACCGCCGCCGAACTGGCCGATGCCCAGGAGACGTTCGTGCGTGAGTACGGGCTGTCCCTGGTCGGCGGCTGCTGCGGTACGACGCCGGAGCATCTGCGGCAGGTGGTGGAGCGGGTGCGGGACCTGACCCCGGGCGAGCGCCGCCCGCGGCCCGAGCCGGGTGCCGCGTCGCTGTACCAGACGGTGCCGTTCCGCCAGGACACCTCCTACCTGGCCATCGGCGAGCGGACGAACGCCAACGGGTCGAGGAAGTTCCGCGAGGCGATGCTGGAGGGCCGCTGGGAGGACTGCGTCGAGCTGGCCCGGGAGCAGATCCGCGAGGGCGCGCACATGCTCGACCTGTGCGTCGACTACGTGGGCCGGGACGGCGTGGCGGACATGGAGGAGCTGGCGGGCCGGTTCGCCACGGCCTCGACGCTGCCGATCGTGCTGGACTCCACCGAGGTGGAGGTCATCCGGGCCGGTCTGGAGAAGCTCGGCGGCCGCGCGGTGATCAACTCGGTGAACTACGAGGACGGCGACGGGCCCGAGTCGCGGTTCGCGAAGGTCACGGCGCTGGCCCGGGAGCACGGCGCCGCGCTGATCGCGCTCACCATCGACGAGGAGGGCCAGGCCCGGACCGCGGAGAAGAAGGTCGAGATCGCGGAGCGGCTGATCGCGGACCTGACCGGCAACTGGGGTGTCCTTGAGTCGGACATCCTCATCGACACGCTCACCTTCACCATCTGCACCGGCCAGGAGGAGTCGCGCGGGGACGGCATCGCCACCATCGAGGCGATCCGCGAGCTCAAGCGCCGCCACCCGGAGGTGCAGACCACACTGGGCCTGTCGAACATCTCCTTCGGGCTCAACCCGGCCGCGCGGATCCTGCTGAACTCGGTGTTCCTGGACGAGTGCGTGAAGGCCGGGCTGGACTCGGCGATCGTGCACGCGAGCAAGATCCTGCCGATCGCCCGCTTCGAGGAGGAGCAGGTCGCCACCGCGCTGGACCTGATCTACGACCGCCGCGCCGAGGGGTACGACCCGCTGCAGAAGCTGATGGCGCTGTTCGAGGGTGCGACGGCGAAGTCGCTGCGGGCGGGCAAGGCCGAGGAACTGGCCGCGCTGCCGCTGGAGGAGCGCCTGAAGCGGCGGATCATCGACGGGGAGCGCAACGGCCTGGAGGCCGACCTGGACGAGGCCCTGCGGGAGCGGGCCGCGCTGGACATCGTCAACGACACCCTGCTGGACGGGATGAAGGTGGTCGGCGAACTGTTCGGCTCCGGGCAGATGCAGCTGCCGTTCGTACTCCAGTCGGCCGAGGTGATGAAGTCGGCGGTCGCCCACCTGGAACCGCACATGGAGAAGTCGGATGCCGAGGGCAAGGGCACGATCGTGCTGGCCACCGTGCGCGGTGACGTGCACGACATCGGCAAGAACCTGGTCGACATCATCCTCTCCAACAACGGCTACAACGTGGTCAACCTCGGGATCAAGCAGCCCGTGTCGGCGATCCTGGAGGCCGCGGAGGAGCACCGGGCCGATGTGATCGGCATGTCCGGGCTCCTGGTGAAGTCCACCGTGATCATGAAGGAGAACCTGGAGGAGCTCAACCAGCGCAAGCTGGCCGCCGACTACCCCGTCATCCTCGGCGGCGCGGCCCTCACCCGCGCCTACGTCGAGCAGGACCTCCACGAGATCTACGAGGGCGAGGTCCGCTACGCCCGCGACGCCTTCGAGGGCCTCCGGCTGATGGACGCCCTCATCGCGGTCAAGCGCGGCGTCCCCGGCGCCGCCCTCCCCGAGCTGAAGCAGCGCCGGGTGCGCAGTGCCGCCACCGCGGTCGTCGAGGAGCGGCCGGCGGAGCAGGGCGCCGCGCGCAGCGACGTCGCGGTCGACAACCCGGTGCCGGAGCCCCCGTTCTGGGGCACGCGGGTCGTCAAGGGCATCCAGCTCAAGGAGTACGCCTCCTGGCTGGACGAGGGCGCGCTCTTCAAGGGCCAGTGGGGCCTGAAGCAGGCCCGTACCGGCGACGGTCCCTCCTACGAGGAGCTGGTGGAGAGCGAGGGCCGCCCGCGGCTGCGGGGCTGGCTCGACCAGCTGCACACCCGGAACCTGCTCGAAGCCGCCGTCGTCTACGGCTACTTCCCCTGTGTGTCCAAGGGCGACGACCTGATCCTGCTCGACGAGGCCGGCAACGAGCGCACCCGCTTCACCTTCCCGCGCCAGCGCCGCGGCCGCCGGCTGTGCCTCGCCGACTTCTTCCGCCCCGAGGAGTCCGGCGAGAGGGACGTCGTCGGCCTCCAGGTCGTCACCGTCGGCTCCAGGATCGGCGAGGCCACCGCCGAGCTCTTCGCCTCCGACTCCTACCGCGACTACCTCGAACTCCACGGCCTGTCCGTCCAGCTCGCCGAGGCCCTCGCCGAGTACTGGCACGCCCGGGTGCGCGCCGAACTCGGCTTCGGCGGCGAGGACCCGGACCAGATCGAGGACATGTTCGCCCTGAAGTACCGCGGAGCCCGCTTCTCCCTGGGCTACGGCGCCTGCCCCGACCTGGAGGACCGCGCCAAGATCGCCGAGCTGCTGCAGCCCGAGCGCATCGGGGTGCAGCTCTCGGAGGAGTTCCAGCTCCACCCCGAGCAGTCCACCGACGCCATCGTGATCCATCACCCGGAGGCGAAGTACTTCAACGCGCGGTGACGTATCGCGCGCTTCGGCCGCGCGCGACGTACACTGGTCGGTCCCATACAGGCCGGTCGCCCGATTTGGCGGCCGGCCTGCGCGTCCCCGATGGAGGTGTCCGGATGACCAGTACGGTCCCCGCGTCCCTGGCCCGTGCGGCGGGCGGCTCCGCCCTGCAGGCCGTCTTCCTCGACATGGACGGCACTCTGGTGGACACGGAGGGCTTCTGGTGGGACGCCGAGCGTGAGGTCTTCGCCGACCTCGGGCACGAGCTGGACGAGGCATGGCGTGACGTGGTGGTGGGCGGCCCGATGACCCGGAGCGCCGGCTACCTGATCGAGGCGACCGGCGCCGACATCACCCTCGCCGAGCTGACGGTGCTGCTCAACGAGCGCTTCGAGCACCGCATCGCCCGCGGTGTGCCCCTGATGCCCGGGGCCGAGCGCCTGCTGGCCGAGCTGGCCGCGCACAACGTGCCCACGGCCCTGGTCTCCGCCTCCCACCGGCGCATCATCGACCGGGTGCTGGCCTCGCTGGGCCGCGATCGCTTCGCGCTGAGCGTCGCGGGGGACGAGGTGCCCCGTACCAAGCCCCACCCCGACCCGTATCTGCTCGCGGCCCGCGGGGTGGGCGCCGACCCCTCCCGCTGCGCCGTCATCGAGGACACGGCCACCGGAGTGGCCGCCGCCGAGGCGGCCGGCTGCCGGGTCGTGGCGGTGCCGTCCGTGGCGCCGATCGCGCCTGCCGACGGCCGTATCGTCGTCGGCTCGCTCGAGGAAGTGGATGTGTCCTTTCTGCGCACACTGATGACGCGGATGAACTGAATCTTTCACGGAGCGTGCAGAGGAATATCCACGGGAACCAAGGGCAGTGAACCGTGTATTTTCCGTGACCATCCAGCTTTCGTGATGTTCGTCACGCGTGCCGCTGCATAAACAGCGCGGCCATGACAGCGGCGGTCCGATGTGCGGTGATTCGGGTGGGCCCATGTGTCCGCATTGGTGGATGCGTGTACGAATCATTCCCGCGCGTGAATATCGACTCCCCGCCATGCCCGCTCATTGCCGCGCGGTCCCCAACTGGGGCCCGGTCGGGCGTTCCTGGCTCAGCCACTAATCTCGTCGCGAGAGCTTCGCCGCACCACCGACGTGTCACGGGGACCACCTTCGTCACCGTGTCCGCAGGACCGATCGCCCCGTATTCCGGCCCGATCGCACCGCCCCGAACGGGCGGCCGCGGCGGAGCATCCCGCAACCGCTGTACCCCAGTGAGGGAACCGAGGGAGAAACGTCCAGGATGGACCGCAAGACACTGGTGCTGCCGGCCCTGGCCGGCCTGCTCGCCCCCGTGCTCGCCGCCTGTGGCACGACGCCCGGGGCGCCGGACGGAGGCGACGCCATTGTCGTCGGGACCACGGACCGGTTCGTGGCCGGCAGCGGGACCCCCGCACCCTTCGACCCCGCCTTCGCCTACGACACCGGCGCCTGGAACATACTGCGCCAGACCGTGCAGACGCTGATGCACATACCCCGCGGCGGCGGCCGGCCGGTCCCCGAGGCCGCCTCGCGCTGCGAGTTCACCGACACCCGCAGCCAGACCTACCGCTGCCTCCTGCGCGACGGACTCACCTTCGCCGGGGGCGAGCCCGTCACCGCCGAGGACGTCGTGTTCTCCATCGAGCGCGTGCGGGACATCAAGTCCGACAACGGCACGGCCGCGCTGCTCTCCACCGTCGACACCGTCGAGGCCAGGGGGGAGAAGGAGATCGTCTTCCGGCTGACCGCGCCGGACGCGACCTTCCCGTACAAGCTCTCCACACCGGTCGCCGGCATCGTCAGCCGCGACAGCTACGACGCCGGGGAACTGCGCGAGGGCTTCCGGGTCGACGGCTCGGGCCCGTACACGATGACCGCCGAGACCGACGGCGACAGGCTCGTCCGGGCCGTCTTCACCAGGAATCCCGACTACAAGGGCGATCTGAGGGTCCGCAACGACCAGGTCGAGCTCCGCACCTTCGCCGACGCCGAGGCCATGGGGGAGGCCCTGGCCTCCGGCGAGATCGACATGATGGCCCGCACCATGTCCCCGGAGCAGATCAGGGACCTGCAGGAGCACCCGAAGGACGGCGTCGAGCTCACCGAGGTCCCCGGGCTGGAGATCCGCTACCTCGGCTTCAACACCGAGCACCCCTCCGTCAGGGACAAGGCGGTCCGCCAGGCCGTCGCCTCCGTCGTGGACCGGGGCAGGATCGCCGGCAAGGTGTACGGCGCCACCGCCGAGCCGCTGTACTCGCTGATCCCCACGAGCATCACCGGCCACACCAACGCGTTCTTCGAGCGCTACGGCGAGCCCGACCGCCGCAGGGCGGCCCGCATCCTGGAGAAGGCCGGCATCGCCACCCCGGTGAAGCTCGACCTCCACTACACGACGGACCACTACGGCTCCGCCACCGCCGAGGAGTTCGCGGCGCTGCGCGACCAGCTCAACGCCGGCGGGCTCTTCGACGTGACGGTCGAGGGCACGGAGTGGTCCGAGTACCGTCCCGCGCAGAAGCGGGGCGACTACGCCGTCTACGGCCTGGGCTGGTTCCCCGACTTCCCGGACCCGGACAACTACATCGCCCCGTTCCTGGACGAGGACAACTTCCTCAACACCCCCTATGTGAGCACCGCCGCGCGCAATCAGCTCATCCCGGAGTCCCGCCGCAAGGCCGACCGCAGTGCCGCCGCCCTCCCCTTCGCCAGGCTCCAGGACATCGTCGCCGACGATGTCCCGGTGCTGCCGCTGTGGCAGGGCAAGCAGTACGTCGCCGCCCGGACGGACGTCAACGGAGTCGAGTGGACGCTGAACGCCTCCTCCGACCTCCAGTTGTGGGAACTCGAGCGCGGCACCGCCTGACCCTTCATGACCCGGTCGCGAAGGGCGCGGCCGGAAACGAGAGCAAGAGGCAAGGTTCTGTGAAGGCACGATTCACGCGCACGACGGCGCCGCTGGCCGCGGGGCTGTCCGCCGTACTGCTGGCCGGCTGCGGCTCGGAGCAGGGCGACGGGTCCGACGGAGACGGCGTCCGCGTCGCCGTCGGCATCTCCGACGACGTCCTCGCCACGGACCCCGCGGACGGTTACGACCCCGGCTCCTGGCTGCTGTTCAACAACGTCTTCCAGTCCCTGATGAGCTTCCCCAAGGGCGGATCCACCCCCCAGCCCGAGGCCGCGGAGAAGTGCGGCTTCGCCAGCGGCAGCACGGTCTACCGCTGCACCCTGCGCGAGGGCCTCAAGTTCAGCAACGGCAACGATCTGACCTCGAAGGACGTGAAGTTCTCCTTCGAGCGCGCGATGAGGATCGCCAGCGACTCCGGCCCCGGCCCGCTGCTCTCCACCATCGACAGCATCGAGACGCCCGACGAGCGCACGGTCGTCTTCAACCTGAAGGTGCCCGACGCCACCTTCCCGAGCAAGATCGCCTCGGGTGCGGGCTCCATCGTGGACCACCGCGAGTACGAGGCCGACTCCCTGCGCACGGACGGCAAGGCCGTCGGCTCCGGCCCGTACCGGCTCGACTCCTTCAGCAAGCAGAAGGCCGTGTTCTCGGTCAACCCCGAGTACCAGGGCAACGCCCAGGTCCGCAACAGCGGCGTCACCCTGACGTTCTTCCGCGGCGACCAGAAGGGCCTCGGCACGGCCCTGAAGCAGGGCGACGTCGACGTCGCCTACCGAGGCCTCACCGCCCAGGACATCGACGGGCTCCAGGCCTCCGTGGAGGCCGGCAACCAGGGCATCGAGGTCGTCGAGGGCAACAGCGCGGAGGTCCAGCACCTGGTCTTCAACATGGACGATCCGGTCGCCGGCAAGCTCGCCGTCCGCCAGGCCTTCGCCTACCTCGTAGACCGGGACGCCCTGGTCCGCGACGTCTACAAGGGCACCGCCGAGCCGCTGCACTCGATCGTCCCCGCCGGTATCGCCGGTCACAACACCGCGTTCTTCGACCGCTACGGCGGCCAGCCGCAGCCGGACAAGGCCCGCAAGGCCCTGCGCGAGGCGGGCATCGACGAGAAGGTGAAGATCACCCTCTGGTCCACGCCGAGCCGCTACGGCCCGGCCACCGACCTGGAGATGGCCGCGATCGCCCAGCAGCTCAACCAGAGCGGCCTGTTCCAGGCGGACGTCAAGTCCGTCGAGTTCGAGCAGTACGAGAAGGGCATTCAGGCGGGCGAGTACGGCGTCTACGTCAAGGGCTGGGTCCCCGACTACCCGGACGCCGACAACTTCACCCAGCCGTTCTTCGGCGACGGCAACGTCCTCGGCAACGGCTACGAGAACAAGCAGATCACCGGCAAGATCATCCCGGAGACGGCGGCCGTCGCGGACCGCTCCTCCACCGGTGACAAGTTCGCCCGGCTCCAGGACATCGTCGCGGAGGAACTGCCGATCCTCCCGCTGTGGCAGGGCAAGCAGTACGCCGTCTACAACGGGAACATCACGGGCCTGGAGTGGACGCTCGACGCCTCCACGGTCTTCCGCTTCTGGGAGATCAAGAAGGGCTGACGCCCGCCGGACGGCGGGGCCCGGACCCCCGGGCCCCGCCGGGCCGCACCGCGACGGCCCCGGGAGCCGAGTCGCGCTTTCCAGGGGCCGTTCCGCCCCCGGCCGCGCGTTGCGCGCACCGCTCTGCCGCGCGTTCGGCGCGCCGGCTACTGCGCGCCGGGGCGCACCAGTCCGCTCTCGTACGCGTACACCGCCGCCTGGACCCGGTCGCGCAGGCCCAGCTTGGTCAGGACATGGCCCACGTGCGTCTTCACCGTCGTCTCGCTGACGAAGAGGTCCGCCGCGATCTCCGCGTTCGACAGGCCGCGGGCCACCAGCCTGAGGACCTCGAGCTCGCGCTCGGTCAGGGTGTGCAGCGTGTCCGGCATCGGCTCCTCGCCGGAGGGGAGATGGCCCGCGTACTTGTCCAGCAGCCGGCGCGTGATGCTCGGCGCGAGCATCGCCTCGCCCGCCGCGACCACCCGGATCGCCTGCACCAGCTCGTTCGCCGGGGCGTCCTTCAGCAGGAAGCCGCTCGCACCCGCCCGGAGCGCCTCCACGACGTACTCGTCGAGGTCGAACGTGGTCAGCACCAGCACCTTGGCCGGTCCGTCCCGCTCCGGGCCGGTGATCTGGCGCGTCGCCTCGACCCCGTCCATCCGCGGCATCCGGATGTCCATCAGCACCACGTCGGGCTGCAGCGCCCGTACCTGGTCCAGTGCCTGCAGACCGTCCCCGGCCTCACCGACCACGGCGATGTCCTGCTCGGCCTCCAGAATCATCCGGAAGCCCGTGCGCAGCAGCGGTTGGTCGTCGACGAGCAGGACGCGGATAGCCACGGAATCTCCTCAAGCAATACGGGACCGGGCCCATTCTGCCCTGCCCGCCCACGGCGGCCCGCACACCGGGTCCCGCACCGGCGGCCCGTCCGGGTGGCCCGCCAGGCACGGGCCCGCCGTCACCCGCCCCCGCCCGTCGCGTCACCCCGCCCCGTGCGTCACCCCGCGGGGACCACCGGCAGCGGGTACACCGGCGGCGTCCCGCCGAACTCCGGGCACCGGGCCTGGTGGTCGCACCAGCCGCAGAGTTTCGTCGGCCGCGGCCGCCAGTCGCCGGTCTCGGTGGCCCGCACGATGGCGTCCCACAGCGCCAGCAGCTTGCGCTCCACCCGCTCCAGGTCGGCCGGGACCGGGTCGTAGGTGAGCACCTCCCCGCTGCCCAGGTACACCAGCTGCAGCCGCCGCGGCACCACGCCCTTCAGCCGCCAGACCACCAGGGCGTAGAACTTCATCTGGAACAGCGCGCCCTCGCTGTACTCGGGGCGGGGCGCCTTGCCCGTCTTGTAGTCGACGATCCGCACCTCGCCGGTGGGAGCCACGTCCACCCGGTCGATCACCCCGCGCAGCCGCAGCCCCGACTCGAGCTCCGTCTCCACGAACAGCTCGCGCTCGGCCGGCTCCAGCCGGGTCGGGTCCTCCAGCGAGAACCAGCGCTCCACCAGCGCCTCCGCCTCGGACATCCAGCGGGCCAGCCGCTCACCGTCCTCGTCCTGCGCGAACAGCCCGGCCAGCTCCGGCCGCGCCTCCAGCAGCCGGTCCCACTGGCCGGGAATGAGCGCCCTGGCCCGGGGCGGCGTGCGCTCCGCCGCGGGCGCGTCGAAGAGCCGTTCCAGCACCGCGTGCACCAGGGTGCCCCGGGTGGCCGCCTCACTCGGCTTCTCCGGCAGCCTGTCGATCACCCTGAAGCGGTAGAGCAGCGGGCACTGCATGAAGTCGCTCGCACGCGAGGGCGACAGCGACGCCGGCGGCCGGCTCCCGTGCGCGGAGGCCGGATCCTCCGGCGGGGCCGGATGCCCGTCAGCGGAGCGCGGCACCTCCACCGGAACGGGCCGCGGCCCGCCGGCCGGACCCCGCGCGTCCGCCGGCAGGGGCTGTGACGGCACCCCGGCGGCCGTCGACGGCACCCCGGCGGCGGGGGCGGGCGTCTCCCCGGCGGACGACGGCGTCCGCTCGGGGCGCGGCGGGCCTTCCGGGACGGGCGGCTGACTCGTACTCATGACTCAGACCCTACGGCCCGCCACCGACAGCGAGCGGCATACCATCGACGGCAGACCCTCCCGCACTGCATGATCGAGCGAGCGACGCCTCGCGACGAAGGGAACACGTGAAGAAGGACGAGGAGAGCGGCGAGCGTGAGCGCGCGCGGCCCGGCACGGGGGCAGCGGACCCCGGCGGCGGAAAGCGGGACCGCTCCGCGGAGCCCGGCGGCGGCCTCCTCATGGGCCGCCCCTTCGGCGTGCCGGTGTACGTCGCCCCGAGCTGGTTCGTGGTCGCGGCCCTCATCACCTGGGTGTTCGGCGGGCAGCTCGACCGGGTCCTGCCGGAGCTCGGCGGCGCCCGCTACCTCGTCTCGCTGTTCTTCGCGGTCGCCTTCTACGCCTCCGTGCTGGTCCACGAACTGGCCCACACGGTCGCGGCTCTGCGCTACAAGCTGCCCGTACGCCGCATCCAGCTCCAGTTCTTCGGCGGCGTCTCGGAGATCGAGAAGGAGTCGGAGACCCCGGGCCGGGAGTTCGTCCTCGCCTTCGTCGGACCGCTGCTGTCGCTGGTGCTGGCCGCCGTCTTCTACGCCGGTATGCGGGCCGTGGAGCCCGGCACCGTCCCCGGCGTGCTGCTCGCCGGTCTGATGATCTCCAACCTCATCGTCGCCGCCTTCAACCTCCTCCCGGGACTGCCGCTGGACGGCGGCCGGATGCTGCGCGCGGTCGTGTGGAAGATCACCGGCAAGCCGATGAGCGGCACCGTCGCCGCCGCCTGGGTGGGCCGGGCCCTCGCCGTCGCCGTACTGATCGGCCTGCCGCTGCTCACCCACACCGGCGCCCTCGGGAACTCCACCGAGGACATCGGGGGCATGGAGACCGTGACCGACGCCCTGCTCGCCGCCATCCTCGCCGCCATCATCTGGACCGGCGCGGGCAACAGCCTGCGCATGGCGCGCCTGCGGGAGCACCTGCCCGGACTGCGGGCCCGGGCCCTCACCCGGCGGGCCGTGCCGGTGACCTCGGACACCCCGCTGTCCGAGGCGCTGCGGCGCGCCAACGAGGCCGGGGCCCGCGCCCTGGTCGTGGTCGACGGGCACGGCGACCCGAAGGCCCTGGTCCGCGAGGCCGCGATCGTCGGCGTCCCCGAGCACCGCCGCCCCTGGGTCGCCGTCGGCGGCCTCGCCCAGGACCTCACCGACGGCATGAAGGTCCCGGCCGAACTGGCCGGTGAGGCGCTCCTGGACCGGCTGCGCGCGAACCCGGCCTCCGAGTACCTGGTGGTGGAGGAGACCGGCGAGATCTACGGAGTGCTCTCCACGGCGGACGTCGAGCGCGCCTTCGTGGCGGCGATGGCCCGTCCCGGCTCCTGACCGCGTGGCACGGGCGGGTTCCCGCACCCCATACACTGGTCACATGTCCGAACCGACCGGTGCCGCCCGCCGTCGCGGGCCCTTCGAGGTCGGGGACCAGGTCCAGCTCACCGATCCCAAGGGACGCCACTACACGTTCACGCTCGAGGCCGGGAAGAACTTCCACACCCACAAGGGTTCCTTCCCGCACGACGAGCTGATCGGCGCCCCCGAGGGCAGTGTGGTCCATACCACGGGAAACGTCGCCTACCTCGCGCTGCGCCCCCTGCTCCCCGACTACGTCCTGTCCATGCCCCGCGGCGCTGCCGTGGTCTACCCCAAGGACGCGGGGCAGATCCTGGCCTTCGCCGACATCTTCGCCGGCGCGCGCGTCGTGGAGGCGGGGGTCGGCTCCGGCTCGCTGAGCGCCTTCCTGCTGCGGGCCGTCGGCGACGAGGGCATGCTGCACTCCTACGAGCGCCGCGAGGACTTCGCGGAGATCGCCAGGGGCAACGTCGAGCGCTACTTCGGCGGACCGCACCCGGCCTGGACGCTCACGGTCGGGGACCTCCAGGACAACCTGTCCGACGCCGACGTCGACCGCGTCATCCTGGACATGCTCGCGCCCTGGGAGTGCCTGGAGGCCGTCTCCAAGGCCCTCGTCCCCGGCGGCATCCTGTGCTGCTACGTGGCGACGACCACACAGCTGGCGCGGACCGTCGAGTCCATCCGCGAGATCGGGTGCTACGCCGAGCCGCAGCCGTGGGAGTCCATGATCCGCAACTGGCACGTCGAAGGGCTGGCCGTGCGCCCCGACCATCGGATGATCGGCCACACCGGCTTCCTGGTCACCGCCCGGCGGCTGGCGGACGGCGTGGAGCCGCCGATGCGCCGCCGCCGCCCCGCCAAGGGCGCCTACGGCGAGGACTACGAAGGCCCGAACAAGGGCTGAGTGCCCGTCAGGCCTCCGCCCCGCACCCCGCCCGGGCTGCGGGGCGGAGGTGTTCCCGCAACGCTGCCGGGCCGCCGAGCAGTTCCGCCCGGCGCCGGGGAACTCCACCGCGGTCCCTCTCCGTTGGACCGCCGGGTGGAGCTCGCAGGCATCCGCCCCGGTGCCCCGCCCGGTCGTCCCGGCCCGGGGTCGGTCGTCCCGCCCCCGCGGTTTCGCACCCTGCTGTTCCCGCGGCCTGTGACGTGTGGCACCATGCGGGGCACCCCCACCGGAACCGCCGCCCACAGGAGACGCCTCGGTGCAGACCTCCGCCGTCCCGGACCTCGCGCACAACCACGCCCGCCCGGTCCACTGGCTGGCCACCGCGACGGCCATGGCGGCGGTCGTCGCCGCTGCGGGGCTGCTTCAGCCGGACCACGCCAGAGCCGGGCAGGCCGGGGGCCGGGAGGCCGCCGCGGCCGCCGCGCCCGCGCCCGAGGCCACCGGCGTGCCGCTGCCCCTGGAGTGCGCGGGAGCGCCCACCGTGGTGGTGGAGCGGGCGACGGGGGACCTGGACGGCGACGGCGGCCCGGAGACGGTCGTGGCGGCGCGCTGCGAGGCCGGCTCCGGCACCCCGCCCAGCGGGATCTACGTACTGGCCCGGTCCCGCACCGGGGAGCCCCGCGTCGTCGCCACCCTGCTGGAGCCCGCGCGGCGGCAGAGCGCCGCTGGGCTCGCCGTCCGTGACGGAGTCGTCACGGCCGTCCTCCTCGGCTACTCGTCGCCGGAGGTGCCGCGCTGCTGCCCGGACGAGCGGGAGACGGTCAAGTGGCGGTGGAGCGGGGGGAAGTTCGCCGAGTCCGCCGAGGGCGGTGGCGGCACCGGGAGTGCGTGAGGGGTCACCCTCGGTCCACAACGGAGCGGCTACCCGGCGTCGGGCCCGTACACCTCGACCCCGTCCGAGACGCGTCGGACGTGGATGCAGTCGCCCGGGCACTCCTTGGCCGAGTCGATGACATCGGTCAGCAGCGGCAGCGGCACGGGCGTTGTGGCGCCCGGCTCCTGCAGCAGCTCGTCCTCGGCGCTCTTCACATAGGCCAGGCCGTCGATGTCCAGCTCGAACACCTCGGGCGCGTACTGGGCGCAGATGCCGTCGCCGGTGCACAGCCCCTGGTCGATCCAGACTTCGAGAGCCTCGTTCATGTCGCCTGCCGTTCCTGCGCGGTGTGCATCGAGCCTGTTGTATGAATACGGGCCAGCCCTGACGGGTGTTGACCGTTCCGACGATACAACCGCCCGCTTTCCGATGTTGATGGGTGGGTATTCCCCTGGCGTGAGGGAGAGCGCAAGGGTGAAGATCGGACACACCCCTACCGTCTTTGTGATCTAGGGGTTTCAATCACCACCAGCCCAGGTAGGGTCAGGAAGCGTCCAGCTCCCCTTGGAGGAGGTGAGGACCGTGGCAGCCCACGACGACGACAACAACCGCGGCTTCCGGCCGGGGCGGGGGTCTGAAGACCCCGCCGGCCAGGTCGCCTATCTCGAGCAGGAGATCGCCGTCCTGCGCCGCAAGCTCGCCGACTCTCCGCGCCATACGAGGATTCTCGAAGAGCGGATCGTCGAGCTGCAGACGAACCTGGCCGGCGTGTCCGCACAGAACGAGCGACTGGCGAACACGCTCCGTGAGGCCCGAGACCAGATCGTGGCCCTCAAGGAGGAGGTCGACCGGCTCGCGCAGCCGCCGGCCGGCTTCGGTGTCTTCCTGCAGGTCAACGAGGACGGCACCGCCGACATCTTCACCGGGGGCCGCAAGCTCCGGGTGAACGTCAGCCCCGGCGTCGAGGCCGAGGAGCTCCGGCGCGGCCAGGAGGTCATGCTCAACGAGGCGCTCAACGTGGTCGAGGCCATGGAGTTCGAGCGCACCGGGGACATCGTCACCCTCAAGGAGATCCTGGAGGACGGCGAGCGCGCCCTGGTGATCGGGCACACCGACGAGGAGCGGGTGGTGCGGCTCGCCGAGCCGCTGCTGGACGTCACCATCCGCCCCGGCGACGCCCTGCTGCTCGAGCCCAGGTCCGGGTACGTGTACGAGGTCGTGCCGAAGAGCGAGGTCGAGGAGCTGGTCCTCGAAGAGGTCCCGGACGTCGACTACGGCAAGATCGGCGGCCTCGGCGGCCAGATCGAGATGATCCGGGACGCCGTCGAGCTCCCGTATCTGTACCCCGACCTCTTCAAGGAGCACGAACTCCGGCCGCCGAAGGGCATCCTGCTCTACGGTCCGCCCGGATGCGGCAAGACGCTGATCGCGAAGGCCGTCGCCAACTCCCTTGCCAAGAAGGTCGCCGAGGTGACCGGCCAGCCCGCGGGGAAGAGCTACTTCCTCAACATCAAGGGCCCCGAGCTCCTCAACAAGTACGTCGGCGAGACCGAGCGGCACATCCGCCTGGTCTTCCAGCGTGCGCGGGAGAAGGCCAGTGAGGGCACACCCGTCATCGTCTTCTTCGACGAGATGGAGTCCCTCTTCCGCACCCGCGGCTCCGGTGTCAGCTCGGACGTTGAGAACACGATCGTCCCCCAGCTGCTCGCCGAGATCGACGGTGTGGAGGGCCTGGAGAACGTCATCGTGATCGGCGCCTCCAACCGCGAGGACATGATCGACCCCGCGATCCTGCGGCCCGGCCGGCTCGACGTCAAGATCAAGATCGAGCGTCCGGACGCGGAGGCGGCCAAGGACATCTTCGCGAAGTACCTCACGCCGTCGCTGCCGCTGCACGCCGACGACCTCTCGGAGCACACCGGCTCCAAGGAGGCCGCCGTCCAGGGCATGATCCAGTCGGTCGTCGAGCAGATGTACGCGGAATCCGAGGAGAACCGCTTCCTGGAGGTCACGTACGCCAACGGCGACAAGGAAGTCCTGTACTTCAAGGACTTCAATTCCGGCGCCATGATCCAGAACATTGTGGACCGGGCCAAGAAGATGGCCATCAAGGCCTTCCTCGACCACAACCAGAAGGGTCTCCGCGTCGCGCACCTGCTCCAGGCCTGCGTCGACGAATTCAAGGAGAACGAGGACCTGCCGAACACCACGAACCCGGACGACTGGGCCCGGATCTCCGGAAAGAAGGGCGAGCGGATCGTGTTCATCCGCACGCTCGTCACCGGAAAGCAGGGTGCGGACACCGGACGCTCCATCGACACGGTGGCGAACACCGGTCAGTACCTGTAGATCGCAGCCCGGCTGCGGATGTCCTGGGGCTCCCCCTTGGAAAGTGGGGGAGGGCATCCGCAGCCGGCTGCTTTCCGAGGGTTTCCGGACGGGTAATCGCACCACACAGGGCAATGACCGAATTGATCTCCCCACCAGCGCAGAGGCGTTCTAGGCTCGTCCGTACCGCCGCGTCGCGCCGTGCGGGGACGGGCACCGCACACGCAACGGAGAACGAGCGGTACTTGAGCGCCGCTCCCGGAGGGGAGCGCCGCCGGGCAAGGAGGGCCGCATGACCGTACGGCGAGTAATGGGCATCGAGACGGAGTACGGGATCTCCGTCCCCGGCCACCCGAACGCCAATGCCATGCTCACCTCGTCCCAGATCGTCAACGCCTACGCGGCGGCGATGCACCGGGCGCGGCGCGCCCGCTGGGACTTCGAGGAGGAGAACCCCCTGCGGGACGCCCGGGGCTTCGACCTGGCCAGGGAGGCCGCCGACTCCAGCCAGCTCACCGACGAGGACATCGGCCTGGCCAACGTGATCCTCACCAACGGCGCCCGGCTCTACGTGGACCACGCCCACCCCGAGTACAGCGCTCCCGAGGTCACCAATCCCCGCGACGCCGTGCTCTGGGACAAGGCCGGCGAGCGGATCATGGCGGAGGCGGCCGAGCGCGCCGCCCAGCTGCCCGGCGCCCAGCCCATCCACCTGTACAAGAACAACACCGACAACAAGGGCGCGTCCTACGGCACGCACGAGAACTACCTGATGAAGCGGGAGACGCCCTTCTCGGACATCGTGCGGCACCTGACGCCGTTCTTCGTGTCCCGGCAGGTCGTGACCGGTGCCGGCCGGGTCGGGATCGGCCAGGACGGCCACGAGCACGGCTTCCAGATCAGCCAGCGGGCCGACTACTTCGAGGTGGAGGTGGGCCTGGAGACCACCCTGAAGCGGCCCATCATCAACACCCGGGACGAACCGCACGCCGACGCGGAGAAGTACCGCCGGCTGCACGTGATCATCGGCGACGCCAATCTGTCGGAGATCTCCACCTACCTCAAGCTCGGCACGACCGCGCTGGTGCTGTCGATGATCGAGGACGGCTTCATCAACGTCGACCTGGCCGTCGACCAGCCGGTGCGGACACTGCACCAGGTCTCCCACGACCCGTCCCTGCAGCGGCTGGTCACGCTGCGCAGCGGCCGGACACTCACCGCCGTCCAACTGCAGATGGAGTACTTCGAGCTGGCCCGCAAGTACGTCGAGGACCGGTTCGGCGTGGACGCGGACGAGCAGACCAAGGACGTCCTGGTGCGCTGGGAGGACACCCTCAACCGGCTCGAGAACGACCCGATGAGCCTGTCCGGCGAGCTCGACTGGGTCGCCAAGCTGGAGATCCTGGAGGGCTACCGCAGGCGCGACGACCTGGACTGGGACGCGGCCCGGCTGCACCTGGTGGACCTGCAGTACGCGGACGTGCGCCCGGAGAAGGGGCTGTACAACCGCCTGGTGGCCCGGGGCAGGATGAAGCGGCTGCTGGACGAGGCCGACGTCGAGCGCGCCGAGAGCAAGCCCCCGGAGGACACCCGGGCCTACTTCCGGGGCCGCTGCCTGGAGCAGTACGCGGACGACGTGGCCGCCGCCTCCTGGGACTCGGTGATCTTCGATCTGCCGGGCCGGGATTCCCTGCAGCGCGTCCCGACGCTGGAGCCGTTGCGTGGTACACGCAACCATGTCAAGGAGCTCCTTGACCGGTGCCGGACCGCGGAGGACCTGGTCCGCGTCCTCTCCGGGGGCTGAAATGCCCCCGGTCCGGGAATCATGAAGGCGGGCCCCGGACGTTCAGGAAAGTGCGGGGCCGATGTCGGACCCTCCTTGTAGGGTCTGATCTTGAGTCCGATCCATGCGGGCAAACCGAGCGGGGTGAGGGATATGGCGACCAAGGACACCGGCGGCGGGCAGCAGCGGGCCACGCGTTCCACCGAGGAGACCGAGGAGCAGGCGCAGGACGCGCAGGCCTCCGAGGACCTCAAGGAGCGCCAGGAGAAGCTGTCCGACGACGTCGACTCCGTGCTGGACGAGATCGACGACGTCCTGGAGGAGAACGCGGAGGACTTCGTTCGGAGCTTTGTGCAAAAGGGCGGTCAGTAGCGCCCCCGGCGCCCTTGGGGACAGCCCGTCGTCCGCCCCGGCAGCGGTCCGCGCAAGGCGGCCGGTGCCGGGACGGATGACCGGCGGCGGCACGGGTAAGGTCCGTGCAGTGCATGCAAGATCGGCCCGCGGCTCGTCAGCAGGCGGGCCGCCGCCTATCCGGAAGGAAACGCGTGGAAGCCAACCCTCGTAGCACCGGGCGTCTGCCGGCAGCCTTCCTGACGCCCGGCTCGTCGTCGTTCATGGATTTCCTCGGCGAGCACTCACCCGAGCTGCTCCCGGGCAAGCGCGTCCTGCCCCCCGTGCAGGGCGTGATCGAGGCACCCCACGGCACGACGATCGTGGCCGCGTCCTTCCCCGGAGGGGTGGTGCTCGCCGGCGACCGGCGGGCCACCATGGGCAACATGATCGCCCAGCGCGACATCGAGAAGGTCTTCCCGGCCGACGAGTACTCCGCCGTCGGTATCGCCGGCACCGCCGGCCTGGCGGTGGAGATGGTCAAGCTGTTCCAGCTCGAGCTGGAGCACTTCGAGAAGGTGGAGGGCGCCCAGCTCTCCCTCGAGGGCAAGGCGAACCGCCTGTCCACGATGATCCGGAGCAATCTCGGCATGGCCATGCAGGGCCTCGCGGTGGTCCCGCTCTTCGCCGGCTGGGACGTCGACCGGGAGAAGGGCCGCATCTTCTCCTACGACGTCACCGGCGGCCGCTCCGAGGAGCACGGCTACGCCGCGACGGGTTCCGGGTCGATCTTCGCCCGGGGATCGATGAAGAAGCTCTACCGCGAGGACCTGACCGAGGAGCAGGCGCTCACCCTGGTCATCCAGGCGCTGTACGACGCGGCCGACGAGGACTCCGCCACCGGCGGACCCGACGTGGGCCGGCGCATCTACCCGATCGTCACCGTCATCACCGACGAGGGCTTCCGCAAGCTGACCGAGGCCGAGGCCTCCGAGATCGCCCACGCGGTCCTGGAGCGCCGGAGGGAGCAGCCGGACGGCCCGAGGGCCTCGCTGCTCTGACGTTCCCCGGGGCACCGCTGGGCGGTGACTCCTCGCCACTGACAGAAAGGGACGGATAGCCGGTGTCGACGCCGTTCTATGTCTCACCACAGCAAGCGATGGCCGACCGGGCGGAATACGCCCGCAAGGGCATCGCGCGCGGCCGAAGCCTGGTCGTGATGCAGTACGCCGACGGCATCGTGTTCGTCGGCGAGAACCCGTCCCGCGCGCTGCACAAGTTCAGCGAGATCTACGACCGGATCGGCTTCGCCGCGGCCGGCAAGTACAACGAGTACGAGAACCTGCGCATCGGCGGCGTCCGCTACGCCGACCTGCGCGGCTACACCTACGACCGCGACGACGTGACGGCCCGCGGCCTGGCGAACGTCTACGCGCAGACACTGGGCACGATCTTCTCCAGTGCCGGCGAGAAGCCGTACGAGGTCGAGCTGGTCGTCGCCGAGGTCGGCACCTCGCCCGAGGGCGACCAGATCTACCGGCTGCCGCACGACGGCTCGATCGTGGACGAGCACGGCTCGGTCGCGGTCGGCGGCAACGCCGAGCAGATCAGCTCCTTCCTCGACCAGCGGCACCGTGACGGGATGTCGCTCGCCGAGGCGCTGAAGCTCGCGGTGCAGGCCCTGTCCCGCGACACCAACGGCGGCGAGCGGGAGATCCCCGCGGAGCGCCTCGAAGTCGCGGTCCTGGACCGCACCCGCCCCCAGCAGCGCAAGTTCAAGCGGATCGTGGGCCGCCAGCTCTCCCGCCTGCTGGGAGCCGCCGACGCAGCCTCCGCTCCGACGGAGGCCCCGTCGGACGAGGAGACCCCGGAGGAGGAGGCGTAGCCCGCACCCCCGTCCGCCGCGCCCCGCCCGCGATCCCCGGGTTCTCCCGATCGCCGGCGGGGCGCGGGCGTGTGGGGGCGAGGAGCCGGTACGGCGGGATGCGGACGTGCCCGATCGCGGTCGCACACACCGGGCAGCGTCGCCTCCGCCCGCGGGCGTACGGCGCACCGTTCGCCGCGAGCCCCGCCGGAACGCGTCCGCAGGGCGGGCGGTGCGTGGCCGTGTGCGCCGCGGCGGTTCGCGTCCGGGGCCGGATCGCCCCTCGCCCACACTCCGGCGGACCGCGTCCGGAGGGCGGGCGGTGCGGGCGGTGCGGGCGGTGCGGGCGGTCTTGTGCGCACGGGGAATCCGCCCGCGGTCCGGCCTGAGCGGCGCGGACCGCGCCCACCCCACCGCCGGGCGCGGGGCGGCACGCGCCGTGCAGGCCCGGCGGGTCTTCTCCCAGGGCCGCGCAGGCCGTCCGTGTCTGCTCCCCCGGGCGCGGAGGCGCCCACGCGCCGGGGCGCTCCGCATCCGCCCCGGCGCGCCCTCAGACCGCCGGTGCGGGGCCCGTGGAGCCCCGCGGGACCAGGGTGACCGGCAGGGCTCCGGAGGCCGGAGGGCGGGACGAGGGAACGTCGAGGAGCGCGAGGAGCGCGGTCATGCCCTCCCGGCCGATCCGTTCGGCCGGGAGGCGGACCGTGGTGAGCTCCGGCTCCACCGCCGTCGCCAGGGCCAGATCGTCGAATCCGGTCACCGAGACGTCCTCCGGCACCCGCAGGCCCATGCGGCGGACCGCCTTGCAGGCGCCCGCCGCGAGGATGTCGTCGTCGCAGACCAGGGCGGTGGGACGCGGCCCCGGAGCGCCGAGCGCCCGCCCGGCGGCCTCCAGTGCACCGGTCACGTCGAGCGGCGACGGAACCGTCCGGAGTTCCGCCTCGGCAACCGCCCCCAGAGCTTCCTCCAGCGCCCGCGCCCGCACCGCGAACGTCCAGGACGGCACCGCGGACGCGAGATGGACGAAGCGCCGGTGACCGAGGCCGAGCAGATGATCAGCCACCTGCCGCATGCCGTCCGCCACGTCCAGGTTCACCTGGGCCGCGGACGCCGGGTCCGCGGGATCGCTGTCCAGCATCACCAGCGGCAGATCGGACCCGCGGATCGCGTCCAGCGCCCCCGCCGCCATCGAGGAGGCGATCACCCCGTCCAGGGCGGCCCGTGCGGACGGGAAGGGATCCCGTGCGGGTCCCACGCCCCCGGGGGAGGGGTACAGCACCACGCCGAAACCGTGCTCGGCGGCGACCGCCGCCGCACCTCCGTACACCCGTGCGAAGAACTCGTTGGTCAGTGCGGGGACCACCAGCAGCGCCGTCCGCGTCCGGCCGAGCCGCAGATTGCGAGCGGCGAGATTCGGCCGGTAGCCGAGCTCGGCCGCCGCGTCGCGCACCAGACCCGCGGTGCGCTCGGACACCCGGCCGCGCCACTTCCCGCCCAGCACCAGCGACACGGTGGCCTGGGACACCCCGGCCGCCCGCGCCACGTCCCTGCTGGTCGGCCGCGCCCCGCCGGTGGGTTCCCGGGTCTGCACACTCGCCTCCGCGCTCGGTCCCCGTACACCGCGGGAGTGGACTCGCGGCATCTGACATGGTACGTATGACGCAGCTAGTTATACGTAAAACTTCCCTGGCCGGGGCACCCGACCGGGCGGCAGCGAAGAGGCGGAAGCGATGGGCACCGGACTCGCCGGGTACACGGACATCCTCAAGGCCCCCCATGCGGCGCGTCTGCTCACGGGCACGCTGGTGGGCCGGCTGCCCAACGCCGTCGCACACATCGCGATCGTGCTCTTCGCCCGCGCCGAGGGCGGCAGCTACACCCTCGCCGGCGCCCTCGCGGCCGTCTACGGACTGACCACGGCAGCCGGCCAGCCGCTCCTCGGCCGCATGGTCGACCTGTACGGGCAGCCCCGCGTCCAGTTCCCCGCCGCCGTCCTCTCGGCTGCCGGCATGGCCGTACTCGCCGCCTCCGGCATCGGTTCGCTCGCCGTGGCCTACAGCGCCGTCGCCGTCGCCGGGTTCTTCACCCCGCCGCTGGAAGGCGGGCTGCGTGCCCTCTGGCCGGACGTGCTCGGCCGCCGGGAGGACCGGGTGCACCGCGCGTACGCCATGGACGCGATAGCCCAGGAGATCATGTTCACGGTCGGGCCGCTGCTGGTCACGCTGCTGGTCTGGCTGATGTCGCCCGCCGCCGCGCTGCTCGCCGTCAACGCGCTGGGCGTCCTCGGCGCACTCTCCGTGGTGGTCTCCGAACCCTCCCGGTCCTGGCGGTCCGCGCCGCGTGAGGCCCACTGGCTCGGCGCCCTGCGCTCGCCCGGGCTGCTCGCCCTGCTCGGCTGCTTCTTCTTCGTCGGCCTCGCCCTCGGCTCCATCACGGTCGCCGCCCTCGCGTACGCCGACGACCGCGGCGGTGACGCCGTGTACGGCTGGTTCATGGCCGCCCTGGGCCTCGGCGCGCTCGTCGGCGGCGTCGCCTACGGCGCACGGGACTGGGCCGGTGCGCCGGAACGCCGGCTGCGAGTGATCACCGGGCTGCTCGCCCTCGGCTATCTGCCGCTGATGCTCACCCCCGGCGTCCCCGCCATGACCGCGCTCGGTGTCGTCTCCGGGCTGTTCCTCGCGCCCGCGATCGCCTGCGCCTTCATCGTCGTCGACCGGCACGCCCCGCGCGGCACCGTGACCGAGGCGTTCTCCTGGCTGGTGACCACCTTCGGCGTCGGCGCCGCCGTCGGTACGGCCGCCGCCGGCCCCGCCGTGCAGTACGGAGGGACCGCCGCGGGCTTCGCCGTCGCCGGCTGCGGCGGGGTCGCCGCGCTGCTGGTGCTGCTGGCCACCGGACGGGTCCTCGCAGTTCCCGGCGGCGGCGCACATCTCGCGTCGGCGGGGGAAAATGATCGAAGCGGTGCCGCCGAACCCGGTTTCAGCTCAGGCCATCGGGCGTAATGTTCCCTCATGGACCGCCGCATTTTCGGGCTGGAGAACGAGTACGGCGTCACGTGCACGTTCAGGGGACAGCGCCGACTGTCACCTGACGAAGTGGCGCGCTACCTCTTCCGCCGAGTCGTGTCATGGGGCCGCAGCAGCAATGTCTTCCTGCGCAACGGGGCCCGCCTCTACCTCGACGTGGGTTCGCATCCGGAATACGCAACTCCCGAATGTGACAACGTGACCGAACTGGTCACCCACGACAAGGCCGGGGAGCGCATCCTCGAAGGCCTGCTCGTCGACGCCGAACGCCGCCTGCACGAGGAGGGGATCGCGGGCGACGTCTATCTCTTCAAGAACAACACCGATTCGGCGGGAAACTCCTACGGATGCCATGAGAACTACCTCGTGGCCCGGCACGGAGAGTTCTCCCGGCTCGCGGACATCCTCATTCCGTTCCTCGTCACCCGGCAGCTGCTCTGCGGCGCGGGAAAGGTGCTCCAGACCCCTCGTGGCGCCGTGTTCTGCGTCAGCCAGCGCGCCGAGCACATCTGGGAGGGCGTCAGCTCCGCGACCACCCGCTCCCGGCCCATCATCAACACCCGGGACGAGCCGCACGCCGACGCCGAGCGCTACCGCCGCCTGCACGTCATCGTCGGCGACTCCAACATGTCGGAGACGACCATGCTGCTCAAGGTCGGGGCCACCGACCTGGTGCTGCGCATGATCGAGGCGGGCACGGTCATGCGCGACCTGACGCTGGAGAACCCGATCCGGGCCATCCGCGAGGTCAGCCACGACATCACCGGCCGGCGCAAGGTGCGCCTGGCCAGCGGCCGCGAGGCCTCCGCCCTGGAGGTCCAGCGCGAGTACTACGAGAAGGCGGTGGACTTCGTCGACCGCCGGGGCATCCGCACCGGCACGGTCGCGCAGGTCCTGGAGCTGTGGGGGCGCACCCTCGACGCCATCGAGCAGGAGGACCTCGACAGCATCGGCACCGAGATCGACTGGGTGATGAAGTACAAGCTCATCGAGCGGTACCGGGCCAAGCACAACATGACGATGTCGCACCCGAGGGTCGCGCAGATAGACCTCGCGTACCACGACATCCACCGCAGGCGCGGCCTCTACTACCTCCTGGAGAAGAAGGGCCAGGCCACCAGGATCTGCAACGACCTCAAGATCTTCGAGGGCAAGTCCGTGCCCCCGCAGACCACCAGGGCGCGGCTGCGCGGCGACTTCATCCGCCGGGCGCAGGAGCAGCGGCGGGACTTCACCGTCGACTGGGTGCACCTCAAGCTCAACGACCAGGCGCAGCGCACCGTGTTGTGCAAGGACCCGTTCCGCTCCGTGGACGACCGGGTGGAGAAGCTGATCGCCGGAATGTAGGGGTCCGGTCCGCCCGGCGGGACGCGGCGGGCGGACCGGGACGCCACCCGAGCCCCGTACGGGATCCGTACGGGGCTCTCTGCACGGCCCAAGAGCCCTCCCGCAGCCCCGGCGCACCGGCGTGCGGCACCGGCTGCCATGCCGTACGCGAGGGGCCTACCGGGGTCCACCCGTGGTTCCGGGGTGGCGCCTTCCGGGGCCTGCGGGGTTCCAGGGTGTGGGGTCTCCCCGGGCCTGTAGAACCTCGGGGGTGGGGTCTCCCCGGGCCGGCGGGCCTCAGGGGGTGGGCCTTCCCGCGTCGACGGGCCTCAGAGGGTGGGGTCTCCCCGGGCCCTCAAGGCCCAGGGGAATGCCGCGGCGGAGAGTCGTCCTCGTACCGTCCGTATTCGGCTGGTTCGGCCACGCGGCGAGGTGCCGCGGCCCGCGTCGTGTGCCCGCCGGGGAGGCGAGGACTGCCCTTAGAGTGTCGAGCGACCGATGTGCCGTCTGAGATCTGAGGAACACGTGCGCCGACTTGCCGGCCTGCTCGTCGTGCCCCTGCTGCTGCTCTCCACAGCGGCGTGCGGCGACGACAAGGGCTCCAACTCCGCCCAGACGTCGAACGGACTGCCCGCCATCACCGCGGGTGCGAAGTTCGGCGAGAAGCCCACGCTCGCCAAGGGCGAGGGCGAGCCGCCCAAGGACCTCAAGGTCGAGGTCGTCAGCGAGGGCAAGGGCCAGGTCCTCAAGAAGGGCGACCAGGCCCAGGTCGACTACCTCGGCCAGGTGTGGGACGGCGACAAGCCGTTCGACAACAGCTTCGACCGCGGCGAGCCGTTCGCCGTGACCATCGGCGGCGGCGGCGTCATCGAAGGCTGGCAGAAGGCTCTCACCGGCCAGAAGGTCGGCAGCCGTCTGGAGGTGTCCATCCCGCCGTCGCTCGCCTACGGCAGCAGCGGTCAGGGCGACATCCCGCCGAACGCGACGCTGGTGTTCGTCATGGACATCGTCAAGGGCACCACCCTCCCCGTGTCCGCCAAGGGCACCGAGGTCGCCCAGGACAACATCGACCTGCCCAAGGTCGGCACGAACACCGACGGCAAGGCGCCCTCGCTCACCGTGCCGAAGAAGCCCGCGCCGACCAAGCTGGTCTCCAACTACGTCATCGAGGGCAGCGGTCCCGCGGTCAAGGCCGGCGACACGGTGGCCGTCCAGTACAAGGGCGTCCTGTGGAACGACGGCAAGGAGTTCGACAGCAGCTACTCCAAGGGCGCCCCCGTCACCTTCCCCCTCTCCGGCGTGATCCCCGGCTGGTCGAAGGGCCTGGAGGGCAAGAAGGTCGGCAGCCGGGTGCTGCTCGTCGTGCCGCCGGACATGGCCTACGGCGACCAGGGCCAGGGCCCCATCCCGGCGAAGTCCACGCTGGTGTTCTCCGTGGACATCCTGGCGGTTCTGTAAGACTGTCCGCGTTGACTCGCACAGAGAGCGCAAGGAGCAACACGTGAGCATCGAGAAGCCCGAGATCGACTTCCCTGGCGGCGAGCCGCCGGCCGACCTTGAGATCAAGGACATCTGGGAGGGCGACGGGCCCGAGGCCAAGGCGGGGGACACCGTCTCCGTCCACTACGTGGGCGTGGCCTTCTCCACCGGCGAGGAGTTCGACGCCTCCTGGAACCGCGGCACCCCGCTGCAGTTCCAGCTCGGCGTCGGCCAGGTCATCAAGGGCTGGGACCAGGGTGTGCAGGGCATGAAGGTCGGCGGCCGCCGTCAGCTGACCATCCCCGCGCACCTCGCCTACGGCGACCGGGGAGCCGGTGGCGGCCGTATCGCCCCGGGCGAGACGCTGATCTTCGTCTGCGACCTGGTCGCGATCTGATCGCAACCGGTCCTTCGGGGCCCACGCCCGCACGGGCGTGGGCCCCGCGCTTTTGCCACGACGCTCCGTAGCGGTAGGTTCGACGATCAGAAGAACGGGTGAGGAAGGGCGTCGATGGCCATTGCCAAGGCCGAGCGGCTGATGAATCTGGCGCTGTGTCTGCTCGGGACGCGGCGGCCGCTCAGCAAGCGGGAGCTGCGCGGCTCCATCGAGGCCTACCTGGAAGCCGCCTCCGACGACGCGTTCAACCGGATGTTCGAGCGCGACAAGGACGACCTGCGCGAACTCGGACTGGTCATCGCCACCGTGGACAACCTCGACGGCGAGACCGGCTATCTCGCCCGCCGCGACTCCAACCGGCTGCCGCCCATCACCCTCGACGCCGAGGAGGCAGCGGCGCTCGGGCTCGCCGCCAAGGTCTGGCAGCAGGCCCGGCTCGCGGGAGCGGCCAGCGGCGCCCTGCAGAAGCTGCGCGCCGCCGGCATGCCCGAGGCGCGGGACCCGTACGAGGCCCAGCACAGCGCACTCGAACCGCGCATCCCCGTCCACGAGGCGGCCTTCGAGCCGCTGATGCTCGCCTGCCGGGACCGGCGCCCCGTCGTCTTCGACTACCGCAAGTCCAACGCCGTCCGCCCCGAGACCCGCCATGTCGAGCCCTGGACGCTGGAGTGCTGGCGCGGGCACTGGTACCTCGCCGGCTGGGACCGCGACCGCGGCGCCGAACGCGTCTTCCGCCTCTCCCGCATCACCGGGAGGGTCCGCTCCCGCGCCGGCTCCTTCACCGCGCCCGTACCCGACGTGGTCACCGTCCGGGAGACGGTCGAGAGCTGGGCCGGCGAGACCGCCACCAGGTCCGCCCGGATCAGGCTGCGGGCGGGTTCCGGCTACCCGCTGCGCGCCCGCGCCACGTCCGTGCGGGAACTCGGCGACGGCTGGGACGAGTTGGAGATTCCGTACGGACACGGCCTGGACGCCTGGCTGGTGGAGTTCGGACCGGACGTCGTCGTACTCGAGCCCGCGGACCTGCGGGCCGACGTGGTGGACCGGCTGCGCGCCGTGGCCAAGGGCTGAGGGGGACTCGTACAGGCATGGCCGCCAACGCCATCGACCAGACCCGGCGGATGCTCTCGCTGGTGACATATCTGCGGGAACGCCCCGGAGCGCGTGTCGGGGATGTCGCCCGGGCCTTCGGGATCACCGAGGACGAGCTGATCTCCGACCTGGACGTGCTGCCCATGTGCGGGACCAGCTTCCGCGGCGGCGATCTCCTGGACATCGACACCGACGGCGAACGCATCTGGTGGCACAACCCCGACGACGTCGCCGAGCCGCTCCGGCTGGCCGCCGACGAGGCGACGGCGCTGCTGGTCGCCGCACGCGCCGTCGCCACGCTGCCCGGGTTGCGGGAAGGCGACCGCGAGGCGCTAGTCCGGGCCACCGCCAAGCTGGAGGCCGCGGCCGGCGAGTCCGCCGGCGCCAGCTCCCGGCTCTCCGTGACCTTCGAATCCGAGGGGGGCGTCTTCGCCGACGTCGACCGCGCCATCTCGGAGCGCCGCAGACTGTGGCTGCGCTACTACTCCCCGGCGCGGGACGAGCTCACCGAGCGCGAGGTCGACCCGATCCGCCTCTTCGCCGTCGGCCATACCTATATGGAGGGCTGGTGCTACCTCTCCGAGGCGCGCCGGACCTTCCGGCTCGACCGGGTGGCCGAGATCCGGCTGCTGGACGAGCCGTCGGCACCGCCCGAGACGGAGCTGCGCGATCTGTCGGAGGGGCTGGTGCAGCCCTCGGCCGAGGACCCCGAGGTCGTGGTCGAGGTCGGCCCGGGCGGCCGCTGGGTGGCCGAGTACTACCCCCACGACAGCGCGGAGGAGCAGCCCGGCGGCGGCCTGCGGATCAGCCTGCGCACCCCCGACCCGGCGTCCCTGCGGCGGCTCGCGCTCCGGCTCGGGCGCGACGGCCGGATCGTGTCGCCGCCCGGCCTCGCGGAGAGCGCGCGGCAGGCGGCACGTGAGGCGCTCGCCGCGTACGACAGCCAGGACGGGCGGCCCGAATGAGGGGGAACAGGACCGATATGCCCTCTCTGGCCGGGATCCCGGCACCGAGGGTCCCCATCCTCTTCAAGGCCGCCTGCCCCGACTGCCGCGGCCGCTTCGAACTGGCGGCGGGCGCGCTGCGCCTCGCGATCGGCGCGAGCCGCCGGACCACCTTCTACTCCTTCACCTGCCCCGGGTGCGGGGCCGCCGTACGCAAGCCGGCGGGGGAGCGGATCGTCGAGCTCCTCACCGGCGGCGGGGTGCGGACCCTGCGCCTCCACTCCACCGTCTGATCCCCTCCACTCCTCCTCCGGTCGCTCCTCCCTCCGCTCCTCCCACCGCTCCTCCGCTGCCGTGCCCGGCGGCGCCCGCCCGTCGAGGCACCTGCCGGCCGGCGGGACGGGGCGGAGACCGCCGGAAAGGGGCACTAGGCTCTGCTCCATGTTCTGGCCCATGCTCGCCATCGCCCTGGGGTTCCTCGGGATCGCCGTCCTCGGTGTCCTCGGTGTCCGCGTCTTCCTGGAGGCCCGGCGGCTGGGCCGGCAGGTGGCCGCCACCGCGGAGCGCGTCAGCCGCGCGGCCGAGGACCTGGAGAGAGCGGCGGCGGGCCTGGCGCGCACCGGCGAGGCCCTGCGGTAGCGCGGGCGGGCTCCTCCGGGGAACGGCCCGGAGGTACCCTGCCTCTGATGCGCCTGCTGTCCGTTCGGGTCGCAATCGTCCGTATGCACAGGCATTGCCCTGCGTTTACTCCGGCGGGTTACGATCGCAGTCACACTGGTGATCGGACTCCTGTCCGACCGTCCCCCGGGCAGCCCGCCCTTCAGTCGCCCAGTCAGAAGGAAGTCGCACATGATCGGCAATCTGAAGCCCCTCGAGATCATTCTGATCATCGTGGTGATCCTGTTGCTGTTCGGCGCCAAGAAGCTGCCCGACATGGCCCGCTCGCTCGGCAAGTCCGCCCGGATCCTGAAGAGCGAGGCGAAGGCGATGAAGAAGGACGGCGAGTCCTCGGACGGCCAGTCGGCGCCCGGCACCGGCACCGCCGCCCAGAACGAGGCCCCCCGCACCATCCAGGCCGCCCCCGGCGATGTGACGAGCAGCCGCCCGGTCTCGGAGCCGAACCGCACCACCCAGAGCTGACCCGGTTCCCCTGACGGTTCCCGCACGAGACGAGGAAGTGGGTTGCTCAAGTCTGCCCGCAAGCAGGACAAGGACGTCGAGGGGCGGATGCCTCTCGGAGAACACCTGCGTGAGTTGCGCAACCGGCTGCTGAAGTCGGTGCTGGCGATCGCGGTGGTCACGATCGTCGCGGCCTTCTTCCAGAAGGACATCTTCGCCTTCCTGATGCGGCCGATCCTGGAGTCGGTCGGCTGCGCGAACGGTCAGGTCGTCATGCGCAACGGCCAGCTCTGCGCCGAGATGACCACACAGGGTCTGCTGTCACCGTTCACCATCGCGCTGAAGGTCGCCCTGATGGCGGGCGTCCTGGCGGCTACCCCGGTCTGGCTCTACCAGCTCTGGGCGTTCGTCGCCCCCGGGCTGCACAACCACGAGAAGCGCTACGCGCTGAGCTTCGTGGCCGCCGGCGTACCGCTGTTCCTGGGCGGCGCCTACCTGGCGTACTCGATCCTGCCGCAGACCGCCGAGATCATGCTCGGCTTCGCGCCGTCCGGCGCGAGGCCCCTGCTGCCGCTGGACGACTACCTGGACCTGATCACCCGCATGGTGATCGTCTTCGGTATCGCCTTCGAGCTCCCGCTGCTCCTCATCCTGCTCAACATGACCGGTGTGCTGACCGGCAGGCGGATGCTGCGCTGGTGGCGCGGAATGATCATCGGCCTCACCGCCTTCGCCGCGATCGCCACGCCCGGCGGCGAGCCCATCTCGATGCTGCTCCTCGCGGGCCCGCTGGCCGTCCTCTACTTCATCGCCGTGGGCTTCTCCTTCCTCAACGACGCCCGCCGCGGACGCAAGAACCCGGACGCCGGCCTGAGTGACGACGAGGCCTCCGAGCTCGATCTCACCCCCGAGGCCGTCGGCGAGGTCGAGGCCGTCCCCGCCGCCCGCGCGCTCCCCGAGCAGCAGAGCGGCGACCGGGACCGGATCAACGGGTACGACGACGTCACCTGACCGGGGTTCCCGAGGGGTGGGCGCGCCTCCCGCACGAGCAGGGCCGCGACCTCACCCCACGGGACCCCCGAGGGCGGGCGCGCCCCTCCCGCGCTCGCTCGCCCCGAGCCCGCCGCCTCGAATAAGCTCGCGCCCACTGTCGGACCCGGCGGGTAGGCTCGACTGCAAGATGACACAGGACCTCTCACCCGCTGAGCGCTACGCCGCCGCTCGGATCCGCGCCGCCGAGCGGGCCACCGCGCTCGCTCCCTTCCGCGAGATGTACGACTTCGAGCTGGACCCGTTCCAGATCGAGGCCTGCGAGGCGCTCGAGGCCGGCAAGGGCGTGCTCGTGGCGGCTCCCACGGGTTCCGGAAAGACGATCGTCGGCGAGTTCGCCGTGCACCTCGCCCTCTCGCAGGGGCGCAAGTGCTTCTACACGACCCCGATCAAGGCGCTGTCCAACCAGAAGTACTCGGATTTGGTGAAGCGGTACGGCCCCGGGAAGGTCGGCCTGCTCACCGGCGACAACAGCGTCAACTCCGAGGCGCCGGTGGTCGTCATGACCACCGAGGTTCTGCGCAACATGCTGTACGCGGGCTCCCAGTCGCTGAGCGGCCTCGGATACGTGGTCATGGACGAGGTGCACTACCTCTCCGACCGCTTCAGAGGCGCCGTCTGGGAGGAAGTGATCATCCACCTCCCCGAGTCGGTGACCCTGGTGTCGCTCTCGGCGACGGTGTCCAACGCGGAGGAGTTCGGTGACTGGCTGGACACCGTCCGCGGCGACACCGAGGTGATCGTCTCCGAATCGCGCCCCGTGCCCCTGTGGCAGCACGTGCTGGCCGGACGCCGGATGTACGACCTCTTCGAGGAGGAGACCGACCACGGCGGCCGCGGCGCGGCCCGGCGCGAGGTCAACCCCGACCTGGTCCGGCTGGCCAGGATGGAGAACTCGCGCACGTACAACCCGCGTGATCGCCGCCGCGGCAAGATGGTCCGCGAGGCCGACCGCGAGCGGGAGCGCCGGCAGCGCGGCCGCATCTGGACCCCCGGAAGACCCGAGGTCATCGAACGGCTGGACGCGGAAGGGCTGCTGCCCGCCATCACGTTCATCTTCAGCCGGGCCGGCTGCGAAGCCGCCGTCCAGCAGTGCCTGTTCGCCGGACTGCGGCTCAACGACGAGGAGGCGCGCCTGGAGGTACGGGCGATCGTCGAGGAGCGCACGGCCTCCATCCCGCGCGAGGACCTCCACGTCCTCGGCTACTACGAGTGGCTGGAGGGCCTGGAGCGGGGCATAGCCGCGCACCACGCCGGAATGCTCCCCACGTTCAAGGAAGTCGTCGAGGAGCTCTTCGTCCGCGGCCTCGTCAAGGCCGTCTTCGCCACCGAGACCCTGGCCCTCGGCATCAACATGCCCGCCAGGTCCGTGGTGCTGGAGAAGCTCGTCAAGTGGAACGGCGAGCAGCACGCCGACATCACCCCCGGCGAGTACACCCAGCTGACCGGACGCGCCGGGCGCCGCGGCATCGACGTGGAGGGCCACGCCGTCGTGCTCTGGCAGCGCGGCATGGACCCGGGCGCGCTCGCCGGCCTCGCCGGCACCCGTACGTATCCGCTGCGCTCCAGCTTCAAGCCGTCGTACAACATGGCGGTCAACCTGGTGCAGCAGTTCGGCCGGCACCGCTCACGGGAACTGCTGGAGACCTCCTTCGCGCAGTTCCAGGCGGACAAGTCGGTCGTCGGCATCTCGCGTCAGGTGCAGCGCAACGAGGAGGGGCTCGAGGGCTACCGGGAGGGCATGACCTGCCACCTGGGCGACTTCGAGGAGTACGCGCGGCTGCGCCGCGAACTGAAGGACCGTGAGACCGAACTGGCCAAGCAGGGCGCCGCCCAGCGCCGGGCGGCCGCCGCGGACTCGCTGGAGAAGCTCAAGCCGGGCGACGTCATCCACGTCCCCACCGGCAAGTTCGCCGGGCTCGCCCTGGTCCTCGACCCCGGGCTGCCGGCGGGCCGATCCAACGGCCACCGCGGGTACGAGTACCACGACGGGCCGCGCCCCCTGGTGCTGACCGCCGAGCGCCAGGTCAAGCGGCTCGCCTCGATGGACTTCCCGGTCCCCGTCGAGCCGTTGGAGCGAATGCGCATCCCCAAGTCCTTCAACCCGCGTTCGCCCCAGTCCCGGCGCGACCTCGCGTCCGCCCTGCGGACCAAGGCCGGGCACATCGTGCCCGACCGGCACCGCAGGCCGCGCGCCGCCGCCGCGGACGACCGCGAGATCGCCAGGCTGCGCCGGGAGATCCGCGCCCATCCCTGCCACGGCTGCGACGAGCGCGAGGACCACGCCCGCTGGGCCGAGCGCCACCACCGGCTCCAACGCGACACCCGCCAGCTGGAGCGGCGCATAGAGGGCCGGACGAACACCATCGCCCGGACCTTCGACCGCATCGTCGCGCTGCTCACCGAGATGGACTACCTCCGCGGCGACGAGGTCACCGAGCACGGCCGCCGGCTCGCCCGGCTCTACGGCGAACTGGACCTGCTGGCCAGCGAATGCCTGCGCGACGGAGTGTGGGAAGGGCTGAACCCGGCCGAACTGGCCTCCTGCGTCTCGGCGCTGGTGTACGAGGCGCGGCAGGCCGACGACGCCGTGGCCCCGAAGCTGCCCTCCGGCAAGGCGAAGGCCGCGCTCGGCGAGATGGTCCGGATCTGGGGCCGGCTGGACGCGCTGGAGGAGGAGTTCCGCATCAACCAGGCCGAAGGCGTGGGGCAGCGCGAGCCCGACCTCGGATTCGCCTGGGCGGTGTACCAGTGGGCCTCGGGCAAGGGCCTGGACGAGGTGCTGCGTGAGGCGGAGATGCCCGCGGGCGACTTCGTGCGCTGGAGCAAGCAGGTCATCGACGTCCTCGGCCAGATCGCGGCCGCGGCGCCCGGCGGGGACTCCACGGTGGCGCGCAACGCGCGCAAGGCCGTGGACGCGGTGCTGCGCGGCGTGGTGGCGTACAGCTCGGTCGGCTGACCGCCGGGGCGGTCCGGCACGCCACCCGTCCGAGGGCCACGCGCACCAGCTGCCCGTGGACCCGCAGCCACCGGCGGCCCGGCGGGCCGGCGGCCCGGTGGGCCGGCCCCGGGCACGGCCGGAGCGCGCCCCCGTCCCGGCCGGCGTACGCATGCTGTCCGGCCCGCCCGTGCCCGGACCCGGCCGCCCCGGCCGTTCGCACGAGCGGCGAGGACCGCTGGAACCCAAGCCGCCGTGCCGGGCCCCTACCTGGCCGAGAAGCTCAGCAGCCCCAGCGGCTCGGAGGTGGGAGCGGTGGAGCCGCCGGCCGGCTCGACGGTGATGCCCATGCCCGTCGCCCGGCCGACGCCACCGTCCATGAGCAACGCCTCCGCACTGCCCGTCGACGCGAGCAGCCCGGCCGGGCGCATCGTGCCGTCGTCCGCGAACCAGAGCTGGTACACCCGGCCGTCGTCCGGCCGCGGCAGGCCCGACGCGAGGAACACGGCGCGATCCCGCTCGCGGGAGAAGGCGACCGTACCGGTCGCCCCCTGACCGAGCGCCGTGCTCCGCGTGCGCACATCGGGCGCGGTGAGCACGTCCGCGAGCGCCTGGGTGTGCTGCTGCGCCAGTTCGACCGCCGCGCGGGCCTCGACCCGTGCCTCGTCGGCGGCTCGCTGCTGCACCACCGCCACCCCGCCCAGCGCCGCGAGCCCGGCGACGCACGCGGCGAGGACGAACCCGGCGAGCCTGCGCCGGCCGGCCGGGCGAGCCCTGTGCACCGGGGGCGGGATGCGGCCCGCCTCCGCCGCGGCGACCTTGGGCGGCTCCTGGCGCACGGCCGAGATCCGCGCCATCACCTGGGACTTCATCGCGGACGGCGGGATCTCGGTCGCGGCGAGGCCGAGCCGTACCGCCGTCGCACCCAGCTCCCGTACCTCCTGCGCACACGCCTGGCACACGGCCAGATGCCGCTCGAACCGGGCGCGTTCCCGGTCGCCCAGCGCGTTGAGGGCGTACGCGCCGGTCAGCGTGTGCAGTTCGGCGTCCCGCCCCGCTCCCTTCGCGGCGGCGCTCATCGCAGGACCGTCCGTTCCGCAGCCGTCGCAGCCGTCGCAGCCGTCGCGGTCAGGGCCGCGGCCTCCCGGCCCCGCCGGGTGCACGGCCGGTGGCCCGCGCCGGGCGAAGGCCGCCGCGGACCGCGACGGCCACGCCCGGTCGCGGGCGCCCGGTCCGCTGCGGGAGCACTCCCCGGCCAGGGCCGGTCGACGGGCTTCCGGCAGCCGTCCTCCACCGAGCGGCGCTCCTTCCCCCAGCTCATGCGTTCACCCCCAGGCAGTCGCGCAGGCGGATCAGTCCGTCGCGCATCCGTGTCTTCACGGTGCCCAGTGGCACCGCGAGCAGTTCGGCGACCTCCCGGTAGGCGAGGCCGCGGTAGTACGCCAGGGTCACCGACTGGCGCTGGAGCTCGGTCAGCGTCCGCAGACAGCGCCGTACCTGCTCCCGTTCCAGCCGGGCCTCGACCTGTTCGACGACGTCGTCGAACGCCGGTGTGCCGCCGAGCCGGGCGGCCTTCCGCTCGCGTTCGGCGGCGGCCTGCGCGGAGCGTACGCGGTCCACGGCGCGGCGGTGGGCGAGGGTCAGCGTCCAGGTGAGAGCGGAGCCGCGCGACGGCTGGTAGCGCGCGGCGGTCCGCCACAGCTCCACCAGGACCTCCTGGGTGACTTCCTCCGACTGTGCCGGATCGCGCAACACCCCGCGCACGACGCCGAGTACGGGTCCGCAGACCGCGTCGTACACACGCGAGAAGGCCTGCTGATCGCCGCGCGCGACCCGGACGAGCAGTTCGTCCAGCCCCGGCCCCGCCGATGGTGCCCCTGTGATGTGTATCGCTTCCTTCACCGCTCTCCCCTCGCCGCGGCCCGCTCCGGCCGGTCCCTCTTTCCCGGACCTGCGTCGCCGCGGGTGTCACCTCCCCTATACGGAGCGGAGACGGGTCTTGACTGCCGTCGCGCCGAACTTTTTACACGCCTGTGCCCCGACCGGGACCCACACCGCCCACCCGGGCCGGACCGGCGGCGGGGTCGAGGCGGTGAGCAGCGGAAACGGGCCCGCGGCCGGGCCCGCGGCCGGGCTCGGGACCGGGCTCGGGGGAGGGGCGGCGACACGGGTACGGGGAGGCCCTCCAAGCGTGCGCCCCGGCAGGCGGAGCGGCCGGGGCGACGGCATCGGTGGGTGGCGAGCGGTCCCGTCACCCGGGCCGGGGGTCCGGGGCGCCGGGCACGGCGCCGGTGCACGTCCCCCGCGGCCGGGGCGGCACCTGCCCGGCGCTCTCGTGCGACCGGCGCGACGCGTTCGTCCGGTCCGCGTTCGTCCGGACCGGGTTCGTCCGGTCCGCCCGGACGCTACGCCTCCTGCTCGCGCTCCACTTCCGCGTTCCAGTCGCGCTTGACGGCCCGCCAGGCCTCGTCGGACTTGCCCAGCCGCCAGTAGCCGGACACCGACAGCCGCTCCCGGGGGATGCCGCGCTCCAGCCGGAGGTGGCGGCGCAGTTCGCGTACCGCGCCCGCCTCGCCGTGCACGAAGGCGTGCACATCGCCCTCGGGGAAGTCCAGTTCGCGCACCGCGGCGATCAGCGCCTCGCCGACGGGACGGGCGCCCCGGTGCAGCCAGGTGACGGCGACCCCGTCCGGGGTGGCGATCTTCTGCTCCTCCTCGGGGCCGGCGATCTCGACGAAGGCATGGACCCGCGCGCCCACCGGCATCCGCTCCAGCGAGGCGGCGATGGCCGGGAGCGCGCTCTCGTCCCCCGCGAGCAGGTGCCAGTCCGCCGCCGGGTCGGGTGCGTAGCCTCCGCCGGGGCCCAGCAGCCGCACGGTCTCGCCGGGCTGCACCCGGGCCGCCCACGGCCCGGCGAGGCCCTCGTCGCCGTGGACCACGAAGTCGATGACGAGCTCGCGGTGGACGGCGTCCCAGGAGCGGACGGTGTACGTCCGATTGCTCGGCCACCGGTCGCGTGGGAACTCCTCGCGGATCCGGGCCATGTCGAACGGCTCGGGGTAGGGCACACCGGGCACCGGGAAGACGACCTTCACATAGTGGTCGGTGAACCCCTCCAGGGCGAACGAGGCCAGTCCCTCACCACCGAGGACGAGACGGACCATGTGCGGCGTGATCCGTTCCGCGCGCAGCACCCGCGCCTCGTGGACCTGCGGTGCCCTGCGGGCGGCTGTCTCTGCCACGGCGGTCTCCCCTGACGTAGATGCTTAGGCTTGCCTAAGTTAACACCTCAGTGCGGGGGATTCGTGCCCGCCAGCTCGGTCCGCAGCCGGCCCACCACCCTGCCCAGACCCCAGCGCGCGGCGAGCTCGTCGAGCCCGGCCGGGTCGCGTGCCTCCCTCGGCAGGGCCGGGTCGAAGCGGGGCAGCGGCACGTCGTCCGCGACCCGGACCACCTTCGGGGCGACCGCCAGGTAGGGCCGCGCCTCGTCCAGCCGCCTGCGCTGGGCCGGCGTCAGCCCGGACGCCGGGTCGTCCACCGCGGCCATGATCCCGGCCAGGTCCCCGTGCGCGGCCAGCAGCTTCGCCGCCGTCTTCTCACCGATGCCCGGCACCCCGGGCAGCCCGTCGCTCGGGTCGCCGCGCAGCAGGGCCAGGTCGGCGTAACCCGGGCCGTCCACACCGTACTTCTCCCGCAGCACCGCCTCGTCGGTCGCCTGCATCATGCCGACGCCCTTCAGCGGGTAGAGCACGCGGATCCCGCGGGCGTCGTCCACGAGCTGGTACAGGTCGCGGTCGCCGCTGACGATGTCGACCGGGCCCGTCGCCCGCGCCGCGAGCGTGCCGATCACGTCGTCCGCCTCGTACCCCGCGACGCCGACCCGGGCGATGCCGAAGGCGTCCAGCATCTCCTCGATGACGGGGACCTGTGGCGAAAGGGTGTCCGGGACCTCCTCCTCGTCCGGCCCCGCCACGGTCTCCACCGCCACCCGGTGGGCCTTGTACGAGGGGATCAGCTCGACCCGCCAGTGCGGCCGCCAGTCCGCGTCCATGCAGGCCACCAGCTCGTCCGGGCGGTGGTCCTGGACCAGCCGGGTGATGAACTCCAGGAGTCCGCGGACGGCGTTGACGGGCGTGCCGTCGGGGGCGCGCACGGAGTCCGGCACCCCGTAGTAGGCGCGGAAGTACAGAGAGGCGGTGTCGAGGAGCATCAGGCGTCGCGTCACAGTCCGCAATCATGCCGTACGCCGCCGACAACGCCCCGGCGCCGGGCGCACCGCACCCAGGGGCCCTGAACCAGGGGCCCTGCACCCAGGCACCCTGTGCGCGCGGGCGCGCCGCCCGGCGTGCGCCACGGCCCTCCGCGGACGGGTGCCGCGCGGCTCCGGCCGGCCGCCGGACCGCCGGGCCGCCCGTGACCGACCGCCCGGCCGGCCCGTGAACTGGATCACTGTCGTGTTTGCCCTCGCGAAGGCCGGGGCAGGCGCGGCGCCGGAGCGGACCCGGCGTGCCCTCGAGCGGAGACGACGCGGGGAGGCGGGAAGAGCCCGCCCGCTCCACGGCCCGCCGGCGGGGGAGGCGGGCCGTTTCCCGGTTCGACGCGTGAGGTGTATGTGTCCAGGCTCCAGGCGGAGCACCTGTACAAGGTGTTCGGCAGACGACCCGACGAGGCGGTGCGCAGGCTCGGAAGCGGCTCCGGCCGCGACGAGCTCCGCGCCGAGGGAACGACGGCGGCGGTGATCGACGCCTCCTTCTCCGTCGAGCCGGGTCAGATCTTCGTCGTCATGGGTCTGTCCGGGTCCGGCAAGTCCACGCTGCTGCGCATGCTCAACGGACTGCTGGAGCCGACCGCCGGACGCGTCCTCTTCGACGGCCGGGACCTGACCGCCCTCGGTGCCCGCGGGCTCCGCGAGGTGCGCGCCCACAGGATCAGCATGGTCTTCCAGCACTTCGCGCTGTTCCCCCACCGCAGCGTGCTGGAGAACGCCGCCTACGGCCTGGAGGTCCAGGGCGTCGCCCGCGCCGAGCGCGAGCGCCGTGCGGCCGAGGCCCTGGAGCTCGCCGGTCTCGCCGGGTGGGAGCAGTCCTGGCCGGACGAGCTGTCCGGCGGTATGCAGCAGCGCGTGGGTCTCGCCCGCGCCCTGGCCACGGACGCGGACCTGCTGCTGATGGACGAGTCCTTCAGCGCCCTCGACCCGCTCATCCGCCGCGACATGCAGGACCAGCTGCTCGAGCTCCAGAAGCGGCTGAAGAAGACCATCGTCTTCATCACCCACGACCTCAACGAGGCCATGCGCCTGGGCGACCGCATCGCCGTGATGCGCGACGGGCGGATCGTCCAGCTCGGCACCGCCGAGGACATCCTGGTCCGGCCGGCCGACGACTATGTGGCGTCGTTCATCCAGGACGTGGACCGCTCCCGGGTGCTGACGGCGTCCGCCGTCATGACCGAGCCGCTGAGCACCGGCGCCGGCGGGTGCGGCTGCGAGACCGTCACGCCCGACACCCTCGTCGCGGACGTGTGCGCCGTGAGCGCGCGCGTTCCGCATCCGGTGGCCGTCAAGGAGGACTCCGGCGACGTGGTCGGCGTCGTTCCGCAGTCCCGGCTCGTCGGCCTCGTCGGCCTCGTCGGCGACGAGCGGGCCGAGCCGGTGCCCTGCGGCGCACCGGTCCGCCGCCTGCCGCAGCAGAAGGAGGTGCGTGCGAGTGCCTAGGCTTCCCCTCGGCGACTGGGTCGACGGCGGCGTCGACTGGCTCCAGTCCCGCCTCTCCTGGCTGTTCGACGCCGTCAGCGCGGCCGTCACCGGCATGTACGACGGCATCGACGCGGCGCTGTCCGCACCCGAGCCGCTGCTCTTCGCGGGCATCCTCGCCGTCGCGGCCTGGTGGCTGCGCGGCCTGCTCGCGGGCGGCCTGGCCTTCGCCGGCTTCGCGGTGATCGACTCCGTCGAGCTGTGGGACGACGCCATGTCGACCCTCTCGCTGGTGCTCGTCGCCACCGTCGTCACCCTGCTGATCGCGGTGCCCCTGGGCATCTGGGCGTCGCGCTCCAAGACCGTCAGCGCCGTGATCCGCCCGGTCCTGGACTTCATGCAGACCATGCCGGCCATGGTCTACCTGATCCCCGGCATCATCTTCTTCGGCGTCGGCGTCGTCCCCGGCATCATCGCCACCATCGTCTTCGCGCTGCCGCCGGGTGTGCGGATGACCGAGCTCGGCATCCGCCAAGTCGACAAGGAGCTGGTGGAGGCCGCGGAGGCGTTCGGCACCACGCCGCGCGACACGCTGGTCCGCGTGCAGCTGCCGCTCGCCCTGCCCACGATCATGGCCGGTGTCAACCAGGTGATCATGCTGGGCCTGTCCATGGTGGTCATCGCCGGCATGGTCGGCGGCGGCGGTCTCGGCGGCGCCGTCTACCGCGCCATCGGCAACGTCGACATCGGGCTCGGCTTCGAGGCGGGCGTCTCCATCGTCATCCTCGCCATGTACCTGGACCGGATGACCGGCGCGCTGGGCCGCCAGGTCTCACCCCTCGGGCGCCGGGCCCTGGCGCGGGCCAGGACCGCGGCCAGCGGGCCGAGGATCTGGAACCACCGCCCCCAGCCCGTGGTCGCCCTGGCCGGTGCCGTGGTCCTCGCGCTCGTCGCGGGCGGCATGGGCGTGTTCGGCGGCGCCACGCCCGCCGGGGCCGGCGGCGCCGGCGACATCGGCCGGGGCAAGAAGATCTCCGTGGGCTACATCCCGTGGGACGAGGGCATCGCCTCCACCTTCCTCTGGAAGGAGCTGCTGGAGCGCCGCGGCTTCGAGGTCGAGGCCAGGCAGCTGGAGGCCGGCTCGCTCTACACCGGTCTCGCCGGCGGGCAGATCGACTTCCAGACGGACTCCTGGCTCCCGGTCACCCACGCCCAGTACTGGGACAAGTACCGCGACAAGCTGGAGGACAAGGGCTCCTGGTACGGCCCGACCTCCCTGGAGCTGTCGGTGCCCTCGTACGTCAAGGGCGTCGACTCCCTGGACGACCTGAAGGGCAAGGCCGGCCAGTTCAAGGGCCGCATCGTCGGCATCGAGCCGAGCGCCGGAATGATGGGGCTGCTCAAGGACAAGGTCCTCAAGGAGTACGGCCTGGAGGGCGAGTACGACGTCGTCGACGGCTCCACCCCCGGCATGCTCGCCGAGCTGAAGCGGGCGTACGACAAGAAGGAGCCCGTCGTCACCACCCTGTGGTCGCCGCACTGGGCCTACAGCACCTACGACCTGAAGAAGCTCGAGGACCCCAAGGGCAGCTGGGGCAAGGGCGACGGCATCCACACCCTGGCCCGCAAGGGCTTCTCCGAGGAGAACCCCCGGGTCGGCAAGTGGCTCCAGGACTTCAAGATGACCGAGGACCAGCTCACCGGCCTGGAGGCGAAGATCCAGGAGACGGGCAAGGGCAAGGAGCAGGACGCCGTCCGCGCCTGGCTGAAGGAGAACCCCGGCCTCGCCGACGCATGGACACCGGTCCCCGGGAAGGCGTCGAACGGCTCGTAGCCGCACCGGACCGGCCGAATCCCCCACACGGTGAGGGCCCCGTCACATAACGTGGCGGGGCCCTCACCGTCGTGCGGCGCGGCCCCGACCGCTGTCACGGGGCGACGATGGGTTGCGCGGGCCGGAACGTGCGTAAGGTACAGAGAGGAGGGAGGGACCTCAGCCATGGGAGACAAGGAAGCGCTCCGTGTCGGCTCCGCCGTCCGCCGAAGGCGCCGGGCCCTGGATCTCACGCTCGCCGCCGTCGCGGGGCGCAGCGGCCTGTCCGTGCCCTTCCTCAGCCAGATCGAGAACGAACGGGCACGGCCCAGCATGCGCTCGCTCCACCGCGTCGCGGACGCGCTGGAGACCACCGCCGCCGAACTGCTCGCCGCCGCCGACTCCTGCCGGGTCGTCGACGTCGTCCGGGCGGACGACGCCACCCTCGCCGCCCGGCCGGGCGTGCGCCATCTGGTGCGCGGTCACCACCAGCTCCACGCCGTGGAGTTCACCGGCGAGCAGGACGCCGGGGGCGAGCACCAGCACCGCAACGACGAGCTGATGTACGTGGCCGACGGGGCCGCCGAGGTCGAGGCCGAGGGACGCGCCCACCGGCTGGAGAAGGGCGACACGCTCTTCCTGTCCGGCGGTGTGCTCCACCGCTGGCGCGCCACCCGTCCCGGCACCCGCCTCCTCGTGGTCGCCGTCGCCGACCACATCGAGGCCGTCGCCCCGTGACGAGGGTCGTCTCGCTGGTGCCCTCGCTCACCGAGGCCATCGCGGTCAGCGCGCCCGGGATGCTGGCCGGTGCCACCCGCTGGTGCACCCACCCCGCGGACCTCGGCGCGGCCAGGATCGGCGGCACCAAGAACCCCGACGTGGAGGCGGTCGTCGCGCTGCGGCCCGATCTCGTCGTCGCCAACGAGGAGGAGAACCGGGAGCCCGACCTCGCCGCGCTGCGCACCGCGGGGCTGGAGGTGCTCGTCACCGAGGTGCGGACCCTGCCCCAGGCCTTCGGCGAGCTGCAGCGGGTCCTGTCCGCCTGCGGGGTGCCCCGCCCCCGATGGCTCGACGACGCCGAGGCCGCATGGGACGCCGTCGAACCGGACGCGGAGCCGCGCCGCGCGGTGGTGCCGGTCTGGCGGCGCCCCTGGATGGTCCTCGGCCGCGACACCTTCGCCGGCGATCTGCTCGCCCGCCTCGGCGTCGGCAACGTCTGCGCCGCACACCCGGACCGCTATCCCCGTATCCCGCTCGACGAGCTGAACGCCGCGGGCGCGGACCTCGTGGTCCTCCCCGACGAGCCCTACCGCTTCGGCGCGGACGACGGCCCGGAGGCGTTCCCGGCGATCCCCGCCGCGCTCGTCGACGGCCGCATGCTCACCTGGTACGGCCCGTCGCTGGCGGCGGCTCCGACGGTGCTGCGGGCAGCGCTCCGCCGGCGAGACCCCGCAGCGTGAGGGCCCCGGCCACGGCCCACGCCGCGACCAGGAACGCGTAGAGCCCGGCCGCCGCCCACCCGGGAGCCGCCGTACCGGTACGGGCGGACAGCGCCGCCGCCCCCGTGACGCAGGTGCCGACCGGGAAGGTGAACGCCCACCAGGTCATCGCGAAGGGCATGCCCCGGCGCGCCGCCCGCACCACCAGGGCGGCGGCCGGGACGAGCCACAGCAGGGCGAGGCCGAGGGCGGCGGTCCCGTAGGCGGTCGCGAAGGACCCGAGGGCCGCCGCGTCCGCCCCTCCGACCGCCGAGGGAGCCGCGTCCGCCAGCCGGTGCACGGCGGTGGTCGACTGGCCCAGGGGCCCGAGCACCAGGAACAGGGCCGGCGTCAGGGCGAGCGGCGGAGGGCCCTCGCGGAGGAGCCGCGCCGTCACCAGCGGCAGGACGGCGAGCACGGCGACCAGGCTCAGGACGAACAGCCCGTAGCAGCCCAGCAGCGCGGTCCTGCGCCACCCTCCGGCGGGCACCCGGCCCACGAGCATCGCGCCCAGTGTCGCCGCCACCATCGGGGCCACCACGGGCAGCAGCCACACCGGGGACGCGTCCCCCGCCGTGACCCGGCGCCGGGTCAGCAGCAGGTACGGGACCGCCAGCGCGGCGGTGAGCCCCGCCGCGGTGCCCGCGGCGAACAGCACCCACGCCGTCACGACCGCCGCGTGCTCGCCGATCACACCGCCGCCGACCGTGAGCGAGCCGATGCCGACGGCGAGGAGCGCCATCGCCATGCAGCCCTGGAACGGGGCGACCGCCGGGTCCAGGAGGTCGGCGCGCGCCTGGTCGCGGTGCCGGACCCAGTGCGCGGCGCGCGCGGCGAGCAGGGCCGCGAGGGCCAGCGCGGACAGCACCCACACCGCCTCCAGTACGTCCTGCAGTCCCGCCGGAGCGGGCAGAGCCACCGGAGACACCGCGGTGACGGGAGCCGCAGCCACGGGAGCCGCAGTCACCGGAGCCGCAGTCACGGAAGCCGCAGTCACGGAAGCCGCAGTCACGGGAGCCGCCGGAGCAGCGGGGGCCACCGCGATCGTGGACGCCGGCAGCGACGCACCCGCGATGGCCACCGATGCCGTGCCCATCACGGCGGAGTACCAGTTCGGTCCGAGACGGCGCAGCCGCGGAACGGGGGTGACGCGGCGGAGCGGACCGGAGGGCGCGCAGCGGGAAGCGGAGCGGGAGGCGGAGCGGGGATGGGCGGCGGTGACCATGGCCCCACTGTCCGGCCCCGATCGGCGCCCCACCAGGCACACCCTCGCTATGGCCCCATAAGCTGGCTTTATGAGCGATGGGGAACGCGGGCCGGTGGCCCACCGGGTGCCCGACCTTGCCGCGCTGGAACTGCTGCTCGCGGTGGCCCGTCACGGGAGCCTCGGGCGCGCCGCCCGGGAACTCGGTGTGACCCAGCCCGCGGCGAGCAGCCGGATCCGCTCCATGGAGCGGCAGTTGGGCGTCGCGCTGGTGGACCGCTCGCCGCGTGGCTCCCGGCTGACCGACGCGGGGGCGCTGGTCACGGACTGGGCGCGGCGGATCGTGGAGGCGGCCGAGGCCTTCGACGCCGGGGCGCAGGCGCTGCGGGACCGGCGCGACTCCCGGCTGAGGGTCGCCGCCAGCATGACCATCGCCGAGTACCTGCTCCCCGGCTGGCTGATCGCACTCCGCCAGCAGCGCCCGGGCACCGCGGTGTCCCTGCTCGCGGGCAACTCGGCGGCGGTCGCCGAGCGCCTGCTGCGGGGCGAGGCGGATCTCGGCTTCGTCGAGGGCCTCGCCGTGCCGGAAGGACTCGACGGCGCGGTCGTCGGGCACGACCGGCTCGTCGTCGTCGCGGCGCCTGGGCACGAGTGGACGCGCCGGCGCTCTCCGCTGCCGCCCGAGAAGCTCGCCGCCGCCCCGCTGGTGCTGCGCGAGCGGGGCTCCGGCACCCGGCAGGTGCTCGACTCGGCGCTCGCCGCCCACGGCGGTCTGGCCGAGCCCCTGCTCGAACTCGCCTCCACCACCGCGGTGAAGGCCGCCGCGGTGAGTGGTGCGGGTCCCGCGGTCCTCAGCGAACTGGCGGTGACGGAGGAGCTGGCGTCCCGCCGCCTCGTCCGCATCCCCGTCGAGGGGGTCCGCCTCCGCCGCGACCTCCGCGCGGTCTGGCCGCACGGCCACCGTCCGACGGGCCCGGCCCGCGACCTGCTGTCGCTGACGCGGTCCGCGGGCTGAGGGGCGGGCCGGGACGTCCCTCGGCCCGCGGACCGCTTTCGGCGGTTCGCCGTACGGGTTCGGCGGTTCGCCGCAGGGAGCGCGGCGCGCCTTCGATCAGGAGGCGGCGCGCACGAGACCCGCCATGACACGGGTGTCCTCGGCCATCTCCGGGTGCCACTGCACTCCGAGCACCCAGGAGGGGTCCGGGAGCTCGACGGCCTCCACGGTGCCGTCGTGCGCGTGCGCGGAGACGACGAGACCGGCGCCGAGTCGGTCCACGGACTGGTGGTGGTATGTCGGGACCGACGATTCTTCCGGCACCAGCGAGGCGTACCGGGTGCCCGCGACGGGCGTCACGGCGTGCCGGCCGAAGACCCCGACGGCGTCCACGTGCCCGTCGAGGTGCTGGACGAGCGTGCCGCCGAGGGCGACGTTCAGCAGCTGCATGCCCCGGCAGATCCCCAGCAGCGGGGTGCCGGTGTCGAGCGCCGCGCGGATCAGGGCGAGCTCCCAGGCGTCCCGCTCCCGGGCCGGCGGTCCGGTACGCGGATCCGGGTGGGCCCCGTACCGCACGGGCTCGACGTCGGGCCCGCCCGCGACGACCAGCCCGTCGAGCCGGGCCACGGCCGCCGCGGCCCGGCCGGGTTCGTCCGGCGGCAGCATCGCGGCGATGCCGCCGGCCGACTGGACGAGGCGCGGATAGCCGGCGGGCAGCAGCGCGGCGGGCAGTCGCCACACGCCCCACGAGGCGTCCTCCAGATAGGTGCTGACGCCGATGAGCGGCTGGGTCACGGTCGTGGGTCCTCCGGTCGTGGTGTGCGGGTGGCGGGTGCCTGGTGGTGTGCGGCGTTCCCGGCCCCGGGGGGTGCGGCTCCGATCGCCGGTGCCGGATGGGCGGCACCGGTCGTCCATGGTCCGGCGTAGGGTGTACGGCTTTTGTCATTTGTCATTTGTCATTTGTCATCTGTCATCTGTCATCTGCCGTCCGGCGTCCGGCACCTGTCGTCCGGTCTCCGGTCTCCGGCGTCTGTCGTCCGGCCTCCGGGTCCCCGCACCCGGAGGCCGGACCGTCCGTCAGTCGCGGGCCAGCTCCGCCTCGGCCGCGGCGAGGGCCGCGAACTCCTCCTCCGGGGCGCGGGCGACCAGACGGTGCCGACTGTAGAAGGCGAAGTACGCGAGGGCGACCCCGTACACGGCGAGCGCGATGAACGCGGCGTCCCGGTCCACCAGGAAGGTCGCCACCAGCGCGGACAGTGCGAGGGTGAAGGCGACGGACGAGGTCAGCACGCCGCCGGGGGTGCGGTACGGACGCGGCAGGTCCGGCTCGCGACGGCGCAGCACGATGTGGGACAGCGCCATCAGCGCGTAGCTGATCGTGGCGCCGAAGACGGCGATGTTCAGCATCCGCGCCCCGTCCCCGGTGCCCGCGGCCAGTGCGAAGCCGATCGCGCCGGGGATCAGCAGCCCCAGGTACGGCGACTTGCGGCGGCTCGTCAGCGACAGGAAGCGGGGCAGGTAGCCCGCCCTGGAGAGGGCGAACAGCTGGCGCGAACCGGCGTAGATCAGTGAGAAGAACGAGGCGACCAGGCCGGCGAGTCCGGCGTAGTTGACGAAGCGGCTCAGTGCGGTCGGGTCGCCGTCGCCCTGGAGCGCCACCACCAGCGGGTTGCCCGCCTCCTGGATCGCGGCCGAGCCGCGGGCGCCCGTGGCGGCGAAGAACGTGATCAGGGCGAGCAGTACCAGGATCGACATGGACAGCGCGAGGGCCTTCGGCATGGACCGGACCGGGTCCTTGGCCTCCTCCGCGGCGAGCGGCACCCCCTCGACACCGAGGAAGAACCACATGCCGAACGGGAAGGCGGCCCAGATGCCGAGCAGTCCGAACGGCAGCCACGAGCTGGCACCCAGCGCGCTCTCGTCGACCGGGATGTCGTCCAGCCCGCTCACCTGGAAGTCGGTGAACGCGCCCACGGCGAAGATCAGCAGCGCGGCGACCGCGATCGCGGTGACGACGAGGCTGAACCGCAGGGCCTCGCCCACGCCCCACAGATGGATGCCGATGAATACCGCGAAGCAGGCGAGGTACACGGGCCAGCCGGATTCCAGCCCGAAGAGCCCGAGCGATTCGACGTAGTCACCGATGAAGATCGAAATGGCGGCGGGGGCGAGGATGTACTCGATGAGGATGGCCGTACCGGTGAGGAAGCCGCCCCAGGTGCCCAGTGCCCGGCGGGCGAACCCGTAGCCGCCGCCGGCGGTCGGCAGGATGGCCGACAGCTCGGCGAGCGCGAAGACGAGACAGGCGTACATCACGCCCATCAGCACGGTGGCGGCGGCGAGTCCGCCGAAGCCGCCCTTGGACAGGCCGATGTTCCAGCCGGAGAAGTCGCCGGAGACGACGTAGGCGACGCCGAGCCCGGTGAGCAGCAGCCAGCCCGCGCTCCCCCGGCGCAGGGTCCGGCGTTCGAGGTAGTCGTCCGGTGGGGTGTTGCCGCTCCCGGTGGTGTCGGTGTCTTCCAGCGTCATGGCAGAGCTCCCGCGTCGGGCCCAATGGAATGGAGCCATACCTTTGCGGTGACCGTGGGGGTAGCGCAAGACCCGTGCGTTACTTTCGGATTACGGCGGCCGGCTCGCGGCGGTGCGGAGTGCGCGGCCCGGCTTGCGGCGCTCCGGCGACGCGTCCCGGCTTCCGGCGGCGTGCGGCGGCCGCCGGGACACCCTCACTCCCGCCGGCGTCGCCCGCGGTTCCCGGATGCCTGTATCCCTGCCCGCGCCGCCCGCAGCCTCTCCCGCCCGCAGCCTCTCCCCGCGACGCGGGTCCTGCCGCGCCGCAGCCTCTCCCCCCGAGGCGGCCCCTCCCGCCCGTCAGCCCCCTCCCGCCCGTCAGCCCCCTCCCGCCGGGCGGATCCCCTCAGGCGAGGAAGCCGCGCAGCAGGGCCGCCGTCCCCTCGCAGTGCTCGCGCATCACCTCGCGCGCCGTGTCCGCGTCGCCCGCCAGGACCGCGTCCACCAGCGCGACGTGCTGCTGCTGGGAGTGCTCCAGATTGCGCACCAGCAGCGGGATGCAGTCGAGCAGATCGTTCACGGCCGCCCGGACCGCCGCGTACTGCGTGGTCAGGGTGGGGGAGCCGGACAGTTCGGCGAGCGTGAGGTGGAAGAGCGTGTCGCACCGCCGGTAGGCGCCGAGGGGCGCGTCGTGCGTGGCCGTCAGCGCCGTGCGCAGCCGCCCCGCGCCCTCGTCGGAGAGCCCGTGCGCCGCGCACAGCCCCGCAGCGCCGACCTCCAGCACCTCCCGGAAGCGCAGGGTGTCCTCGACGTCGACGGCCGCGATCCGGCGGCGCAGCTCGTCCTCGCCCTCGGTGTGCGGGCGGTGCCGGACGAAGGTTCCGCCGTAGCGGCCGCGGCGGCTCTCCACCAGGCCCTCCTCCTGGAGGACCTTGAGCACCTCGCGCAGGGTGACCCGGCTGATGCCCATGCGCTCGGCGAGTTCCCGTTCCGCGGGCAGCCGCTCGCCGCCGGGCACCAGTCCCAGCCTTACGACCTGCAGGATCTGTTCCAGGGCCTCCTCGAAGCCGTTGCCCCCGCGCACCGGTCGCAGCACGGACGTGAGCCGGTCCCCGGACTCGCTCTTCTCCGCCACGTTGCGGTTTCCCCTTCCCAAGCAATGGTCTTCGGCAATACCTTATGGCTCCCGGCTGACCTTAGGAGGCGCAATCCCGTGGCAGACCGCACACCCCCGCTGACCGTCGAGGAGCTCGGAGCCCTCGTCGCGAGCGGTGAGATCGACACCGTAGTCCTGGCCTTCCCCGACATGCAGGGCAGGCTCCAGGGCAAGCGGTTCGCCGCCCGGTTCTTCCTCGACGAGGTCCTGGAGCACGGTACGGAGGGCTGCAACTACCTGCTCGCCGTCGACACCGAGATGAACACCGTGGACGGCTACGCGATGTCCTCGTGGGAGCGTGGCTACGGCGACTTCGCCATGCACCCCGACCTGGCCACCCTGCGCCGTGTCCCGTGGAACGAGGGCACGGCCATGCTCATCGCCGACCTGGCGTGGAACGACGGCACCCCGGTCGTCGCCGCTCCCCGCCAGATCCTGCGCCGCCAGCTGGAGCGCCTGGCCGAGTACGGCTGGACCGCGCAGGTCGGCACCGAGCTGGAGTTCATCGTCTTCAAGGACACCTACGAGCAGGCCTGGGACCGCGGCTACCGGGGCCTGACCCCGGCCAACCAGTACAACATCGACTACTCGGTCCTCGGCACCGGCCGCATCGAGCCCCTGCTGCGCCGGATCCGCAACGAGATGGCCGCCGCCGGGCTGACCGTCGAGTCGGCCAAGGGCGAGTGCAACCCCGGCCAGCACGAGATCGTGTTCCGCTACGACGAGGCCCTCGTCACCTGCGACCAGCACGCGATCTACAAGACCGGCACCAAGGAGATCGCCGCGCAGGAAGGCGTCTCCATCACCTTCATGGCCAAGTACAACGAGCGCGAGGGCAACTCCTGCCACATCCACCTCTCGCTCACCGATGCCGACGGACGCAACGCCATGGCGGGTGACGGACCGGACGGCATGTCGGACATCATGCGGCACTTCCTCGCCGGGCAGCTCGCCGCCCTGCGCGACTTCTCCCTGCTGTACGCGCCGAACATCAACTCCTACAAGCGGTTCCAGCCCGGTTCCTTCGCCCCGACCGCCGTCGCCTGGGGCCACGACAACCGGACCTGCGCGCTGCGCGTCGTCGGCCACGGCCGCTCGACGCGCTTCGAGAACCGGCTGCCCGGCGGCGACGTCAACCCCCATCTCGCCGTCGCCGCACTGGTCGCCGCCGGCCTGTACGGGATCGAGCAGAAGCTGGAGCTGCCAGAGGCCTGCGCCGGCAACGCCTACAGCGCCGGCTACGAGCACGTCCCGACCACCCTCCGCGAGGCCGCCGAACTCTGGGAGAACAGCCCCATCGCCAAGGCCGCCTTCGGGGACGAGGTCGTCGCCCACTACCGCAACATGGCGCGGGTCGAACTCGACGCGTTCGACGCCGCGGTCACCGACTGGGAGCTCCGCCGCTCCTTCGAACGCATGTGAGGCACCCCGTGTCGCAACCGTACGCACTCGATGTGCTCAACCCGGCCACCGAGGAAGTCATCGCCACCGTCCCCGGCGCGGACGCCGCCGACGTCGACGCCGCCGTGCGCCGCGCGGCGCGCGCCCAGCGGGCCTGGGCGGCCGCTGCCCCCGCCGACCGGGCCAGGCTGCTGCGCCGCTTCGCGGCCGCCGTGGACGACCACATCGAGGAACTCGCCCTGCTCGAGGTCCGGGAGGCCGGGCACACCCTCGGCAACGCCCGCTGGGAGGCCGGCAACGTCCGCGACCTCCTCGACTACTCCGCCGGGGGAGTGGAACGCCTCACCGGCCGCCAGATACCCGTCTCCGGCGGCATCAACCTGACCATCCTCGAACCGCTCGGCGTGGTGGGGGTCATCGCCCCCTGGAACTTCCCCATGCCGATCGCCGCCTGGGGCACCGCGCCCGCGCTCGCCGCCGGCAACGCCGTCCTCCTCAAGCCCGCCGAGACCACCCCGCTGACCGCGCTGCGACTGGCCGAACTGGCCCTGGAGGCGGGCCTCCCCGAGCACCTCTTCCAGGTGCTGCCCGGCCACGGCGCGGTGGCGGGCGACGCGCTGGTGCGCCACCCCGGCGTCGCCAAGATCGTCTTCACCGGATCCACCCGGGTCGGCAAGCAGATCATGGCGCTCTGCGCCGAGCGTGTGAAGCGCGTGACCCTCGAACTCGGCGGCAAGAGCCCCAACATCGTGTTCGCCGACGCCGACATCGAGGCCGCCGCCGCCGCGGCACCGATGGCCTTCCTGGACAACAGCGGACAGGACTGCTGCGCCCGCACCCGCATCCTGGTGCAGCGCCCCGTGTACGACGACTTCCTCGACCGCCTCGCCCCCGCGCTGAAGTCGGTCGTGGTCGGCGACCCCGCGGACGAGGCCACGCAGATGGGCCCGCTCATCTCGCGCGCCCAGCTCGACCGCGTCCGGTCGTACGTCACCGACGACCTCGCGACGGTGCGGGGCAGCGCGCCCGCGGGTCCGGGCTTCTGGTTCCCGCCCACCCTCGTCACCGGCGTCGCGCCCGAGGCCCCCGTCGCCACCGAGGAGGTCTTCGGGCCGGTCGCCGTCGTGCTGCCCTTCGACGACGAGGACGACGCCGTACGCCTCGCCAACGCGACCGAGTACGGGCTCTCCGGCTCCGTCTGGACCCGTGACGTGGGCCGGGCCCTGCGGGTCTCCGGCGCGGTCGCCGCGGGCAACCTGTCCGTCAACTCCCACTCCAGCGTCCGCTACTGGACCCCCTTCGGCGGATACGGGCAGTCCGGCCTCGGCCGGGAACTCGGCCCCGACGCCCTCACCGCTTTCACCGAGACCAAGAACGTCTTCATCAGCACGGAGGCCTGAGATCCCATGAGCACTGCCCACAACGACACCCCCGTCTGCCGCCGGCTCGTCGGCCGCACCGCCGTCATCACCGGTGCCGGGAGCGGCATCGGACTGGCCACCGCGCGCCGCCTGGCCTCCGAAGGGGCCAATGTCGTCTGCGGTGACGTCGACGAGACCGCCGGCAAGTCCGCGGCCGAGGAGGTCGGCGGGACCTTCGTGAAGGTGGACGTGACCGACGCCGAGCAGGTGGAGGCGCTGTTCCGGACCGCCTTCGACACGTACGGCAGCGTCGACATCGCCTTCAACAACGCCGGCATCTCGCCCCCCGACGACGACTCCATCCTGGAGACGGGCCTGGACGCCTGGAAGCGGGTCCAGGAGGTCAACCTCACCTCCGTGTTCCTGTGCTGCAAGGCCGCCATCCCCTACATGCGCCGGCAGGGCCGGGGCTCCATCATCAACACGGCCTCGTTCGTGGCCCGGATGGGCGCCGCGACCTCGCAGATCTCGTACACCGCGAGCAAGGGCGGCGTCCTCGCCATGTCCCGCGAGCTGGGCGTGCAGTTCGCCCGCGAGGGCATCAGGGTCAACGCGCTGTGCCCCGGCCCGGTCAACACCCCGCTGCTGCAGGAACTGTTCGCCAAGGACCCCGAGCGGGCGGCCCGCCGGCTGGTGCACATCCCCGTCGGCCGGTTCGCCGACGCGGAGGAGATCGCCGCGGCCGTGGCGTTCCTCGCCAGCGACGACTCGTCCTTCGTCAACGCCACCGACTTCCTCGTGGACGGCGGCATCTCGGGCGCGTACGTCACCCCCGTGTAGGCCGCTGCCCCGCCGCGCGGAGGAACGGCCGGGGCACACGACGCCCCGCTGGTCCCCGGACGGGCGGGTCCCCGGACGGGCCGGTCCCCTGGGGGTGCGGGTTCCGGGCGGCCGGGGCGCCGGGGCACAGGGGCTCCCGGGGCCGGACCGGGCAGTGCGGCCGCGCCTCCGGCCGACCGCCCGCGCGCCCCGTCCGGCGGCCCCGGGACCCCGGCGCGGCGGGCTCACCGGCGGGGCGGTTCCCGTGGCCGGGGCGGTCACCGGCCGAGCCGTCCCCGTCACCGGCGGCTCAGAGGAACGTACGGCCCTCGCCCCGGTACGTCGGCACGGTGGCCGTCACCCGGCCGTCCTCGACCAGGTGCAGCGAGGGGAAGCGCTCGCACAACTCCCCGGCCTTCGCGTGCCGGAACCACACCTTGTCGCCGATGAGCAGGTCGTCCGCCGGCGGCCCCAGCAGAGGCGTCTGCACCTCGCCCGGTCCCTCCATCGGGTCGTAGCGCAGCCCCTCCGGCAGGTACGGCACCGGCAGCCGGTCCCGCCCGGCCGCGCCCGAGGCGGGATAGCCGCCGCCGAGCACCGTCACCACACCGACGCCCGGCCGCCGCACGACGGGCTGGGCGAACAGCGCGGCGGGCCGCCCGCTGAACGACGTGTAGTTGTCGAACAGCCTCGGCAGGAACAGTCCGGAGCCCGCGGCGACCTCCGTGACCGCGTCCTCCGCCGCGGTGTGCTGCACACTGCCGGTGCCGCCGCCGTTCACGAACTCCAGATCCGGCGCCACCGCCCGCACCGCGCGTACCACGGCCGCTCGCCGCAGGGCGAGTTCGCGCCGGGCCGCGGACTGCATCAGGCGGACCGCACGAGAGCGCAGCGGACTGCCCGGGACCGCGTCACCCACTCCCGCGACATGCCCCTCGTACGCCATCAGCCCCACGACCCGGAAGCCGGGCCTGGCGACGATCGCGCGGGCGAGCTCGGCGAGGTCCTCGGGTGAGCGCAGGGGTGAGCGGCGAGCACCGAAACGGATCCGGCCGCCCAGCAGACGGAGCGAGGTGTCCAGTTCCAGGCAGACCCGGATCTCCTCCGCGCCGCCGCCCCGGGCCCGGTCGATCAGGTCGAGCTGCGCGGGGTCGTCGACCATGACCGTCACGGCGGACGAGAGCTTGGCGTCGCCCGCCAGTTCGGCGAAACCGGCGCGGTCGGCGGACGGATACGCCAGGAGCACATCGCCGAAACCCGCCCGGGTGAGCCAGATCGACTCCTCCAGCGTGTAGGACATGATCCCCGCGAACCCGTCCTTCGCCAGTACCCGCTCCAGCAGCGCCCGGCACCGCACCGACTTGCTGGCCACCCGGACCGGTTTCCCGCCGGCCCGCCTGACCAGATCCGCCGCGTTGGCGTCGAACGCCTCCAGGTCCACGACGGCCAGGGGTGCGTCGAGGTGCGCGGTGGCCCGGTCGTACCGGGTCCTGAGAGCGGCACGGGGAGTCATGCGCAGAGCTTGCCAGACCGGTCTACCCGAGGGTAGGGGGACCTTCTGCGCAGATCCCCCGGGGGCGCGGTCCCGTTCCCTTCCGGCGTGCTCAAGCCCGTAGAGTGAGGGGCCGCGACGACGAACGGGCCTGCCCCGAAAGGCGATGCGGCGGCGGTACGGGCACCAGGAAACGGGGGGCGGATGAGCACCGAGGCGCAGCGCCCACGCGTCCCGTCCCGCCCGCCCCACGTCCCGCCGAACCAGCCGCCCGCCTCCACCGAGACGACGACCCGTCTCCGCCCGATCACGGACTCCACCCCGGACCCCCGCGCCGGCTCCGCCTCCCCGGCCCCCCGCCCTCGCACCGCACCCTCTGACGCCGCTTCAGCCCCGGGGCCGGGGTCCCGCCCGGCCGTCACCACGGGCCATGCGGTCCCGGCGCCCGGCGCCCGGGCGGGGAGCGGCCCGGCCGGTGCCGGGAGGGACCCGTTCGGCAACGCACCCGGCTCGACCGGCCCGGCTCCCGGCCGGCAACCCGCCCTCCCGCAGCCGTCGCCCGCCCCTCGGGCCGGGGCGAGCCGCCCGAGCGCTCCCGCGCCCCGCGGCGCGCTCCCGGACGGTGCCAATGGCCGGCCGTACCCGCCCCCCGCCGGTCCGGCTGTAGGCAGCGGTGCGGATTCACCCGCGCCCCGCGGCGCGCTCCCGGGCGCACCGGCCGCGCGCTCGGGCCCGCCGCCCGGCCCGACACCGTCGCCCGCCCCGATACCGCACTCCGCCCCGACGCCGCACTCCGTCCCGGGCACGCGCGCAGTCTCGGCCCCCGAGTCCGTTCCGGCCCCCGAGCGGGTATCCGCCCCCGGGTCCGCCTCCGCCCCCGCGTCCGTCCCGGGCACGCCGTCCTCGCCGGGCAGGCGGACCTCGCCGGGTTTCCGGGCGGGCGTGACCGCCGAGCCCGACGCCCCCGGTGCACCCCACGCACCGGTGCCACCCGGTGCACCCGCTGCACCCGCCGCACCCGCGCCCCATGCCCCGGGCCGGTCCGTGCCGCCGCCCCCCGGCGACGGCCGGCGCCCCGGCGCTCCCGTACGCCGCCTCGCCGAGGAGATACCCCCGCGCCCCCTGGTACCGCCACGCTTCGCCGGGGCGCCCGCCGCACCCGGAGCGTCTCCGGTACCCCCGGCGCCTCCGGTACGCCCAACGCCTTCCGTACCCCCAGCGCCTCCGGCCCCGATGACGGCGACCGCGCCCGGGACCCTCCCTGCTGCCGCGGCGCCCCCCGTGCCCAGGGCACCCGTACCCGCTCAGCCCTCCGCTCCGGGGGCGTCCGCGGGCGGGCCCGAAACCGGTCCCACGAACACCCCGGGCACCCCGGGCAGCCCGTGGCCCTGGATGACGCACGCGGCGCCGCCACCACCCCACCCCGGCGCCTTCCCCGAGACCCCCGCCGAGATCACCACCCGGCTGCGCCCGGTCCGGGACCGGCGTCCCGCAAGGGCCGTGGCCGCCCTCGCCTGCGTCGTACTCGGCCTGGGGCTGATCGGCGGAGCGGTCACCGGGAGCTGGCTCGTGGACGATCCGGCCGCGTCGCCCGCCACCCAGCCCCGCTACGCCGACGTACGCACGCTCTGGCACAGCGTCCCCGTCGACACGCTCTTCCCGCGGACGATCAAGGGCGACGGAGCGGGACCCGGCGGCGCGGACCGGGTGTGGACCCGCGTCGCTGTCGCGCCCGACGGCCCGTGCACCGGGGCGTTCGACCCGCTGCTGCTGAAGGCCCTCCGGCCGGTCGGCTGCCTGCGCGTGCTCCGCGCCACCTACACCGACGCCACCACCTCCGGCGTCACGACCGTCGGCATGGTCGTCACCGAGGCCGACCGGGACGCCATGGCGGCCCTGCACTCCAGGTTCTCCCGGGAGGACCTGGACGAACGGGCCGACCTGATGCCCCGCACCTACCCGGTCACCGGCACCGTCGCCGCGCGCTTCGGCGACCGCCAGCGGGCCAGCTGGACCATCAGCGTGCTCACCGACGCGCCCGTCGTGGTCTTCGCCGTCTCCGGGTTCGCCGACGGCCGCCCCGTGGCCGACCCCGTGCCGGCCGCCGAGGCCACCGTGCCCGGCGGTACGTCCGCCGCCGCCCAGGCCGGCCTCGGCCACGAGGCCAAGGGAATCGCGGACCGCATCGAGCGCGCCCTGCGCGAGTCCGCCACCACACGGGAGCGCCCCGAATGACGGCAGCACGCCTCCGCAACCGCGCCAGGCCCGGGCGGCTCCTGGGGGCCGTCGCCGCGGCCGTCGCCTTCTCGCTCGTCTCCGCCGCACCCGCGCAGGCCGACGGCATCCGGGTCCGGCAGTGGGCCCTGGAAGCCCTGCACACCGAGGAGGCGTGGCGCACGACCAAGGGCGCGGGCATCACCGTCGCGGTGCTCGACACCGGCGTCGACGACAGCCATCCGGACCTGGTGGGCAGCGTCCTCCCCACCAAGGACCTCATCGGGTTCGGGGCGAAGCGCGGCGACCGCGCGTGGGCCCGGCACGGCACCGCGATGGCCGGGATCATCGCGGGTCACGGCCATGGCCCCGGCCGTGATGAGGGAGTGCTGGGCATCGCACCCGAGGCCAGGATCCTCCCCGTGCGGGTGATCCTCGAAGGTGCCGATCCCGCCCGCGCCAAGGCCCGCAAGACCCGCGGCACCGCACTCGCCCAGGGCATCCGCTGGGCCGCCGACAACGGTGCCGACGTCATCAACCTCTCCCTCGGTGACGACAGCGAGTCCGCGCACCCGGACGCAGGCGAGGACGCAGCCGTCCAGTACGCCCTCGCCAAGGGCGCGGTCGTCGTCGCCTCGGCGGGCAACGGGGGCGAGAAGGGCGACCACATCTCGTACCCGGCGGCCTACCCCGGTGTCATCGCCGTCGCGGCCGTAGACCGCTATGGCACCCACGCCTCCTTCTCCACCCGGCGCTGGTACGCCACCGTCAGCGCGCCGGGCGTCGACGTCGTCATCGCCGACCCCGACCGCAGGTACTACGAGGGCTGGGGCACCAGCGCGGCGTCCGCCTTCGTCTCCGGCGCCGCCGCACTCGTCCGGGCCGCGCACCCCCGGCTCACCCCCGCCCAGATCAAGCGGCTCCTCGCCGCCACCGCCCGCGGCGGCCCGAAGAGCGGACGCGACGACTCCACGGGGTACGGCATCGTCGACCCGGCCGCCGCGATCGAGCAGGGCGGCAAGCCGGTCCCGGGCGACACCGACCCGAAGACCGCGTCCCTCCAGGGCCATCGCGAGCGGTACTTCGGCACCGGCCCGGACGGCGCCTCGGCGGAGTCGGGCGGCGGATGGCTCGCCCCGGTCACCGGCGGCCTCGGCGCGCTGCTGCTGGCCGCGGCGGCGGTGCTGTGGCGCGGCGGCCGCCGGACGTGACCCCGTCCCGCCGAGCGTGATCCGGCGCGGCCGGGCGTGATCCGGTGCGGCCGGAGGTGATCCGGTTCCGCCGGACGTGACCCCGTCGCCGGGCGTGACCCGGTGCGGCCGGAAGTGCGCCGCTTCCGCCCGGGGGGTGCTCCGCCGCCGGAGGTGATCCGCCCGGCCCGGCCGTGCCCCTCGGCTCCTCTCTGTGCCCCCAAGCCCCTCTCGGCTCCCGTCCGTGCCGCCTCTGCGCGCCTCTCCGTGCCTTCCCGTGCCTTCCCGTGCCTTCCCGTGCCTCTTCGCGCCCCCGCGCCCCGGGCGCCGCCGCCGACGAACTAGGCTCGTCGCGTGGCGCTCAAGAACATCCCCGACTCCGGCTACTCCGACGACGACGGCACCGCCGACCCGGCGCTGGCCGCGGCACTCGCCGCCTGGGCGCAGGACCGGAGCGCGGAGCGCCCCGTGCTGGAGGCGCTCAGGGGCGCCCGGCTCCTCGTGCCCGTCGTCGCCGTGCTCGGCGAGGCCGAGGTGGACGAGAAGGGCCTGCGCCGCGAGAAGACCAGCGACATGGCGGTGCCCACGCTGACGGCGGGCGGCCGCCGCGCGCTGCCCGCGTTCACGTCGACCGCTTCGCTCGCCCGGTGGGATCCGCAGGCGAGGCCCGTCGCCGTGCCCCTGCACCAGGCCCTCCAGGCCGCCGCCCACGAGAAGGCCGACACCGTGGTCCTGGACCTCGCCGGGCCGGTGCCGTACGAGCTGACCGGCGCGGCGCTGCTGGCCCTCGCGGAGGGCCGCACGAGCACCGACCCGCTGGCCGACCCGTCCGTCACCGCGGCGGTCCGGGCCGTGGTGGCCGCCGAACCTGCGGTGCTCCGCGCCCATCTCGGCCCCGGTGACGCCGACGGCACCCTGGCCCTCGTCCTCGACCGGGGCGCGCCCCCCGCGGGAGCCGCTCAGCGTGTCGCCCGCGCCCTGGCGGCGGACGAGACGCTCAGGGCCCGGCTGGTGCGCGGACTCGACCTCGCCCTGCTGCCCGTGTCGGCGGTGCCGCCCGGAGAGCCCCTCTACGTACGGGGCTGAGGAGGGGATGGCGGTCCGGCGTGACCGGCCGCAGTGCCGGGAGAACCCCGGGAACGCCGGGAGAACCCCGGGAGAACCCCTGTACGTACGGGGCCGAGGGCACCGCATATCGTGTGCCCCATGAGTGACGCGACCCCCACCCCCGAGCAGCCCGCGGGCGAGCCGGCTCCCGACTTCGCCGCCATGGCCCGCGACATCGCGGAGGTCCCCGCCGTCGAGGTGATCGTCACGGTCGCGGTGAACCTGATGAGCGCCGCCGCGGTGAAGCTGGGACTCACCGAGGACGGCGACGAGCACAAGGACCTGGACGAGGCCAGGAAGCTGGTCCACGCGCTCGCCGGTCTCCTGGACGCGGGTGTCACGGAGATCAGCTCCTTCCACGCGGCCCCGCTGCGGGACGGGCTGAAGTCCCTCCAGCTGGCCTTCCGCGAGGCCTCGGTCGTCCCCGACGAGCCGGGCCAGGGCCCGGGTGAGAAGTACACCGGCCCGGTGTACGGCTGACTGAGCCGCGCCGGCCGCGCCGGCCGTCCCTGCCACGTGCCGCCGCGGGCCCGGTACACCGCACCACGGTCCCGGTGCCGTCGCCGCGGGCCCGGTACGGTGCCGCCGGCCCGGTAGATCCCGGGCCCGGTACGGGGACCGGCACCGCGCACCCGCCGGGCGGCCCGCCCGCAGCCCGGTTCGCCCCTTCGGGCCGGAGCTGCTAACCTTGTGTAACGACCGGTCGGACACCGACGTGCCCGACCCACAAGTGGAGGCTCCGATCTCCCACCTGGCCGCCTTCAGGGGCGGCGGGTCACCGGTCAGACGGCGACCATCGTTCCGTACGGACGATGGAGCCGTCCGAGACGCGCCCCGCGGCCGACGCGGCGGTGCTCCGGTATCGCGAGGAGCCCCGCCTGTGTCCCGTCGGGGCATTTTTCTTGCACCGGTGCGGTTGGTCCCATACAGAAACAGACGTTACGCGGCTGTCCGCCAGACCGCCGTGTGGTGCTACCGAGGAGGATCCATCAGCGCCGAGCCCCGCATCAACGACCGGATTCGCGTTCCCGAGGTGCGACTTGTCGGTCCCAGCGGCGAGCAGGTCGGGATTGTCCCGCTTGCCAAGGCCCTGGAGCTTGCGCAGGAGTACGACCTCGACCTCGTCGAGGTGGCGGCCAACGCCCGTCCGCCGGTCTGCAAGCTCATGGACTACGGGAAGTTCAAGTACGAGTCGGCCATGAAGGCCCGTGAGGCGCGCAAGAACCAGGCGCACACGGTCATCAAGGAGATGAAGCTCCGGCCGAAGATCGACCCGCACGACTACGACACCAAGAAGGGTCACGTCGTCCGGTTCCTCAAGCAGGGTGACAAGGTCAAGATCACGATCATGTTCCGCGGTCGTGAGCAGTCGCGGCCGGAGCTCGGCTACCGGCTGCTGCAGCGGCTGGCGGAGGACGTCCAGGACCTCGGTTTCGTGGAGTCGAACCCGAAGCAGGACGGCCGAAACATGATCATGGTTCTCGGTCCGCACAAGAAGAAGACCGAGGCGATGGCCGAGGCCCGCGAGGCGCAGGCCGCCCGCAAGGCGGAGCGCCAGGGGGACCGGTCCGCCCAGGCCGGGGCCTCTCCCGAAGAGCCCGCCGAGGCCTGATTCCGGGACGGCCGTCCCGGACATCAACCGATACATCTGACGCTTTCGGCTGCCGGTTCACCGACCGGCGACGGAAGCGCCACTGACGAGGAGAGAACGGCGCGATGCCGAAGAACAAGACGCACAGCGGTGCCAAGAAGCGCTTCAAGATCACCGGCTCCGGCAAGGTGCTCCGCGAGCGCGCCGGCAAGCGCCACCTGCTCGAGCGCAAGTCGTCCAAGCTGACGCGTCGCCTCACCGGCAACGCCGAGATGGCCCCGGGTGACGCCGCCAAGATCAAGAAGATGCTCGGCATCTGATTGACCTCCCGCCTCCGTACGACCGGGGGCTTCCGGTCAGAACCGGGACCAATTCGTTTCCGGGCCGTGTGAGGACAACCACGGCCCCGCTACAAGGAGTCAACAAGTGGCACGCGTCAAGCGGGCAGTCAACGCCCACAAGAAGCGCCGGGCGATCCTCGAGCAGGCCAGCGGCTACCGCGGTCAGCGCTCTCGTCTGTACCGCAAGGCGAAGGAGCAGGTCACCCACTCCCTCGTCTACAACTACAACGACCGCAAGAAGCGCAAGGGCGACTTCCGCCAGCTGTGGATCCAGCGCATCAACGCCGCTGCCCGCGCGAACGGCATCACCTACAACCGCTTCATCCAGGGTCTGAAGGCCGCCAACGTCGAGGTGGACCGCAAGATCCTGGCCGAGCTCGCGGTCAACGACGCCAACGCGTTCGCCGCGCTCGTCGAGGTCGCCCAGAAGGCGCTCCCGAGCGACGTCAACGCCCCGAAGGCCGCGGCCTGACGGTCGCGTCCCACCGGACCAAAGCCCGGACCCGCAGGCCGACGGTCTGCGGGTCCGAGTGTGTTCCGGACCGATCCCGCGCGAGCCCGCACCACCCCGACGAGAACCGCCGACCGCCCACCGCCGAACGGCGCAAGGAAGTGAGAGCCCCCATGGGGACCCCCGAGCTGATCTCCCCCCGGTCCCCGCGGGTCGTCGCCGCGCGGCGGCTCGCCAAGCGGAACTTCCGTTCCAAGGAGCGGCTGTTCCTCGCCGAGGGGCCGCAGGCCGTGCGCGAGGCGGTCGCGCACCGGGGCGGCGACGGCCGGCCGACGCTCGTCGAACTGTTCACCACCGTCGAGGCCGCCGAGCGGTACGCGGACATCGTCGAGGCCGCCCGAGCCGCCGGCGCCCGCGTCCACCACGCCCCCGACACCGTGCTGGCGGAGGTCTCCCAGACCGTGACGCCGCAGGGCCTCGTCGGGGTCTGCCGCTTCCTGGACGCGCCGTTCGAGGAGATCCTGGCCGCGGGCCCGAGGCTCGTGGCGGTGCTCGCGCACGTCCGCGACCCGGGGAACGCCGGCACGGTGCTGCGGTGCGCCGACGCGGCCGGTGCCGACGCGGTCGTGCTCACCGACGCCTCGGTCGACCTGTACAACCCCAAGTCGGTCAGGGCCTCGGTCGGCTCGCTGTTCCACCTCCCGGTCGCGGTCGGCGTCCCCGTCGAGCAGGCCGTCAGCGGGCTGCGAGGCGCCGGGGTGCGCGTCCTCGCCGCCGACGGCGCCGGGGAGGACGACCTGGACGACGAGCTCGATGCCGGGAGCATGTCCGGGCCCACCGCGTGGATCTTCGGGAACGAGGCATGGGGCCTTCCGGAGGAGACCCGGGCGCTCGCCGACGCCGTCGTACGCGTGCCGATCCACGGCAGGGCGGAGAGCCTCAACCTGGCCACCGCCGCCGCCGTCTGCCTCTACGCCTCCGCACGCGCCCAGCGTTCCCCCGGCGGTTGCAGCGCCGCCCCCGCCCGCTGACGCCGCCTCCGCCGCCTCCGCCGCGCCCGCCCGCTGACGCCGCCCCCACCGCGGCCGGCGCCTCCGCCCACGGCATCACCGTCGCCTTCGGCCACGGCACCGCCGACGCCGCCCCCAGGACGCCGCCACCGGCACCGGTGCCGTCCTCCGGGCAGGGCGCCGCGCCGCGGACACGGGCCGCCCCGGGGACGCAGGGTGTCGCTCCGTCACCCCCGGCTAGTAGGGTGACGGACTCGGGGACCCACTGCACCGGTTCGAGAGGTGGGGTACGGGGATGACAGTCGGCACGAGCGGGCCGTCGGACGCGTTCCCGGCGCCGGCGAGCGCCGAGGGGGGCGCGGGCGTCGGCCCGGACGGCCCTCCCGACGGCCTTCCCGACGGCATCGGCGTAGGCGTAGACCCGGACGGCCTTCCCGACGGCATCGGCATCGACCCGGACGACCTCCCCGACGGGCTCGTCGTCGCCGACGAACACGGCCGCATCATCTGCTTCAACGCCGCTGCCGCGCGCATCACGGCCCTCCCCGCTCACCGTGCCCTCGGCCGTCCGCTGGACCACGCGCTGCCCCTGGAGGACCTCAAGGGCCGCCGCTGGTGGCCGCTCACCGACCCGTACGGCGGCCTCGCCACCCGGGTCGGCCAGCCCGAGCGCAATCTGCTGCTGCCCGGCGGCCGCGAGGTCCTGGTCTCCGCCCGCTACGTGCGCCAGGTGCCCACGGGCCCCGTGCGGCGGGTCGTCGTCAGCATCCGCGGCACCGAGGCGCGCCGCCGCACCGAGCGCAGCCACGCCGAGCTGATCGCCACCGTCGCCCACGAGCTGCGCTCCCCGCTGACCTCCGTCAAGGGCTTCACCGCCACCCTCCTCGCCAAGTGGGAACGCTTCACCGACGACCAGAAGCGGCTGATGCTGGAGACCGTCGACGCCGACGCCAACCGCGTGACCCGGCTGATCGCCGAGCTCCTCGACATCTCGCGGATCGACTCCGGCCGGCTGGAGGTGCGGCGCCAGCCCGTGGACCTCGCCGCCGCCGTCGGCCGCCACGTCCAGGCGTACACCGCCGGCGGCCAGTCCCCGGACCGCTTCTTCGTCCGCGTCCACCACGACCTGCCCGAGCTGTGGGCGGATCCCGACAAGATCGACCAGGTGCTCGGCAACCTCCTCGAAAACGCGGTGCGCCACGGCGACGGAACCGTCACCATCGAGGTGGCGCCGACGTCCGGCGAGAACGACGAGAAGGGAACGGCCGTCACCGTGAGCGACGAGGGCCCCGGTATCCCCGAGGAGTCGATGAGCCGCGTCTTCACCCGCTTCTGGCGGGGGAGCAAGCGCGGTGGGACCGGCCTCGGCCTGTACATCGTGAAGGGCATCGTCGAGGCGCACGGCGGGACGATCACCGTCGGCCGCGGACCCGGCGGCGGCGCCGAGTTCCGATTCACCCTGCCCGTCGGGACGCCCGCCTATCTCACCTGATAAGCGCACCGGCGGCCCACGGGCTCATTCGCGTACCGTCACCCCGCTAGACTCGTCCTTTGGCACCTTTGCGTCCTCGGTCGTCGAGCGGGGGCCCCAGCCACCCCATCGGAAGCACGGGAAGAGATGTCGGCACCCAACAAGTCGTACGACCCAGTCGAGGTCGAGGCACTGAAACCGGAAGAGATCGAGCGCATGCGGGACGGGGCGCTCGCCGCCTTCGCCGCCGCGGGCGACCTCGACGCGCTCCACGAGGCGAAGATCGCGCACACCGGTCCCACCTCGCCGCTCGCGCTCGCCAACCGTGAGATCGGCGCCCTGCCCCCGCACGCCAAGGCCGAGGCCGGCAAGCGCGTGGGCCAGGCCCGCGGCGCCGTGAACAAGTCCCTGGCCGCCCGTCAGGCCGAACTCGAGGCCGAGCGCGACGCCCGGGTGCTGGTCGAGGAGGCGGTGGACGTCACACTGCCGTACGACCGCACCCCCTCCGGCGCCCGCCACCCGCTGACCACGCTCTCCGAGCGCATCGAGGACATCTTCACGGCCATGGGCTACGAGGTCGCCGAGGGCCCCGAGGTCGAGACCGAATGGCTGAACTTCGACGCGCTGAACATCGCGGCCGACCACCCGGCCCGCGGTGAGCACGACACCTTCTTCGTGAAGGGCGCCGAGGGCACCGGTGGCGAGGCGGCCGAGTCCGGTGTGGTGCTGCGCACCCACACCTCGCCCGTGCAGGTCCGCTCGATGCTGGACCGCGAGCCCCCGCTGTACGTGATCTGCCCCGGCCGCGTATACCGCACCGACGACCTGGACGCCACCCACACCCCGGTGTTCCACCAGGTCGAACTGCTCGCCGTGGACGAGGGCCTCACCATGGCCGACCTCAAGGGCACCCTGGACCACATGGTCCGCGCGCTCTTCGGCGGCGAGGGCATGAAGACCCGGCTCCGGCCCAACTTCTTCCCCTTCACCGAGCCGTCCGCCGAGATGGACATGGTCTGCTACGTCTGCCGCGGCGAGTCCGTCGGCAACCCGGACCGGCCCTGCCGCACCTGCTCCAGCGAGGGCTGGATCGAGCTCGGCGGCTGCGGCATGGTCAACCCGAAGGTGCTCACCGCCTGCGGCGTCGACCCGGAGAAGTACAGCGGATTCGCCTTCGGGTTCGGCATCGAGCGGATGCTGATGTTCCGCCACAACGTCGAAGACATGCGAGACATGGTCGAGGGTGACGTCCGGTTCACCCGGCCCTTCGGGATGGAGATCTGATGCGGGTCCCGCTTTCCTGGCTGCGGGAGTACGTCGACCTGCCGGCGACGGAGACCGGCCGCGACGTACAGGCCAAACTCATCTCGGCCGGCCTCGAGGTCGAGACCGTCGAGCAGCTCGGCGCCGGCCTGACCGGCCCGCTGGTCGTCGGCCGGGTGCTGACCGTCGAGGAACTGACCGAGTTCAAGAAGCCCATCCGCTTCTGCACGGTCGACGTGGGCCGGTCCAACCAGACCGGCGAGCCGCAGGAGATCATCTGCGGCGCCCGCAACTTCGCCGTCGGCGACAAGGTCGTCGTGGCGCTCCCGGGCGCCGTCCTGCCGGGCGACTTCCGCATCGCCGAGCGCAAGACGTACGGCCGGATGTCCCGCGGGATGATCTGCTCCGCCGACGAGCTCGGCATGGGCGACCTCGGCGGAGCGGCACACGGCATCATCGTGCTGCCGCCGGAGATCGAGGTCGGCATCGACGCCACCGAACTGCTGGAGCTGTACGACGAGGTCCTCGACATCGCCGTCACCCCCGACCGCGGCTACTGCCTGTCGATGCGCGGGGTCGCCCGCGAGACCGCCACCGCCTACGGGCTGCCGCTGCGCGACCCGGCCCTGCTCGACGTCCCCGCGCCGAACTCGTACGGCTACCAGGTGCGGATCGCCGACCCGGACGGCTGCGACCGGTTCACCGCGCGGACCGTCGTCGGTCTCGACCCCGAGGCCCGCTCGCCGATCTGGATGCAGCGCCGGCTGCAGAAGGCCGGCATGCGGCCGATCTCGCTCGCCGTCGACATCACCAACTACGTGATGCTCGAACTCGGCCAGCCGCTGCACGCCTACGACCGCAACCGGCTCGAAGGCCCCATCGGTGTGCGCCGCGCCGAGGCGGGCGAGAAGTTCACCACCCTCGACGGTGTCAAGCGCGTCCTGGACGCACAGGACCTGGTCATCACCGACAGCCGCGGGCCGATCGGCCTCGCCGGTGTGATGGGCGGGGCGAACACCGAGATCGCCGACTCCGAGACCGACCCGGAGACGGGCCAGGTCCGCGGCACCACCGAGATCGTCGTCGAGGCCGCGCACTTCGACCCGGTCTCCGTCGCCCGCACGGCCCGCCGCCACAAGCTGTCGTCGGAGGCGTCCCGGCGCTTCGAGCGCGGAGTCGACCCGCAGGCCGCCGCCGCGGCCGCCCAGCGCACCGTCGACCTCCTGGTGCTGCTGGCCGGCGGCACCGCCGAGGCCGGAGTCACCGAGGTCGTCGCCCCGTCCGCGCCGCGCACCATCACGATGCGCGCCGACCACCCCGACCGGGTCGCCGGTGTCGCCTACGGCCGCGAGACCGTGGTCCGCCGGCTGCAGGAGGTCGGCTGCGACGTCCACGGCCAGGACGAGCTCGTCGTGACCGTCCCGTCGTGGCGTCCCGACCTGCACGCGCCGAACGACCTGGCGGAGGAGGTCATCCGGCTGGAGGGGTACGAGAACCTCCCCTCCACGCTGCCCACCCCGCCGTCCGGCCGCGGGCTCACCCCCCGCCGCCGGCTGCACCGCCGCGTCGGCCGCGCACTCGCCGGCGCCGGCTACGTCGAGGCCCTGAACTACCCGTTCATCGGCGAGGCGGTCCTGGACCAGTTCGGCCTGGACGCCGACGACCCCCGGCGCACCGTGGTCACGCTGGTCAACCCGATCTCCGACGAGGAGCCGGCGCTGCGCACCACGCTGCTGCCGGGACTGCTCTCCGCGCTGCGCCGCAACGTCGGCCGCGGCTCGCACGACCTCGCGCTGTTCGAGACCGGGCTGGTGTTCCGGCCCACCGGCGAGGAGACGGTCCCGGGCGTGCTGCCGGTCGACCGCCGCCCCACCGACGCGGAGATCGCGATGCTGAACGCGGCGCTGCCGCACCAGCCGCGCCGGGCCGCCACCGTCCTGGCGGGCGCGCGCGAGCAGGCCGGCTGGTGGGGCGAGGGCCGTTCCGCGGACTGGGCGGACGCGGTCGAGTCCGCCCGTACGATCGCCGCCGAGGCCGGTGCCGAACTCACCGTCCGCGCCGACCGGCACGCGCCGTGGCATCCGGGCCGCTGCGCCGCGCTGTACGCGACGGTGGACGGCGAGGAGACCCTCGTCGGCCACGCGGGCGAGCTGCACCCGCGCGTCATCAAGGCGCTCGGGCTGCCGGAGCGCACCTGCGCCATGGAGGTGGAGCTGGACCTGCTGGAGCGGGCCGGTGAGGCCGCCCTCCAGGCACCGCGGATCTCCACCTTCCCGGTGGCCACGCAGGACGTCGCGCTGGTCGTCTCCTCGGACGTGCCCGCCGCCGACGTGGAACGGGCGCTGCACGAGGGCGCCGGCGAACTGCTGGAGTCCATCCGCCTGTTCGACGTCTTCGAGGGCGAGCAGATCGGCGAGGGCAGGAAGTCGCTGGCGTACGCGCTGCGGTTCCGCGCCCCCGACCGCACGCTGACCGTCGAGGAGGCCTCGGCCGCCCGCGACGCCGCCGTCGCGCTCGCCGGCGAGCGCACCGGGGCGGTGCTGCGCGGCGCCTGAGCACCCGCCGCCGACGGCGAAAGGGGCGTGTCCGGACCCGGTCCGGGCGCGCCCCTTCGTGCGTGCCTGCCGTCCGTCCTACTCTCCGTCCTCCTCTCCGGCTCACCGGTGTTCGTGCCGACGAGGGGCGGGCCCGCGGCCCCGTTGGGGACCCGGGCGCGCCGGCCGGCGGTCCGCACACGGCTACCGGCGCGGGTCCGGCGTCGGCGTGGGTCCGGGGACGGCGCGGGTCCGGGGCCGGAGCCGCGCCGTCCCGTCCGATCCCTCCCATCGCCGGCGGGCAAGGGGCAATCGCTCGCGGCCGGCGCCGTCCGTCCTGCCGCGGAGTGTCGGGCAGATCAGCAGGACGGACGGCGCGGGTACGGGCCGCCGTACTGTACGAGGGGGAGCCGGCGGCCCGGCCGCCTCCTTGAGAGGAGGAACAGTCAACCGGCGCGAGAGGGACGGCGGCAGAGCGCGCACGCCACGGATATATGCACTTGTTTCACACCCCGTGCGAAGCCCGCTCCACTACTCTGGGCCACACCGAGCCAACGGAGGGCCCCATGCAGCCCAACACCCTGCTCGACGCGCTGCTGGACGAGGCGGGCATCTCGCACGCCGGCCTGGCCGCCCATGTGAACCAGGCGGGCCGGGCCAGAGGCCTCGCACTCCGCTACGAGCACACCGCGGTGGCACGCTGGCTCAAGGGCCAGCGCCCCCGCGGTCAGGTACCCGACCTGATCTGCGAGGTGCTCGCGGGCCGGCTGCGCCGCCCGGTCACCCTCGACGACATCGGCCTCGGCGTACCGGGGGAGTCGGCGGCCGAGCACGGCTCACCGCTCTCCGGCTTCGTGGAGCGCGCCACGGCGCTGTGGCGCTCCGACGAGCAGCAGCGTCCCCATGTCATCGGCGCGCCCGCGGTCACCGGCACTCCCGCCGTGATGCCCGTCTGGGAGTGGGAGAACCCGCCGGAGGACGCGGACGTCTCACGCGACGGACGCACCCGGGTCGGCATGGCCGACATCAAGCTGCTCCGTGCCGCCCGGGCCCACTACGAGCTGATGTACCGCAAGGCCGGGGGCATCGCCACCCGCTCCCGGATCGTCGGCTTCCTCAACAGCGAGGCGGCGCCGCTGCTGCGGGGCGCCTACAGCGACGCCCTCGGCCGCCAGTTGCACCGGGCGACCGGTGGACTGGTGGCCGTCGCCGGGATCTGCGCCTACGACTCGGACGCCCACGGACTCGCCCAGCGCTACTTCCACCAGGCGCTGCGGCTCGCCAAGGCGAGCGGCGACCGGGGGCTCGGAGCGTATGTGATCGCGCTGCTGGTGAACCAGTCCCTGTTCCTGGGGGAGTACCGGCAGGCGGTCGCGTTCGCCGAGGCGGCGTTGCGGTCGGCCGGCGGGCAGATCACCCCGGCGCTGGCCACCGACCTCTATGCGATGCAGGCGAAGGCCTACGCCCATCTCGGCGACGGGGGCGCGGCGTTGGGCCGGGTCCGGCGCGCCGAGGAGGAGGCGGAGCGGATCCTGCCGGGGCACGAGCCGGATGAGACGGGTTATGTGCAGCCGGGGCTGGTGAACGTCCAGGTGGCCGAGGCGCTGCTGTGCCTGGGGGAGCTGAGGGCGGCCAGGGAGCACGCGGCGGCCGCGGCCGCCGTGCCGTCCCACGACCGGGGGCGGGTGCACCGGCTGGCCGTGCTCAGCCAGATCGAGCTGCGTCAGGGCGAGGCCGACCGCGCCGCGCGGACCGCCGTCGAAATGACCGAACGGGCCAGGGGGATGGAGTCGCAGCGGCTCAGGGACCGGCTCCGGGCGGTGCGGGCGAAGCTGGCGGCGAACGGCTCCATCCCGGCCGCGGAGGCGGCCGATGTCATCGAAGGGGCCCTGCGCGTCCCCCTGTGAGCCCTCCCGCGGCCTCTGCGGGCGTTCCCCTCGGCCCGGGCTCCTGCTGCGATATTGCCACCTACGCGTCGGAAGGTGGCAGAACCGTGCAGTGGACGAAGCTGAGTGAGCAAGCCGTCTATGAGAACCGCTGGTTCAGGGTCAATCTGGCGGATGTCGAGTTGCCGGACGGCCGGCATCTCGACCACTTCCTGATCCGGCTCCGCCCGGTCGCCGTCGCGACCGCCGTCAACGAGGCCAACGAGGTGCTGCTGCTGTGGCGGCACCGGTTCATCACCGACAGCTGGGGCTGGGAACTCGCCGCGGGCGTCGTGGAGGACGGTGAGGACATCGCGTTCGCCGCGGCCCGGGAGATGGAGGAGGAGACCGGCTGGCGCCCCGGACCGCTGAGGCATCTGCTGACCGTGGAACCGTCGAACGGGCTCACCGACGCCCGGCACCATCTCTACTGGTCGGAGGGTGCCACCTACATCGGCCCTCCCGAGGACGCCTTCGAGTCCTCGCGCCGTGAGTGGATACCGCTGAAGCTGGTGCCCGACATGATCGCCCGGGGCGAGGTCCCGGCCGCCAACATGGCGGCCGGGCTGCTGATGCTGCACCATCTGCGCCTGGGGTGAACCCGGGACGGACCGCCGGCCGTCGTGGGCCGGCGCCGCGGGCCGGAGGCGGGACGGCCCTCAGCCTGCGACCGCCTGCCAGACCGCCACCGCCAGCGCGCCCATCGCGGTGAGTGCGGCGACCGCGGGCAGCGGCCATCTGCTGTGCTCGAGCACCACCACGCGTGCGGCCAGATCGTCGAGGTCCCGGTCGATCCGGTCGTGCCGCTGGGCCAGCAGGGCGAGGTGCCCGTCGATACGGGCGAGGCCGACGTCGAGGGAGCGTCGCAGTTCGGCGAACTCCTCGACGGCGGCTAAGTGATCGGGGTCGGTGGTCACCTGTCTGCTCCTGTTCACGATGGTCGTCCGGTGGTCCCTCGGCCGAGCGATCCCGAGTCAACACTCCCTGGTGGGAGCAGGGGAGCGTGTGCGCACGGCATATGCGGACACGCTCCTCACACCCCGTGTGAAACACCTGTGCGAATCGTGCGCGGCGCGGCGGGCCGCACGGTGCCGCGCGGCGCCGGCGCGTGGAACGGGTGCGGTGGGCGGAACCGGCGCGTGGCCCGGGTACGGAGTGCGGGGACGGCGTCCGACCCGGGGGACGCGCCGCGTACGCCCGACCCGGGGACGCGCCGCGTCCTCAGGAGTACGTGTAGAAGCCCGAGCCCGTCTTGCGGCCCAGCCGCCCCGCGTCCACCATCCGCTGCAGCAGCGGCGGAGCCGCGTACAGCGGCTCCTTGAACTCGGCGTACATGGAGTCGGCCACCGAGGCGACCGTGTCCAGGCCGATCAGGTCCGAGAGCTTCAGCGGGCCCATCGGGTGGGCGCAGCCCAGCTCCATGCCGTTGTCGATGTCCTCGCGGCTGGCGATCCCCGACTCGAACATCCGGATCGCCGAGAGCAGGTACGGGATCAGCAGCGCGTTCACCACGAAGCCCGAGCGGTCCTGGGCGCGGATGGCGTGCTTGCCGAGCACCTGCTCGACCACGGCCTCGGAGCGCTTGATCGTCTCCTCCGAGGTGGTCAGCGCGGGGATCAGCTCGACGAGCTTCTGCACCGGTGCCGGGTTGAAGAAGTGGATGCCGACGACCTGGTCGGGGCGGGAGGTCGCGACGGCCAGCTTCACCAGCGGGATCGACGAGGTGTTGGAGGCGAGAATGGCGTCCCGGCTGGTCACCACCTGGTCCAGTACCTGGAAGATCTCGGTCTTGACCTGCTCGTTCTCCACGACCGCCTCGACGACGAGGTCGCGGTCGGCGAACTCCCCGAGGTCGGTGGTGAAGCTCAGCCGCTCCAGCGTCGCCTGGTGCTCCTCCTCGCTGATCTTGCCGCGCTCGGCGGCCTTCGCGAGCGAGTTGCAGAGCCGCGTCCGGCCGATCTCCAGGGCCTCGCCGGTGGTCTCGGCGACCTTGACCTCGAGTCCGCTGCGGGCGCACACCTCCGCGATGCCGGCGCCCATCTGGCCACAGCCCACCACTCCGACGCGGGATACGCCGGCCACGGTGTCGGTCACATCGGTCACATCGTGCCTTTCGCTGATCTCGGTGCGGCAGGCCCGCATGGTTCCGGCGCCCGCCTCGACGCCACGACGTTACTCCGCCGGTGCGTGTGCACCGGTGCCCGGGGCGGGCATGCTGTGCGCTGACGGCCGCGAAGGCGCGGCGCACGGCGGTCCGGAGGCTCGTTGCATGACCCGGCACATGAGGCAGATCACCCGGCGGGGGTTCGTCACGGCGGCCGGCGCGCTCGCGGCGCTGGGCATGGCGGGGGAGGCGGCCGCGGCCCCCGCACACGGCCGCCGGCGGAGCTGCCCCGAGGAGTTCCGCGGGATGTGGGTGGCCACGGTCGCCAACCGGGACTGGCCCTCCCGGCCCGGACTGACCGCGGCCCGGCAGCGTGCCGAGCTGCTGGCCTACCTCGACCGCGCGGTGGACCGCCGGCTGAACACGGTGATCCTCCAGGTGCGGCCGACCGCCGACGCGCTGTGGCCGTCCCCGTACGAGCCGTGGTCCGCGTACCTGACCGGCGTGCAGGGGCGGCATCCGGGCTGGGACCCGCTGGGCACCGCCGTGACCGAGGCCCACGCGCGCGGACTGGAGCTGCACGCCTGGTTCAACCCGTACCGGGTCGCCGGCCACACCGACCCGGGCCGGCTGGCGGCGAACCATCCGGCGCGCAAGCACCCCGAATGGGTGCTTCCGTACGGTGGAAAGCTGTACTACAACCCCGGTCTGCCCGAGGTCAGGGCCTTCGTGCAGGACGCGATGCTGGACGCGGTCGCCCGCTACCCGGTCGACGCCGTCCACTGGGACGACTACTTCTACCCCTATCCGGTGGCCGGGGAGGACTTCGGCGACGACGCGGCGTACCGGCGGTACGGCGGGGGGTTCCGGGACAAGGCCGCGTGGCGGCGCCACAACATCGATCTGCTGGTGCGGGAGACCGCCGCGCGCATCAAGCGCATCGACCCCGGGATCCGCTTCGGTATCAGCCCGTTCGGGGTCTGGCGGAACTCCTCCACCGACCCGCTCGGCTCCGCCACGCGAGCGGGTGTGGAGACCTACGACGACCTGCACGCCGACACCCGGAAATGGGTCCGCCAGGGCTGGATCGACTATGTGATCCCGCAGTTGTACTGGAACATCGGGTTCGGCGCCGCCGACTACGCGAAGCTGGTGCCGTGGTGGGCCGGTGTGGCCCGGGGCACCGGTGTGGATCTGTTCATCGGCGAGGCGCTCTACAAGGCCGGCGACCCCGCTCAGCCCGCCCCCTGGCAGGATCCGGCCGAGCTGTCCCGTCACCTCACCCTGGCCCGCCGCTACCCGGAGGTGCGCGGCCACTGCTTCTTCGCGGCGAAGGAAGTCGTCACGGACCGGATCGGCGCCATGGCCAGAGTGGTGACCGACCACTACCCGACCCGGGTCCGGCCGCCGCGCTGAACCTCCGGTTCAGGACTCCTGGCGGTGGCGTACGACGCAGTCGGGGCCGGGTGACATCAGGCACTCGTGACCGTCGTCCTCGAAGCGGACGCGGTAGGGCGGGCTGCCCTTGTCCCCCAGTACCTCGACGACCTCGGCCGTCCGGTCGTGCTGGCCGACCACGCGGCCGTGCACGAGCAGCTTGTCTCCCACACTCGCTTCCATCGTGCCTGACCTCCTTGTAGGGGGCTGTCGCTGATCGCTTCTCGCTTGAACGGGGGTTGACGGTAATCGACGGGGGTTGACGGTAATCGGGGTAATCAGAGTCTACGTCCCGATACGTGACCCGTGTCACCCTCAGACGCGCGCCCGCTGGGTGACGGCGATGCACACGAGTACGGCCACGGCGGCCACGGGAGCCGCGGGGGAGAGGGGCTCCGCGAGAAGCAGCACCGACCAGACGAGGGTGAGCAGCGGCTGGGCGAGCTGCAGCTGGCTGGCCCTGGCGATGCCGATGGCCGCCATGCCGCGGTACCAGACGTACAGCCCGAAGAAGGTCGATCCGGCGGCCACCCAGAGAAGCCCGCCCACACCCTGCACACTCAGCCGGACCGGTTCGGCCATCAGGGCGAACACCGCCGCGGCGGCGCCGAGCGGCAGGCACAGGACCAGGGCCCAGCCGATCACCTGCCAGCCCGGCATCAGCGCGGCCAGCCGGCCGCCCTCGGTGTAACCGGCGGCGCAGACCAGGAGCGCGGCGAAGAGGTACAGGTCCCCCTCCGACAGGGCGCCGCCGTTCCGGCCCAGGGTGAACGCCAGCACGACCGCCGCGCCGGTGAGCGCGGCCGCCCAGAACGTCCGGGACGGCCGCCGGCCGGTGCGTACCGCGGCGAAGGCGGCGGTGGTCAGCGGCAGCAGACCGACGACCACCGCGGCGTGCGACGCGGTGGTCGTCCGCAGCGCGAGGGTCGTCAGCAGCGGGAATCCGACCACCACCCCGCCCGCGACCACGAGCAGCGGAGCCAGGTGCCGCCGCTCGGGCAGCGGTACCCGCAGGGCGAGCAGGAAGCCTCCCGCGACCACGGCCGCCAGGACGCTCCGCAGGGCGACCAGCGACCAGGGCCCGAACGACTCCAGCCCCCAGACGGTGGACGGGAAGGTCAGGGAGAAGGCGACCACCCCGAGCGAGGCGAGCAGGGTGCCCTGCCGGGCCCCGGACCGGACCGGCGGGGCCGTGGCGTCCGCCGGAGGGACGGCCCGCTCCTCGGTGCCGCGGAGGGCGGTATCGGCGGCTGCTATCGGCCCGGCGGGGGTAGCGCTATTCTTGGCTCTCATGCAAGAGCGTAGCAGTGTCGCCGAACTGGCCGGTATCCTGCGGGAGGAGCTGAACCGCTACTCTCCGGGTGAGAAGTTGCCGTCGAGTCGGACGCTGGTCGAACGGCACCGGGTCTCGCCCGTCACGGTCTCCCGCGCCCTGGCCCGGCTCGCCGCGGAGGGGCTCGTCGTCACCCGCCCCGGCGCCGGGGTCTTCCGCGCGCAGCCGACGACGGACTCCGTCGCCTGCGCCGACACCTCCTGGCAGGAGGTCGCGCTCAGTGCCGACGCCGCCCCGGAGGCCGTGCCGCGGGCCGTGGACGCCTCCGGGGTCCTCGTCACGCTCGCCGCGCCCCCGCCGGGCGTGATCGAGTTCAACGGCGGCTATCTGCACCCGTCACTCCAGCCCGAGCAGGCGATGGCGGCCGCGCTCGCCCGTGCCGGCCGGCGTCCCGGCGCCTGGGGCCGCCCACCGGCCGACGGGCTGCCGGAACTCCGCGACTGGTTCGCCCGCGGCATCGGCCCGGGCTTCACCGCCGCCGAGGTGCTGGTGACCGCGGGCGGCCAGTCCGCGCTCACCACCGCCCTGCGCGCTCTCGCCCCGCCGGGCGCCCCGGTGCTCGTGGAGTCCCCCACCTACCCGGGCATGCTCGCCATCGCCCGGGCCTCGGGGCTGCGGCCCGTACCGGTGCCCGTGGACCCCGCCCACGGCGTCCGCCCCGACCTGCTCGCCGCGGCCTTCCGCGCGACCGGCGCCCGGGTCCTCGTCGCCCAGCCGCTCTTCCAGAACCCCACGGGGGCCGTGCTCGCCCCCGAGCGCCGCGTCCAGGTGCTGCGGATCGCCCGCGCCGCCGGGGCGTTCGTCATCGAGGACGACTTCGCCCGCCGCCTCGTCCACGCCGACGCGGGTCCGCTGCCGGCCACGCTCGCCGCCGACGACCCCGACGGCGTCGTCGTCCACGTGTGCTCCCTCACCAAGGCCACCTCGCCGAGTCTCCGGGTGGGCGCCCTGGCCGCCCGCGGACCCGTGCTGGAGCGCCTGCGCGCCATCCACGTGGTCGACAACTTCTTCGTCGCCAGGCCCCTGCAGGAGGCCGCGCTCGAACTCGTCGGCGCCCCCGCCTGGAGCCGCCACCTCAGGGCCGTCGCCGCCGAGTTGGCGTCCCGCCGCGGCGCCATGACCGCCGCCGTGCGCCTCCGGCTGCCCGAACTCGCCCTGCCGCACATCCCGGCCGGCGGTCACCACCTCTGGCTCCGCCTGCCCGACGGCACCGACGAGACGGCCCTGGTCTCCGCGGCCCTCCGCGCCGGCGTCGCCGTCGCCCCCGGCCGCCCGTACTTCAGCGCCGAACCGCCGGCCGGGCACCTCCGGCTGAGTTTCGCCGCGGTCGCCGGGCAGGCCGAGATCACCGAAGGGGTGCGCCGGCTGCGCACCTCCTGCGACGAGATCCTGGGCGCGGCGCGCGCTGACCGGGACCGGGCGCGCCCGGAACTCCGATGACAACCGGCGCCGGCGCTGCGAAGGTACCGGGATGAGCGACCCGACCGTCACCCCCGCCGGCTACGAGATCTCCTGCGACCCGGCCCGCCTGGACCCCGCCCGGATCCACCACTGGCTCTCCACCGACGCCTACTGGGCCCTCGGCCGCAGCCGGGAGCAGCAGGACCGGGCCATCGCCGGCTCACTCAACTTCGGGGCCTACGAGCGGGCTTCGGGCCGGCTCGTCGCCTACGCGCGCGTGGTGACGGACCACGCCACCTTCGCGTGGCTGTGCGACGTCTACGTCGACCGGGCCGTACGCGGAAGGGGACTCGGCACCACCCTGGCGGCGGCGGTACGCGACCGTCTCGCGCCGCTGGGACTGCGGCGGATCCTCCTCGCCACGGACGACGCGCACGGGGTGTACGAGAAGGCCGGCTTCGCCCCGATCACCGACCCGGAGAAGTGGATGGCCGCCGACCTGACCCGGCCCCGAAGCCCCGGGTGACCGGCGCCAACGGTCCGTGACCCCCCTTGACCGGGCAGGTGCCGGGCACCACGATCCCGCCATGAGTGTTCGGGTCACCTTCGTCACCGCCGCGCGCTGCGCGTCCCGGCTGGCCGAGCGCTTCGACGACGACCGGACCCTGGACGCGGCCGGCTGGCACGAGGTGCGGCTCGCCGCGCCCGCGCTGGTTCCGCTGGGCGCCGCGGAGCTGCGGTACTGCTCGCCGACCGCCCGCAGCCGGGCCACCGCCGGTGCCCTCGGCTACGCCACGCTGGCGCAGCCCGCGCTGAGCGACTGCGACATGGGCCGGTGGCGCGGCCGTACGCTCGCCGAGGTGGCGGCGGTGGAGCCGGACGCGGTGGACGAGTGGCTCGCCGAACCGCGCTCGGCGCCGCACGGCGGCGAGCCGTTGCTGGGCTTCATCACCCGGATAGGGGGCTGGCTCGACACCCGGCCCGCCGACGACGGGAGCTCCGTACTGGCCGTCGCCGAGCCGGACGTGGTGCGCGCGGCGATCGTGTACGCGCTGAAGGCGCCGCCCGCGACGTACTGGGGCGTGGACGTGCGGCCGCTGTCCACGGTGGTGCTGACCGGCAGGTCGGGCCGCTGGAACCTGCGACTGGACCGGGGCTGGTGAGGCCGGGCCGCTGAAGGCTTCGCGGGGAGGCGGGCCGGGGGACGGCCGAGGTGGTGACGGCCGAGGTGGCGGATGGCCGAGGTGGGGGCGCAGGTGCTTCCGACCGCACGGCGGCGGTGCGTCCGTGCCGGCCGGCCGCACGAGGGAGCCCGCGCGCCTGCTCGGCGGGCGTCGCGGGGCGCACTCGGAGGCACGCGGGAGCTGGCGGCAGCTGGCGGCAGCGGGCAGGGAGAGCACTCAATTGCATAAAACTTCGGAACTGCGTATAGTCATGCCATCGCGAGGGAGGAATCGATGGCACTACGCGCAGCAGTCGCGGGAGCGAGCGGCTACGCGGGCGGGGAACTGCTCCGCCTGCTCCTCTCGCACCCCGGGGTCGAGATCGGGACCCTGACGGCCAACTCGAACGCCGGACGCCGGCTCGGGGAGCTGCAGCCCCAGCTGCAGCCGCTCGCCGACCGGGTGCTCGCGGCCACCACCGCCGATGTGCTCGCCGGGCACGACGTGGTGTTCCTCGCCCTGCCGCACGGCCAGTCCGCCGCGGTCGCCGAGCAGCTCGGCGACGAGGTGCTGGTCGTCGACATGGGCGCCGACTTCCGGCTGCGCAGCGCCGCCGACTGGGAGAGGTTCTACGGCTCCGCGCACGCCGGGACCTGGCCCTACGGCCTCCCCGAACTGCCGGGTGCCCGCGACGCGCTGGAGGGGTCCAGGCGCATCGCGGTGCCCGGCTGCTACCCCACCGCCGTCTCACTCGCGCTGTTCCCCGCGTACGCGGGCGGACTCGCCGAGCCCGAGGCCGTGATCACCGCCGCCAGCGGCACCTCCGGCGCCGGCCGGACGCTCAAGTCCCATCTGCTCGGCTCCGAGGTCATGGGCTCCATGAGCCCGTACGGCGTCGGCGGCGGCCACCGGCACACCCCGGAGATGGTCCAGAACCTCAGCGCGGTGGCGGGCGAGCCCGTCACCGTGTCCTTCACCCCCACCCTCGCTCCCATGCCCCGCGGCATCCTCGCCACCTGCAGTGCCAAGGCCCGGCCGGGCACCACCGCGGAGGCCCTGCGGACCGCCTACGACAAGGCCTATGCGCACGAGCCGTTCGTCCGGCTGCTCCCCGAGGGGCAGTGGCCGGCGACGGCGTCCGTCCAGGGCTCCAACGCCGTCCAGGTCCAGGTCGCGCTCGACGCGGCCGCCGGCCGCGTCATCGCGATCAGCGCCATCGACAACCTCACCAAGGGCACGGCCGGCGGCGCGGTCCAGAGTATGAACATTGCCCTCGGTCTGGACCAGACCACGGGCCTTTCCACGATCGGAGTGGCACCTTGAGCGTCACCGCTGCACAGGGATTCACGGCGGCCGGTATCGCCGCCGGGATCAAGGAGAACGGCAACCCGGACCTGGCCCTCGTGGTCAACAACGGGCCGCGCCGTGCCGCCGCCGGCGTCTTCACCTCCAACCGCGTCAAGGCCGCCCCCGTCCTCTGGTCCGAGCAGGTACTCAAGGGCGGCGAGGTCTCCGCGGTCGTCCTCAACTCCGGCGGCGCCAACGCCTGCACCGGCCCCAGGGGCTTCCAGGACACCCACGCCACCGCCGAGAAGGCCGCCGCGGTCCTGGAGGGCCACAGCGCCGGCGAGATCGCCGTGGCCTCCACCGGTCTCATCGGCGTCCCGCTGCCGATGGACAAGCTGCTGCCCGGCATCGAGAAGGCCGCCGCCGAGCTCAGCGCGTACGGCGGCGAGAAGGCCGCCATCGCCATCAAGACCACCGACACCGTGCACAAGACCGCCGTCGCGACCCGGGAAGGCTGGACCGTCGGCGGCATGGCCAAGGGTGCGGGCATGCTCGCCCCCGGCCTCGCCACCATGCTCGTCGTCCTCACCACCGACGCCGACGTGGACGGCCCCGGCCTCGACAAGGCCCTGCGCGACGCCACCCGCGTCACTTTCGACCGGGTCGACTCCGACGGCTGCATGTCCACCAACGACACCGTGCTGCTCCTCGCCTCCGGCGCGTCGGGGATCACCCCGGCGCACGACGAGTTCGCCGACGCCGTACGCAGCGTCTGCGACGATCTCGCCCGCATGCTCATCGGCGACGCCGAGGGCGCCAGCAAGGACATCCGCATCGAGGTGGTCAACGCCGCGAGCGAGGACGACGCCGTCGAGGTGGGCCGGTCCATCGCCCGGAACAACCTCCTCAAGTGCGCCGTCCACGGCGAGGACCCGAACTGGGGCCGCGTCCTGTCCGCCATCGGCACCACCCGGGCCGCCTTCGAGCCGGACCGGCTCAACGTCGCCATCAACGGCGTCTGGGTGTGCCGCAACGGCTCCGTCGGCGAGGACCGGGAGCTGGTCGACATGCGCTACCGGGAGGTCCGGATCACCGCCGACCTCGCCGCCGGGTCCGAGTCGGCCGTCATCTGGGCCAACGACCTCACCGCCGACTACGTCCACGAGAACAGCGCCTACTCCTCCTGAACGAGCCGGGGCGGGCCCGCGCCCGGGCGTCCGGGCGGGTCCGACCCGCCGGCGGGTCCGGGCGTCCGGGCGAGCCCGGGTCCGGGCCCCGGCCGCAGCGCCGGGCGAGCCGGGCCCCCAGCGGCCGAGCGCGCCACCGAAGTGAGTCCGAGCCAGTCCCGAAAGAGCCGGAGCCGATGAGCACCCGCAAGCACACCGCACTGCCCAAGGCGCAGATCCTGATCGAGGCGCTGCCGTGGCTGACCCGCCACCACGGCCGGACCGTCGTCATCAAGTTCGGCGGCAACGCCATGGTCGACGAGGAGCTGAAGGCCGCGTTCGCCCAGGACGTGGTGTTCCTGCGGCACGCCGGCCTGAAGCCGGTCGTGGTGCACGGCGGCGGGCCGCAGATCAGCGCCCAGCTGGACAGGCACGGCCTGGTCAGCGAGTTCAAGGCCGGACTGCGCGTGACCACGCCCGAGGCCATGGACGTCGTCCGCATGGTCCTCGCCGGGCAGGTCCAGCGCGAACTGGTGGGGCTGCTGAACCAGCACGGCCCGCTCGCCGTCGGCCTCACCGGCGAGGACGCCCACACCATCACCGCCACCCGGCACCGGCCCACCATCGACGGCGAACTCGTCGACATCGGCCGGGTCGGTGAGATCACCGCGATCGACACCGGAGCGATCAGGGCCCTCCTGGACGACGGCCGCATCCCCGTCGTCTCCTCCATCGCCCGCTCCGCCGACGACGGCCACGTCTACAACGTCAACGCGGACACCGCCGCGGCCGCGCTGGCCGCGGCACTCGGCGCGGAGACCCTGATGGTCCTCACCGACGTCGAGGGCCTCTACGAGGACTGGCCCGACAGCGACGAGGTGATCAGCCGCCTCACCGCCACCGAACTGGAGAAGCTGCTGCCCGAGCTGTCCAGCGGCATGGTCCCCAAGATGCAGGGCTGCCTGCACGCCGTGCGCAACGGCGTGAACACCGCACGCGTCATCGACGGCCGGGTGCAGCACTCCATCCTGCTGGAGATCTTCACCGACGAGGGCATCGGCACGATGGTCGTGCCCGACGGGACCGCAGGGGGACCGGCATGAGCGACACCACGGCCAACGGGCGGCTCTCACAGCGCTGGCAGGGCTCGATGATGGACAACTACGGGACACCGGGCCTCGCGCTGGTGCGCGGGGAGGGCGCCTGGGTCTGGGACGCGGCCGGCACCGAGTACCTGGACTTCGTCGGCGGCATCGCCGTCAACGCACTCGGCCACGCCCACCCGGCCGTCGTCGAGGCCGTCACCCGGCAGATCGGCACGCTGGGCCATGTGTCGAACCTGTACGTCGCGGAACCGCCCGTCGCGCTCGCGGAGCGGCTGCTCCGGCTGTCGGGCCGCCCCGGCCGCGTCTTCTTCTGCAACTCCGGAGCCGAGGCCAACGAAGCCGCCTTCAAGATCGGCCGGCTGACGGGCCGTCCGCACATGGTCGCCACCCGGGGCGGCTTCCACGGCCGGACCATGGGCGCGCTCGCGCTCACCGGGCAGCCGGCCAAGCAGCAGCCCTTCCTGCCGCTGCCGGGAGAGGTCACGCATGTGCCGTACGGGGACGCCGAAGCGCTCCGGGCCGCCGTCACCGAGGACACCGCCCTGGTGATCGTGGAGCCGGTGCAGGGCGAGAACGGCGTGGTCGTCCCGCCGCCCGGCTACCTCCAGGCCGCACGGGAGATCACCCGCGCCACCGGGACGCTGCTGGTGCTCGACGAGGTGCAGACCGGCATCGGCCGGACCGGCCACTGGTTCGCATACCAGGCGCACGAGGGCGTGGACCCCGATGTCGTCACCCTCGCCAAGGGCCTCGGCGGCGGTCTGCCGCTCGGCGCGGCCGTCGCCTTCGGCCCGGCCGCCGAACTGCTGCGGCCCGGGCAGCACGGCACCACGTTCGGCGGCAACCCGGTCGCCTGCGCCGCCGGGCTGGCCGTCCTGGGAACCCTCGACGGCATGCTCGACGAGGTCAAGCGGACCGGGGAGAAGCTGAGGGACGGGATCGAGTCCCTGGGACATCCGCTGGTCTCCCACGTCCGCGGGGCGGGCCTGCTGCTGGGTATCGTGCTCACCGAGCCCCTCGCCGCCCAGGTGCAGCAGGCGGCTCAGGGTGCCGGGCTCCTGGTCAACGCGCCCGCCCCCGACGTCGTACGGATCATGCCGCCGCTGATCATCGGCGACGCGGAGGTGGACGTCTTCCTCCGGGCGCTGCCCGGCATCCTCGACGGGACACACGGGGACGGACGATCCGGAGAATGAGACGACGATGACCGACGCGCAGGGCACCGAGAACTGGGGAGCCGCCCAGACGGAGTCCGGTGGAGGGCCGTCCGTGCCGCAGACGCGCACGGCCCGCCACCGCCGGATCGTGGACATCCTCAACCGGCAGCCGGTGCGCTCCCAGAGCCAGCTGGCGAAGCTGCTCGCCGACGACGGACTGAGCGTCACCCAGGCCACCCTCAGCCGCGACCTCGACGAGCTCGGGGCGGTGAAGATCCGGAACACCGGCGGAGAACTCATCTACGCGGTGCCCAGCGAGGGCGGGTTCCGCACCCCGCAGGCCCCGCTGGGGGAGTCCGCCAAGGAGGAGCGGATGCGCCGCCTCTCCGGCGAGCTGCTGATCTCCGCCGAGGCCTCGGCCAACCTGGTGGTCCTGCGCACGCCCCCGGGCGCGGCCCAGTTCCTCGCGTCGGCGATCGACCAGGCCGAACTGCACGCGATCCTGGGCACGATCGCCGGCGACGACACCCTGCTGCTCATCTCCCGCGACCCGGCGGGCGGGCAGGCCCTCGCGGACCATCTGCTGCGTCTGGCGCAGAAGGCCCGCTGACGGCCCGCACAAGGCCCGGTGACCGGCCCGCACAAGGCCCGGTGACGGACCGGTGACGGCCCGTGGGAAGTCCGCGCCGCGCGCGGCGCAGTCCCGCACGCCTCGTCTTCGTACGGTGGCGCGGGGCGCGCGCGACCGTGGCCGTCCGTACCGCCGAAGGCCCGCGACGCGCCGTGCCGAGTGCGGTGCCGGGCCGTCCGACGGTCCCGAGCCGGAGCGGAGCCTGAGCCGAGCTGTGCTGCGCTGTGCTGTGGGGACCCCTTCAGGCCGCCCGGTCCGCCCCGTCGCCGCGCCGAGCCAGATGCCGGGCGAATCCGCTGGTCTGCCACGTGGTGCCGTCCGCGGCGACGGCGAAGCCCTCCGTGCCGTCCAGCCGCTCCAGCCAGGCGCGTGCTTCCGGGCCCATGGCGTACCCGGCCGTCGCCCTCGCGTCCGCCTGGGTCAGCCCCCGGCTGACCACGGTGAGGGACGCCAGGCTCCCGGCCGGGGCCTCGCCGGAGCGCGGGTCGACGATGTGGCAGCCTCGTTCGGCCGGGCCCGAGGTGGCGACGGCGAGCGCGTCGTGCGCCTCGACGACCGCCGCCAGCCCGCCGGGATGCAGCGGGTCGGAGACGCCGACCCGCCAGGGACCCCCGTGCAGCTGGACGTCGCCCCCGCCGTTGACGCAGACCGCCGCCGCCCCGGAAGAGGCGATCATCTCCACCGCCCGCTGCACCGCCCACCCCTTCACCAGGCCGGTGGGATCGAGTCCGCCGGCGTAGCGCGGGGTGAACCAGCCCTCGCTCAGGCGTTCCTCGGCCGCGCAGTGCCGGAAGACCTCGGCGACGTCGGGTTCGCAGTCGGCCAGGGCGAGTTCACCTGCGGCGAGCCTGCTGACCTGGCTGTCCGGGCGGTACGGCGAGAACACCTCGTCCACGTGGTGCAGCCCGGCCACGGCCGCGGCGAGCCCGGCGCGCACGCGCTCGCGGTCGGCATCGCCGTCCATCCGGACGTCGAACGAGAACACCGTGCCCATCACGTGCTCGACATGGCGTATCCGCGCCCGGTCCCCGCTCACAGCCCCGCCTTGTCGAGGGCGCTCTGCAGGGAGCGGATGTAGCCCTGGCTGGTGTAGGTGGCGCCGGAGACGGTGTCGATGTCGGCGCTCTGCGCGTCGACGGCCGCCTGGTTGAGCTTCGGCACCGCGCCGGCCGCGATCTTGCGGCTGTTGGCGTCGGAGCCGGGGGTCTTCACGGCCTCGGCGCCGGTGATCCGGCCGCCGCTGACGGTGAGCCGCACCTGCACGTCGCCGTACTGGGTGCCGGCGACGTCTCCGAGCACCGACTCGGTGGCCCCCGCCCCGGAGCCCTGGCCCGGATCCGGGCCGTCGCCGGAGCCCTCGCCGGAGCCGTCGCCCGCCTCGGGGCTCTCGCCGCCGGCCCCTGTGCCGCCGCCCGGCACATCCCCGTCCGGGGCGTCCGCACCGCTGCCGGCGCCCGGCGCGGAGTCCTGTCCCGTACCTTCCCCGGCGCCCGCCGCCCCCGCCTTGTCGAGGGCGCTCTGCAGGGAGCGGATGTAGCCCTGGCTGGTGTAGGTGGCGCCGGAGACGGTGTCGATGTCGGCGCTCTGCGCGTCGACGGCCGCCTGGTTGAGCTGCGGCACCGAACTCTCGGCGATCTTCCGGCTGTTGGCGTCGGTGCTGGGCACCTTGACGGCCCGTGCCCCCGTGATCCGGCCGCCGCTCAGGGTGAGTTCGACCTGTACCGGCCCGAACTGCGTGTCCGCCTCGTCCCCGAGGACGGTCGCCCCGCCCGCGGGTACGGCGCCGCTGCCCGCGGGCGCCGAGTTCGCCGGCGGGGCGCCGGCCTGGGACGCCGCTCCCGCCACCGTGGTGCCGGGCTGCTTCAGCGTCAGCAGCAGCGCGACGGCCGACGCGGTGCCGGCGACCGCGATCATCGTCCGGCGCAGTGGATGCTTCCTCTTCACGTACGGCCTCACATCTCGAACGACTCGTGATGGATACGGCGCGACGGCACGCCCGCCGCCCGAAGTGCGTGGTAGGACTCCTCGGCGAGACCGGGCGGCCCGCAGAGGTACACGTCGTGCTCGTCGATGTCGGGGAACACCTCCTTGAGCCGCTCGGTGCTGATCTCCGGCCGCGCCCCGTCCGGCCCGTTCACGGCGTAGAGCAGCTTCGCCCGCCGGGCCTCGGCGATCTCCTGGAGCTCGGTCCACAGCGCCAGGTCCTCCGTCGAACCGGCCCGGTAGAGCAGGGACAGGTCCCCGGGGGCGGCGGGCAGCGTCTCGAACAGCGCCCGCAGCGGGGTGATCCCGGCGCCTCCGGCGATCAGGAGCACCTTGTTGCGGCTGCGCCGGCCCGCGGTCATCGCCCCGTAGGGCCCCTCGGCCCAGACCCGGGTTCCCGGCTCCAGCCGGCCGAGCGCGCCGCTGTGCCCGCCCGCCGCCTTGACGGTGATGCGCAGCAGGTCGGGACGGGGCGGCGCGGAGAGGGAGTACGGGTTGGAGCTCCAGCGCAGGCCGTCGGCGAGGAACCGCCAGCGGAAGAACTGGCCCGCCTCGGCGCCGATCCGGTGCAGCCGGCGCCCCGTGATCAGCACGGACACCACCCCCGGAGCCTCGTCCACGACCGACTCCACACGCATCCGGTGCCGGAGGTTGAGCCGCACCGGCGCCAGGATCCGGTACCAGAGGAGCAGGGCGCCGACCGTGCCGTAGAGCACGTACCAGATCGTGCGCGCGGTGGCGCTCGCCACGAACTCCGAGCCGGTGGCCAGCTGGTGCCAGAACGTCAGGTACACGGCGAGGTAGGTCAGCAGATGCAGGTAGTACCAGGTCTCGTAGCGCATCCGGCGGCGCACCGCGCCGGCCGAGACGAAGCCGACCAGCAGCAGCAGCGCCGTACCGATCGTCGCCTCGATCATCTCCGGGAAGTCGACGACGACGGTGACGGTCTGCTCGACCAGGCCGGTGCGGGCCTGGACGGAGTACCCCCAGACGATGAGGACGACATGGGCGACGACGAGGCTGATCGCGTACCGGCCGCTCATCGCGTGCCAGCGCGTCGCCCGGTCGGAGCCCACCCGCCGTTCCAGCGCCGGGACCCGTGCCATCTGCAGCACCACGAGGGCGATCAGGTACCCGCCGAGCAGTCCCGTGATCCGGCCCGCGCCGATCAGCCACTCCGCGGTGTCCATGCGGACGACCGCGGTGCTGTCCCACCACAGCCACAGGACGGCGGCGGCCCCGGCCCAGGCGGCGACCAGCAGCACCGTCGCCGGATTGCGGCGCGGCCGGATCGCCCGCATGGTCAGGCGTCTGGCGGCCCGACCGCTCTGAATCATCGTCACCGCTGCTCCTCGGTCATCCCTGTGGCGCAGGTGGATACGGAGAGGAGGTCCGAGGAGTTCAATCGCCGGGCGGCGCGTTCGGGCGGCGCGTTCGGGCGGGCCTCGGGTGAGGTGTCCGGGCAGGACGCCGGGGCGGCGCCGGGCGGGACTCCGCGAGGGCCCGGCCCGCCGCCCGCACACCGCCCGCCCGCCGCCCGCCCGCTGCTCGGCCGGTGCTCGGCATGGGGCCGGATGTGCGTACGCCCCGTGGTGCCGGGCCGGCGTCCGGTGTGAGGCAGGGCGCGCGTCGGGCCCCACGCCCGCCCGCCGTTCGCCTGCGGTGTGTGCCGCCGTTCGCCCGCCGGGGCGGGCCCTCGCGGTCAGTCGGTGCGCGCGGGCAGCGGCAGCGGTAGCGCCGGCAGCCCGTCCAGGCTCACTCCGACGTGCGGCTTCTTCTCGCAGTAGGCCGCGAACTCCTCGTCCGTCTTGCGCTCGAGGTGCTCCGCGTGCTGCGTACGCTCCTCGCGGTAGTCCATGAAGGGGACGGCGAAGCCGCACGCGTCGCCGATCCGCCGGGCGTGCACGACGATCACCGCGCGGGCGCCGGCGCCGTCGGCGTCCCGGAAGTGGGCGAGGTATCCGGCCCAGCGCGGGTCGTCCCGGAAGACCGCCTCGCCGTGTCCGTGCACCCGCAGTACCTTCGGCGGCCCGCTGAACGCGCACCACATCAGGGTGATGCGGCCGTTCTCGCGCAGGTGGGCGATGGTCTCGGCACCGCTGCCGCCGAAGTCCAGGTAGGCCAGGGTCAGTTCGTCGAGGACGACGAGCGTGCCCCTGCGGCCCTTGGGGGAGAGGTTGACATGGCCGTCGGCGGCGAGCGGCGCCGTGGCGGTGAAGAAGACCGGCTGCTGCTCGATGAAGGTGCGGATGCGGCCCTCTATGCGTTCGTACGTTTGACCCATGCCCGGATTATGGCTCCCACGCGCGAACTCCGGGACGGTACCGGGCTGCCGGCCCCGGGTCCCACGGCCGCCCCCGGATCCGCAACCGCCCCCGGCCCCCGCACCACGGCCGCCTCCCGCGCCGTCCCCGGCTCTCCCGCCGTCCCCGGCTCCCCGTCGGCTCGGGGGCGCCCGCTCAGTCCCGCCCGCGACCGCAGGCGCAGCAGCGCGTACCCGCTGAACAGGTGCGCGCAGCGGTCCAGCAGCGCGTCCAGTTCGGCGGGGTCGTGGTGCCCTCCCACCGGCGGCTCCCACTGCTGGATCAACGATCGGGCCAGGGTCGCGAGCGCCCGGTCCGGGCCGTCGAGCAGCGCCACGGCGGCGCGGAGTTCCGCGACCCCGCCCCTGGCGCGCAGCAGCCGGAAGGCCGCGCGACGGGTGTGGGCGGGACTCCGGTCGTCGGTGGCCCGGTTCAGCAGCCGGTCCTCCGGCAGCCGGCCCGCCCACGGGAGGAGCGTGGTCGCGGTCTCCCGGGTGACGGCGGGGGCGGGATCGTCGAGCAGCGGCCGCAGCCGATCCAGGTCGACCCGGCCGAGCAGACGGAGCCCGGCGACGGCCCGGGCCCGTACCGACGGCACGGGATGGCCGGTCAGCGGCCACAGCAACGCGGCGTCCGCGGCCTCGCCGCATTCGGCGAGCCCGAGCGGCGCCCAGGCCGGTATGCCGTGGTCGGCCGGGTCGGCGCACAGCGCGCGGTAGAGGGGAAGCGGTTCGATCCCGCCCTGCCGCAGCACATAGCGGGCGCAGGCCCGTACCAGCCCCGAGCGGTCGGTCAGGTACGGCCGGGCCTCGTCATGGCGTCCCGCCCGGCGCAGGGCCGTGACCCCGGCGGACCGTGCCGCGGGGTGCCGTGACCGCACCAGCGCGAGGATCACGTCGTCGCGGGTGGGCCCGGAACGGAGAGCCGCCTCGGCGCACAGCCGCTGCACGACGGCGTCGTCGTCCTCCGCCGCGGCGCGGGCCAGCCGGTCGGCGGGGAGCAGCCCGCGCTCCACGGCCAGACCGTAGGCGAACCGGCGGGTGCGGCGATCCGGCGAGGCCAGCAGCGGTTCGAGCCGGGCGGGTCCGGCGGACCGCAGAAGGGCGGTCAGCGACTCAAGCGCGAACCCGCCGCGCTCGCGGCGGGACAGCCGCAGCACCAGCGCGGTGAGCTGCACCAGGCTCTCCGGCCCCGCCGCGGCCAGCAGTCCGGGGAGGAGGCCACGGGCCCGCGCACGGACCGGTTCGGCCCAGTCCGCGGTCCGGATCACCAGCAGCGGCAGCAGGTCGGGGTGATCGGCCACCCGTTCCAGCGCGGCCTCCCGGACGCGACCGTCCCGGTGGCACAGCGCGAGGGCGGGCACCCGGGCCGGGTCCGGGGAGCGGCGGCCGGGCTCGTTCGGCCGCACCACCCGGACCTCCTCGTCGAACTCCAGCCAGGCGTCCGGGTCCGCCGCCCCGAGCGCCTCCTTGATCCCCGCACCGTGCACCAGCCGCTCAGCGGCCGTGTTCCCCCTGTTCGGCATGGAGGCGAGGTTACGCAGGGGGCCGGCCGGCGGCGACCGGATATCACCCGCGTTGACAAAACATACGGAGCACTGCATACTTATGCCCATCGCCATATGCACCGTAAGGAGAAACCCGTGACCGAGCGCGTCGTACTCGCCTACTCGGGCGGTCTGGACACCTCCGTCGCCATCGGCTGGATCGCCGAGGAGACGGGCGCCGAGGTCATCGCCGTTGCCGTGGACGTCGGCCAGGGCGGCGAGGACCTGGACGTCATCCGCAAGCGCGCGCTCGCCTGCGGTGCCGTCGAGGCGGAGGTGTCGGACGCCAAGGACGAGTTCGCCGAGGAGTACTGCCTCCCGGCGATCAAGGCCAACGCCCTCTACATGGACCGCTACCCGCTGGTCTCCGCCCTTTCCCGGCCCACGATCGTCAAGCACCTGGTGGCCGCCGCGAAGAAGCACGGCGCCTCGATCGTGGCGCACGGCTGCACCGGCAAGGGCAACGACCAGGTGCGGTTCGAGGCCGGCATCGCCTCTCTCGCCCCCGACCTGAAGTGCATCGCCCCGGTCCGCGACTACGCGATGACCCGGGACAAGGCCATCGCGTTCTGCGAGGAGAAGCAGCTCCCGATCGCGACCACCAAGAAGTCGCCGTACTCCATCGACCAGAACGTCTTCGGGCGGGCCGTGGAGACCGGCTTCCTGGAGGACATCTGGAACGGCCCGATCGAGGACGTCTACGAGTACACCTCCAACCCGGCCGAGGCCCGCGAGGCCGACGAGGTGATCATCTCCTTCGAGGCTGGCGTCCCGGTCGCCATCGACGGCAAGCCCGTCACCGTCCTGCAGGCGATCCAGCAGCTCAACGAGCGCGCCGGAGCCCAGGGCGTCGGCCGGATCGACATGGTCGAGGACAGGCTCGTCGGCATCAAGTCCCGCGAGGTGTACGAGGCCCCGGGCGCGATCGCGCTGATCACCGCCCACCAGGAGCTGGAGAACGTCACCGTCGAGCGCGAGCTGGCCCGGTACAAGCGGCAGGTCGAGCAGCGCTGGGGCGAGCTCGTCTACGACGGCCTGTGGTTCTCCCCGCTCAAGCGGGCCCTGGACGGCTTCGTCGACGAGGCCAGCCGGCACGTCACCGGCGACATCCGGATGACCCTGCACGGCGGTCGCGCCGTCGTCACCGGCCGGCGGTCCGACCAGTCGCTGTACGACTTCAACCTCGCGACGTACGACACGGGCGACACGTTCGACCAGTCGAAGGCCCAGGGCTTCATCGACATCTTCGGCCTCTCGTCGAAGATCGCGGCGAAGCGCGACCTCGCCTGATCCACCGGGGCCGTTCGCCTTCCACCGGCCCCCCGCCACCGCCTCCCCTTCCCGCCCGCCGGGCCCCGGCCCGCCCGCGGCCCGGCGCGCAGGGGAGGCGGCGGCACATCCGAAGCCCGGCAATTCTTGAGGAGCAAGTGCTGTGAGCAGCAACAACGGTGACGTCCGGCTCTGGGGCGGCCGGTTCGCCGACGGTCCCGCGGAGGCGCTGGCGAAGCTGTCGGCGTCGGTCCACTTCGACTGGCGGCTCGCGCCGTACGACATCGCCGGCTCCCGCGCCCACGCCCGGGTGCTGCACCAGGCCGGCCTGCTCACCGCCGACGAGCTGGAGCGGATGCTCGCCGGGCTCGACCGGCTGGAGGCCGACGTCGCCGACGGCAGCTTCACCGGCACCATCGCCGACGAGGACGTCCACACCGCCCTGGAACGCGGCCTCCTGGAGCGCCTCGGCCCGGACCTCGGCGGCAAGCTGCGCGCCGGCCGGTCCCGCAACGACCAGGTCGCCACGCTCTTCCGGATGTACCTGCGCGACCACGCGCGGATCATCGGCGGACTGATCGCCGGGCTCCAGGACGCCCTGGTCGGTCTCGCCGAGGCCCATCCGGACGTCGCGATGCCGGGCCGCACGCACCTCCAGCACGCCCAGCCCGTCCTCTTCGCCCACCATGTGCTCGCCCATGTCCAGTCGCTGTCCCGGGACGCCGAACGGCTGCGCCAGTGGGACGAGCGGACCGCCGTCTCCCCGTACGGCTCCGGCGCGCTCGCCGGGTCCTCCCTCGGGCTCGACCCGGAGGCGGTGGCGCGGGACCTCGGCTTCGAGCGCGGCAGCGCGGGGAACTCCATCGACGGCACCGCCTCCCGGGACTTCGCCGCCGAGTTCGCCTTCATCACCGCGATGATCGGGGTGAACCTCTCCCGCATCGCGGAGGAGGTCATCATCTGGAACACGAAGGAGTTCTCCTTCGTGACGCTCCACGACGCCTTCTCCACCGGCTCGTCGATCATGCCGCAGAAGAAGAACCCCGACATCGCCGAGCTGGCGCGCGGCAAGTCGGGCCGGCTCATCGGCAATCTGACCGGTCTGCTCGCCACCCTGAAGGCGCTGCCGCTCGCGTACAACCGCGACCTGCAGGAGGACAAGGAGCCGGTCTTCGACTCCTGCGACCAGCTGGAGGTGCTGCTGCCCGCCTTCACCGGGATGATGGCCACCCTGACCGTCAACCGGGAGCGGATGGAGGAGCTCGCGCCCGCCGGCTTCTCGCTGGCCACGGACATCGCGGAGTGGCTGGTCAAGCAGGGCGTGCCGTTCCGCGTCGCGCACGAGGTCGCGGGCGAGTGCGTCAAGGAGTGCGAGGCGCACGGGATCGAGCTGGACCAGCTCACGGACGAGCAGTTCGCGAAGATCTCTCCGCACCTCACGCCCGAGGTCAGGACCGTGCTGGACGTCCCCGGCGCGCTCGCCTCCCGCAGCGGCCGCGGCGGTACGGCTCCGTCGGCCGTCGCCGCCCAGCTCGCCGAGGTCAAGGCGGACCTGGCCGCCCAGCACGCCTGGGCCGCCGGCGAGCGGTGACCGCCGCGGCGCGGCCCGGCGGGCCCGGGCCGGTGTCCTCACGGTCCAGGCCCCGGTCTCGTCGCCGACCCCGGCGACCGGTGCCCGGCCACGCCCTCCGGGACGCATGACAGGTGCGTACGGCCGGTGTGTACGGCCGGTGCTTACGGCAGGTACGTACGGCGTCCTCCGCGACGCCCCGAGCGGCGGGGAGCACTGCGGGCACGGCGCGCACCGCCGCCGCGGAGCGCGCCGTGCCGCGACCGTCAGTCGATCTGCGCGCAGATGTCCGTACGCGAACCGTGCACCATGGTCACCGACTTGTAGCCGTCGGGGCTGATCGTCATGGTGTACACCCCGTCGACGACGTACAGCCCGCGCGGCAGATTGCCCTTGCCCTCGCCGACCCCGACCAGGACCGGGCCCAGCACCTTCCAGGACTGCGATCCGTCCGTTCCGTAGCGGACCAGGGCCGAACCGCTCGCGTCGGCGTCCCAGTGCGCGCCGCTCTCGGTGTTGGTGACCCGGATGACCAGATCGCCCTTGTAGGCGACGTCTTTGGGCGAGCCGTCCGCGTGCCGGGACAGCACCCGCCGGACGACCTCGTCCACGACCGGCTCACCGTGCACCGCGAAGTCGCAGCGCAGGCCAGCCGCCACGTCCCACGGGGCCGAGGGCGCCGGCTCCCAGCCCGGGGCGGTGCCGTGCGCGGGCGCGGCGGCGGCGGGTGCGCCGGCGGCGGTGGTGGCGACCGCCGTCAGGGCGATGAGGATGCGTCGCATGAGGACTCCCGAAGATGGTGGAGCGGATCCGTCGGACCGAGGCTCCCCGGGCCCGCTCACCAACGGATCACCACGGCGTCCGGGCGTCGCCTAGGCTCTGCGTCCCATGGAGTTCCGGTTGCTCGGCCCCTTCGAAGCCCGTCGCGACGGACGGCTCCTGCCACTCGGCGGACGCCGGCAGGAGCGGTGCCTGCTCGCCGTGCTGCTGCTCGAGGCCGACCGGGTGGCGACCGTGTCCCGGCTGATCGGCGTGCTGTGGGGGGACACCCCGCCGGCCTCGGCGCGCGGAACCGTCCACACGTACATCGGCCGGCTGCGCGCCGCGCTCGCCCCGCACGGGATCGCGCTGGAGACCGTGCGGGACGGCTACCGCGTGAAACCGGGCCCGTACACCGTCGACGCCCGGGACTTCACCGCTCTCGTCCGCCGCGCGGCCCGGGCGGCGGAATCCGCCCGCCGGATACGGCTCTACGACGAGGCGCTCGCACTCTGGCGCGGCCCCCTGCTCCTCGACGCGGCCGACGACGCGCTGCGCGACCGCCTCGGCGCACATCTCGCCGACCTGCGCCTGACCGCGCTCGAGGAGCGGGCCGCGGAGCATCTCTTCCTCGGGCTGCACGAACGGGTCGTCTCGGACCTGACCGGGCCGGCGTCGGAGCACCCCGGCCGGGAGCGGCTGGTCGCGGCGGTGATGACGGCGCTGCACCGCGGCGGACGGCAGACGGACGCGCTGGAGCTGTACCGCTCCACCCGGCGGGCGCTGGTGCGGGGCCTCGGCGTCGAACCCGGCGGTGTCCTCACGACCCTGCACGACCGGATCCTGCGCGGCGATCCCCGGCTCGACGGTCCGTCGGCGCCGCTGCACGCGGTGCGCGTCGGCGGCGAGTGGCTGCCCTGGACCACCAGCGGCCATCCCGCGCTGGAGTTCTGCAACACCTTCGCGGGCTGGGGCGGGCCGCGGCTCCCGGGATCGGAGTGGCTCACGCGGTACGGAACCCTCGCCGTCTGGTGCGGGCACCACGGTGTCGTGGACGAACGGACCGTCGGCGGTCTGCTGCGGCAGGCCGCCGAACGGCCCGCGGAGGCCGGCCGGGCGCTCGACCGGGCGCGCGGCTTCCGGGCCCGCCTGTACACCTGCCTCACCCGTCCCGACGACGTGCCGGCCTTCAGGGACGTCGCCGCGGTGGTGGACGAGGCCGCCGCACACAGTCGCTTCGTGCGCGGTGCGGACGGCCTCGGCCACTGGCAGGTCGGCCCCGCGGCGGGGCTGAGCCTGCCGCTGTTCGCCGTGGCCCGCAGCGCCGCCGGGCTTCTCGCGGACCCCCGGCGCCTGTTGGTGCGGGCCTGCCCCGGAGAGGGCTGCGGCTGGCTGTTCTCCGACGAGAGCGGCCGCAGGCGGTGGTGCAGCCTGCGGACATGCGGGGGCTCTGGTACACCGGCGCATTGAATGAGACATTGACGTCTCATTCGGAGTATGGTTGTCTCATGGCCATGGATCGTGAACAGGTGCTGCGCGCCGCCGCCGCCCTCCTCGCCCGCAAGTCGACCGCGACGATGGACGAGGTCGCCCGCGCGGCGGGCATCGGCAGGGCCACCCTGCACCGGCACTTCGCCGGGCGGGACGCGCTCGTGAAGGCGCTCGAGGCGTTCGGTATCGAGGAGTTCGAGGCTGCCGTCGGCCGTGCCGCGCTCGAGGACGGCCCGGCCGGTGACGCGCTGCGCCGGCTGATCGCCGAGATGGAGCCCGCGGCGGAGCTTCTCGCGTTCCTGGTCACCGAGAACCAGCTGTTCGAGGGCGACCAGGTCGACGAGGGCTGGGCCCGGCTCGACGCCCGGGTCAGCGCCCTGTTCCGGCGCGGCCAGGAGCAGGGCGAGTTCCGGATCGACCTCTCGCCCATCTGGCTCACCGAGGCCCTCTACGGCCTGATCGGCACCTGCGCCTGGGCCGTCATGGACGGCCGGGTCGCCAAGAACGAATTCCAGTACATGATCACCGAGCTGCTGCTCGGCGGAGCACGACGGAGTGTGGAGAAATGACCAGCGGTACCGTCCAGCGCACGAGCGGGGCGGACGAGACCCTGTACCGCCCCGGGCGCTGGCTGGCCCTGGCGGTACTCGTCCTGGCCGTGCTGCTGGTGGCCGTGGACGCCACCGTGCTCGGCCTCGCGACGCCCTTCCTCAGCGAGGACCTCCGGCCCACCGGCACCCAGCTGCTGTGGATCGGTGACGTCTACTCGTTCGTCATCGCGGGTCTGCTGGTCTCCATGGGCAGCCTCGGCGACCGGATCGGCCGCAAGAAGCTGCTGCTGACCGGCTCCGTCGCCTTCGGCGCGGTGTCCGTGCTCAACGCCTACGCCACCACACCCGAGATGATGATTCTCGCCCGGGCCCTGCTCGGCGTCGCCGGGGCCACGCTGATGCCCTCCACGCTGGCGCTGATCCGCAACATCTTCCACGACCCGCGCGAACGCAGCATCGCCATCGGGATCTGGGGAGCCATGGCCTCGGCCGGCGCCGCCGTCGGACCCGTCGTCGGAGGCTTCCTGCTGGAGCACTTCTGGTGGGGCTCCGTCTTCCTCATCAACCTGCCCGTGATGGCCGTCCTCGTCGTGGTCGGCGTCAAGCTGCTGCCCGAGTCGAAGAACCCGGTCGCCGGCCCCTGGGACCTGGTCAGCGTCGCCCTGTCGCTGATCGGCATGATCGGTGTGGTGTACGCGATCAAGGAGGCGGCCAGCCACGGTGTGAGCTGGGAGGCCGGCGCCGCCGCCCTGGTCGGAGCCGCCGCGCTGTACGGATTCGCCCGGAGGCAGCTCACCCTGCCCTCCCCGTTGCTCGACATGCGGCTGTTCCGGAACCGCGGCTTCTCCGGCGCGGTCCTCGCCGACCTGCTGACCATCCTGGGCCTGTCCGGACTGGTCTTCTTCCTCTCCCAGTTCCTCCAGCTGGTCCAGGGGCGGCCGCCGTTCGAGGCCGGGCTCGCGGAACTGCCCGCCGCGATCGGCGCGGTGGCGACCGGACTCGTCGCCGGCCGCTTCGCCCGCCGGTTCTCCGTGCGGTCCGTCGTGGCGGGTGGGCTCGCCGCCATGGGTGCCGCACTCGCCGTGCTGACCTTCATCGGCAGCTCCACGGGCTACCCACTGCTCGGTGCGGCCCTGCTCGTGGTCGGTGTCGGCGCGGGCTTCTCGTTCACCGTCACGGCCGACGTCATCCTGTCCAGCGTGCCGAAGGAGGAGGCCGGCTCGGCCTCGGCCGTGTCCGAGACCGCCTACGAACTCGGTGCGGCGCTCGGTATCGCCCTGCTCGGATCGATCGTGACCGGGGTGTACCGGGACTTCGCGACACCGGCCGGGGTGCCCGCCGAGGTGGCGTCCGCCGCCCATGAGTCGCTCGGCGGGGCGGTGGAGGCCGCGGCCGTGCTGCCGGCGCAGCAGCAGGCCGAACTGGTCGGGGCGGCGCAGGAGGCGTTCGTCGAGGGGCTGCGGCTCGCGTCGGGCGTGGGCGCGGCGGTACTGCTCGCCACCGCCGCGGCCGCGTGGTTCCTCCTGCGCGGTCAGAGGCTGGCGGACGGCATCGAGCACTGACGCGCCCGGGTGCGCCGGCTCTCCGGACGGCACCCTCCGCCACACCCGGGGGCCGTTGTACGGCCCCCGGGCGTCAGGGGAAGGCTCAGGCGGCCTTCGCCTTCGTTGCGTACATGTCCACGTACTCCTGGCCGGACAGCCGCATCACCTCGGTCATCACCGAGTCCGTCACGGCGCGCAGCACATAGCGGTCGCGGTCCATGCCCTCGTACCGCGAGAACTCCATCGGCGTGCCGAAGCGGACCGTCACCCGGCCGGGGCGCGGCAGGCCGGCGCCGCCCGGCTGGAGCTTGTCGGTGCCGATCATGGCGAACGGGACGACGGGCGCACCCGTCATCAGGGTGAGCCGGGCGATGCCCGTACGCCCGCGGTACAGGCGGCCGTCGGGGGAGCGGGTGCCCTCCGGGTAGATGCCGAAGACCTTCTGCTCCTCCAGCACCCGGCGCCCCGTCATCAGGGCCGCCACCCCGCCGTTGGCGCCGTCCCGGTCGACGGGGATCATGCCGACGCCGGTGAAGAACCACGCCATCAGCCGGCCCTTGAGCCCCTTGCCGGTGACGTACTCGTCCTTGCCGATGAAGTAGACCGGACGGTTGCACACGATCGGCAGCACCATCGAGTCGATGAAGGTGAGGTGGTTGCCGGCGAGGATGACCGGGCCGTCCCCGGGGATGTTCTCCGCGCCTTCCACACGCGGGCGGAACATCAGGCGCAGGATCGGCCCGAGCACTGCCTTGATGATCGACAAGCGGGACAACGGGTCCTCCGGTGTCAGAAGCGGGACGGCGGTACGGCCGGCGAAGTCTCTGCAGGTGAGGACGATACTCGCGGGAGCCGCCCGACCGCACGTCGGGTTCACCGAGTGGATACGCAGTGTTGACCTGAGTTTGGTCCGCGTTTGCCCCGGGTCTCCCGCGCGTAACGTCCTCATGCCTAGCCTGTGCGCCGCGAGGCCCCGCGCAACCGGCTGCGGGGCACCACCAATCGACGGAGGAGCGTCTATGACACACGGTGCGGAAGGTACCCCCGGGCGGCGGACCGTCCTGGGAGCGGCGGTGCTGGGGTCGGCGGCGCTCGGGATGGCGGCCGCGCCGGGGGCGCACGCCGCGGAACGGGCTGCCGGCGGCCTCGGGGGCGGCGGGGAGCGGCACGGCGCCGGCTACCGCTCACTGCCGGTGCCCACCGTCATCGCCCACCGCGGAGCGAGCGGCTACCGGCCCGAGCACACCCTCGGCGCCTACCAGCTGGCCCTGGACATGGGCGCACACGTCATCGAGCAGGACCTGGTGCCCACCAGGGACGGGCATCTGGTGTGCCGCCACGAGAACGACATCACCGGCACCACCGACGTCGCCTCCCGCCCCGAGTTCGCCTCCCGCCGGACGACCAAGTCGGTGGACGGCACCGACTTCACGGGCTGGTTCACCGAGGACTTCACCCTCGCCGAGCTGAAGACGCTGCGGGCCAAGGAGCGGATACCGGCGAGCCGCCCGCAGAACACCCTCTACGACGGCCGCTGGACGATCCCCACCTTCGAGGAGGTGCTGCGCTGGGCCGACGAGGAGGGCCGCCGCCGGGGCCGGCCGGTCTGGCTGCACGTCGAGACCAAGCACCCCACCTACTTCCGCGGCATCGGACTCGGCCTGGAGGAGCGCCTGGCGAAGCTGCTGCGCCGCCACGGCCGGCACCGCAGGCACTCGCCGGTCTTCCTCCAGTCGTTCGAGCCGAGCAGCATCCAGCGGCTGGCGAAGCTGGTGGACTCGCCGCGCGTCGTGCTGCTCTCCGGCGCGAACACCCGCCCCTGGGACTTCGTCCAGGCCGGTGACCCGCGCACGGTCGCGGACCTGGTCACGCCGCAGGGCCTGAAGTGGATCGCCTCGTTCGCCCAGGGCATCGGCCCCACCCTGGACCTCGTCGTGCCGAGGGACGCGAGCGGCAAGCTGGGCACGCCCACCACGCTCGTCCGGGACGCCCACGCCCAGGGGCTGATCCTGCACCCGTACACGATGCGGAACGAGAACTCCTTCCTGCCCGCCGACTTCCGCCGCGGTACGGACCCGCATGCGTACGGCGACGCCTTCGGCGCGTTCAGGGTGTACTTCGAGCAGGGCATCGACGGGATCTTCACCGACAACCCGGACACGGGCCTGCTGGCCCGCGCGGACTTCGTCGACGGCTGACGGCCCGTCGTACGCGCACCGGCCGGGCGGCGCGCCGTCGTCGCCCGGCCGGCCCGTGTCAGCGGCCGTACGGCCGTCATACGGCCGGGTGAGAGCGGGGCCAGGCGGCAACCGCAGCTCCCGGTGGGGCGTCACGCACGGCATGACACCGTGCGAAGAGGACTCGGCCCCACCCGCCACCACCCGGCGGACTGCCGTGGCGTTCCGGACCTCGACCGTCGCCCGGAACCGCTCCGAGCCGGGCCCGGCGGCAGGCCGGAGCGCGGGAGGCGCCCGTACCGCCGCGGCGGCCTCCGGCGACGCGGCACCCGGGACCGCGCCTTCCGGCGACGCGGCACCACGGACCGCCGGTGCGCTGGTGCGCGATCTGGGGCCGCTCGTCGCGGCGGAGGCGAGCGCCGAGGCGCACGGCGACGCCGTGGACTCGGGCGACCTCGAACAGTCCGTCTGGGTGCGGCTGCTGGAACGACTCGACGCCGAGGGCCCGCCGCCCGACGCCGCAGGCTGGGTGGCGGGGGCGGTACGGGACGAGGCCCGCCGCGCCCGGTCCCGCTCGCTGCGCGAACACCCCTACCCGGCCGAGCCCGCCGCGGGACCCGCCGCCTGCCCGGAGCGGGCGGCGCTCGTCGCGGAACGACGCCGCGCCCTGAGGGCCGCGGTCGCCCGCGCACCGGGTCGATGCCGCCGGCTGCTGACCGCGATGCTGGCGCCGGACGACCCCACCTACCGCGAAATCGCAGGGCAGTTGGGAATCTCACAAGGAAGTCTGGGGCCGATGCGTTCCCGCTGCCTGGGATGTTTGCGCAGAATGCTCGCGACAGAGGTTGCTGCTCCTGCCCCGTGGGGAAAGGAGCGGTAGGCAACCGGGCGGCAGGTGAGCGGGAGGCATGCACACATGGGCATGAGCGTGACCATCTCAGCGGCAACGGCGGAGGACGCCGAACAGATCCTCAAGCTGCAGTACCTGTGCTACCAGAGCGAGGCCGAACTCTACGGCGACTACCGCCTGGAACCGCTCACCCAGACGCTCGCCGACCTCCGCGCCGAGCTCGACCGGGGCCACGCCCTGGTGGCCCGCCTCGGCGACGAGGTGATCGCGTCCGTACGGGGAGAGGCCGACGGCGAGGGCACCGCCACGATCGGCAAGCTCATCGTCCACCCCCGGATGCAGCGCCACGGACTGGGCGGCCGCCTGCTCGACGCCATCGAGGCGTACTTCGCGGGCGAGTCCGCGGCCCACCGCTTCCAGCTCCTCAGCGGCCACCGCAGTGAGCGGAATCTGCGCCTCTACCGCAGCCACGGCTACGCGCCCGTGGCCACCCGTGTGATGAACCCTAGGCTGACGCTCGTGACGCTGGAGAAGGACGCGGCGGCGGTGCCCTCGGCCCGGGCCGAGGGGACGTTCGTCACCAGCGCGTAGTCTCCCGCGCACGTGCGGCGCGAGGCCCGGTCCGCCGGCGAGTGGCCCGCCCCGTGGGCGGGCCCGTTCGCCGTGTCGTGCCGGGCTCGTCCGGCATGTCGCCCCCGGGCCGGCGGCCGGCAGACCGGTTCCGCGAGCGGCCCGGGTTCGCGAGCGGCCCGGGTTCGCGAGCGGCCCGGGTCCGCGAGCGGCCCGGCCCGTCCCGCGCGCGGTCGCGGGGGTTCGGTTCAGCGCCGGGCCCTGCGCAGCCAGAGCATTCCGGTCACCGGCAGCAGCACCGGAATGAAGAGGTACCCCATGCCGTAGTCCGACCAGACCGTGGCATCCGGGAAGGCGGACGGATCCACCAGCGTCCACGTGCCCACGGTCAGGACGCCCACCAGCTCGGCGGCGCAGCACACCAGGGCCGCCTTGCGGGCCGTCTCGCCGCCGCGGAACAGGGTGTACGTGATGAAGGCGTACACGACCGCGGCGATGGCGGAAAGCGTGTACGCGAGCGGGGCGCGGTCGTACTCGGTGGCGATCTGGTACACCGAACGCGAGACCGCGCCCACCGACATCACGCCGTACAGCCACACCAGCAGCAGCCCCGGGCCCCCGACCAGCCGGGCCGCCGGCGCCTCCCGGACGGCGCCCCCGGTCTCTCCGGTCGCCCCGTTCACCGCGGCCCCTCCGGTCTTGCCGGTCTTGCCGGTCCCTCCGGTCTCTCCGGCCACCTCAGCCTCCCCAGATGTCATGCAGCCGGACCTCCAGCACCGCGAGCACCACCGCTCCGGCCGCGACCGTCGCGGAACCCCAGCGGGTCCGCTCGGCCAGCGACAGGAACCCGGCGGCGGGAACCGCGGCGAAAGCGCCGGCCAGATAGGCGACGAAGATCGTCGCTCCCTCGCCGGCCTGCTCGCCCCTCGCCAGCTGCACCACACCGACCACCAGCTGGACCAGCGCCAGCAGCGTGACCACGGCCATGCCGGCGAAGTGCCAGTCCTTGGTGGGCTGGCCCCGGAACGCTGCGAAACCGCACCAGGCGGCGAGGGCGAGAGCGGCCGCGGACACCGCGACCGTCAGGGCGTCAAGCATGGGTGAGAGCGTATTACGGGCCAAAAGGCACCTTGCGCGCGGCCCTGGCGGGCCTGACCGGGAGCGGTCCGCCGCCCGGACCCGCCGCCCGGACCCGGCGCCCGGCGTCGTCCCGGTCCGCCGCGCGGCCTTCGAGGGCGCGCCCCGCGGGTCCGGTCGCCGGCGTGCGGCCAAGGACCCCGACCGTGGCGCCGGCCACAACCCGCCTCGCCTCCGCACCCACCTCCGGCATCGCCGCGGCCCCCTCTCCGCCGTGTTCGCGCAGCGCACGGCACCATCGGGCACCGATGGCGGCCGTCACCGACGATCCGGATGGCGGATGCCCGTGTTCCGCTATTCGGACACCCGTGATCCGCTCGTCCGACCGTCTGTTTTACTTGCCCGCATGACCACGACGAGCAGCCGCACCCTTGCGACCGAGGCGATCACGACGCCCGGTGCTCGTTGTATGTGTCGAATGTGCGCCTTCTGAGGGCCCCTGCCTGAGCCTCGCGCCCCGAAGCGAGACCCCACAGTCGTGCCGTGCCACGCCGTGACGGCGACGGAACCGGCCTGCCCCGCGCACACGCCCCCGACCGGTTCGACCGTGCCGCGCCGACTGTCCCGAAGACGACATGCCCCGTGCCCGGCGGCGAAACCCCGCGCCGCGCACTCGACAGTGACGGAAACCCCCCTGTGATCACCACCACGGGCCTCACCAAGGTCTACCGGTCGCGAGGCCGCGACATCACCGCGCTCGACGGCGTCGACCTGCACGTCCGCGAGGGCGAGGTGTTCGGCGTCATCGGCCGCAGCGGAGCGGGTAAGTCCTCCCTGATCCGCTGCGTGAACCTGCTGGAGCGTCCCACCTCCGGCAGTGTCGTCGTCGACGGCACCGACCTCACCGCTCTCGCCGGACGCGGCAACCGCGCCGGGAAGGAACTCCGCCGGGCGCGCAGCCGCATCGGCATGGTCTTCCAGCACTTCAACCTGCTGTCCTCGCGCACCGTGCGGGACAATGTCGAACTGCCGCTGGAGATCCTCGGCGTCTCCGGTGCCGCACGCACGCGCCGCGCCCTCGAACTCCTCGACCTCGTGGGCCTCGCCGACAAGGCCGGGGCCTACCCCGCGCAGCTCTCCGGCGGCCAGAAGCAGCGCGTCGGCATCGCCCGCGCGCTCGCCGGCGACCCCAAGGTGCTCCTCTCCGACGAGGCCACCAGCGCTCTCGACCCCGAGACCACCCGATCCGTCCTCCAGCTGCTGCGCGACCTCAACCGGGAGCTCGGCCTGACCGTACTGCTCATCACGCACGAGATGGACGTGGTCAAGACCGTCTGCGACTCCGCCGCCCTGATGCGGCAGGGCCGGATCGTCGAGTCCGGCACGGTCGGCGAGCTGCTCGCCACCCCCGGCTCCGAACTCGCCCGCGAGCTGTTCCCCGTCACCGGGGACGCCTCGGGGCCGGACCGCACCGTCCTGGACGTCACCTTCCACGGCGACGCCGCCACCCGGCCGGTGATCTCCCGGCTGTCCCGTACCTACAACATCGACATATCGATCCTCGGAGCCGCGATGGACACCGTCGGCGGCAGGCAGATCGGCCGGATGCGCATCGAGCTGCCCGGCGGCTACGAGACCAACGTCGTCCCGGTCGGCTTCCTGCGTGAACAGGGCCTGCAGGTCGACGTCGTGGACGACGACGCGCCGGCCGCGGTGCCCGTGCAGGGCAACGGGGCCCGGGGCGCCGCACTGGTGAAGGAGACCGTCAAGTGACGTGGTCGGAGATGCAGCCCCTGCTGACCCAGGGCACGCTGGACACCCTCTACATGGTCCTGTGGTCCACCGTGGTCACCGCGATCGGCGGACTGCCGCTCGGCATCCTCCTCGTCCTCACCGACAAGGGCGGACTGCTGCAGAACGCCCCCGTGAACAAGGCCGTCGGCGTGGTCGTGAACATCGGCCGCTCGCTGCCGTTCATCATCCTGCTGATCGCGCTGATCCCCTTCACCACGGCCGTGGTCGGCACCTTCATCGGCCCCACCGCCATGATCGTGCCGCTCGCCGTCGGTGCCATCCCGTTCTTCGCGCGACTCGTCGAGACGGCGGTCCGCGAGGTCGACCACGGACTGGTCGAAGCCGTCCAGTCCATGGGCGGATCCATCCCGACGATCATCCGCAAGGTACTGCTGCCGCAGGCCCTCCCGTCGATCGTCGCCGCCGTCACCACCACCGTGATCGTGCTCGTCGGCTACTCGGCCATGGCGGGCGCGGTCGGCGGGGAGGGCCTCGGCTCCAAGGCCGTGACCTACGGATTCCAGCGGTTCGAGACCGAGTTCATGCTCGTCACCGTCGTCATCCTGATCGCCCTCGTCACGGCCGTACAGCTGATCGGCGACGGAGTCGTGCGGCTGCTGTCACGCCGCGGCCGCACCGACTGACCCCACCGACCGACCCCGCCCGCGGATCCCATCCGCACCACCCGCACCACCCGCACCACCCGGGAGCCGGCGCTTCGCCCCGGCCCCTCCAGCGAGCCCGCACTCCTTGTCCGGGCGCCATCACCGCAACACCAGAAAGAGGCACTCTTCGTGCGCAACCTCCGCAAGAACACCAAGCTCACCGCGGCAGCCGCCGCCACCGCCGCGTTCGCCCTCGGCCTCACCGCCTGCGGCACCTCCTCCGACCCCGCCGCGGCCGGGTCCGGCGACCAGGCCGCCGAGACCCAGCCGCTCGTCGTCGCGGCGTCCCCGACCCCGCACGCCGACATCCTCGGCTTCGTCAAGGACAACCTCGCCGCCAAGGCGGGCCTCAAGCTGGAGGTCAGGGAGTTCACGGACTACGTCCTGCCGAACACCGCCACCCAGTCGGGCCAGGTCGGCGCCAACTTCTTCCAGCACAAGCCGTACCTGGACGACTTCAACGCGAAGAACGGCACCACCATCGTCCCGGTGGTCGACGTCCACCTCGAGCCGCTCGGCCTCTACTCGAAGAAGGCCACATCGGTCGAGGACATCAAGCCCGGGCAGACCGTCGCCGTCCCCAACGACACCACCAACGAGGGCCGCGCGCTCCAGCTCCTCGCCGAGAACGGACTCATCACCCTCAAGCCGGGCGTCGGCACCGGCGCCAGGCTGTCCGACATCACCGACCGGAAGGGCCTGGAGTTCAAGGAGCTGGAGGCCGCCACCGTCCCGCGCGCCCTCGACGACGTCGACGCCGCCGTCATCAACGGCAACTACGCGATCGAGGCCGACCTCAAGCCCGCCCGGGACGCCCTCGTTCTGGAGAAGGCGGAGGGCAACCCCTACGCCAACTTCCTCGCCGTCAAGAAGGGCGACGAGAAGGACCCGCGCGTCGAGAAGCTCGCGCGGCTCCTCAACTCACCCGAGGTGAAGAAGTACATCGAGGAGACCTACACCGGCTCCGTCGTCCCGGCGTTCGGCGCTCCCGCCAAGTGACCTCGACGGTACGGCCCTTGAGGGCGTACCGGCCGGGCGGAGGCCCCGTGCACCCGGTGGTGCGCGGGGCCTCCGGCGTAGGCTGAGCCGTACCGACCCGGCCCTGCACAGCGCCGACCCGATGCTGCATGCTGGGCCTTTACGGCCCTTACGACGGTCTTCGGCATGGAGCTGCGCATGACTACCACCTTTCCGGACATCTCCATCAGCACGGAGCGGTTGGTGCTGCGCGCGCTCGAGCCCGCGGACGCCCCGGCCCTCGCCGAGATGATGAACGACGAGCAGGTAGCCGCCTGGACGGCCGTGCCCCAGCCCTACAGCGAGGCCGCCGCGCACCGCTGGATCAGCGACCGCGCCCCCGCCGAGCGCGCCGCCGGACGGGGCATGGACCTCGCCGTCACCGAGTTCCTCACCCAGCGCCTGGTCGGCGTGGTCGGTCTGGGCAAGACCGACTGGCGGGTGCGCTCCACCGAGATGTCGTACATCGTCGCCCCCTGGGCCCGAGGGGAGGGCTACGCCTCCGAGGCGGCCCTCGCCACCGCGCAATGGCTCTTCCGCGACCAGCGGTTCGAGCGTCTGGAACTGCGCACCGCCGCCGACAACACGGCCGCCCAGCAGGTCGCCCAGCGGATCGGCTGCATCAGCGAGGGCGTCCTGCGCGGAGCCTGTATAGCCCGTACCCGCACCGGGGGCGGGAGCTGGGCCGAACTGCGCACCGACTTCATCGTGTGGAGCCTCCTCCCCGAGGACCTCGACGGTGTCGCCGACCAGATGGCCGATGCGGGCGGGTTCGGCGCCTACACCGACTGGAGCTGAACCGCCGGTACGAAGGGCTCCGCCCGGTACCCGTGCCCACCGCCCGCGCCCGAAGGCCGACGGCGCGACCCGGGCGGACCGGCAAGGGCCCCGGCGGCATCGGACGGGCGGCATCGGACGAGTGGCGAAGAGCAGGCGGCATCGCCAGGCGGCATCGGCCCGCGGCGCTGTCCGGCAGCGGTGCCCTCCGGCCCGCGGCGCTCTCGGGGCAGCGGCGCTCTCCGGGCGGCGGCGCTTCGGCCTCCGGCAGGCCGCGCCGGACCGCGGCCGGCCTTCGAGACGTGTCCGCCCCGCGGCACCGGGCAGATGGCGCGGCACCGGGCGGGTGGCACCGGGCCCGCGGCATCCGGGCAGGCGGCTCCACCGCACGTCACCGACACCGGGTACCCTCGGCCCTGCCTGCCCCGGGCCTCGTGGGCACGGTTCTCACCTGCGACGACACCAGGAGAACGACGACGATGGCCGACCGGGTCACGGTGATCGGCTGGGACGGCTCGCCGCTGACCGCGGCCGCCAGGTCCGCCCTGTCCGCCGCCACGCTCGTCGCCGGGGCCGCCCACCATCTGGCGCTCCCCGAAGTGCCGCCGGGCGCCGAACGCATCCGCCTGGGCAGCCTCGACCTCGCCGCGCGAAGGATCGCCGGGCACCGCGGCAGCCCCGTCGTCCTCGCCGACGGCGACCCGGGCTTCTTCGGTGTCGTACGCACCCTGCGTGCCCCGCAGCACGGGCTGGAGGTGGAGGTCGTCCCCGCCGTCTCGGCCGTCGCCGCCGCCTTCGCCCGCGCCGGGATGCCATGGGACGACGCCCAGATCGTCGTCGCCCACAGCCGCACGCTGCGTCGCGCGGTCAACGTCTGCCGGTCCCATCCCAAGGTCGCGGTCCTCACTTCCCCGGGAGCCGGCCCGGCCGAACTCGCCCTGCTCCTCGACGGCGTCCACCGCACCTTCGTGATCTGCGAGGAGCTCGGCACCGCGCGCGAGCAGGTCACCGTGCTGACCTCCGACAAGGTCGCCGACCACAGCTGGCGCGACCCCAACGTCGTCATCGTCGTCGGCGGCGCCAGCACCCAGGGCGGCGCGGGCTGGGCGGCCGGCCGGGAGCCCGGTTACCCCGCACAGGTACGCGGCTGGGCCCTGCCGGACGCCGAGGGCCGGCCCGCCGCCGAGAGCGAGTCGCCACAGCTGCGCGCCACCCAACTCGCCCGGCTCGGGCCCCGCCTCGGCGACCTCGTGTGGGACATCGGCTGCGGCAGCGGAGAGTTCGCCGCCGACGCGGCCCGCTTCGGCGCCGCGGTGCTCGCCGTCGACGCCGACCCGGCCGCCTGCATCCGGACCGACGCCGCCGCGCGCCGCCACGGCGTCCTGCTGCAGACCGTGCACGGCCGGGCGCCGCACGTCCTGGAACGGCTTCCGGAACCCGACGTCGTGCGCATCGGCGGCGGCGGCGTACCCGTCGTCACCGCCTGTGCCGACCGCAGGCCCGAGCGCATCGTCACCCACGCCTCGACCCGGGACGAGGCGGAGTCGATCGGGGCGGCGCTCGCGGAGGGCGGCTACGCCGTCGAATGCGCCCTGCTCCAGTCCGTGGAACTCGATCCCGGCGACTGGTCGGAACGCGAGCGGTCGGTCGTCTTCCTGCTGGCCGGCCACCGCCGGGAACCGGCCTCCTGACCAGCCGCCGAACCGCCCCCCTGAGCCGGGCGCCGAACCCCGGCGGGGTAGGCTGGCCGATCGTCGTACTGCAGCCGGTCATTGGTCGATTCCCCCTCCCGGCCTCCCCGGGAGACCCCCGGTCAGGGTCCGGAAGAGGGGGGTGCTTCGGGCCCCGCTGTGGTACGGCGTGACCGGGGGGACGCGCAAAGTGGCGCAGTCCACAGCGAACCGTGGCCGATCCTGCTGCCGCGGACGCGAACGCCCACGACAATGCTTGTGTCCGCGGGCTTTCGTGCCGCGTGGGGCACACGCTCGTTCTTGTAGTGAGGGGCACGGGTGTGTGCCGCGATCGGGCGCCCCGGGCGAAGGTCTGAAGGAGCACAACCGATGGGCGAGGGGTACGCATGACTGACACCGGCCAGGTCCCGGGCGAGGGACTGCCGGAGAACGCAGGCATGGTGGAGCAGCCGGGCGTCCCCGCCCCCGGTGCGTACACCTTCCTCGACCACTCCGGCAGTGCCCCGGAAGCCGTCCCCGAGGACGACGACCTCCTGCTGATGCCGGGGGCGCAGGGGGCGTGGAGCGATCCGCAGACCGCCACCGCCACCGCCACACAGGCCTCCACCCAGAACGCGACGCAGACCGCGACGCAGACCGCGACGCAGGCCGCGACTCAGGCGACGGCGCCGGAGCCGGCCCCGGGAGCGGGCCACTTCCAGCCGCTGCAGGTCGCCCAGGACGCCATGGCGGCCCGGCACGCGCCGGTTCCCGGGACACCGGCCGGGCCCGGGTACGCCGACGCCGGAACGGACACCGCCCCCGCGCCGGGGCAGCCGCATGCGTATGTCGCGCAGGAGCAGCAGTACGCGGGGGACGAGCCGCGGCTCGCACAGTCCGCCGAGCAGCACGCCGCGCACCTTCAGGCCGTCCCCGGGCAGGCCGTCCCCGCCCAGGCGGTCCCCGCCCAGGCCGGCCCCGCCCAGGCGGTGACCGGCGGGGCCGCGGTGCCCGGGCAGCCCGCCGCCCCCGGCGGGCACACGGCTCAGCAGCCGTCCGCGGATCACGGCGGCAGTGCCGCCCACGGTCAGCCGGGTGGGCACGGCCGGTCCGCGACCTCGGAACGGCCCTCTCCGGAACAGCAGGCCGGCGCCGAACAGCCGGTCCACGAGACCGGTGCCCACGAGGCCGGCGGCCGGGACTCCGGATCCCTCGACCTCGGCGGTGTACGGATGCCGCCGGGGGGTGTGCCCGTTCAGGCCCCGGCTCCGGCCCGCCGCCCCCTGCACATGGGCCCACCGGTCCCCGAGGCGAACAGCGGTGTCGTCCGCTCGCTCGCGGACCGCGGCCCCGCCGCGCACCGCTCCGGCGGCAGCGCCGCGCCCGGGCCGAGCGCCGCGGCGGCACCCGTCGAGGGTCCGCCGACCAGTGGCCTGGAGTACCTCGACGTGCCGCGCGATGACGCCGGGCCGCCTCCCGGCCCGCAGCAGGGCGGGATCCCGCCGCAGGGCGGCCACCCCGACAGCGCCCGGCAGGCGCAGCCCCGGGCCGCCGTGACGGTGCCCGGGGAAGCGGCGTCCGAGGCGGTCGCCCCGGCCCCCGCCGAAACGGTCCCTCCGCAGACCGCACGCCACTCCGCAGACCCGGCGGCCGACGCCGACGAGGCGGTGCCCGCCCCGCCGTATCCGGCGGCGGCATCCGCCGATGCGGCCCAGGAGCCCATGGCCACCGGGCAGTTCGCGGCGGTGGCGGACGCCCCGCCGACGGGTCCCCAAGCCGGGCCCCCGCCGCTGCCCGCGGTGGCGCCGGGGCCCGAAGGGACGGCTCCGGCGTCCGAGGAGGAGCAGGCGGACAACGGGGCCGCCGCGCCCTCGGCCGGGACCGCCGCCCAGGCCGCCGTGGTCTCCGAGCCGGAGCCCGAGCCGGCGGAGGCGCCCCTGCCCGCCGTCGCGGCCGAACCCGTACCGGCACCCGCGGCAGAGGCGGCGGCCGGGGCCGCGCTCGTCCCGGAGCACGTCGCCGCGGCCGTGCCCGGCGAGCCCGCGGAGCCGCAGACGGAGGCGGAAGCCTCCACCGTGCCCGCGACCGGGGAGGACGTGGTGGCGCATGCGGGCGCCGCGCCCGAGCACACCGGCCGGCCCGAGCACACCGGCCAGGCGTCGCAGCCCGGGACGGCCGAGACCGTCGACGGCACGCAGCCCGCCGGGCTCCCCGCACCACCGGCCGGGGACGGGCCTTCGGGCGAGGCCGCGCCTGCCGCCCCCGCCTCGGCCCCGGCGGGAGCGGCCGCTTCTCAGGCCGAGGCTGCCGTCGAGCAGCCGCCCGCCGAGCCCCTGCCCGCCGCCGGGACTCAGCCGATCGCCGAGGCCGCGGCTCAACCGGCTGCCGAGGCTCCGCCGGTCGCCGTGACCGAGGCCGAGGCTGGCGTCGAGCAGCCGCCCGCCGAGGCGCTGTCGCCTGTCGAGCCCCTGCCCGCCGCTGTGACCCAGTCGGCCATCGAAGCCGCGACCCCACCGGCCGCCGAGGCCACGCCGGTCGCCGGGATCGAGGCCGAGGCTGCCGCCGAGCAGCCGCCCGCCGAGACCCTGTCGCCCGCCGAGGCGCTGTCGCCTGTCGAGTCCCTGCCCGCCGCCGAGGCCGAGCCGGGTGGGGAGTCCGGGGCGGAACCGGCCGCCGAGGGAGCGCGACCCGCCGCCGAGGGAGCGCGACCCGCCGCCGAGGACGGTGTGGCGGATGCCGCCGAGACCCGCGGGGCGCCCGCTCCCGGTTACGGCGACGCCGAGCGCGAAGCCGTACTCCGCGTGATGCGCGAGCGCCGCGACATCCGCAACGGCTTCCGCAGCGACCCCATCCCGCACGACGTCCTGCTCCGTGTGCTCGAGGCCGCGCACACCGCGCCGTCCGTGGGCCATTCCCAGCCCTGGGACTTCGTCGTCATCCGCTCCGCCGAGACCCGGCGCTCGATGCACGAGCTCGCCCAGCGCCAGCGCGAGGCGTACGCCAAGTCCCTGCCCAAGGGCCGGGCCAAGCAGTTCAGGCAGCTGAAGATCGAGGCCATCCTCGACACACCCGTCAACATCGTCGTCACCGCCGACCCGACGCGCGGTGGCCGGCACACCCTCGGCCGGCACACCCAGCCGCAGATGGCGCCGTACTCCTCGGCGCTGGCCGTCGAGAACCTGTGGCTCGCCGCCCGCGCCGAAGGGCTCGGCGTCGGCTGGGTCAGCTTCTTCGACGAGCGCGAGATGGTCCGCGCACTCGGCCTGCCCGAGCATCTGGAGGTCGTGGCCTACCTGTGCGTGGGCTACGTCGACGAGTTCCCGGAGGAGCCCGAGCTGATGCAGGCGGGCTGGTCCAAGCGCCGGCCGCTGTCCTGGGTCGTCCACGAGGAGACGTACGGCCGCCGCGCGCTGCCGGGCGAGGAACCGCACGACCTGCTCCAGGAGACTCTCTCCGGCATCCGGCCGCTGGACGCCAAGGCACTCGGTGAGGCGTGGGAGCGGCAGAAGCGGATGACCAAGCCCGCGGGCGCGCTGGGCATGCTGGAGATCATCTCCGCGCAGCTGTCCGGGTTGTCCCGGATGTGCCCGCCGCCGATCCCGGAACCCGCGGCCGTAGCGATCTTCGCGGGCGACCACGGAGTGCACGCCCAGGGCGTCACGGCCTGGCCCCAGGAGGTGACCGGCCAGATGGTCGCGAACTTCCTCGGCGGGGGAGCGGTCTGCAACGCCTTCGCCAACCAGGTCGGCGCGGAGGTCTGCGTCGTCGACGTCGGTGTCGCTTCCGACCTCCCGGCCACCCCGGGGCTGCTGCCGCGCAAGGTGCGCCCCGGTACGGCCGACTTCACGACCGGTCCCGCCCTCAGCCGCGAGGAGGTGCACGCCGCGATCGACGTGGGCATCGAGACCGCCCGCGACCTGGTCGCCGCGGGCAACAAGGCGCTGCTCACCGGGGAGATGGGCATCGCCAACACCACGGCGTCCGCCGCACTGATCACCGTCTACACCGGGGCGGACCCGGCGGAGGTCACCGGGCGGGGCACCGGGATCAACGACGAGATGCACGCGCGGAAGGTGGACGTCGTCCGGCGGGCCCTGGAACTCCACCAGCCGGACGCGGCCGACCCCGTCGGCGTCCTCGCGGCCGTCGGCGGCCTGGAGCACGCGGCGCTGGTCGGCTTCATCCTGGGCGGCGCGTCCCTGCGGACACCGGTCGTCCTGGACGGTGTGTCCGCCGGCGCGGCGGCCCTGGTCGCCCGGGCGGTCGCGCCCGAGGCCCTGGCGGCGTGCATCGCGGGACACCGCAGCGCCGAACCCGGCCATGTCGCCGCCCTGAACAAGCTGGGCCTGCGCCCCCTGGTCGACCTCGATCTCCGCCTCGGTGAAGGTACGGGCGCACTGCTCGCCCTCCCGCTCGTCCAGAGCGCGGCCCGCGCGATGCACGAGGTGGCGACCTTCGACTCGGCGGGCGTCACGGAGAAGTAGCGCGGCGCGGCGGTCCTGCCCCGCCGCGCCTCGCGCCCGCCCGCCTGCCCGTGCGTCCGTCGCCCGCCCGTGCGTCCGTCTCGCGCCCGCCCGTCCGTGCGTACGTGTCGGGCCCGCGCGTCCGTACGGGCTCGCCCCCGCCCCGTGTGCCGCGATCGGCGCACGGGCGCCGTGCACCACGCGTACCGGCACGCGGGCGCGATCCGCGCGGATCGCACGCGGGGGCGCACACCTGCGCGTGCGTCCGGCGTCCGGCCCGCGGTCGCCGTCCGCGCGCTGTCCGCGGCCGCGGACGCGGCCTTCCCGCTCCCGGGGCCGGCAGCGCCGGGCGCTCCACCCCGTATCGTGTTCGCCGGGACGACTCACCTGTCCCCACCAGCCGCTTCACCGTCGCAGCGGCCCCGCACCGCCGCACCGAGGAGCCGCCCCGCCATGGCCGAGCCCATTGAGCACGCAGAGAGCCCCGCACAGCCGCAGCACGCTGCCCGCGACGAGTACCCCGCCTACCCCGTGGGGCTCCGGCTCGCCGGAAGGCGCGTCGTCGTGCTGGGTGGGGGCCAGGTCGCCCAGCGGCGTCTGCCGGCCCTCGTCGCCGCCGGTGCCGACGTCACCCTGATCTCGCCGTCCGCGACACCGTCCGTCGAGGCCATGGCGGAGGCGGGCCAGATCAGCTGGACCCGGCGCCGCTACCAGGAGGGGGACATCGCCGGCGCCTGGTACGCGCTGGTCTCCACCAGCGACCCGGTCGCCAACGAGACCGCCTCCGCCGAGGCGGAGAGGACCAAGACCTGGTGCGTGCGGTCCGACGACGCCGAAGCGGCGACCGCGTGGACACCGGCCACCGGGCGCAGTGAGGGCGTGACGGTCGCGGTGCTCACGGGCCGGGACCCGCGCCGGTCGGCAGCCGTGCGGGACGCCATCGTCGAAGGACTCCGCGACGGTTCCCTCGCCGCGCCGCACAGCCGTGACCGCACGCCCTTCGTCGCGCTCGTCGGCGGCGGCCCGGGCGACCCCGACCTGATCACCGTGCGCGGCCGCCGGCTGCTCGCCGAGGCGGACGTGGTCATCGCCGACCGTCTCGGCCCCCGCGACCTGCTCGACGAACTCCCGCCGCACGTCGAGGTGATCGACGCGGCGAAGATCCCGTACGGCCGCTTCATGGCCCAGGAGGCCATCAACAACGCTCTGGTCGAGCACGCGAAGGCGGGCAGGTCGGTCGTGCGGCTCAAGGGCGGCGACCCGTTCGTCTTCGGCCGCGGGATGGAGGAGGCCCAGGCCCTGGCCCAGGCCGGTATCGCGTGCACGGTGGTGCCGGGCATCTCGAGCTCGATCTCGGTGCCCGCCGCCGCCGGCATCCCGGTCACCCACCGAGGTGTGGCGCACGAGTTCACCGTGGTCAGCGGCCATGTCGCACCGGACGACCCCCGTTCCCTCGTCGACTGGAAGTCGCTCGCCAAACTCACCGGCACGCTGGTGATCCTGATGGGTGTCGACAAGATCGGTGCCATCGCCGAGACCCTCATCGCCCACGGCAAGGCGCCGGAGACCCCGCTCGCGCTGGTGCAGGAGGGCACCACGGCCGCCCAGCGCAGAGTGGACGCGACGCTCGCGACGGTGGCGGAGACCGTCAGGGCACAGGACGTCCGGCCTCCCGCGGTCATCGTCATCGGCGACGTCGTCACCGAGGGCCCCCACACCCGACCAGCGGTAACGGAACTCCGTTGACCAGCGGTAACGGAACTCCGTCCCGCCCGTTGGCACCTCCTCCCGGACAAGGCAGTATCACCCTGTGGCAGATCTCATCACCGTCGACGACCCCGAGGACCCGCGCCTGCGCGACTACACGGGACTGACCGACGTCGAACTGCGGCGGAGGCGCGAGCCCGCGGAGGGCCTGTTCATCGCCGAGGGCGAGAAGGTCATCCGCCGCGCCCGGCACGCCGGTTACGAGATGCGGTCGATGCTGCTGTCCGCCAAGTGGGTCGACGTCATGCGCGATGTCATCGACGAGGTCCCGGCCCCGGTGTACGCGGTCAGCCCGGACCTCGCCGAACGCGTCACCGGCTACCACGTCCACCGCGGCGCCCTCGCGTCCATGCAGCGCAAGCCGCTGCCGGCGGCCGGGGAGCTGCTGCAAAGTGCCCGCCGCGTCGTGGACACGGAGGCCGGCGACCCCACCGGCTTGGGCACGGCGTCGCCCCCGGGTCCGCCAGAGGGCGCAGGTATGCGCGTCGCCGTCTTCGAGGACATCGTCGATCACGCGAATCTGGGGGCTGCATTCCGCAACGCGGCCGCTCTGGGTGTGGACGCCGTCCTCCTCACCCCGCGCTGCGCCGACCCCCTCTACCGGCGGGCCGTGAAGGTGTCGATGGGCGCCGTCTTCCACGTCCCCTGGACCCGGCTGACCTCGTGGCCGAAGGACGTCGAGATCTTCCGCGAGCACGGCTTCGTGACGGCTGCCCTGTGCCTCGACGAGAAGTCGGTCACGATCGACGAACTGGCCGCCCGCCGGTACGAGAAGCTGGTACTCATGCTCGGCACCGAAGGCGACGGACTGTCGGTCGACGCCCTGCGCGCGGCCGATGAATGGGTCCGGATCCCCATGGCCGCGGGCGTGGACTCGCTCAACGTCGCCGCGGCCTCGGCGGTCGCCTTCTACGCGACCCGCCCGCGAGGCGCCTGACCCACCGTCGGTGACCCCCTCGACGACCGCCCGCCCGGCGCTGCGCCGACGGGTACCCGCTCGTCTCCGCAAGAGGCCGCGACGGGGTGCCGGGCGACCGGCGGAACCGGCCGGCCGAGGCAGCGGCGCCGTGACCGGAGAGGCTGTCCCGGCACTAGCTCCAAGGCCGTTCAGTTTGCGGATGGGTGGGGTTGTCCAGGGTCCGTAAGCTGCGGTTTCGCCGGACATGAGGAGCGGAGCCCCGGTAGAACTGGCAGTCGACCAAGACAAGCCGTTCACAAGGACCGGAGGCTCCGCTGTCCGGACAGTGTGCCATCACTCGTGTCGTCACGGTGGCCGGAGGCCGGTTCGCACCCGGTCATCTCGGTGAACTCACCCAGTGCATCCCCTTCGAGATGGTCGACGAGGCATTGAAGGCCACGGGCAGGGTCCAGGAGCGGCTGCGGGACCTGCCATCCCGGGTGGTCGTCTACCTGCTGCTGGCCGGGTGCCTGTTCCCGGAGGTCGGATACCTCGGGGTCTGGCGCAAGCTCACCGGCGCTCTGGCTGGTCTGCCACTGGCCGCGCCGTCGGCAAGCGCGCTGGCCCAGGCCCGCCGCCGTATCGGCGCCACACCGCTGAAATGGCTGTTCGACCTGCTGAAAGGCCCGGTGGCCGGGCCACGGACACCGGGAGCATGGTGGCGCGGACTGCTGGTGATCGCGCTCGACGGCACCACCCTGACGGTCCCCGACACCCCCGCCGTCCTGACCCGGTTCACCAAGCAGGCGGGCAACCACGGCGGGACCGGCTACCCGCAGGTCCGCCTGCTGACCCTGGTCGCCTGCGGCACCCGCACCCTCATCGACGCGGTCTTCGGACCCACCACATCGGGTGAGACCACCCACGCCCCGCGCCTGCTGCCCAGCCTGCGGCCGGGGATGATCCTGCTGGCCGACCGCAACTTCGCCGCCCAGGGGCTGATCAACGACATCGCGGCCACCGGGGCCGAGGTCCTGGTCCGGCTCAAGAACGGGCGCCGGATGCCGATCCTGGCCCGCTACCGGGACGGCTCTTACCTCTCCGCCCTCGGCCCGGTACCCGTGCGCGTCGTCGACTGCGAGATCACCATCACCACCACCGCCGGGAAACACACCGGCCTCTACCGGCTCGCCACCACTCTGCTCGACCACCACCGCCACCCCGCCGGTGAACTGGCCATGCTCTACCACCAGCGCTGGGAGATCGAAACCGCCTACCTGGAACTGAAATCGACCATCCTCGGTGGCCGGGTCCTGCGCGCCCGCACCCCCGAGGGCATCGACCAGGAGATCTACGCCCTGCTGGTGGTCCACCAGCTGCTGCGGACCGCCATGGCGGACGCCACCAGCACCCAGCCCGGCACCGACCCGGACCGGGCCGGCTTCTCCATCGCCTGGCAGGCCGCCCGCGACCAGCTCGTCCTGGCCGCGGGCGTCATCGCCGACACCGCCATCGACCTGGCCGGCACCATCGGTCGGCACGTCCTGGCCGGCCTGCTGCCCCAGCGGCGGCTACGGGTCAGCCCCCGCATCGTCAAACGCGCCATCTCCAAGTACCAGGCCCGAGGCCCCCGCATCGACCGGACCAGCTACAAGGCCACCACTGGCATCGAGATCCTCGCAGCCGCAGGCCCTTGACGACACGACCCAGCCGCAAACTTCACGGCCTTGGCACTAGCTCCGCAGTCCCTGCGCCACCGTGATGCCCAGCGCCACGACGAGCGTCACCACGACGAACACGAAGATCCGCTGGCGAAGCAGCCGGGGGTTGGCCGGTCTGCGTCCGGTGGACGTCGTCCTGGTCCCGGGCCGGGACGCGGGCCTGCCGCCGGTGTTCGAGCCGCCCCGCGACCGGGGCGGCCGCGAGCCGCCCGTACGGGCCGCCTGCTGCCGAGGCATCCGGTCCCGGGACGCGGAGGGCCCCGCCCCGCTGCCCGGCGGCCTGCCCTGGGTGGTCCGCTCCGTGTACCGGGCGGTGCGGCGGCCCGACGGCAGTTCCTCCTCCGTCCGCTCCCGCTGCACCGGGGGACGCATCTCCGGGAGTCCCTGCGCCTCGCGGGCCGCGATCTCCTTCAGCCGCATGGACAGCTGGAGGGTGCTGGGCCGCTCGTCGGGGTCCTTCGCCAGGCAGGCGCGCAGCAGCGGGGCCAGCGCGTCCGGCACCCCGTGCAGCTGGGGCTCCTCATGGACCACCCGGTAGAGCATCACCTCGGAACTGCCGTGCCCGAAGGGGGAGTCACCCGTGGCGGCGTACGCCAGCGTCGCCCCCAGCGAGAAGACGTCCGTCGCGGGGGTGACGGCTGCGCCGCGTACCTGCTCGGGGGCGAGGAAGCCGGGAGAACCGACCGCCGTGCCGACATGGGTGAGCGTGCTCGCTCCGGTGGCCCAGGCGATCCCGAAGTCGATGATCCGGGGGCCCTTGGGGGAGAGGAGGATGTTCGACGGCTTGAGGTCCCGGTGGACCACCCCGGCCTCGTGGACGGCCACGAGGCCTTCGGAGAGCGCCGCCCCGACGGCGGCCGTCTCCGCGGCGGACAGCAGGCCGTCCCCCGCCACCTTGTCGTGCAGCGACGGTCCGGGGACGTACTGGGTGGCGAACCAGGGCCGGTCCGCCTCCAGGTCCGCGGCCACCAGCCGGGCCGTGCAGCCGCCCCGGATCCGCCGGGCCGCCGACACCTCGCGGGCGAAGCGGGACCGGAACTCCTGGTCCTCGGCGAGGTCCGGGCGGATCACCTTCAGTGCGACGCGCTGGCCGCGCCGGTCCGAACCGAGGTACACGACCCCCATCCCGCCTGCGCCGAGCCGCCGGTGCAGCCTGAACGAGCCGACGACACGCGGATCCTCGCGCCGGAGCCGCATCATCGCCATGTTCATCCCCGCCGGCCGGTGGTCCTTCTGACGGGGCACAGCTTACGTACCCGCGGGCCGGTGTGCTGATAGGCCGCGCCCTCGCGGGCCGATCGATTGTCGCTGCACGGTGCGAGAATTGAGCACTGGTCAGAAGCCGGTGCAATCCGGGGCCTCGGGCAGCCCGCGCCTCCAACAGGGCATGAGCGAAAGGCGGTTGGATCGAGGAGGGCGACCGGGGGAGACGGCGGCGGGCGCGGGGCCCCGGCGGGGGCGTATGACGCCGTGGCGGGCGGGGCGGGCCGCCGGGTCGCGACCGTCGCAGGCCGGGGGACGGCCGAGGTGAGCGAAGTCACGCATTCCGGTTACCTCGTGCGGCGGCCCCGATGAACGGCCGGACGCAGCCGCACCGGCCGGGCCGCCCGGCCGCCGGGGCCCCGAAGCCGCCGGCCCCGGGCCCTCCGCGGCCGCCGGCGCCCCGAAGACCGCCGTCCCTTCCGGGAAGACCCCCAGACCCGGGTCCACTTCTCCACCCAGGGGAGTACACACGGCCGGGTGGACTCATCCTCCTGGAGGCCCGGCAATCGGTACGCGGGCATGACGTGGGCCGTCCCCGGGCTCCCTAGTCTTGAGGTCAAGCGGCGGGGGCGGCACTCGTCCCCCGAGGTCACGCACCCGCCGCTGCCGACTCGACGGGGAGAGGGACCATGGCGGACACGGCATCGCGGAGCATGATCCGCACGGAGGAGCGCACGACGTTCGCCGCGTTCGACGGCCGTCCGGGCGGCCGTCGGCATCCGCTGGTCGCCACGGCCATGGTCCTCCCCCTCGCGACCCTGCTGGTCGTCGCCTTCGGCGGCTGGGAGGCAGTGGTCACACAGGCGTCGTCCGTGGGCGTGATGCTGGGGCGCTGAGCGGCGCCCCGGGCCCGGGAGAGCGGCCCGGGCCGGGGACATCCCACCCGAAACCCCGTGGGGACGGGGGTGCGGCGGACGACAGCGATCGGCCGGCCGGCTGGGGAGCCGGCCGGCCGGCGCCATGTCCCCGTCCGGTGCTTCGCCGCCCCGGACGAACAGGCCCCGCCGGTTCCGCCGCGGGCCTGCCGGAGCGCCGGCTCCGTCCGGGCGCCCGCACGGTGCCCGGCTCCCGGCGCAGGGGCCCGCAGGGGTCCGCCGGGGCCCGGACTCCGCAGGCCCGCCCCTCCCGGTGCGCGTGGGCGCCGACGGGTCCGCTGTGCCCCGGCCCCGAACGCCCGGCTCCCCCTGCCCGTACCCTCGGCGCGTGGAACAAGGCGATCGCGATCGCGCACTGGTGCGTGCCCTCGCGGAGGCGGCGAGGGAGGCGGCGCACATAACGGGGGAGGCGCCGCACATACCGGGGGCCGGCGGTGCCTGCCGCGCCTGCGGACAGGACGCGGAGGTGCTGGCCGAGCGGGCCGACGCGGTCGTCGTACGGCACGGGCGGGCGGTGGCGAAGGCCCACGCGCCCGGCACCGCCCCGGAGGCGCATCGTCTGCGCGTCGCCGTCGCCGCCCATCCGCTGCTCGCCGGGATACTCCTGCCGCCGGTCCGCACCACCGGGTCCCTCGCCGGGCGCCCCGTCACCACCTGGCCGTACGGCAGTCCCGTGGACCCGTCCGATCCGGACGCCGCTCCCTGGGAGGAGGCGGCAGCACTGCTCGCCCGGCTGCACACGGTGCCGCTCGGCCCGCTGCCCCGCCCGCTGCCGGTCATGCGCGGTCCGGCCAAGGCCGCCGCGGCGGTCGCCCGGATGCGGGCGGCCGCCCCGGAGCATCCCGCCGCGGGTGCCGTGCTCGGTGCCTGGCACCGGCTGCCCGCCTGGGCCAGGGACGAGGCGCCCGCACCCGTTCCCGCCCGGCTCTGCCACGGCGACCTCCATCTGGGCCAGCTGGTCCGCCATCCCGCCGACGGGGGATCCTGGCACCTCATCGACGTCGACGACCTCGGTCTCGGCGACCCGGCCTGGGACCTGGCCCGTCCCGCCGCGTGGTTCGCGGCGGGTCTGCTCGCCCCGGACGTCTGGGCACGCTTCCTCGGCGCCTACCGCGCCGCCGGCGGTCCCGCCGCGGGGCCCGACGGAGCCGACCCATGGCCGCTGCTCGATGTGCCGGCCCGCGCCCTGACCGTCCAGACAGCGGCCCTCGCCCTGGCGAAGAGCAGCGCCCAGCGGCGCGATCTCGACGACGTCGAAGGGGCGATGACCGGAGCATGCGCCCGAATCGCCGCCCTTCCGGCCGAGTTGGACGACATGATGCGGCCGCCGGATGGGAACGGGACCACCTGATGAGACCGAGCGGCGAGGAGCTGACCGAACCATGCAGTGTCCCAAGTGCCATGCACCCATGCACACGTACAACCGCAACGGCGTCCACATCGAGCAGTGCAGCGGCTGCCGGGGGATATTCCTGGACTACGGGGAACTGGAGGCGCTGACCCGGCTTGAGAGCCAGTGGGTCCAGCAGGCCCCGCCGCCCGCCCCGCAGGGCCGTCCGGCGCCCGCGCAGCCGGCCTGGGGCGCCCCGCACCACGGCCACCACGGCGGCCATCACCGCCAGCGCGGCTTCGGCCGGATGCTCTTCTCGTCGTGACGCTCCGGTCGCGCCGGCCTCCCGCAGGCGGCCCGCGTGACCGGGACACGACGGCCCGGGGAACACCACCGATCACGGGGAACACGACCGACCACAGGGGACGCGACGCCCCGGGAACACGCAGGAGCCCCCGGCCGCCTGACGCGGCCGGGGGCTCCGGGCTGTGGACGATACTGGGATTGAACCAGTGACCTCTTCCGTGTCAGGGAAGCGCTCTCCCGCTGAGCTAATCGTCCTCGGGGCCACGGCGCGGAGGCCGTGGGTACTGCGTGTGCCGTGGGTACTGCGTGGACGATACTGGGATTGAACCAGTGACCTCTTCCGTGTCAGGGAAGCGCTCTCCCGCTGAGCTAATCGTCCTCGGGATCACGGCGCGGAGGCCGTGGGTACTGCGTGTGCCGTGGGTACTGCGTGGACGATACTGGGATTGAACCAGTGACCTCTTCCGTGTCAGGGAAGCGCTCTCCCGCTGAGCTAATCGTCCTTGGAGGTGGAGACGGGATTTGAACCCGTGTAGACGGCTTTGCAGGCCGTTGCCTCGCCTCTCGGCCACTCCACCCCGGAGTGCGGGGGTCGGAACGACCCCCTCCTCTTCGAGCGGACGACGAGATTCGAACTCGCGACCCTCACCTTGGCAAGGTGATGCTCTACCAACTGAGCCACGTCCGCCTGTCGTTTCCGGTCCGCTTCCGCGTCCCGGCGACGTGTTGAACTTTAGCGGATTCCTGGGCCAGCACAAAAACGCGTTTCCGCAGCGTGCTGAGCCGCGCTCACGCCGGGTTCCTCCCCGGGTGCGCGCCGGAGCGGCCGCCGGGGGCCCGCCATAGACTCGCAGCCGTGCACGACCTCGCTCCCATGGCCCGCTTCGGCGGCCTCGTCGCCACCGACCTCCGGGATGTCACCAGCGACCCCGAGGCACTGGACTCGTCCGGCTTCTGGGCCGTCGCCGCCGACTTCGAAGGGCGTCTGACCTGCGCTCGCTTCGGGGACGTCCGCCACGCGCCGGTGCCCGCCCCGGACCCCGGGCGCTGGCGCGGACCCGCCGCCGGCGACTGGACCACCTCCATGGACCGGGCCGCGTACACCGCGGGCGTGCGCCGCATCCGCGCGCACATCGCGGCCGGCGAGGTCTACCAGGCGAACCTGTGCCGGGTGCTGTCGGCGCCACTGCCCGATCCCGCGGCCGCCGACGTCGACGCCCTGACCGCGCTGCTCGCCCGCGGCAACCCGGCCCCGTACGCGGGCACGATCCGGCTGTCCGCGCACGGCGTGGAGATCGCCACCGCCTCGCCCGAGCTCTATCTGCGCCGCGAGGGGAGCAGGGTCGAGTCGGGACCGATCAAGGGCACCGGCCGCACGGCCGCCGACCTGCTCGAGAAGGACCACGCGGAGAACGTGATGATCGTGGACCTGGTCCGCAACGACCTCGGCCGCGTCTGCGCCTCGGGTTCCGTGACCGTCCCGGCCCTGTGCGCCGTGGAGGCCCATCCCGGCCTGGTCCACCTCGTCTCCACCGTCCGCGGCGAGCTCGCGCCGGGCGCGGGATGGCGCGAGCTGCTGGACGCCACCTTCCCGCCGGGCTCGGTCACCGGAGCGCCGAAGTCCAGCGCCCTGCGGATCCTGGCGGAGCTGGAGACGGCGCCCCGCGGCCCCTACTGCGGCGGTATCGGCTGGGTCGACGCCGACCGCGGCACCGGCGAGCTGGCCGTCGGCATACGCACCTTCTGGATCGACCGTGAACGGGGAGTCCTCCGCTTCGGCACCGGAGCCGGGATCACCTGGGGCTCCGACCCGGAGCGGGAGTGGGACGAGACCGAACTGAAGGCGTCCCGGCTGCTCGCGGTAGCGTCGGGGACGTACGCGCAGAGTGGAAGGACCGGGCGATGAGGATCTGGGTCAACGGCGGACTGCGGGACGCCGGCGATGCCGTGGTTTCGGTGTTCGATCACGGGCTGACCGTGGGCGACGGCGTCTTCGAGACCGTGAAGGCGACCGAGGGCCGCCCCTTCGCCCTCACCCGGCACCTCGACCGGCTCACCCGCTCGGCCCGCGGCCTCGGCCTGCCCGACCCGGACCACGACGAGGTGCGCCGCGCCTGCGCCGCCGTGCTCCAGGCCCATCCCATGCCGCTTGGCCGGCTCCGGATCACCTACACGGGCGGGCTCTCGCCGCTCGGCTCCGACCGCGGCGACAAGGGCCCCTCGCTCGTCGTGGCCCTCGCCGCCACCACGCGCCGCCCCGACACCACCGCGGTGATCACGGTGCCGTGGACCCGCAACGAGCGCGGTGCGCTGGCGGGGCTGAAGACCACCTCGTACGCGGAGAACGTCGTCGCCCTCGCCCGCGCCCACGAGCGGGGCGCGTCCGAGGCGATCTTCGCCAACACCGTCGGGCAGCTCTGCGAGGGCACCGGCTCGAACGTCTTCGTCGTCGTCGACGGCCAGCTGTTCACCCCGCCCGTCTCCTCGGGCTGCCTCGCCGGCATCACCCGCGCCCTCACCGCGGACTGGACCGGGGCGCAGGAGGCCGATCTGCCGATGGACGTGCTGGAGCGCGCCGAGGAGATCTTCCTGACCTCCTCCACCCGTGACGTGCAGGCCGTCCACCGCGTCGACGGCCGCGAGCTGCCCGGTGCCCCCGGGCCCCTGACGGCCAAGGCCATGCGGATCTTCGAGGAGCACGCCGCCGCCGACCCCGATCCCCTGCCTCTCTGAGGGACGCCCCCGCCGCTCCGGGGGCCGGCCCGTACGGGCATGGTGACGCGTGGCCCCGGGACAGGTAGAACACCCTGATGACCACCACCCTGCGGCCGACCGGGCCGCTCCAGCGGGGCGCGGACGGCGCCATGTCACGCGGCTACGACGTCTGCGTCAACGGCAGGCCGGTGGGCTCCGTCGAGCTCGCCCGCGACCCGGACGCCGGCCCCTCGACGGGCGTCCTGCGGTCCCTCGCCATCGACGAGGACGACCGGGGCCGCGGCCGGGGCACGGTCGCGGCGCTCGCGGCCGAGGAGGTGCTGCGGGGCTGGGGCTGCACCCGCGTCGTGACCGCCGTGCCCGCGGAGGCGACCGCCGCGCTGCGGCTGGCCACCGCGCTCTGGTACGCCGAGACCGGCCGCACGCTGCGCAAGGGGGTGCCGCACGAACCGCCCGCGCTGCCCGGGGGAGTGTCGAGCCGCCCCCTGACGGACGCGGAGTTCGCGTCGTGGCGGGTGGACGCCGTCGAGCGCTACGCGCGGACCTGGACGGAACGGGGCCTCCCCGAGGACCTGGCCCGTGCCCGCTCGGACGCCGACCACCGGGAAAAGCTCCCCGACGGCCCCGCGACCCGTGGCGCGTGGCTGCGCGCCCTGGCCGTGGACGGCGCCGCCGTGGGCCACGTCTGGGTCGCGGAACGTACTCCGCTCCCGGGGGAGCGGGACGCGTACGTGTACGACGTGTGTGTCGCCGAGGCGCACCGCGGACAGGGGTACGGACGGGCGCTGATGCTGGTCGCCGAGCAGATCGCCCACGCGGCCGGAGTCCCGGTGCTCGGACTGCACGTCGCCGCCGGGAACGCCCCCGCGGCCGGTCTCTACGCGTCGCTCGGCTACCGGCCCGCGCTCCACCACTACGCCAAGGTGCTGCTGTAGCGCCTCGGCCGGCGAGGTGCCCGGTCCGGTCCCGGAGTCCCGTCCGGTCCGGGTGTTCCGTCCGGTCCGGGAGGGTCCGTCATCCGGCGAGGAGCCGGCCGGCGATCTCCTCGACGCGCTCGCGCAGCCCCTCCTGGCTCTTGCCGCCGTCGAGCCGCTCGCCGCCGATGACGTACGTCGGGGTGCCGGAGACCCCGATCGCCTTGCCCTCGGCCTGGTCGGCGTCGACGATCAGAATGTGCCGGCCGTCGACGAGGGCGGTGTCGAACTCCTCGGCGTCCATGCCGAGTTCACGGGCGACCCGGACGAGGAACGGCTCGCCCTCGCGGTCGAGCTCCTCGGCGCGGGTGAGGACGGCCTCCACGTATTCCCAGCCCCGGCCCTGCGCGAAGGCCTCCTCGGCGGCCTGCGCGGCGGCGAAGGCGTGCCGGTGCTTCTCCAGCGGGAAGTGGCGCAGGCGGATCTCCAGCCGGTCGCCGAAGTGGGCGCGCAGGGCCCGCAGATCGGGAAGGGCGGTACGGCAGTCGGTGCACTGCAGCTCGCACCAGACGTCCAGGACGACGGGGGCCGGGGAGGAGTCGCTCATGGGGCCAGTCTTCCAGCCGCGCACACGGCCCCCCAACCCGGACCTCCCTGGTCCCCGGGGAGGAGGGCGCCCCGGAGATCTCCCCGAGGCGGGGCGGGACCGTGGCCCCGGCCGCGCCGCCGGGTGCAGGATGGAAGGGACAGCCTTTCCCCCGGGGGTCTCCTCCGGGGTGCCGCTCCGCCCGCCAGGAGGACCGCATGCTTGCCGAGACGATCTGTGCCGCGGTGTCCGCGGCCGGGCTGGGTGTCGCCGCGGTCGCGGCGTACCGCAGGCGCTTCCTCACGGCGGCCCGTATCGCCGCGTACGCGCTGGTTCCGCTGGGCCTCGTCCTGACGGGCGTCGTGGAGTGGGCGGCCGGCACGGTCTTCAGCCCCACGGCCTGGGTGGGGGTGGGGCTGCTGGGTGCGGCGTGGGCACTGTTCATGACCACGCGCGCCGTGGAGCGGCGCAGGCTGGCCCGGGCCTCCGCACCGGACGGAACCGGCCCGCACGCCGTCGCGCCCTCGGCCTCGGCACCGGCACTCGGCAGGGCCGCGCGCCCGGCCGCCCGGTCCGGGGGAGCCGCCGAGGCCAGGGGAAAGGGATCCGGGGGAACCGCCAAGCCCAAGGGGAAGCAGTCCGCCGCCGCCTCGGACGACGACTTCAGCGACATCGAGGCCATCCTGAAGAAGCACGGCATCTGAGCACGGCATCCGAGCCCGGCGTCCGACCCCGGCGTCTGAGCACCGCACGTGAGCCCGGCATCCGAGCGCCGCAGCACCGCGCGGGCTGCGGCGCGGCCGTCCCGGCGTGGAGCGGCGATGCGCGGTCCGGGGTCGGGGGGCGGCGATGCGCGGCCCCGGCGGCGGACGGCACCACGGGATCCGGTGAACTGCCGCGGCTCCCAGGCGTGTTGGTCGATCATCGGGGCCGGTCCTGCGTCATCATCACCCCGAGATGCTGGATACCTCCCGGGGCCAGGCCCCCGCCCCCTCCGACGAGCCGCGAGGCTGTCTCTTCGCGCTCTCCCAGCCGCCCCTGATGATCTTCCTCGGGGTGATCGGCTGCCTGCTGCTCATGGCCGCGGTCCACGACCTGTTCCTGCTGTGAGCCGACGGTGACCCGACGAGAGCTCAGCCGGCCGCTTCCCTGCGGCGTGCCCGGTAGGCGGCGACGTGCAGGCGATTGCCGCAGGTACGGCTGTCGCAGTAGCGGCGCGAGCGATTGCGGGACAGATCGACGAAGGCCCGGCCGCAGCCGGGGGCCTCGCAGCGCCGCAGGCGCTCCTGCTCACCGGCCACGATCATGAACGCCAGCGCCATGCCGCAGTCGGCCGCGAGGTGTTCGGCGACCGAGGCGCCCGGCGCGAAGTAGTGGACGTGCCAGTCGTAGCCGTCGTGGTCCGTCAGCCGCGGTGTGGTGCCCGCGGAGGCCACCAGCCGGTTGATGAGGTCGGCGGCGGTCCGGGCGTCCGGCGCCGCGAACACGTTCTCGAACCGGTCCCGTACCTCGCGCACGGCGTTCAGATCGTGTTCACCGAGGTCGCCCACGTCACTGATGTTGTACTTCTGCACGAACGCGTAGAGCGCCGCCACGTCCCCGAGCCCGTCGTCCCCGCGGTCGTCCACCCCTGGGCCGTCCCTCTCGGGCGCGGTGTTCACCAGATCGACGACGACGTCGAGGGCGATGCGGGTGTCGTGAGGGATCAGCACGATTCGCTCCCTGGCCTGCCGCGGGCCGGCCGCCCGCCGAATTGCGCTGACTCTAGCCGGTTCCTCCGGGAGGCGACTGCGCCGTCGCCTCCCGGAGGAACCGGGACGCGACGGCGCCGTCGTCGCGGTGGTTTCCGCGGCGACGGCGCCGGAGCCTGCCCTATGCGGTTGTCCGTGTTCGTGCGGTGCCGTCTCCCCGAGTCGGACGGCGCCCGCTGCCCTCGTCCTGGTTCAGCTTTCCGCCAGGATGTGCGAGAGCTCGGTGTCGAGGTCGAAATGGCGATGCTCGGTGCCGGGCGGGACCGCGGCGTCCGTCCGCTTGAGGAACGACTCCAGGGCCCGTGCCGGAGCCTCCAGCAGGGCCTCGCCCTCCGGAGAGCTCAGTGCGATGCAGACGACGCCCTGGCCGTGGCTGCGCGAGGGCCAGACTCTGACGTCGCCGGTTCCGGTGGGCCGGTGGAGGCCCTCCGCGAGAAGGTCGCGGGCGAACACCCATTCGACCGTCTCCTCGGCTCCGGTGTGGAAGGTGGCGTGCACGGCATACGGATCGGCCGTGTCATACCGCAGGCCCGCGGGTACAGGCAGTGATGACTCGCTCGACACAACGAGGCGCAGGTGCAGCTCGCAGCTGACCGTGGTGTTCATAAGCGCCAGGGCCTTTCGCTCAGTGTGCGCTCGGGGATTCGCACGTCGGCGAAATCGACATGCCACCTACGGTGCCGTTGTAAACCCCTCTGCCCGTTTTGTGATCCTTGGGGTACCCCGTACGGAGGAGTTCGCTGTACGACCGTGCGGTCATTCCGGGAGGCTGATTCGTCGGGTACTTTTGCTTCATGAGTGCGGAGAGTGACGAGCGGAGCGGGGCCGCCGCGACTGCGGCCCGGAGTTCCGTCACGGGGGATGTGGCCGCGCCCGCCGGGCTGGTTCTGGGTTCGCGGGCGCCCGAGTTCGTGAAGAGACGCCGGACGCTTCATCTGAGCTGGCAGGTCGGCGTCTTCATCGTCGGCTTCGCGGTCGTCGTGGCCGGCGTGATCATGCTTCCGCTGCCCGGGCCGGGCTGGCTGGTGATCTTCGCGGGCATGGCGATCTGGGCCACCGAGTTCGTCTGGGCGCAGCTCGTACTGCACTGGACGAAACGGAAAGTCACCGAGGCGGCGCAGCGGGCGCTCGACCCCAGGGTCCGCAGGCGCAACATCATCCTGACCACCGTCGGACTGGTGATCGTGGGTGTGCTGGGCGCGGTGTACCTCTGGAACTTCGGGATCGAGATGCCCTGGAAGATCGAGCAGTGACCGGCGGCCCGACGGCCCGCCCGCGACGGCCCGGACGCGCTCTCCCGGGCCGGTGCCGAGGCGGCCGGTGAGATGGTCCTGAGGCGCCGCTGACATGGGGTAATGTGTGCGGTGCGCCCGGGCGATTAGCTCAGTGGGAGAGCGCTTCGTTCACACCGAAGAGGTCACTGGTTCGAACCCAGTATCGCCCACCACCCGGACCGGCGGCCCCGGAGACCGAGAGTCTCCGGGGCCGCCGGCATTTCACCCGTTCAGCGCATCCGGCCGAGGGTCTCCCGGATCCGGCGCGCGTCACGCAGCCGCTGCTCGTACGTCGCTCCCACGGCCAGCAGCAGCAGTCCCGCCAGCGCGGGCGGCAGCCAGCGCGGCAGGGCGTCGGCGACCTGGACGACGTACGGCGCGAGTTCGTGCAGCGCGACCAGGGCGAGCGTCAGACCGCCGAGGACCAGCGGTGCCCGGAGCCGCCGCCGGGCGCCGGCCAGCGTCACCCCGAGGGCGGCCAGGCCCAGGAGCAGCGGACGCGGCCAGTCGGTGTCGCCCCAGGCCGCGAGCAGACTCGGGACCAGGGTCGCTCCGAGCCCGGGGCCGTACGCGGTCCAGGACGAGGCGGACGGATCCGCGCGGCGCCGCAGTGCGCCCACGACCAGTGCCGGGACGGTCACGGGGAGGGTGTACGCCTCGGGGGCGCCGACGCCGGAGGCTGCGAGCCGCACCCATGCGGCAGCGACGAACAGCGCCACCGCCGCGTATCCGGCCAGGGGCCTGCGCTCGGCCCGTACCGCCGTGCCCGCGGCCACCACGCCCGCGAGGGCCAGCACCAGCGCCAGGGTCGGCGGGTGCGGCACCGCGAGGGCGACGGCGACCGGTACGGCCGCTGCGGCCGTCGCCTCCACCGCCGGGGCGACCGGGTGCCGGCCGAGCCGGGCGCCGAGCAGCGCGGCCGCCGCCGGTACGGCGAGGAGCGCGAGGCCGACACGGTGCCCCGGCAGCTCCGCGGCCGCGGCCGACGCCGCCACCAGCCCCGCCGTGCCCACCACGGTGGCGCAGGCGGCGACGGTCCGGACGAGCCCTCGCGCGGTCGCCGCGGCGACCGCGCCCAGGGCCACCAGCACGCCCAGCGCGGTGAACGTGGCGGGCCGGGTCGCCAGGCCGAGCAGCGCGGCGCCCGCCGCCGACAGCAGCCCGCAGACGAGTGCCGTGGCGGCCGTGGCGTGCAGCGGCTCGAGTGCGTGCGGGGGGAGCTCCGGCCGGACGGCCGGCGATGCGGCCCCGGCCGCGCCGGACCGCCAGTACCACCTCCAGCGGGGCGCCCGAGGCGAGGACCCGGCATCCGCCGCCACAGCGGGGTGTCGTAGAGGGACACCAGCTCCGGCGGCCAGAACCACTTGCCCTCCTCCAGCGGGGCGTCCCAGTCGAGTTCCCGGTCGGGGTCGAAGGAGTGCTTGGCCGAGGACTCGAGCAGGCGCGCGGCGACCTGTTCGCGGTCCCGCAGGGGCCCGAGGGCGTCGCGGAGACGGGTGAGATCGCGTTGGGTCACGGTCGTCATGCGACTTATGAGACTGCGCGTCAGCAAGGCCGTCAATCCCCTGTGCGCCACTTGGGGCCGCGCCGGGCGGAGGAGGCCGGCCCCCGGGCCGGTGCCCCGGCGAGAGCCGCGCTGCTCGTCCTCGCCGACGGGCGGTTCCCCGCGGGCGGTCACGCCCACTCGGGTGGCGCCGAGGCGGCGGTGCGGGCGGGCCGGCTCGGCGACGCGCGGGACCTCGAGGCGTTCTGCCGGGGACGGCTGCACACCTCGGGGCTCACCGCCGCCGGGTTGGCCGCCGCCGCCGCGCTCGGGCTGGACCCGCTCGCACTCGACGCGGCCGCCGACGCCCGCACCCCGTCGCCCGCACTGCGCGCGGCGGGGCGGAGACTGGGCCGGCAACTGATGAGAGCCGCGCGCGCGGCCTGGCCGTCACCGGAACTGGACGACCTTGCCCGCGCCCTGCCCAAGGGGGCGCACCAGCCCGTCGTGCTGGGTGTCACCGCCCGGTCCGCGGGCCTCGGCCCCGAGGACGCCGCGCACTGCGCCGTGTACGAGGCGGTCGGCGGCCCCGCCACGGCCGCCGTGCGCCTGCTCAGCCTCGACCCCTTCGAGGCCACCGCCGTCCTCGCCCGGCTGGCCCCGGACCTGGACCGGGTCGCCGAGCAGGCGGTGACCGCCGCCCGTCAGGCCCTCGAACGGGGCACCGGCGCCCTCCCCGCGGCCTCGGCCCCGCTGCTGGACATCGCCGCCGAGCAGCACGCCTCCTGGCCGGTACGGCTGTTCGCCTCCTAGAGCCGTGACCGAAGACGTCCACCCGCCCCCGATGCCCGGCACGGCACCCCTCCGCGTCGCCCCGCCGCGTCGCCGTGTCACCCGAGGAGATCCGGTACGAGGGCGGCCCTCCGCCGCGCAGTGCCCCGCACCGGACGCCGGGCCCGTCCCGGCAGGCCTCTCCGGCCACCGCGACCCCTACGGCGCCACGGCCCACGGCGCACGGTCCACGGACCGCGGCGCCCGGGCCGCGGCGCACCGCCCACGGCCCACGGACCGCGGACCGCCGCGCACGGACCACGAGCCGGTACCCGACCCCCGGCCCACGGCCACCCGACCCCACCACGACCGCCAGGAACCAGGACCACGCACCCCGGAGCAGCGCACGCTCCGCACCACCCCGAAGGAGCCGCCCATGCATCTCGGACACCCGCACGAGCACTCCGGCCCGGCGGCCGTGAGCGCCGACGCCGCACGGCCCGACGGCACCCGGCGCGCCCTGCGCGTCGGCCTCGGCGGACCGGTCGGCTCCGGCAAGACCGCCACCGTCGCCGCGCTCTGCCGGACCCTGCGCGACCGACTGTCCATCGCCGTCGTCACCAACGACATCTACACCCGGGAGGACGCCGACTTCCTGCTGCGCAACGCCGTCCTGCCGCCCGAGCGGATCCAGGCCGTCGAGACCGGCGCCTGCCCGCACACCGCGATCCGCGACGACATCTCCGCCAACCTCGAGGCCGTCGAGGACCTGGAGGACGCCGTCGGGCCACTCGATCTGATCCTGGTCGAGTCCGGCGGCGACAACCTCACCGCCACCTTCTCCAGGGGCCTGGTGGACGCGCAGATCTTCGTCATCGACGTGGCCGGAGGCGACGACATCCCGCGCAAGGGCGGTCCCGGTGTCACCACCGCCGACCTCCTCGTCGTCAACAAGACCGATCTCGCCCCGTACGTGGGCTCCGACCTGGAGCGCATGGCCCGCGACGCCAGGCGGCAACGGGGCGGACTCCCCGTGGTGTTCACCTCGCTGACCGGCGCCGACGGTGTCCGTCCGGTCGCCGAGTGGGTGGGCGACCGGCTCCGCGCCTGGACCGCCGGGTGACGGCCGGATGAGCGTCCGGGCCACGGCACGGGTCGTCGCCGAGCGCGACGGGCTGCCCGTGCTGCAGAGCGACGGCCCGCTGGCACTGCGCCGCACCCGGGCCGGCGGAGCGTACACGAGGGTCACCGTCGTCGGCGCCATGAGCGCCCCGCTCGGCGGGGACCGGCTGGCGATCGAGGCCGACGTGCGCGAAGGCGCCCGCCTCCACATGGACTCCGCCGCGGCCACGGTGGCGCTGCCCGGACGCACCCGGAGAGCCGCCGGGTACGACATCTCGCTGGGTGTGGGGGAGGGCGCCGAACTGCGCTGGCTGCCCGAGCAGCTGATCTCGGCCCGCGGCAGCGGACTGCGGATGCGCACGGGCGTGCAACTCGCCGCCACGGCACGCCTGGTGCTGCGCGAGGAGCAGATCCTCGGCCGGCACGGCGAGGAGACCGGCACGCTCGCCACGCGTCTCACCGTCCACCGCGCCGGCCGTCCCCTGCTGGACCAGGAACTCTCCTTCGGCCCGGGTGCGCCCGGCGGATGGGACGGCGGCGCCGTGCTCGGCGGGCACCGGGCGGTCGGTCAGCTCCTCGTGGTGGACCCCGGCTTCGACGACCGGCCCCCGGAGCCGCGCCGCCTGGGGGAGACCGCGGTGCTCACCCCGCTCGTGGGCCCGGCGTTCCTCGTCACCGCGGTCGCCCCCGACGCGCTGTGCCTGCGCCGGCTGCTCGACGCCGCCCTGATCGACCTCGCCGGCGGCTGACCCGCGGGCGCGCGGCACGCCGGGGGCCCGTCTCCCGCGAGGTGCGCCCGTCTCCCGCGACGTGCGGCCGTCTCCCGCGAGGCGCGGACGCCTGCTCGTGCCGGACGCACCCGAGCGGGAGACACCCGTGCCGGATGCATCGGGGCCGGACGCACCCGAGCGGGACGCACGGGACGCACCAGGGCCGGGCGCACCCGGGCGGGTCAGCGCCTCAGCCGGGGGATCCGCCCGCCCTTGGACCCGTCCGCCCGGGCGGCCTTCACCTTCACCGCGTACTCGTCCACGTACTGCTGTCCGGACAGGGCGAGGATCTCGTACATGATCTCGTCCGTCACGGCGCGCAGTACGGCCTTCTCGTTCTCCATCCCCTCGTAGCGGGAGAAGTCCAGCGGCTCACCGAAGCGGATCGTCACCCGCTTGATCTTCGGCAGGACCTGCCCCGGCGGCTGGATCTCGAAGGTCCCGACCATCGCGCAGGGCACGACCGGAACCCGGGCGGTGAGCGCCATCACCGCGACACCGACCTTGCCCTTGTAGAGCCGGCCGTCGTGCGACCTGGTGCCTTCCGGGTAGATGCCGAGCAACTCGCCCTTGCGCAGGACGCCGAGGCCCTCGCGGATCGCCGCCTGGCCCGCCTCCTTGCCGGAACGGTCCACCGGGATCTGCCCGGCGCTGCGGAAGAAGGCTGCCGTCAGCCGTCCTTTGAGGCCCGGTCCGGTGAAGTACTCGGCCTTGGCGAGGAAGGTGATGCGCCGCTTCAGGATGGCGGGCATCAGGAAGTGGTCGGAGAACGACAGGTGGTTGCCGGCGACGATCGCAGCACCGTCCGCCGGGATGTGCTCCAGCCCCTCGATCCTGGGCCGGAACAGAAGCCGCAGCACTGGGCCGAGGATGACGTACTTGAGCACGTAGTAGAACACGGTGTCGCTCCCAACTCTGCCGATTCGGCTCAGGGACCGGGTGGTGCCGGATCACGGCGTGACTGCACCCGGCGGGTCGATCCGCGCACCCGATCGTCCGTCCCGGTCCGACCGGACGCGTGCCGACTCCTTGCTCAGTTGTATGACAGCCTTTCAGCTGCCGCCATGGGTGGTGGGGGCACCTGAGTGCTGCGGTGACTGATCGTAGTGGGGTCGGCTCGGGTCGGCTCGGCTCGGCTCAAGTCGGTTCGGTTCGGTTCGGCTCGGGTCGCGAGCGAGGAGCCTTGGTCCATGGCGAGAGCGCCGGGTACCCGGTCCGCGTCCTCGGCGGCGGAGGCCCTTCCACGATCTGCGAGCGCGGACGATCCACGGAACCGTCAATGAACCACGGAACCGTCAATGAGCCACGGCACCGGTGACGATCCACGGGCGCCGTTCACGAAACACGGTGCCGGTGACGATCCACGGGCGCCGTCGACCCGCGGCACCCGGACCGGCCACGGCCCTCAGGTCGTCTTCGACACCAGCATCCCCAGCGTGACGAGCCCCAGCACGACCCAGGCGAACCACAACCAGCCGTTGCTGCCGAGCGCCGCGGTGTAGGCCGTCACGACCACCAGGGACGCCACGGTCAGCACACCCATCGTCTTCGTGGAACCGGTCATGCTCGCCCTCCTCCGGGCCGGCACCGCGGCTGGACCCGCGGTCGGGGCCGTGCAGCCATCGTCACCCCTGCCGAGGGGGGCGCGCTACTCTCCGGACTCTCCGGCCGGAGGCGGCCACACCGGGAAGGAGGCCCCCGCCGCGGGGAGGCCCCCGCACGGGCGGGCCGCGTTCAGCGGCTGCGTGCCTGGAGCGAGGCCAGATACGCGTTGTAGGCCTCCAGCTCCTTGTCGCCGTCCCGGTCCGCTGCCCGGTCCTTGCGGACGGCCTGGCGCTGCTCGGAGCGGTACCACTGGAACACCAGGGCGATCAGCACCAGCACCGACGGGATCTCGCTGAACGCCCAGGCGATACCGCCCGCGGCGTTCTGGTCGGAGAGCGCGCTGATCCCCAGCGACGCGGGAGGATCGGCGTACGCCCGCACCATCGGCTCGGACGCCATCATCAGCGCGATGCCGAAGAACGCGTGGAAGGGCATGCCGGCGAAGAGCTCCAGCATCCGCATCACATAGCCGGGGCGGTGCGGACCCGGGTCCACGCCCATGATCGGCCAGAAGAAGACCAGCCCGACGGCGAGGAAGTGCACCATCATCCCGATGTGCCCGGCCCTGGACCCCATCAGGAAGTCGAACAGCGGGGTGAAGTAGAGGCCGTACAGGCTTGCGATGAACATCGGGATCGTGAACGCGGGATGCGTGACGATCTTCATATAGCGGCTGTGCAGCAGGGCCAGCAGCAGCTCCCGGGGGCCCGTGCGGCCGCGGCCCGCCGGCGGAAGCGCGCGCAGTGCCAGGGTCACCGGCGCGCCGAGCAGCAGCAGGATCGGCGACAGCATGCTGATCACCATGTGCTGGACCATGTGCACGCTGAACATGACCATGCCGTAGTCGTTCAGCGCGGTGCACATCACCAGCGCGATGCTCAGCACACCGACGGTGAAGAAGACGGTCCGGCTCACCGGCCAGGCGTCACCGCGGCGGCGCAGCCGCAGCACGGCCCAGCCGTAGAGCGCGAGGCCCAGGAGGCACCCGGCCAGGAAGACCGGATCGACGGAGAGTTCCAGGCCCCTACCCAGCGTGAACGGCGGCAGGTCCGTCTGCATCCCGTGCTCGCCGTGCCCGCTGTGATCCATCTGCGTACTCCTGGGACGTCCTGTTTCGCGCTTGTTGTCCGGGCAAGACTAGAACCGCCCCCGGCCGCCGCTGCGACCGGGGGCGGTTCCACCGCTCGGGAGCCCGCTCTCAGAGGACCGTCTCGGCCTCTTCGTACCGCTCCTGCGGGACCGTCTTCAGCGTCTCCACCGCCTGCGCCAGCGGAACCATCGTGATGTCCGTGCCGCGCAGCGCGGTCATCATGCCGAACTCGCCCCGGTGCGCCGCCTCGACGGCGTGCCAGCCGAACCGGGTGGCGAGGACGCGGTCGTACGCGGTCGGCGTGCCGCCGCGCTGGACGTGGCCGAGGATCACCGGCCGGGCCTCCTTGCCGAGCCGTTCCTCCAGCTCGACGGACAGCTGCCGGGCGACACCGGCGAAGCGCTCGTGGCCGTACATGTCCTTGCCGCCCTCGTCGAACTCCATGGAGCCCTCCCGCGGCTTGGCGCCCTCGGCGACCACGACGATCGCGAACCGCTTGCCGGCCTCGAACCGGGCGCCGACCCGCCCGGCCAGCTCCTCGATGTCGAAGGGGCGCTCGGGGACGACGATGGCGTGCGCACCGGCGGCCATACCGGAGTGCAGGGCGATCCACCCGGTGTGGCGGCCCATGACCTCGACGATCAGCACCCGCTGGTGGGACTCGGCGGTGGTCTTCAGCCGGTCGAGGGCCTCGGTCGCGACGCCGACGGCGGTGTCGAAGCCGAAGGTGACGTCGGTCGACGCGATGTCGTTGTCGATGGTCTTCGGCACGCCGACGATCGGCAGACCGGCCTGGGCCAGCAGGTTCGCGGCCTTCAGCGTCCCCTCGCCGCCGATCGGGATGATCGCGTCGAGGCCCAGCTCGGCGACGTGCCCCTTGGCCCGCTCGACGCCGTCGACGAGATGCGCGGGCTGCACCCGGGAGGAGCCGAGGATCGTGCCGCCGCGGGCGAGGATACCGGCCACGGCGTCCAGGTCGAGCTTGCGGTAGTCGGCCTCCAGCAGGCCCTTCCAGCCGTCGTGGAAGCCGATCACCTCGTCGCCGTGGTCGACGACGGCGCGGTGCACGACGGAGCGGATGACCGCGTTGAGCCCGGGGCAGTCGCCGCCGGAGGTGAGGACACCAATGCGCATAGCCCGAAAACCTTTGCAACGTGGGCCGATTCCCGGACCACGTCGTCCGGTTGGATCCCTGCCACCCTACCGGCGCAGGGGGCGGGAGCCGAACCGGGCGTCCGAACAGTGGACACCGTATCCCGGTACGGCCCGGGCTGCCCCGAAGGCGCCCGCCCGGCGGCCCGGACCGGGCGGCCCGGGGGAGCCGGCCCGAGACGGTCCCGGGGGCGCCGGGCTGCCGCTCTCGGGCCGGCTGGATGGCGGTGGCGGTGGCGGTGACGGGGCGCCGGGCCGCCGATCTCAGGCGGGCTGGGTGGCGGCGGCGATACGCTCGGCCCGCAGCGCCTCGTACCACCGGTCGTCGGTGGGCGGCAGCGCGTTCACGTCGAGCGCCAGCTTCAGCAGCAGATCCGCGATCTGCGGATTGCGCGCCATCACCGGCCCGTGCATGTACGTCCCGAAGACGGTGTCGTTGTACGCGCCCTCGGTGCCGTCGCCGGTGCCGTTGCCCTTGCCGAGGACGGTCCGGGCGAACGGACGTGCCGTGGGACCGAGGTGGGTGATGCCCTGGTGGTTCTCGAACCCCGTGAGCTGCGGAAGGCCCAGCCGCGGGTCGATGTCCGCGAGCACGTCGCCGACGCACCGCTCGCCATCGCCGCGGGTGGAGACCACGTCGAGCAGGCCGAGGCCCGGTTCCCGCTCCCCGAGGTCGTTGATGAACTCGTGGCCCAGGATCTGGTAGCCGGCGCAGACCGAGAAGATGATCGCGCCGTTGGAGGCGGCCCGGGCGAGCCCGCCGTCGCGGCGCAGCCGCTCGGCCGCCAGCCGCTGCGGCCGGTCCTCACCGCCGCCGATCAGGTAGATGTCGCCGGACGTCGGCACCGGCTGGTCGCTGCGGACGTCGACACGGGTGACGCCCAGGCCGCGCTGGCGCGCGCGGCGCTCCACGACCAGGGCGTTCCCCTGGTCACCGTACGTGCTGAGCAGGTCGGGGTAGACCCACACCAGGCGCAGGCTGCTGTCGCTCATGCTCGTGTTCCTCTGCGGTCAGTGCGGTCAGTGCGGTCGGGGCGGTCAGTTGCCGACGCGGCGGCGGACGTCCTGGAAGGCGGTGTAGTTGGCGATCAGCTCGATCCGCCCGGGCGGGGCCTGCCGTACCGCGTCGTCCACGTCCTCGACGACCCGGAAGTCCAGGCCGGCGACCTCCAGGCGTACGGCCAGGTCCAGCTTGCGGTCCCCGATCACGAAGATCGGGTGGCCGGCGAGCCGGGTGTAGTCGACGTCCCAGAGCCAGGAGGTGTCGGTGCCGTCGGCGCCGCGCGCGTTGACGGAGAGGATCACCGGTGTGGGCGGCGGGTCGATGAGGGAGAACGTCTCCAGCCAGCCGGCCGGGTTCTTCGCCAGCAGCAGCCGCACGTCACGCCCGAGGAAGGAGACGACGTCGTACCGGCCGGCCACGGCCTGCACCTGGTACATGCGCTCCAGGGCGACCTGCGGCGGTACGCCGAAGACCGCGGCGACGGCGGCGGAGGTGGCGGCGTTGGCCTTGTTGGCGCGGCCCGGCAGCTGGAGGTGGATCGGCCAGGCCGAACCGTGCGGGTCGAGGACGTGGTCACCGCTGAGGGCCCAGGTCACCGAGGGCCGGCGGAACCCGCACTCGCCGCAGAACCACTCGTCCCCGGGGCGCTGCATCACACCGCCGCAGGCAGGGCAGGACCAGGCGTCGTCCTTCCACTCCTGGCCGGCGGCGACCCAGACGACGTTGGGGGAGGAGGACGCGGCCCACACGATCAGGGGGTCGTCGGCGTTGGCGATCACGACGGCCTTGGTGCCGGACAGGCCCTCGCGCCACTTCTCGGCCAGCATCCGGGTCTCCGCCGCGCGGTCCAGCTGGTCGCGGGAGAGGTTGAGCAGGGCGATGGCCTTGGGCGTGGTGTCGCGGGCGACCCCGGCGAGGTACTTCTCGTCGACCTCGATCACGCCGTAGCGGGCGTCCGAGCCACCCGCCAGCGCGGAGGTGATGCCGGCCGGCATGTTCGCGCCGAGGGCGTTGGAGACGACCGGGCCCGCGGCCCGCAGCGCCTCGGCGATCAGCCGGGTGGTGGTGGTCTTGCCGTTCGTCGCCGACACCAGGATCACGTCCAGGTGCTGCGCGAGCCTGGTCAGCAGATCGGGGTCGAGTTTCAGGGCGACCCGACCGCCGATGACCGATCCGCTGCCGCGTCCCGCCGCGCGCGACACCGCCGCCGCTGCCTTGCCGGCCGTCACGGCCAGCTTGGCACGCGGCGACAGCGGCTCTGCGTTGTCAGGGTGTCCTGCCATCGTCCTTGATCCTCCTTGCGTCGGTCCGGGCTCAGCCTATCGACCTCGGGGCGGCGGCCCGAACTGCGGCTCCGTCAGGAACCCGGAGGTCACCGGCGCGATGCGCGGAACGTACCCTTACGGCCATGCGAAACCGTCCGATCCCCGGCAGTTCCGGCCTCGTCCGGGCCATGAGCCTGTTCGGTGATCCGGTGCTGCACGCGCCGTGCGAACCCGTCACCGACTTCGGCCCGTCCCTCGGCGGGCTGATCGAGGACATGTACGCGACCATGTACGCCGCGAACGGCGTGGGCCTCGCCGCCAACCAGATCGGCGTGCCGCTGCGGGTCTTCGTCTACGACTGCCCCGACGACGAGGACGTCCGCCGCCTCGGGCACGTGGTCAACCCGCGGCTCGTCGCCGCCGACGGCGTCGTGGTGCGCGGCCCGGAGGGCTGTCTGTCGCTGCCCGGCGTCGAGGCGGGGACGCCCCGGTACGACCACGCGGTCGTCGAGGGCGTCACACGGGACGGGGCGCCGGTGCGGGTGGAGGGCACCGGCTTCTTCGCCCGGTGCCTGCAGCACGAGTGCGACCACCTGGAGGGCGGGGTCTACCTGGACCGGCTCACCGGCCTGCGCCGCACCCGTGCCCTGCGCGCGGTCCGCCGCGCGCCGTGGGGCCGGCGGTAGCGAAGGCTTCCGTGCGGTGCGGCGGGACCGCACCGGCGCCGGCGGCGGGACCGAACGGGTGCCCGGCGGCGGGACCGAACGGGTGCCCGGCGGTGGGACCGAACCGTGCCGGCGGCGGGAAGTCCGGGCCGCGCGGGCGGTCCGCCGGGCCGTGGCGGCGGTTCCGAACGTGGCAGAGGTTCCGGACGTGGGGGAGGCCCGGACCGCCGACGCGGTCCGCGGCGGCCGGAAGACGGTCCTGCCGGAGCCCGGGTCAGAAGCCCTGGCTGCCCGGGCGGTCCTCGGCGACGGACAGGCCGCCCCAGAGCAGGTCCGCGAGACTGCGCACCAACTTCTCCCGGGAGCACGGCCGTTCACCCAGCCACCAGTCGCCTGCGCCGTGCATCATGCCGACGATGCCGTGGGCCCAGATCCTCGCCAGCTCGTCCCCGCCGGGACCGAGGTCGACGCGTTCGGCTATCACCGTGCCCAGCTCCTCGCCGAGTCTGCGCAGCAGCGGCGCCGTGTGCCTGCCGACGTCGAAGCCCTGCTCGGACTGCTGGGACTCCTCGGCGGGGTGCATCAGGAAGCGGTAGACCTGCGGTCTGGCCTCGATGGCGGCGAGGTAGGTGTCGAGGGTGTGCTCCACCCGCTCCCGCCGGTCGGAGCTGGCGTCGATCGCGGTGCGCAGCGCGGCCAGCAGGCCGTCGGTGTGGCGCTTGGCGAGCGCGCGGTAGAGCCCGCTCTTGTCGCCGAAGTGGCGGTACAGGATGGGCTTGGTGATCCCGGCCTCGGCGGCGATCGCGTTCATGGAGGCCTGCGGGCCGTCCCGGAGCACCACGCGGTCGGCTGCCTCGAGCAGCTCGCGCCGCCGCTGGTCGGCCGAACGCTGCTGGTCGCCCTGCTGAGTGGTGGTGGTCTCCATGGTCTCTCCCCGCCCGTGCTGAATCCTGAGGCCTGCGCAACGTAACACTCCGCAGGGTCCGCCCGCCGATCGCGCCAGGGGCGGTTGACAGCTCCTACGCACCGGTAACAGACTGCGGTTACCGCTAGTAACATGCGTGCTCAGCACATCAGGAGGGGACATGACCGAGTTCGCGCTCGATCTCAACGACGACCAGAAGCAGGTCCGCGACTGGCTGCACGGCTTCGCCAGGGACGTGATCCGCCCGGCCGCCGCCGAGTGGGACGAGCGCGAGGAGACCCCCTGGCCGGTCATCCAGGAGGCCGCCAAGGTCGGCATCTACTCCCTCGACTTCTACGCCCAGCAGTTCTTCGACCCCACCGGGCTCGGCATCCCGATGGCCATGGAGGAACTCTTCTGGGGCGATGCCGGTATCGCCCTGTCCATCGTCGGTACGGGCCTCGCCGCCGTCGGCGTCCTCGCCAACGGCACGGAGGAGCAGATCGGCACCTGGATCCCGCAGATGTACGGCGACGTCGACGACGTGAAGGTCGCCGCCTTCTGCTCCTCCGAGCCCGACGCAGGCTCCGACGTCGGCGCGATGCGCACCCGCGCCGTCTACGACGAGGCCAGGGACGAATGGGTGCTCAACGGCACCAAGACCTGGGCCACCAACGGCGGGATCGCCAACGTCCATGTCGTCGTGGCCGTCGTCGACCCCGGCCTCGGCAGCAAGGGCCACGCCTCCTTCATCGTGCCCCCGAACACCCCCGGCCTCTCCCAGGGGCAGAAGTTCAGAAAGCACGGCATCCGCGCCTCGCACACCGCCGAGGTGGTCCTGGAGGACGTCCGGGTCCCCGGCTCCTGCCTGCTCGGCGGCAAGGAGAAGCTCGACGAGCGGCTCGCCCGCGCCCGCGAGCGGGCCCGGGAGGGCGGGGAGCGGGTCAAGAACGCGGCCATGGCCACCTTCGAGGCCTCCCGCCCCGCCGTCGGCGCGATGGCGGTCGGCACCGCGCGGGCCGCGTACGACTACGCCCTCGAGTACGCCAAGGAGCGCAAGCAGTTCGGCCGCCCCATCATCGACAACCAGGGTGTCGCCTTCCAGTTGGCGGACATGCGCACCCGGATCGACGCCGCCCGACTGCTGGTCTGGCGCGCCTCCTGGATGGCGGTGAGCGGCAAGCCGTTCACCGCGGCCGAGGGCTCCATGTCCAAGCTCTTCGCCAGCGAGGTGGCCCAGAAGGTCACCGCCCAGGCCGTCCAGATCCTCGGCGGGAACGGCTTCACCCGCGAGTACCCCGTCGAGCGCATGCACCGCGACGCCGCCATCTATACGATTTTCGAGGGCACCAGCGAGATCCAGCGCCTGGTGATCGCCCGCACGCTCTCCGGCCTGCCCATCCGCTGACACCCCGGCTCCCGCACACGACGGGGCGCCACCCGGCCACGGGCGGCGCCCCGTCGCGCGTGCACGAACCTCGATACACCGCGCGGTCCACCCGGGCCGGCTGGCGGCGCCCCGTCGCGCGTGCGCGAGCCCGTCAGGCCACGAGCTGCGCCTCGATCGCCGCGACGACCTCCGCGGCCTCCGGTTCCGTCCGCGGCCGGAAGCGGGCCACCACGTCGCCCCGCGGGGAGACGAGGAACTTCTCGAAGTTCCACTGCACGTCACCGGCCTCCCCGTCGGCATCGGCGAAGCGGGTCAACTCGGCGTAGAGCGGATGCCGCTGGTCGCCGTTCACCTCCGACTTCTCCAGCAGCGGGAACGTCACCCCGTACGTCGCCGAGCAGAAGGTGGTGATCTCCTCGGCGCTGCCCGGCTCCTGGCCCAGGAACTGGTTGCACGGCACCCCGAGCACCGTGAAACCACGGTCCGCGTAGGTCTTCTGCAGTCGCTCCAGCCCCGCGTACTGGGGCGTGAGACCGCAGCGGGACGCCACGTTCACCACCAGCACGGCCTTGCCGCGATGCTCGGCCAGGGACGTCTCCTCGCCGGACAGAGTGCGCAGAGGGATGTCATACACGGACATCAGGGACTCCTTCGTACCTCGTGTTTATGCGGTTCTTATTCTTCGTGTAGCGTGCGCGCGTTCGATCTCCAGCGACCCAGGAAGAACGCAGATGAGCGCACCCACGCCCTCCCCCGCCCCGTAGGAACCGCAGCTCCCGGAGGGCCAGCCCATACCCGGCGCCGCACCCGCGCCCGCGCCCGAACCCGCCAAGAAGAGCAAGCTCAAGAAGCTTCTCAGCGTGGTCGTGCTCATTGTCGTCGCCGTGGTGGTGAAGCTCGGCATCGGCTACGTCTTCGACGCCCCCGTCCGCGCCGAGGCCGGCGACTGCGTCAAGGTCACCGGCGAGGAGAACGACCCCGAGGTCGAGACCAAGGGGTGCGACGACAAGGACGCCAACTACAAGGTCGTCAAGGTCGTCGAGAACACCTTCGACGTCAACGCCTGCACCGTCGGCGAGGCCGCCCTCGCCCAGCAGTGGGACGCCGACAAGTTCGTCCTCTGCCTCGACCCCGTCAAGAAGTGACCCGCGCGGGGACGTGACCCCGTACGGGTGGTGACGCCGGCTGGCGGCCCTCAGCCGCCCAGCCGGCGGAACAGCCCCTCCGGCACGACCCGGACGAGCGGCCGGCCCACCCCGGCGGGGCCGTGCGGCTCCCGTCTCACAACCGGCCCACGGACGTCACGCGCACGACGGCCCGGCCCTCCTCGTCGGAGGCCGCCAGGTCGACCTCCGCGCTGATACCCCAGTCGTGGTCGTCGTTCGGGTCGGCGAACGTCTGCCGGACCCGCCAGAGACCGTGCCCGGGATCCTCCTCGATGGCGAGCAGTTTCGGCCCGCGCGCGTCCGGACCGGTCCCGAGGTCGTCGTACTCGTCCCAGTAGCCGTCCATCGCCTCGCCCCAGGCTTCCTCGTCCCAGCCCGACTCGGCGTCCAGCCGGCCCAGTTCGTCGACGCGGTCGAGCGCCGCCAGCTCCACCCGGCGGAACATGGCGTTGCGGACCAGCACCCGGAAGGCCCGGGCGTTGGCGGTGACCGGCTTGACCTGGTCGGCCTTCTCCTGCGCCTCCTCCGCGGTCTCCACCTCGGGATTGGCCAGCTGCTCCCACTCGTCGAGGAGGCTGGAGTCGACCTGGCGGACCATCTCGCCCAGCCAGGCGATCAGATCCTGCAGGTCCTCGGTCTTCAGATCGTCCGGGACGGTGTGGTCCAGGGCCTTGTAGGCGCTCGCGAGATAGCGCAGCACGATGCCCTCGGTGCGGGCCAGCTCGTAGAAGGACGTGAACTCCGTGAAGGACAGGGCCCGTTCGTACATGTCCCGGATCACCGACTTCGGCGAGACCGGGTGGTCACCCACCCACGGGTGCGACTTCCGGTAGGTGCCGTACGCGTGCCACAGCAGTTCCTCCAGCGGCTTCGGGTACGAGATCTCCTGGAGCCGCTCCATCCGCTCCTCGTACTCCACCCCGTCGGCCTTCATCGCGGCGACGGCCTCGCCCCGCGCCTTGTTCTCCTGGGCCGCGAGGATCTGCCGCGGGTCGTCGAGCGTCGACTCGACCACGGACACCATGTCGAGGGCGTACGACGGCGACTCGGGGTCCAGCAGGTCGAACGCGGCGAGCGCGAAGGTGGACAGCGCCTGGTTGAGGGCGAAGTCCTGCTGGAAGTCGACGGTCAGCCGGACGATCCGGCCCTGGGCGTCGGGGGTGTCGAGGCGCTCGACGATCCCTCCGTCGAGCAGCGAGCGGTAGACGGCGATGGCCCGGCGGATGTGCCGGAGCTGCTGCTTGCGCGGCTCGTGGTTGTCCTCGAGCAGCTTGCGCATCGCCTCGAAGGCGTTGCCCGGACGGGCGATCACCGACAACAGCATGGCGTGGGTGACCTTGAAGCGGGAGGTGAGCGGCTCGGGGTCGGAGGCGATCAGCTTCTCGAAGGAGTTCTGCGTCCAGCCGACGAAGCCCTCGGGAGCCTTCTTGCGCACCACCTTGCGCTTCTTCTTCGGGTCGTCGCCGGCCTTGGCGAGGGCCTTCTCGTTCTCGACGACATGGTCGGGGGCCTGGGCGACGACGAAGCCCGCGGTGTCGAAGCCGGCCCGGCCGGCCCGGCCCGCGATCTGGTGGAACTCCCGGGAGCGCAGCGTACGGACCCGGCTGCCGTCGTACTTGGTGAGCGCGGTGAACAGCACCGTGCGGATGGGGACGTTGACGCCCACGCCGAGGGTGTCGGTACCGCAGATCACCTTCAGCAGTCCCGCCTGCGCCAGCTTCTCCACGAGGCGGCGGTACTTGGGCAGCATGCCGGCGTGGTGCACGCCGATGCCGTGGCGGACGTACCGGGAGAGGTTCCGCCCGAACTTGGTGGTGAAGCGGAAGTTGCCGATCAGCTCGGCGATGCGGTCCTTCTCCTCGCGCGTGCACATGTTGATGCTCATCAGCGACTGCGCCCGCTCGACCGCCTGCGCCTGGGTGAAGTGCACGATGTAGACGGGAGCCTGCTTCGTCTCCAGCAGCTCGGTCAGCGTCTCCGTGATCGGGGTCGTGCGGTACTCGTAGGAGAGCGGCACAGGGCGGGTCGCCGAGCGCACGACGGCGGTCTCCCGGCCGGTGCGGCGGGTGAGGTCCTTCTCGAACATCGACACGTCGCCGAGCGTCGCCGACATCAGCACGAACTGCGCCTGGGGGAGTTCGAGGAGCGGGATCTGCCAGGCCCACCCGCGGTCCGGTTCCGCGTAGAAGTGGAACTCGTCCATCACCACCTGGCCGATGTCGGCGTCCTTGCCGTCCCGCAGGGCGATCGACGCCAGCACCTCGGCCGTGCAGCAGATGACGGGCGCGTCCGCGTTCACGGACGCGTCACCGGTGAGCATGCCGACGTTCTCGGTGCCGAACAGCTTGCAGAGGTCGAAGAACTTCTCCGACACCAGGGCCTTGATCGGCGCGGTGTAGAACGTGACCTCGTCGCGGGCGAGGGCCGCGAAGTGCGCACCCGCGGCGACCAGGCTCTTCCCGGAGCCGGTCGGGGTGGAGACGATCACGTTGGCCCCCGATACCACCTCGATCAGCGCCTCCTCCTGGGCCGGGTAGAGGGAGATGCCCCGGTCTCCGGCCCATGACGTGAAGGCTTCGAAGAGGGCATCGGGGTCGGCGTCCGGCGGCAGCTGATCGATAAGGGTCACCCCACCATCTTGCCTGGCCCGCAGCCGGGACAGGGAACCGCCCACCGGGAGGAAGATCGCCACCGGTAGCCTGTCCCCTCGACGGGGCTCGGGTCCACGGGTTCGGGCCATCGGGGCACGGGTCAACGGGGCGGGGGCCATCGAGGCGCGGGCCACCGGGGCCCGGGCCAACGGGGCACGGGGACAACAGCAGATGGGGCGGGTACGAGCATGATGGGACCGGCGCACTCCCTGTCGGGGGCGGCTGCCTGGCTGGGGGTGGGCGCGGCGGCGGCCGCACTGGAGCATCCGATGCCCTGGCCCGTTCTCGTCGTCGGCGCGCTGATCTGCGCGGGCGCGGCGCTCGCGCCGGACCTCGACCACAAGGCGGCGACGATCTCCCGCGCCTTCGGCCCGTTCTCCCGCGGCCTGTGCGAAGTGGTCGACAAGCTCTCGTACGCGGTCTACAAGGCGACCAGGAAGCCGGGGGACAAGCGCAGGACCGGCGGTCATCGCACGCTCACCCACACCTGGCTGTGGGCGGTGCTGATCGGCGGCGGCACCTCGGTGATGGCGACGACCGGGGGGCGATGGGCGGTCCTCGCGATCCTCTTCGTCCATCTGGTGCTGGCCGTCGAGGGCCTGCTGTGGCGGGCCGCACGGGTGTCCAGCGACGTCCTGGTGTGGCTGCTCGGGGCGACGAGCGCCTGGATCCTGGCCGGCATCCTCGACAAGCCGGGCAGCGGCGCCGACTGGCTCTTCACCGGACCCGGCCAGGAGTACCTGTGGCTGGGGCTCCCCGTCGTCCTCGGCGCCCTGGTGCACGACATCGGGGACGCGCTGACGGTCTCGGGCTGCCCCGTCCTCTGGCCCATACCGGTCGGCAACAAGCGCTGGTACCCCGTGGGGCCGCCCAAGGGGATGCGCTTCCGGGCCGGCAGCTGGGTCGAGCTGAAGGTCCTCATGCCGGCGTTCATGCTGCTCGGGGGAGTGGGCGGTGCGGCGGCCCTGAACTTCATCTGAGTCACTGCATCCGAGTCACTTCACCCAGTCACTTCACCCAGTCACTTCACCCAGTCACTTCGTCCAGTCACTTCACCCAGTCACCTCATCCGCGTCGCGCGGCGGCGCGCACCGGGTGGTGCGGGCCGTGAGGTGCGCCACGGCACGGTCGCCCCGACCGCGGGGCACCGCCCGGTGTGCCGTGCGGGCGGTCCCGGCGTCCGGGGTTCCGCCGGGAGTAGCCCGCGCGTCCGGCGTCCGGGGTTCCGCCGGGGTGGCCCGGCATCCGGCCCACCAGCGGGTGCCGCCTCCGGTCACCGCCGGTAGCGTCCTCGCCGTGAGCACACCGACCCGCGGTGGCGAGGACGAGAGCGCCGGTGCGATCATCGGGCCCGAACGGCTGCTCGCCTTCGGTGACGCGGTGTTCGCCATCGCGATCACCCTGCTCGCCCTCGACATCACCGTGCCCGGCGACCTCGAGGCCCGCGACCTCGGCAGGGCGCTCCACCGGACGCTCTCCGACATCGGCGCCTATCTGCTCAGCTTCGTGGTCATCGGCGTGCTGTGGATCAGTCAGCACACCCTCTTCCACCGCGTCGCCCGGCTCGACTCCGCTCTGCTCCACCTCTATCTCGCGCTGCTCGCCGTCATCGCCGCGCTGCCCTTCCCGACCCGTCTGATCAGCGAGTACGCGGACACCCCGGCGGCGACGGCCGTGTACTCCGGGTCCATCGCCCTCGCCTCCGGCCTGCTCGCCGCGATGACCCTGCGGCTGCTGCTGAGGCCCGCCCTGGCCACCCCGGGCACGGATCCCGGCAGGCTGCGCGTCAGCATGTACGAGGGCCTGGTCATGGTGGTCGTCTTCGCCGCCTCGGTGCCGCTGGCCTTCGCCTCCCCCGCGGCCGCACAGCTCTGGTGGCTGGCCGCGATCCCCGCCCGTGCCTGGCTGTCCCGGCGGACCCGGAAGGCTCCGTCCCGGCGGCCCTCCGGCGCCCCGCCCCGGAACTGAACCGCACCGTGCCGCGCCGGGCCTCGGACCGTTCGGGGACTGGGGACCGGGGACTGGGGACTGGGGACCGGGGACCGGGGTGCGGAGGCGCCGGCTCACCCGTGCCGGGACCGCCGCGGAGCCACGTACCCCCGGCTAGGGGGAGGCGCCGGTCAGGGCTTCCGGGAGGCGGGCCCCGTGCCTCCGTCGGTCAGCGCCGACAGCAGTTCGCCCAGCGCCTCGCGCTGCCCGGCGGTCAGGGGCGCCAGGATGTCCTCGGCTGCGGCGCGCCGGGCGCCGCGCAGTTCGCGCAGTGTGGTGCGTCCGAGGTCGGTGAGCTCCACCCGCACCACGCGGCGGTTGGCCGGGTCGGGGACCCGGCGGACACGGCCGGCGGTCTCCAGCCCGTCGACCAGCGTGGTGACCGCACGCGGCACCACCTCAAGGCGCTCGGCCAGGTCGGCCATCCGCGGGGCCGCGTCGTACTGGGCGACGACGCGCAGCAGCCGGGCCTGGGCGGGAGTGATGCCGACCGGCTGCAGATGCTGCCGCTGAATCCGGTGCAGGCGGCGCGTCAGCCGCAGCAGTTGCTCCGCGAGAACGCCGTCCGCGTCGGGGACGGGGCCTGGAGTGGTCATGCACGGACGATATCAGGACCACGCTCATTGTGAGTACAGGTAACAATGAGCTATGCTCATCGAGCTGTACGTCCCCGACCCGCGGAGGGAGCCCATGCGCCACGACGACGGTCCCTCCTGGACGCCTCCCGAGCGACCGCTGGACCCGGCGCGACCCGGCGAGCCCGCCCAGGCGCGGCGCATCCTCCGGCTCTTCCGGCCCTACCGGACGCGGCTCGCGGTGGTGGGGCTGCTCGTCGGGGCCTCGTCGCTGGTCTCCGTCGCCTCCCCCTTCCTGCTGCGCGAGATCCTCGACACCGCGATCCCGCAGGGCCGCACGGGCCTGCTGACGCTGCTCGCCCTCGGCATGATCGCCGCCGCCGTGACGACCAGCGTCTTCGGCGTGCTGCAGACCCTGATCTCCACCACGGTCGGCCAGCGCGTGATGCACGACCTGCGCACCGGCGTGTACGCCCGGCTGCAGCGCATGCCGCTCGCGTTCTTCACCCGGACGCGGACCGGCGAGGTCCAGTCCCGCATCGCCAACGACATCGGCGGCATGCAGGCGACCGTCACGTCCACGGCGACCTCCCTGGTCTCCAACGCGACGGCCGTCGTCGCCACGATCGTGGCGATGCTCGCGCTCGACTGGCGCCTCACCCTGGTCTCCCTGGTGCTGCTGCCGGTGTTCGTCTGGATCAGCCGCCGCGTCGGCCGTGAGCGCAAAGCCATCACCACCCAGCGGCAGAAGCAGATGGCGGCCATGGCCGCGACGGTCACCGAGTCGCTGTCGGTCAGCGGCATCCTCCTCGGCCGCACGATGGGCCGGGCCGACTCGCTCACCCGGTCCTTCGCCGACGAGTCGGAGCGCCTCGTCGGTCTGGAGGTCCGCTCCAGCATGGCCGGGCGATGGCGGATGGCCGTCATCGGCATCGTCATGGCCGCGATGCCCGCCTTCCTGTACTGGGCGGCGGGGCTGACCCTGGCATCCGGCGGGTCCGCGATCTCGATCGGCACTCTCGTCGCCTTCGTGTCGCTGCAGCAGGGACTGTTCCGCCCGGCCGTGAGTCTGCTGTCCACGGGCGTCCAGATCCAGACGTCGCTCGCCCTGTTCCAGCGGATCTTCGAGTACCTGGACCTGCGAGTGGACATCACCGAGCCGGAGGACCCGGTCCGGCTGGACGAGGTCGCCGGGGAGGTGCGGTTCGAGAAGGTCGGCTTCAGCTACGACGCCGGGGGAGGGACGACGCTCGACGACATCGACATCACCGTCCCGGCCGGTGGAAGCCTCGCCGTGGTGGGACCCACCGGGTCCGGGAAGTCCACCCTCGGCTATCTCGTGCCCCGGCTCTACGACGTCACGGAAGGCCGGGTCACCCTCGACGGCGTCGACGTCCGCGACCTCGACTTCGACACCCTGTCCCGGTCCGTGGGCGTCGTCTCCCAGGAGACGTACCTCTTCCACGCCTCGGTCGCCGACAATCTGCGCTTCGCCAAACCGGACGCCACCGACGACGAGATCGAGGCCGCGGCGCGCACGGCTCAGATCCACGACCACATCGCCGCGCTGCCCGACGGCTACGACACGCTGGTGGGTGAGCGGGGTTACCGCTTCTCCGGAGGTGAGAAGCAGCGGCTCGCCATCGCCCGCACGATCCTGCGCGACCCTCCGGTGCTCATCCTGGACGAGGCCACGAGCGCGCTCGACACCCGTACGGAGCACGCCGTGCAGCGGGCCGTCGACGCGCTCTCCGCCGGACGTACGACGATCACCATCGCCCATCGGCTCTCCACCGTGCGTGACGCCGACCAGATCGTCGTCCTCGAGGGCGGGCGGATCGCCGAGCACGGGACACACGAGGAGCTGATCGACCGGAACGGGCGCTATGCGGCGCTGGTGCGCAGGGACGGCCGGCCGGCACCGGTGGTCTCCTGAGCCTCCGGTCATCCCCTCGCGACGGCGCTGCCGGAAGTCCGGGAAGGCTCCCGGCAGTGTGCGGCCACCACCTCCCGGTGACCGGGAGGCCCCCAGGCCCCCTGTCGGGGAAGGGCCGCCATCCCCTGAGGGGCAGCTGCCTCAGCCGGGCACGACGGCCGGTTTTCCGGCCGGCTGCCCGGCCGGTTGGTCCACCGGTCGCCGCTCGCCGCCCCCGCGGGCCGCGGGCCCGCGGTCCAGAAGCCGCCTGATCTCGCGGACCGCGGCCCGTCCGGCCCGGTTCGCGCCGATCGTCGAGGCCGACGGTCCGTAGCCGACGAGATGGACCCGCTCGTCCCGCACCGCACGGGTGCCGTCCAGTGCGATACCCCCGCCCGGCTCGCGCAGCTTCAGGGGCGCGAGGTGGCCGATCGCCGCCCGGAAGCCGGTGGCCCAGAGGATGACGTCCGCCTCGACGGTGCGACCGTCGTCCCAGGCCACGCCCTCCGGAGTGATCCGGTCGAACATCGGCAGCCGGTCGAGGACGCCCCGCTCGCGGGCCCGCCGGATCGCGTCGTTCAACGGAAGGCCCGTCACCGACACCACGCTCTCGGGCGGCAGGCCCTTCCGGACCCGCTCCTCCACCAGGGCGACCGCCGCCCGCCCTTGAACCTCACCGAACGGGCCCTCCCGGAACACCGGCGGCCTGCGGGTCACCCAGGTGGTCCCCGCCGCCACTTCGGCGATCTCCAGCAGATGCTGGGTCCCCGACGCACCGCCGCCGACCACGATCACCCGCAGACCGGCGAACGCCTCGGGCCCCGGGTACCGGGCCGTGTGCAACTGCCGTCCGCGGAAGGTCTCCTGGCCCGGGTAGCGCGGGTGGAACGGCCGGTCCCAGGTGCCGGTGGCGTTGATCAGCGCCCGTGCCGCGTACGGGCCCTCCGACGTCTCCACCAGCAGTCGGCCGCCCGCTCCCTCGCGCACCGCGCGGACATGGACGGGGCGGTGCACCCGCAGCCCGAAGGCGTCCTCGTACCGGGTGAAGTACCCGCCGATGACCTCGGAGGACGGGCGGTCGTCGTCGGCGCCGGTCAGCTCCATGCCGGGCAGCGCGTGCAGGCCGTGGACCTTTCCGTACGTCAGCGACGGCCAGCGGAACTGCCAGGCACCTCCCGGCGCCGGGGCGTGGTCGAGGACCACGAAGCCGGCGTCGGGGCGCAGGCCCACCCGCCGCAGGTGGTAGGCGCCGGACAGCCCGGCTTGTCCGGCACCGATGACGACCACGTCCACGTCTCGCGCCTCGAAGTTGTTCACATTTCTACTAACGGTGGCGGTGCCGGACGTCTTCCCGCCGACGGCCCCGAACCGTCCGCCTCCCGCCGAGCCGTCTGCCTCCCGCCCGACCCGCCCGGCTGCTACCGGCGCCGGGCGACCGCCGACGATCACGGGCCCGGGGGCGCCCCGGTACGGCTCGATCATCCCCTCGCCGTACCTCAGGGCATGCGGGATCGGCGTGCGGGTGTCCCGTGCGCCGTGCCCGTCTCCTCCGCCCGCGCCCGCCGTACCGCGGGGAGCACCCCTGCTGAGGGGGCGTCAGGACGGGGCGGCGGGGCACGTCCCCGGCGGCTCGGGGCGACCGCGCGACGAGCGGCGGCGTGCGCACCACGCGGCAGCACCGGCTGACCCGTTCGACGGCCGGTGGCCGGTGCCGCGGCACCCGGACGCGCGATCTCACCGGCCGGGCGGGAGTATGGGGGTATGCCCGAAGCCTTCACCACCCGCGTCCTGGAACTCCGCACCGGCACGGGGGAGAGCGTGACCGATCTGACCCACGCCTGCGAGGAGTTCCTCGCGGAGACCGCCGACGGCCGCGACGGTCTGCTCAATGTGTTCGTGCCCCATGCCACCGCGGGTATCGCGCTGATCGAGACCGGCGCGGGGAGTGACAACGACCTGCTGGCCGCACTGCATGTGCTGCTTCCCGCCGACGACCGCTACCAGCACCGCCACGGCAGTCCGGGCCACGGCCGGGACCACGTCCTGCCCGCGCTGGTGCCGCCCCATGCCACTCTGCCGGTCGTCGAAGGGAGACTGCAGCTCGGTACCTGGCAATCGGTCTGCCTGGTCGACACCAACAAGGACAACCCGAACCGTCAGGTGCGGCTGTCGTTCCTCGGTGCTCCGGCACTGTAGGCCGGATCTGCGGCCGGACCATTGGGCGGTCCGGGCGTGCTCGGGTGCGTCACGGCACGGTGAACCAGCAGACGTCACCGGAATCGGGAAATCGGGACAGGTGTCGCACCTCCGCTGTGATCCGCGCGAGGGCGTCGGCCTTCTCCAGGCGCCACGGAAGGAAGGGCTCTTCCGTGGACTCCGTCAGTTCGCCGGCCCGGATTCCGGCGTCGTACGGGTTTCGATGTTGCCCTCGATGTGCTCTTGACCTCGGGGTCGCCGAGCGTGGCGTGCAGGCTCAGTCGGGCCTGCTCCAGCCCGCAGTCGAGGGTTCGGGGCGTCGCAGGTGCGGACGTGCGGAACTGAAGTTCAGATATGGTCGTAGTTCTAGACTGGGTCTGAGAAACAGCCATGGTCGGGCTAGAGTGGCGGTACGAGCCGTTGAAGGACACCTACGGAGGCCCGGGCTATGCCACCCCGCAGGAAGCGGGCCACACTGGCCCGCACTACTCGCCGCCCCTATGTGGATGACGCCACCTAGGACAGTGCCGACGACATCGCCGCCGGCGATGCCCTGACCGTCGGTCACCTGCTCACTGTCCTGCTGGACCGGTATGCCGTCGGCGTCGTCGACGTTCCCCTTCCGGAGGGGGACGTGCGCGCGGGTGGACGCAGCGGGCATCTCGCCGCCATCGGAGACGACGCCTGGGCCCACGCCGACGAGCGCCGAGTGCGGGAGGGTATCCAGTCCATGAGCGTCCTTTGTGAACTGCTGCTGCGCGAGACCGTTGCCGGGCGCGTCTCGGCCGGTCTCGACGCCGCGCCGCGCGCCCAGCAGCAGGCCGAGCCGCGCGAGGAAGCCGCGGGCGCCGTTACCCCGTCCCTGCTCCACTCCGCCGCCTGAGACCTTACGGAGTCCGTCATGACCGAGCGTGCCGCAGAGCCCACTGGCCCTCGCATCCCCATGCCCGAGAAGACCCCGGCCGCGCTCCGCGTTGCCGTCGGACGCCTCGACCCGTCTGTCCTCGCCACGTTTGATCAGCAGTGGGACGAAGCGATGCGCCAAGCCCGCGATGAGTACACCCTCACACCGTCCCGTGCCTTCGTCGAGCACTGGTGGTCATGGGTCGGAGTCGCCCGCTACCCGCAGCGCCTGGCCCGCTTCCGAGAGTGCGAGCGCATCGTCAGCGAGTCGGACGATCGCGCCGCGCGCCGCGCCGCCGCGAGTGAGCTGGCTTCGATCCTTGCCGAGGCTGTCGCCGCGTGAGTGACTGGACCTGGGAGTACGAACCCGACGCCGAGAACGTCGTCGGCGGCCTGGACAAGGCTCAGCGGCTGGAGGCCGAGGCGATCGCGTAGCGGATCGCCGATGCCGTGGGAGTCCGTCGCATCGGTAAGCCCTTCGACATCACCGAGGCGGCATCCGGCGTCAGGACGTTCGCAGAGGGCGCCGTGATGGTCTGGTACCAGGAGGACTACCGCAACGATGTCGTCCTGGTCCTTCGCGCACAGCACTTCGGAGCGCAGCATCTCGACACCTGACCCCCGCGCGGAGTGACGTCAAGTCCAGCCATAGCGGTAGCCCGGGCGACGACTGTGTGGAGGTGGCTGTCGCCGGACAAGCTGTTCATGTACGGGACTCCAAGGATCCGGCCCGCCCGCCCTTCGCCGTGGGCCGCGAGGGCTGGGCGCCCTTCGTGAGGTTCGTGTCGGGAGCTTCGGGGGCGTAACCGAGTGCAGCGCGGTTGACGAGGCGGTCACCGAGGTCGGGCGTCGGCTTCGGCGCGGCAGCCTTCTTCCGCGGTGCGGGCTTCGCGGCGGCCTTGCTGCCGCCTGCCCGCGCAGCTGGAGCCGCCCGCGTCCTCACCTCTACCCGTGAGGCCTTCCTGGCTGCCGGTGTGCCGCGCGCCTCGAGCCTCTTCGTTCCGGCCGCGTGCCGTCAGCGGTCGCCGCCGTGGAAGACGCAACCCACCGAGGCACCGGTGCCCATGCCGACCACCCCTGCGGCCGCATCGGGGCTCGCCCGGACGAAGCCTCCGCCGTACCCGTCGCCGTAGTCGTACTCGTCGGCACCGTATCCGTATCCGTCGCCGTCGCCGTCGGCATCGCGCACCCCCACGTAGAGACCCCAGTTGAGGAAGAGTTCCCGCTCGCCGCCCGCGTGGTCGGGAAACGGCTCGGCGGCGGGGCGTACCCGGTGCTGGAGCACGAAGGGGCCGTCCACGGCCGAGGCGACCTTGCGCTCCCACTCCGCCGGGTCCACCTCCCAGCCGGCGGTGATCCCGTTGCCGCCGTGCAGCAGGGTCGGCTTCAGGATCAGCTCCTGCCGGTGGGCGAGGGCGTAGGAGAGCGTGCCGACCGGGGCACCGCCGGGGTCCGTGGTGCGTGGGCGCACGTACCGCGTCCAGGGCAGGAGCCGGTCGATGCAGGCCAGTTCGGCCGCGTCGAACAGGTCGCGGTGCCGCTCGTCGGAGAGCATCGCCAAGGTGCCCTTGTTGCCGTACAGTTCGGCGTCCAGCCGGCTGAACAGGCCCACCCTGCCCCGCTCGGCCGCGACCAGCAGCGGCTCCAGCAGGGCGGCCGTGGCGGGGTCGGTGAGGTCCTCGGCCAGGAAGTACCGGAAGACGATGTCGACGGCGCGGCCCGACACGGTGGGACGGCCGCCGGGGTAGCGGAGTTCGCCGAGGTCGCAGGCGATCCCCTCGACTCCGTGGTCGGCCAGCTTCGCCGCGAACACCCTCAGCCTGGGCCCCACCACGGCGAAGTTCTCCGCCGTGTCCACCACGGCGACGACGGGTGGCCGATCGGTGGGGAGTACCGAGGCGCACTCGGCGTACATGGTCCGCACCATGCAGCCCAGGGTGTCCCGGTAGCGCAGACCGTGCCGCCGTACGAACTCCTCCAGAGGCGGGTAGGCCAGCATCGCCCGGTTGATGTCCGCGTTCTCGAAGCCGCCGAGCGCGCTGGTGATGTTGAACTCGAGGAGTCTGAAGCCCGTGCCGTCGTGGTAGAGGTCGGCCCGCCCCAGGGGGAGGAGCGCCCCGGTCCGGGCGCTGCGGGTGATCAGCGCCGACTGCAGGGGATCCAGGCCGACCGCCGCGGCCAGTGCGGTGATGCTTCCGCCGAACACCCGCTCCGGCAGCGAGCGCAGCAGCCCGTAGGCGGTGTGGAGGTCGTCCACGACGGTGCTTCGCTCGGCCTCGCTGAGGAAGGCGGGGCCGCTCAGGAACCGGTCCTGGTACGCCAGCGTGAGTGCGGCCGACTCCCGGGCGGCGGCCGTGGGGTGGCCGCCCGGCGCGTACCGCGCGAGCTGCTCCCGGTAGGTGTGGCCCAGCCGCGACCTGGGTGGTTGGGGCAGGCTCGTGGTCGTCAACGCGTGTCCTTTCCGGAGTGGACCGGGTGTCGGGTACGGCGGCGCGGGCGCGCCGGGCGGCTGCCGGGCTCAGGTCTCGCCCGTCGGCCGCGGGGTCTGCTCGGCGCTCCGTACGGAGCTCTGCTCGGCGCGGGTGATCCACCGGCGGCGGGCGCCCACCAGGAGTGCCGCCGCGACGACCGCCATGACCACCGCGCCGGCGCCGAACACGGCGCGGGTGCCGACCTCGGCGGCGAGGAAGCCGCCCGCCGCCGCACCGATCGGCAGTCCGCCCCAGGCGACGAGCCGGTACACGCTGTTGGCCCGCCCGAGCAGGTGCTGCGGCACCAGGGTCTGCCGCAGGACGACCACGACGACGTTCCATGTCACCGTCCCGCACGCGAAGATGGCGAGCGCCGCACCGGCCGCGTACGCCGACGAGGCGGCGGCCAGCACCGTCTCGCTCGTGGCGATCAGGGCGGCGGTCGCGACCAGCGCGCCCTCCCTGCCGAGGCGTTGTGTCAGGGCGGGGGCGAACCGTGACGCCACGACGGCTCCCACGGCCTGGCAGGCGAGCAGGGCGCCGTACCCGAAGGGGCCCAGGTGGAGGATCCTCCCGCTGTGCACCACGAGCACGGCGAGCATCGCGCTCCCGGCGAGGTTGATCAGACAGGACACCAGGGCGAGGCTGCGCAGCAGGTGGTGCCCGTACAGCCATCTGGCGCCCGCCAGCATCTGCGACAGCACGCCGGCCCGGTCCGTGCCCGGCTCGACCGGCCGGGTGCGGCGGATGCGGCTGACCAGGACGGCGGAGCACAGGAAGGTGGCCGCGTCCACGCCGAACGGCAGGGCCATCGCCACACCGAACAGCAGCGCGCCGACGAGTGGGCCGACGAAGCCGGCGCCGGCCTCCTGCGCGGCCATGATGCGGGCGTTGGCGGTGGCGAGCCCGTCCTTCGGGGTGATGAAGGGGACGAGTACCTGGGCGGCGTTGCGGCAGAGGACCTCGCCGGTGCCGAGCAGGAACATGCACACGTAGAGCAGCGGCAGCCCGCCCCAGCCGCCGAGGATCCCGAGGGTGAGCACGGCCAGCAGGGCGGCCCGGGCGAAGTCGACGCGCACCATCATCGCCCGGATGTCGACGCGGTCGAGCAGCAGCCCTGCCGGGATGCCGAACAGGATGAACGGCGCGGTGAAGGCGACCGAGGCCGCGCCGATCAGGCGGGGGTCGTCGGTCAGCCGGCTCGCCAGCAGGGGGGCGGCGGCGATGGTGGCCCCGTCACCGAGTGAGGAGACGGCGGCGGACCACCACAGCCAGGGGAAGTCCCGTCCCAGCCGCGGCCGTTGCGAGCTGGTGGAGTCGGCCGTCGACGCGCTCATGACAGCGCGTGGCAGCGCAGCCGGCAGTCCATCGTCTTCCCCCTCGGATATGCCGCCCCGTCGTCGCGTGCCGAGACCCCTGCGGTCGGCGCGCGGAGTTGCCGAGGATAGTCGGCGTCCGTGGCGGCGTCGAGGGCAAGATCAGATCCGCCGTCCGCCGTCCGCGGGAGACGATGCGCCCGCCGGTCGGTAGCCGGCGCGCCCGCCGGTCGGGAGACGACGCACCCGTCGCCCGAGGGGCCGGGGGCACCCGGCCGGGCACCCCCGAGGATGATCAAACTCCCCGCGTCTGAGGGGGGTTGTGTCCTGCGGTCTTCTGGTAAGTTCGCCGCCGCCGGGCGCTGAGTCGGCGGCCGGCAGCAGGCATGCAAGGGAGGGCATGCCGTCAACGGGGCAGTGCACACACTGCGTCAGGACCCACGACTCGTACCCGCGGCCGATGGCCACGGCCCGCGGCCGAGTGGTCCTGGCTTCTTCGTCCTCCAGAGGCGCGACCGCGCGTCGGCTTCCGCACGCCTCGCCCCTCCGGGCCCGCCGGCAGTGACGGCTGACCGGCGGTCGCGCCAGGGGCAGCGTGACCGATCGCGTCGGCACACGGTCTGGAACGGACGGCCAGGGGAGGCCCCGGGGTGCCCGCCGTCAGGGCTGCCCCGGAGCAGCCGCGCGCACATCGAAGGTGAGGGACAGCGTCCATGGTGTTCAGGGGAACCAGCGAACCGGATGCGGCGAGACGTGCGACCGGCACCCGCCGCTGCCTTGTGAGTCGTCCGCCGACCTGCCACCGCACCGCCCACGGAGGCATACGGTGAGTCCCACGGCGGGCCTGACGACAGCCCAACCGGATGTCGTCGAACCGGTGACGGTCGCCGTCATCGGCACCGGAGCCATCGGCCGTGATCTGGTCAGCAAGATCGACCGGTCGCCCGCCCTGGACTGCCGGCTGGTCGCCGGTCGCAATCCGGAGTCGGCGGGCCTGCGGTACGCGGAGAGCCTCGGCTACGCCACCTCGGCCGCCGGCATCGAGGCCGTACTCGCTGCGGCCCGCCCGTTCGACGTCGTCTTCGACGCCACCAGCGCCGCAGCCCACCGGGACCACTGGCCGCTGCTGGAGCCGCTCGGAACGCTGGTGATCGACCTGACGCCCAGCAAGATCGGGCGGATGGTCGCGCCCACGGTGACCGGGGTGTCGGCGGCGACCGGACGCAACGTCAACCTGATCAGCTGCGGCGGACAGGCGTCCATCCCGGTCGTGCACGCGCTCGCGGCCCGCTTCCCGGTGACGTACCTCGAGGTCGTCTCGACCGTCGCCAGCGATGTCGCGGGCCGTGCGACCAGGCTGAACCTCGACGAGTACGTGGCGACCACCGGTCACGCCGTGACGGCGTTCTCCGGCGTGGCCGACGTCAAGGCGATCCTCAACATCAGCCCGGCGGTGCCGCCGGCGACCTTCCGTACGGCCGTCCACGCCCGCATGGCCGGCGCCGACCCGGCGGCGGTGCGCGCGGTGGCCGAACGGGCGGCCGAGGAGGTGCGGTCCTTCGCCCCCGGCTACGAGGTCACCGCCTGCACCGCGGCTGGCGACCGGGTGACGATCACCCTCCAGGTCATGGCGCACAGCGACGTCCTGCCGCCGTACGCCGGCAACCTCGACATCATCAACTCCGCCGCCGTCCTGGTCGCCGAGCAGTACGCGGCCCGGCCGGAGCGCATGTCCCGGACAGGGGTGGCCTCATGACACGGGTGGTGATCCACGACCCCACGCTGCGGGACGGCCAGCACGCGGTCCGGCACCAGCTCGGACCGGCCGCGCTGCGCCGCTACGCGGAGGCGGCGGACGCGGCGCGGATCCCGGTGGTGGAGGTCGGCCACGGCAACGGCCTGGGTGCCTCCTCGCTGCAGGTCGGGCTGGCCGCCGCGGCGGACGACGAGATGCTGTCGACCGTCCGGGAGGCGCTGCGCCACAGCCGGATGGGCACCTTCATGCTGCCCGGCTGGGGTACCTCCGACGACCTCCGGCGGGCGATCGCCCACGGGGTCGACGTCTTCCGCGTCGGCGTGCACGCCACCGAGACCTCGCTGGCCGAGCGCCATCTGGGCTTCCTGCGGGATGCCGGCGCCGAGGCCCACTGCGTACTGATGATGAGTCATATGGCCACCCCCGGCGAGCTGGCCGAGCAGGCCGCACGGGCCGTCGGGTACGGGGCCCAGGCCGTGGGGATCATGGACTCCGCGGGCCACTTCCTCCCACCGGACGTCACCGCGCGGATCGGCGCGATCGTCGGGGCGGTCGGCACCACCCCGGTCATCTTCCACGGGCACAACAACCTCGGCATGGCCGTCGCCAACTCGGTGGCCGCGGCCGAGGCCGGCGCCCTGATCATCGACGGCTGCGCCCGCGGCTTCGGCGCCGGGGCGGGCAACACCCAGCTCGAGGTGCTGGTCCCGGTGCTGGAGCGGAGCGGGTTCGCCACCGGTATCGATCTGTACGCGCTGCTGGACGCCGCCGACCTCGCCGAGCGGGAACTCATGCCCGCACCTCCGGTGACCGCGTCGATGAGCATCGTCAGCGGCCTGGCCGGGGTGTTCTCCGGATTCAAGCACCGGGTCGTCGAACTCTCCGCGGCCGCCGGGGTGGACCCGCGTGACGTCTTCTTCGAACTCGGCCGGCGGCAGGCCGTCGCCGGCCAGGAGGACCTGATCGTGGACGTGGTGGCGGAGCTGAGCGGCCGCGGGACCGACGGCTGACGGGCGAGTCAACCGGCTTTTCGACAAAGGGGAGGACAGACGACATGGCAGTACCGGACGCTGTGCCCGAGTCGAGGGGGACGGCGGGTGTGGAGGTCACCCGCATGTCGTTCGACGCGTTCACGGCCGTCGGCCCCCGGGGGCTGTTCAAGGCCGACCGGCCCGTGGTGATCAAGCTGCCGAGCAGTGTGCAGGGACTCGGCAGGAACGAAGTGGCGGCGCGCCTGGCCGAGATGACCGTCACCCTGTTCACCGAGCCCGGCGACAAGAACCACCCGGGCCGCTGGGAGACACGGGACATCAAGCTCCGCGAGTTCTTCGCCGACGAGCGGCACCTGAGCAGCCCGGACACCTGGCACCGGGTGGTGTCCAACATCCGCAGCAGCCCGGCCGACGTGAACGCCGTCATCGGCTTCGACGCGGGCGAGCTCTTCGGCTACGGCGACTCCCTCTACGCGGCCAACCTGTGGATCAGCCACCGCGGCGTGTTCACCAAGAACCACTTCGACGAGTTCGAGAACTTCAACATCGCGCTGGAGGGCCGCAAGCGGTTCATCGTCGCTCCCCCCGGTGTGCGGGCCTACTACCCGAGGTCGGTACTGCGCGGGTTCGGCGACAAGTCCCGGGTGGTCGACCTCGACGACGTCGACCTGGAGCGCTACCCGAGGCTGGCCGCCAAGCTCGCCCAGCGCCGCGACTTCGTCCTGGAGCCGGGCCACATGCTCTACCTGCCGCTCGGCTGGTGGCACCAGGCCGAGTCGCTGGACGACATCAACATCAACGTCAACTTCTGGCTCAAGTCCAAGAAGATCCTCCACCGGCCGCACGTGCTCGGCGTCGCGCTGTACACGTACGCCTACCGGAGGTTCAAGGGCGTCTACAGCTACCAGCCCACCGAGGTGAACTCCTGATGAGCGAGCGCAAGACCATCACCCCCACCCACCGGTACCGCGACAACGACAGGCTCATCGGGATCGGCAACACCTTCTGGAACATGTCCTACGAGCACGGGGTCGCCGGCATCGTCGGCGACCTCGAGGACGGCGTGTTCCACATGCCCGACGGGCACGAGTTCGTCAACTTCACGGTCTGCTCCTACCTGGACCTCGACACCCACCCCAAGGTCATCGACGGCGCGGTCGCCTCGCTGCGCCGCTTCGGCGTGCTGGACCACTGCATCCCGCGCACCCGCGTCCAGACGCCGGTGCTGCTGGAGCTGGAGGAGTCGCTGGGCGAGCTGTTCGGCGCCATGGTGATCAGCGCCATCTCCACCGCGGCGGCCAGCACCGGGCTGCTGCCGCTGGTCGCTTCGGGCCACCTCGGCAACGGCACCCGGCCGCTGATGGTCTTCGACAAGAACGCCCATGTCTCGATGGCCAACGCCAAACCGAGCTGCGCCGACGAGACCGAGGTGGTGACCTGCCGCCACCACGACCTCGACTTCCTCAAGGACATGTGCCGCAGCTACGAGCGCGTCTGCTACGTGGTGGACGGCTCGGACAGCCTCGGCGGCTACGCGCCCGTCGACGAGCTCGCCGAACTCCAGGAGAAGTACAACCTGCTGGTCTTCTACGACGACTCGCACTCGCTGTCCGCGTACGGTGAGCGCGGCATCGGCTACGTCCGCTCGCACTCCCCGGTGCTGGACGAGCGCACCATCACCGTGGCGACCCTGAGCAAGGGCTTCGGCGCCGGCGGCACGGCGATCCTGCTCGACGGGTACGCCCAGGACACCCGGCGGCTCATCGAACGGTTCGCCGGCCCGCTCGGCTACTCGCAGAAGATGAACGCCGCCGCGGTCGGCGCGGCGCTCGCCTCGGCCGAGATCCACCGCACCGACGAACTCACCCGGCTGCAGGGGCGCCTGCGGTCCCGCATCGCGCTGTTCGACTCGCTGGTCGCGACCGCCCAGTCCGGCAGCAGCTACCCGATCCGGGTGGTGCCGATGAGCGACGAGACGGTCGTCGACGCCGCCAAGCAGGTCTTCGCGGCCGGGTTCTACACCTCGCCGGTGTTCTTCCCGATCGTCGCCCGCGGCACCGCCGGTCTGCGGGTCATGCTGCGGGCCGGCCAGACCGAAAAGCAGATCACGCGGCTCTGCTCCGCACTGGTCGAGGCCGGGGCGCGTCCCGCGGCCCCGCTGCCCGAGCCGGTGACCCGGTGACCGGCGCGGCGCGGGCGATCCCGCGCAGCATCCTGTACACGCCCGCGCTGTCCCTGGAACGCGTGGTGAAGGCCTGGTCGTACGACGCGGACGTCCACCTGGTCGACCTCGAGGACTCCGTACCGCCCGCGGACAAGCCGGCCGCCCGCGCGGTCTGCCGGGCCGCGCTGGAGAAGTCGGCGCGCCCGGCGAACGTCGCCGTACGCGTCAACGAACTCGGCAGCCTCGCGGCGGTGCACGACGTGCTGATGCTGACCGACAGCCCGGTGCGGCCCGGCATCGTCGTGATGACGATGGTGACCTCGGCCGCCGAGGTCGACCTGCTGCGCCGGATGCTGGCGTCGGCTGACGCGCACCCGGAGATCTATGTGACGGTGGAGACGGTCGAGGCGGTCACCGGCATCGACGCCATCGCGCGCGCCGCCGACGGCCTGGTGCTCGGCTCGGCCGACCTGGCCGCCACCATCGGCGTCGAGATCACCTGGGAGGCCATGCTGGCCGCCCGGCAGGCGATGGCGATGGCCTGCGCCCGGCACGGCACGGCGTGCGTCGACACCGCCAACTTCCGGCTCGCCGAGCCGGCCGCCCTCGCCGAGGAGACGACCCGGGTGCGGGCACTCGGCTTCCACGGCAAGGCGACGGTGCACCCGGCCGAACTCGACGTGATCAACCGCACCCTGCGGCCCCGGCCCGACGAACTGGCACGGGCGCGCCGGGTGGCGGAGGCCGTGACGGCGGCCGACGGCGGGATAGCCGTCCTGGACGGCAACATGGTCGGCCCGCCGTTCGCCCGGCTGGCGCGCACCACGGCGGCCCGCGGGGAGGCCTGGACGGACCGGTTCGGCGGCGACGGCGGAACCGCATGACCGCACCGGTGATGATCCATGCCGCCGACATGTCCGGCACCCGGCGGATGACCCGGGTCATCGACGTGCTCGGCGAGATGTTCGCCGACCTGGCCGCGGGCCGGACCCGGTCCCCGGCCCGCACCGTCGTCGACCACGGCGACCGGCGCGTCCTGCTGGTCAGCCCCGCCGTCTGGGAACGGCGCGGCGTGGGCAGCGTCAAGGTCACCACGCTCACCCCGGACAACCCGGCACGCGGACTGCCGCTGATCCACGGCATCGTCGCGCTCACCGACCTGGAGACGGGGCAGATCACCGCCCTGCTGGACGGCGCCGAGCTCACCGCCGTCCGCACCGGAGCGGTCACCGCCCTGGCGACCCGCCGGTGCACTCCCGACGACACCGACACCATGGCGGTGATCGGCGCGGGGGTGCAGGCGCGCGCCCTGATCCGGGCGACGGCCGCGGTGCGCCCGATCCGCACCGTCCGGATCCACTCGCGCACCCGTGCCGGGGCCGACCGGCTCGCCGACTGGGTCCGGGGCGCCGCACCCCGTCCGATCCGCGCCGTGGTCTGCGACAGCGCGCGGGACGCCGTCGCCGACGCGCCGATCGTCTGCACCGCCACCTCGACGTCCGACGGCACGCCGGTGGTGGAGGCGGACTGGGTGGCCCCCGGCGCGCATGTGAACGTGATCGGCGGAACCCACCCGGACGCCGTCGAACTCGACCCGGCCCTGCTGGCCGGTGCCATGACGGTCGTCGAGGACCGGACCGCGGCGCTGGACGGCGCGGGCGAGGTCCGGGCCGCCGTGGCCGGCGGGCTGATCCGGGCCGAGGACCTGCACGAGCTGGGCCGGCTGGTGAGCGGCGGGGCCGACCCCGGCGGCCGCACCTCGGTCCTGCGCACGGTCGGCATGGCCGTGGAGGACACCGCGGCCGCGGTGGCGCTGTTCGAGCCGCGCCGTGCCGCCGGACGGGGAACGGGAGGACCGCCCGCCGTTCCGCCACCAGGGGAGGGAGTGCCGGATGGACACGTATGAGGATCTCGGTACGGCGAACGGGCATCCGTGGTTCGGCCGCCACCGGCTGCGGCCCGCCGCCCCGGCGGACACGATCCGGCAGCTGCTGCGGCACGAACTCCGGGACACCGGCTGGCCGTACCAGCGGCTCCTCCCCGCGGCCCCGATGGCGATTCCGCGCGCGTCCTACGCCGAGATCTTCCGGGCGAGCGCCGCCCTAATCGAACTGCTGCGCCGGACCGCCCTGGAGACCGGAGCCACCACCGCCGAGCGGCTGGCGGCCTACGGCATGCCCGCCACCGAGAACCGGCTGTGGATGCGCGACCCGTTCGTCGAGGAGCGGTACGCCGACTGCGTGGTCCGCCCGGATCTGGTCATCGGCCCGGACGGGCCCCGCTTCCTGGAGTTCAACGTCAGCGGGGCGCTCGGCGGCGTGGTGGAGACGCAGAGCCGGCTTGCGGTGTGGCGCCGGCTCCACGCCGACGAGGACGGCCGGACCCCGTTCCGTTCGCCCAGCCCGTTCGCCGTGCGCGCCGAGATGTTCCGTTCGCTGAGCACCGAACTGGCGCTGGCACCGCGGGTGGCCGTCGTCGGCAGCGCCCGGGTGACGGGCGTGGAGCGGCGGTACTTCGAGATGGAGGCCGACTACTGCAACGCGCACGGCCTGACCGCGCGCTTCTTCGAGCCGGAGGAGCTGCACCAGGCGTGGGACTGCGCCCCGCGGCTGCGCCATCCGGTCGGACTGCGGAACTTCACCATCCCGGACTGGCTGGAGGCGGGCCTCGACACCGCGCCGGTCCAGGACGCGCTGGACAACGGCTGCCTGCTGGTGGGCACCCAGACGTCGACCTTCCTGCACAGCAAGCTCACCATGGGCCTGCTGTCGGAGGGGCGGCCCTGGATGACCGGGGCCGAACGCGACCTGGTCGAGACGTACCTGCCGTGGACGCGGGTCCTCTCGGAGCGGAAGACCGACCGCGAGGGCCGGCGGGTCGACCTGCTCCCGTTCGTGCTGGGGAACCGGCACCGGCTGGTGCTCAAGGCCGGCCTCGGGGAGAGCGGGAAGCAGGTGGTGATCGGCCGCGAGGTGGACCAGGCCGGGTGGGAGTCCGCCGTCGGCGACGCCGTCGGCGCCGGCAGCGTGGTGCAGGACTTCGTGGAGCCGCAGACCTGCCGGGTCGCCCTCATCGCCGACGGCTCCGACGAGCCGCACGACGCCGAGGTCGCCCCGGTGCTGGGCCCCCTGGTGTTCGGCGGCCGCCCGGCCGGGATGTTCTGCCGGTTCTACGGCGACGGTACCGCCGGCATCGTCAGCGTCCGGGCGGGGACGAGCAGCTCCGACAACGTGATGGTGGTGATCTGACGGCGGCCGCCCACGCACCGCCCCCGCGTCCCGGCGACCGCGGCGACCGCGCCGTTTGCGCCGACCCCGTTCAGCGACAGCACCGGAGTGAGACCGCATGACCCTGCGCCACGTCAAGGACAACGAGTACGCCGAGGAACACGGCGGGGACTACGAGGACTTCGAGCCCGGCATGGTGATCCGGCACTGGCCGGGCCGCACCCTCTCCGAGGCCGACAACACCTGGCTGACCCTGCTGACGATGAACCAGCACCCGCTCCACTTCGACCGGCACTACGGCGCCGGCGCCGAGTACGGGAAGGTCCTGGTGAACAGCGGCATCACGCTGTGCCTGGTCGGCGGGATGACCGTACAGGCGCTGTCGGCGAGGGCGGTGGCCAACCTGGGCTGGGACAGGGTCCGGCTGAAGAGCCCCGTCTTCGTCGGCGACACCCTGTACGCCACGAGCCGGATCCTCGACAAGCGGCTGTCCCGGTCACGTCCGGGGCAGGGCATCATCACGGTGGAGACCACGGGCACGAAGGCGACGGGGGAGACCGTCATCGTCTTCGAGCGGTCGTTCATGGTCCGCTGCCGCGAAGGGGCGGACCCGGCAGCGGACCGGTGACCCGGGAGTGCCGCCGCCCTGCGCGACGGCCGTTGCGGACCAACGGTTCTGAGTGATCGTCAGTTCGATGCACAGGGGGCCCGAACGGTCGGTCGGTCTGACAGGATGGCCGGCATGACGAGCGAGAATCAACCCAAGGCCGGCCACCGCGGCACTCCCACCAGCACCGAGTTCCGCGAGTTCATGGCTTCCGGATGGGCCGCCGACGACCGTTCGCCCACGCCCCGTGCCGAGGTGGCCGGCCATGCGGCCCGCCGGCGGGCGGCCGTGTCCCGTCGATTTCCCGGCGAGCGGCTCGTCATCCCCGGCGGCGGCCTGAAGGTGCGCAGCAACGACACCGACTACACCTTCCGTCCGCACACCGCCTTCGCCCACCTGTCCGGGCTCGGCGCACACGCCGAGCCCGACAGCGTCCTGGTGCTGCACCCCCGCCCCGAGGGCGGCCACCACGCCGTGCTGTACTTCCGGCCACCGGCCCCGCGGGACACCGAGGAGTTCTACACCGACTCCCGGTACGGGGAGTTCTGGGTCGGCTCCCGGCCGGCCGTCGCCGACGTCGAGTCGCAACTCGGGCTCACCGCCCGCCACATCGACTCGCTCGCCGACGATCTGGCCAAGGACGACGCCGCCGCCCGGCTGCGGGTGGTCCGGTCGGCCGACCCGCAGCTCGCCGAACTCGTCGGCACCACCCGCGCCCAGGCGGGCACGGCCCTGTCCGGCGAGGAGCAGGAGGAGGCCGACGAGGAACTGGCCCGCCATCTGTCGGGCATGCGGATCGTCAAGGACGAGTGGGAGATCGGCGAGATGCGCAAGGCGATCGCCGCCACCCACGAGGGGTTCGAGGCGATCATCGCCACCCTGCCGGAGGCCGTGCGCAAGGAGCGCGGCGAGCGGTGGGTGGAGGGGATGTTCGGCCTGTACGCCCGGCACCGGGGCAACGGCGTCGGGTACGAGTCGATCTGCGCGTCAGGAGACCACGCCAACACCATCCACTGGACGAGGAACACCGGCGAGGTCCGGGACGGCGACCTGATCCTGATCGACGCGGGTATCGAGGTCGACTCCCTGTTCACCGCCGACATCACCCGCACCCTTCCGGTGAACGGCCGCTTCACCGACGTACAGCGCAAGATCTACGACGCGGTCCACGAGGCCCAGCAGGCCGGTATGGCGGCGGTGCGGCCGGGCAACAGGTTCAGCGACGTCCACGCCGCCGCGAACGAGGTCGTCGCACGCCGCCTGCACGAGTGGGGGCTGCTGCCCGACGGAGTCACGCTCGAGCAGACCCTCGACCCGGAGCACGGCGGCTGGCACCGCCGCTGGATGGTCCACGGGACCTCCCACCACCTGGGCATGGACGTGCACGACTGCCAGCTGCTGCTGCGCGAGGACTACATGGACGGCGAGTTGAGGCCCGGCATGGTCCTCACGGTCGAGCCGGGCCTGTACTTCAAGGCGGACGACCTGCTGGCACCGGAGGAGTTCCGCGGCATCGGGGTGCGCATCGAGGACGACGTCCTGGTGACCGAGGACGGCTGCGAGAACCTGTCCGCCGCGATGCCGCGCGGCTCCCACGAAGTGGAGGAGTGGATGGCGCGGGTGTCGGGCACGACAGGAGAGCGAAGCCCGCGGTAGGACTCGCGCACGCGCTCCCCGGCTGCGCCGCGCCGGTGGTCCGTCAGGGTCCGGCGCGGCGCGGCTGAGGGCGGGGTGCGTTGTGGAGCAAGCCGAGGTACTTCGCCGAGCGCAATCTGACGGCACTCTGGTCGAACTATGCCGAGCTCGGGTACCGCCGCCTGATCTACACGCAGACGGTGAGCGTTCTGGCTGAGAGCGAGGGCGCGGCGAGCCCCCGGCCGCCGGCGGCCCCGGACGTGCTCGCAGCCCCCGTGCCGTGCTCACCGTTCCCCGTCGCCCGTGCCGTGCTCGTTGTCGCCGGATACACCCGTCTCACCGCGCCGCGGGTGCCTCACGGCCGGGTGGACGGCTTTGATCCGCGTCTTCAGCGGCACGGCGCGGCTCGCCCGAACCGACCGGGTGCCGCGCCGTGCCCGTGCTCCCAGGCTGCCGGCCCCCGACCGCTCCTGCGGTCCGCGCTCAGCGTGCCGCGCGGGTGGCCCGGCCGACGGACTCCACCAGCGGCAGCATCCGGTGCGGCACGCGTTCGCGCAGCGCCATCTCCGTCCGGGTGCGGACGACGCCCGGAAGATTGATCAGACGCTGGATCACATCCTCCAGATGACCATTGTTCCGGGCGACGACCCTGGTCAGCAGGTCTCCACCGCCCGTGATGGAGAACGCCTCGACGATCTCCGGCACCTCGGCCAGTGCATCGCCCACCTCGTCGAGATGTCCCTGCGTGACCTCGATGTGGACGAACGCCAGCACCGGATGACCGAGTGCGGCGGGAGACAGCACCGGGCCGGTACCCGTGATCACGCCGTCGCGTTCCAGCCGGTCGATCCGGGCCTGGAGGGTGCCGCGCGCGATGCCGAGGATCCGGGCGTACTCCCGCACGCTGGTGCGCGGCTGATCGATCATCAGCCGCAGGATGCGGGTGTCGAGCTCGTCCACCGCCATGGCCGTCGGCCTCCCTGCAGCCCGCCGTTCTTCCTCGTGACTGTACCAATGGCCCAGCCGACGGGGCGGGCGCTCATCCCGGGGCGGTGCCGCCGGGTGGGCTCAGGTCTCCTCCTCCAGCCGGATGGCGGCCTTCAGGTCCTCGTGCGCCTTGCCGCCCTGGTCCCGGTGGGCTTCGAGGATCGCGGCGGCGATGGCGTCCAGTTTCCGCTGGATCGCACGCTCACCGCGGAGTTCCGAGTTCTTCAGCAGCGCCAGGAGCATCAGGGTGACGGCGGTCATGCACTCACCGGCGAAGATCTTCCACTTCAGGGAGACGTCGGCGAAGTGCACCCCGACGACGGTGAACACCAATAGCAGGCAGAAGCCGAAGAAGATCGGTGAACTGGTGAGGTTCGAGACCTTCTCCGCCAGCCGCTCGAAGGTGCCCGGCGTGGGCCCGCCTCGGTCGGCGGGATGCTTCGTGGTCATCGGTCACTGTCTCCTTCCGGGCCGCTCAGGACGCCTGCGACACCACTCGGCTCGGCCTCTGAACCGTGGTACCCCCCGCTCCGGCGGTCCGCACGCGGCACGCGGGGCGGGCGCGGGTCTCCCGCCCCCGCGACCGGGCGCACGGCCGAGGCGGAACCGGCGCGCGCCCGACGACGGGTTGGTCCCCGCGTTGCCGCGGTACCCGTGGAGCATGCCCGACGACATTCCGGAAGGAGCGCGGCGCGAGACGGAGCTGGAACGGGCGGACCGCAACTTCGTCGAACTGCTCCAGGAGCTGAGGGTGGTCCAGACCGGGGTGCAGATCCTCTTCGCCTTCCTGCTGACGCTCGCGTTCCAGGCCCGCTTCCCCACGCTCGACCCGTTCCAGCGCGGCACCTACGTGACCGCACTGGTACTCGCCGTGATCGCCGCGGCCCTCTTCACCGCGCCTGCCGCGGTCCACCGCGCGCTGTTCCGCCGGGGTGCGAAGCGGGAGGTCGTGTCGGTCTCGTCGCGGCTCGCCGGCATCGGCCTCACCGTGCTCTCGCTGGCCCTGACCTCCGCCGTGCTGCTCGTCGTCGACGTCGTGTACGGAACGCCCGCGGGGATCGCCGCCGCCGCGCTGACGCTGCTCGTCTGCACCGGGCTGTGGTGGCTGCTGCCGGCGCTCATGGGCCGGAGCGGTACGGAAGCGGGCACGGAGGGCACGCGGGCGAGGGGGCACGGGCGCGGCGCGCCCCCGGCCGACGGTGGCGGATCCGGTGACTGACGGTGGCGGATGCGATGGCCGTCGGCGGCGGATCCGGTGGCTGACCCGGCGCCCCGGAACCGGTCCGTTGGCCCGGAACTGGTCCGTTGGCCCGCCGGGCCGCTCGCCCGGCTCCACAGCGATGGGCCAATGGCTCACCGGATCGACCCTGGCTTGAGCCAGTGGGGCATGAGGTGCTCTCATATACCTGTCGATGGCGCTGCGGACTCCGCGGCGCCTTTTTCATGCCGGGACGCCGGCACACGTCGAAAGGGGCGGGCAGCAGTGCTGAAGAGGGTGTTCGTGGCTCCGGACCCAGGGCTGCTGCGGCTGCGCAGCGCCACTCGGGCCGTCCTCGGCATCGGGGCGGCCGTGGCCGTGTGCGCGCTCACCGGCCACACGCTGACCGCGGTCATGACGGGCGGGCTCGCAGCGCTCCTGGCCCTCTTCACGGTCACCGACCCGAGGGTCCGCGACCAGGCCGTCACCACCGCCCTGCTGCCCGTGGTGGGCCTGCCCGTACTGGCGCTGGCGACCGGCCTGCACGCCGCTCCGTGGGCGCGCGACGCGGCCTTCGTGGCCGTCGCCGGCGCCGCGGTGTACGCGCGGCGCTGGGGCCCGCGCGGGCACGCCCTCGGGGTCTTCGCCTTCATGACCTTCTTCGTGACGCAGTTCCTGCGCGCGGTGCCCGCACAGCTCCCGGAGCTCTGCTCCTCCGTCCTCCTGGGCGTTCTGGCGGCCTCCGCCGTCCGCTTCGGCGCCTGGTGCTTCGAACGGCGCCTGACGCCGCCCGCCGCGCCCGCGCTGCCGCCGGGAACGGGACTGGCCCGGACGACCACCCGGCAGGCCGTGCAGGTGAGCGTCGCCGGGGCGTTCGCCCTCGCCACCGGCCAGCTGCTCTCCGACGAGCGCTGGTACTGGGCCGTGGGCGCCGCCTGGTGGATCTTCGTCAACACCAGCGCGCGCGGAGAGACCCTCGTCAGGGGCTTCCGCAGGCTTCTCGGCACCGTCCTCGGCATCGCCGCGGGCCTGGTCGTCGCCATACCCGTCCAGGGCGCGCTGCTGCCGACGACCGTCCTGGTCCTGGCGTGCGTCTTCGGGATCTTCTACAGCGCCCCGGTCTCGTACAGCTGGATGATGTTCGCGGTGACGCTGCTGGTCTCGCTGCTGTACGGGCTGCTCGGGGCCCTGGGGCCCGCCCTGCTCGCGCTGCGCCTCGCCGAGACCGCGGTCGGCGCCCTCAGCGCGGCGCTGGCGGTGGCGTTCGTCCTGCCCGTCACGACCCACTCGGTGACCAACGCCTGGATCCGGCTGGCGGTGCGCTGCGTCCACGAGTGCACCACGGTCGCGATGCGCAGGCTGGCGGGGGACGAGACCGCCGACCCGGCGCCGCGGGCCGCGGAGCTGGAGCAGCTGCTCGCCCGGGTCCGGATGTCCCTGGCGCCCCTGGTCCACCCGTTCAGCCCGCTGCGCGCACGCAAGGCCCGGGCCAGGCAGGTCCTCGCCCTGCTGGACGACTGCGCCCGGGAGGTACGCGGTCTGGCCGCCGTCGCGGCGGACCCGTACGCCTCCCACGACGCCAGGCTGGCCGCGGCCTGCTGGCGGGTCGAGGCCGCCGTGCACGCACTGGAGCCGGACTCCGGGCCCGGGCGCGCGCCCGCTCCCGCCGGGCCCGGGGCCGCCCCGCACCACCCCGCCGCCGAGGCCGCGCTCTCGCACCTGGACGGTCTGGAGCGGGCCCTCTCCGGGCTCGCCACGCCGCTGCGCAGCTCCCCCCGCGCGCCGCTCACCGCCGTCTGAACGCGCCCCGGACGCCGGCCCGTCCGCGGCGCCCCGGCCGGTCCCGTGTGACCGGCCGGCTGCCCCGAACCGTACGAGCCACGCCCCGCCACCACCGCCGGCCTCGCCACCGCCGCCGCCACCGGCACCGGCAGCGCACCGTACGTGCCGCGCCCGGCCACCGGCACCGCATCGCACGACCCGCCTGCGCGGATCGCCGGCCGCCCGGCGTGCCGGGTGCGGCGGTGAGCCGGCCCGTCCGCCCTGGCACCGGCGCGCGTTCGGACGCACGCCGGTACGCGGCGGGCCCCCGCGCGCCGGGCGGCGGCTCCCGGCCGGGCACGTGCATCTGGCATTCACAGGGTGGATCAGGCCCGGTTCGGGGTAGATCGGGCGGCATCCACAACGCCTTCACACACCGGGGTGCGCACATGCGGAAGTTCCTTCGTAGAGCCGCCGTCCGCGAGTTCCGCCCGCCTGATCCCCAGCCGGCCGGAGCCCAGCCCGTCCGAACGGAGCCGGTGCCTCCGCCGGGGCAGTGCCCGGTCAGCCGTTCCGGGCCCGGGGGAACGGCCCCCGTGCAGCCCGCACCGGCGGCCGACCCTGCGCAACTGCGGCAGGAGGCAGAGGAGTTCCTGCGGCTGTACCACCGGGAGGAACGCGGGGCGGGCGACCCGGCGGCCCGGATAGCCGCCGTGCGCGCCGAGATAGACGCCACCGGCACATACCGCCACACCACCGACGAACTCGCCCACGGGGCGCGCGTCGCCTGGCGCAACAGCAACCGCTGCATCGGCCGCCTCTACTGGCGCTCCCTGCGGGTCCGGGACCGCCGCGACGTGCGCGACGCCGAGACCGTCGCCGCGGAGGCCGCCGCGCATCTGCGCGAGGCGACCAACGGCGGGCGGATCCGGCCCGTCATCACGGTCTTCGCGCCCGACGCCCCCGGCCGCCCCGGCCCGCGCATCTGGAACGAGCAGCTGGTGCGGTACGCGGGCTACGCGGACGACGGCGGCCGGTGCACCGGCGACCCGCGCAACGCCGGGCTCACCGCGTACGCGACGGGCCTCGGCTGGCCGGGCGGTCCCGGTACGCCGTTCGACGTACTGCCGCTGGTGCTGCAGGGCAGCGACGACAAGCCCCGCTGGTTCGAACTGCCGGACGACGCCGTGCACGAGGTGTTCCTGCGCCACCCGGAGGACGACTGGTTCGCCTCCCTCGGGCTGCGCTGGCACTCGGTTCCCGCCATCTCCAACATGTGCCTGGAGATCGGCGGCATCTGCTATCCGGCGGCGCCCTTCAACGGCTGGTACATGGGCACCGAGATCGGCGCCCGCAACCTCGCCGACACCGACCGGTACGACCTGCTGCCGGTCGTCGCCGCGCGGCTGGGCCTCGACACCTCCACCGACCGCACCCTCTGGAAGGACCGGGCGCTGGTCGAACTCAACCGGGCCGTGCTGCACTCCTTCGACAGCGCCGGGGTGACGGTCACCGACCACCACACGGAGTCGCGCCGCTTCCTCGCGCACCTGGAGCAGGAGACGGGGCGGGGGCGCCGGGTGGGGGCCGACTGGTCCTGGATCGTGCCGCCGATCTCCGGCGCCGCGACCCCCGTCTTCCACCGCACCTACGACACCGTGCAGGCACGTCCCCTGTTCGTGCACCATCCGGAGGCGCTCGCCCGGGCCCGCGGAGAGGAACCGGTGCCGGAGACGGCCTCCGCGCCCGGCCCGGTCTAGCCGGGCGGCGGCGCGGGCGGGCGGCGGGCGGCAAACGGCGACGCGGGCGGACGGTCCGCGCGCCCCGCCCGGGTCCGGGCCTTCGGGCACCGCCGGCCGGGCGCGGGGCACGGGCCGAGGGCGGGAGGCTCGGGAGGGTCGGGAGGGTCGTGGCGGCAGCGAGTGCCCCGAAGCAGCGCGAGCGGACCAGGTGCGTCCGTCGGGCCGTGCGTCCGCCAGGCGGTGCGTCCGTCGGCCGTGGGGCCGCGGGGCCGTCCCGTCCCGGCGTGCGGGCCGGGGCGACGCCGCGCCCGGCTCCGACCCGCCGGCCGGGCACTGACGGGCACCGCGTCCAGGGGGACCGTCGCCGGCCGTACGCGGGCCCGCGCCGTACCCGGCCGTCGCCTGCGCGTCCGGTACGTCCGGTACGTCCGGTGCCGGACCCGCGCCACACCCGGTGCCCGGTGGACCGGCGGTCGGGGCTCCGTGCGGACCGGTCTCCGCACGTGCGCCGGGACCCGAAAGGCCCGCGCCGGGCCCCTCGGGTTCCGGCGCGGGCCCTCCCGTCCCTGCGGAGCGGCGGCCGTCAGCGCGACTGGGCGCCCTGCGGCTGGGGCGCGATCCCCAGTGCGGTCGTGTACTGCGACAGCACCAGCTTGCCGATCGCGGGATAGGCGCCCAGCGGTTCGGCGGCGGGGCAGCCCGCCTCGGCCGCGGCGGCCTCGAGCAGGCCCTCGGGCAGCTCCGGGCCGACCAGGTAGGGCGCGAGCGCGAGCTGGGAGGAGCCGGAGGCGCGCAGTTCCTCCGCCATCGCCGCGATCTCGCCGTCCTGGTCCAGTGCGGCCGCCATGACCGGGACGGCGAGCCGGGCCGCCAGCAGCATTCCGGTGATGCCGGCGGCCTGCACCGCCTCCTCGCCGCCCACCGTGGCCAGGACGATTCCGTCGGCGGCGGTGGCGACCGTGAACAGCCGGGCCCGGTCCGCGCGGGCCAGCCCCGCCTCGGACAGCCGCACGTGCAGGGCCTCCGCGAGCAGCGGGTGCGGGCCGAGGACGTCCGTCAGCTCCGCCGTCGCCCGGCTGTCCAGCACGGCCTGGCGGATCCGGCGGATCAGGGCGCCGTCCGGGCCGGCGAGCAGCGGCACCACGACGGAGGCCGGGCCCTCGGGCTCGGCTACCTCGCGGCCCGCCGCCTTCGCCAGCTCGTAGCGCTCGTCACGCAGCGCGGCGGAACCGGTCAGCACGCTCCCCAGCGTGGGGTACTCGGCGTCGTCGCCGTCGACGTAACCGATGGCGGCCTCGAGGCCGGGCAGCTCGGAACGGGCGATACTGACGACTTCCTCGGCGAGGCCGCGTATCGCGGAGGACGGGGTGCCGGGCACGGCGAGAACGAGGGTCGGCGCGCCCTCGGGTGCCACCACGGGCTCCGGGCGGCGGTGCCGCCCGGGCTGGCGGGGTCGCGGCATTCGTACGGGCAGGCCGGATGCGGGCCCAGTGGGGGAGCTCATGGCGCCGCATGCTACTGGTTTGGTCGTCGTGCCTGCTCAGGGAGGGGGCGGTCGAGTACCGTCTGTCCGTGTTTACCCGATGAGTTCGTTAACGGTTTCCTGTACCGGTCTGGCTGGTAAGGGTGGTTGTGAGTACGAGCAGCCGGGGATCCGGGGGCAGCATGGGCGTCCCGCCGGCGAGCGCCGCGGCGAGGGCGAGTGAACCGGAGAGCGGATCTCCGGCCGCCGACACCGGCCTGGCGTGGGGGAGTTCCCGGGCGAGGGCGTCCCGCAGCGGGACGAGGAGCGGGTCCCCCATCGCGAACAGCCCGCCGGTGAGGGCCACTTGGCAGTCGCCGGCCGAAGGGGCCGGGCAGACGGCCGCGGCCGCCTCCGCGATGTGCTGCGCCGCGTCGGCGAGGATGCGCGCGGCGACCGGGTCGTCGGCGGCGCAGCGGGCCACCTCGGGGGCGAACGAGGCCAGCACGGCGGGCCGGTCCGTCCGCGGGTACAGCAGTCCTGGCAGCGCCGGTGCCGGGCCGAACACGTCCTCCAGCCGCTCCAGCAGCGCCCGGGAACCCCCGGCGCGCCGGTCGTGTGCCCGAAGCGCCGCCTCCAGCCCGGCCCGGCCGATCCAGGCGCCCGACCCGCAGTCCCCGAGCAGATGACCCCAGCCGTCGGCACGGCGCCAGCTCACCAGATCCGTACCGGTCGCGATCATCCCGGTGCCGGCGGCGACGACCGCGCCGGGTCGCCGGCCGAGTGCCCCCGCGTACGCGGTGACCGCGTCGGCGGCGAGCGCCACCCGCCCCACAGCCAGCTCGCGCGCGAGTTCCCCGGGCAGCACGGCCCGCAGCTCGTCCCCGAGGGTCGCCATCCCCGCGGCCCCGATCGCGGCGGCGACCGGAACCGCCACCCCGGCCCGCCGCAGCAGTTCCCGTGCCATCGGCAGCAACTGCTCCAGCAGATGGGCCGCCTCGATCCCGGACGCGCCCGTGCGGACCGGCTCCCCGGACGAGGCGCTCAGCGCGGACGACGGGTCGGCGGCGGGGGCGAGCGCCACCCGCAGACCGGAGCCCCCGGAGTCGGCCCCCAGGACCCAGCCGCCCGCGTCTCCGCCGGTCATGGGAGGCGCCAGTCCACCGGCTGCGCGCCCTGGCGGACGAGTAGTTCGTTCGCCCTGCTGAACGGCCGGGAGCCGAAGAAGCCCCGGTCGGCCGACATGGGGGAGGGGTGCGCCGACTCGATCGCCGGGAGGTTGCCGAGCAGCGGCCGCAGATTGCGCGCGTCGCGCCCCCACAGGACGGACACCAGCGGTGTGCCGCGGGCGACGAGGGCGCGGATGGCCTGCTCGGTGACCTCCTCCCAGCCCTTGCCGCGGTGGGCGGCCGGTTTGCGGGGCGCGGTCGTCAGTGCCCTGTTGAGCAGCAGCACGCCCTGCCGGGTCCACGGGGTCAGATCGCCGTTCGAGGGCCGGGGCAGCCCGAGGTCCGTGTGCATCTCCCGGAAGACGTTCTCCAGGCTGCCCGGCAGCGGCCGCACCTCGGCCGCCACCGAGAAGCTCAGCCCCACGGCGTGCCCGGGTGTCGGATAGGGGTCCTGACCGACGATCAGTACGCGCACCTCCTCGAACGGCTGCTGGAAGGCGCGCAGCACATGCGCGCCCGCCGGCAGGTACGTCCTCCCCGCCGCGATCTCCGCGCGGAGGAAGTCGCCCATCGCGGCGATGCGTTCGGCCACGGGTTCCAGGGCGTCGGCCCACCCCGAATCGACGATGTCCTTCAACGGTCGTGCTGCCACGGGCGTCACTCTACTGGCCGCGCGGGGCGCCTCCTCAACCGACCGCGGCGGCCCGGACACAGAGCACATCCGGCAGGTGGGAGGCGAGCTGCCGCCAGCTGTCGCCGTCGTCCGCGCTCGCGTAGAGCTCGCCGTTGCGGTTGCCGAAGTAGATCCCGGCGGGGTCGGCGCCGTCCGTGCACATCGCGTCGCGCAGCACCGTGCCGTAGTGGTCGCCCTCCGGCAGCCCCCGTGACAGCGGCTCCCAGGTGGCGCCCGCGTCGGCCGTCCGGTACACCCGGCAGCGGCGCCCCGCCGGGACGCGGTCGGCGTCCGCGTTGATGGGGAAGACGTAGGCGACGCCGGGGCGGTGCGGATGGGCGACGACGGCGAAGCCGAAGTCGGACGGCAGGCCCTCGCCGATGTCCGTCCAGGTGGCGCCCCCGTCGTCGCTCCGGTACACCCCCCAGTGGTTCTGGAGGTAGAGCCGGTCGGGGTCGCCGGCGTCCTGGGCGATCTTGTGGACGCACTGGCCGAACTCCGGGTTCGGGTCGGGCAGGAAGACCGCCGACACCCCGTCGTTGGACGGGCTCCAGGCGGCGCCTCCGTCCAGGGTGCGGAACACCCCCGCCGCGGAGACCGCGACGGTCACCCGGTGGGGGTCCCGGTGGTCGGTGACCACCGTGTGCACGGCCTCTCCGCCGCCGCCCGGCACCCACTTCGCGCGGGTGGGGTGCTCCCAGAGCGGCCGGACGAGCTCGAACGTCTCCCCGGCGTCCTCCGAGCGGAACAGCGCCGCCGGCTCCGTCCCCGCGTAGACCACGCCGGGGGCCGCGGGACCCGCCGGGTGGAGCTGCCACACCCGCTCCAGGGAGGCCCCGGTGTCCTTGGGGAACTTCACCGCGGGCGCGGCCGGTTCCGTCCAGGTGGCTCCCAGGTCGTCGGAGTGGAACACCGACGGGCCCCAGTGCGCGCTGTCCCCGCCGACCAGCAGCCGCGGCACGGCACCGTGGCGGGTGTCGATCCCGACCGAGTACACGGCCTGGGCGTTGAAGTGGGGGCCGTCCAGCTCCCATCGGCCGTCTCTGCGGTGCCCCAGGAAGAGCCCTTTGCGCGTGCCTACTGCCAGCAGTACGTCGGTCATCGACGACACCTCCAGGACGCCGTTGTCGCGGACAGGGGCCAGTCTGCACCCACCCACTGACAGCGGCCCCCGGAGCGGGCCTTCCCGCAGGTCGGCCCGGCCGTGCCCGGCTGCGGCGCGGTCCGCCCGGTGCGGTCCGGCCCCGGTGCGTTCCGTCCCTGTGCGTCCCGTCCCGTGTGTTTCGTCCCCGGTCCGGCCGCGCCCCGGGGCGCGGGCTCAGACCGAGCGGTGGTACTGCTCCGGGATCCGGACCGTCCCGCCGAGCTCCCCGGCGGCACGGCGGGCCCACGAGGGGCTGCGCAGCAGTTCCCGGCCGAGCAGCACGGCGTCGGCCTCGCCGTTGGCGAGGACCTTCTCGGCCTGCGCCGGGTCGGTGATCAGGCCGACCGCCGCCACCGGCAGCTCCGTCTCGTTCCTCACCCGGGCGGCGAACGGCACCTGGTAGCCCGGGCCCGCCGGGATGCGCACCCCCGCCGCGTTGCCGCCGGAGGAGACGTCGAGCAGGTCCACGCCGTGTTCCCGCAGCAGCGCGGCGAAGCGCACGGTGTCGTCGGCGGTCCAGCCGTTCTCCTCGAGCCAGTCGGTGGCGGAGATCCGGAAGAACAGCGGAAGCTCCTGCGGCCACACCGCGCGTACGGCGTCGACGACCTCCAGCGCGAACCGGGTGCGGTTCTCGAACGAGCCGCCGTAGGCGTCGGTGCGGTGGTTGCTGTGCGGCGAGAGGAACTCGCCGATCAGATAGCCGTGCGCGCCGTGCACCTCCACGACCTCGAAGCCCGCGTCCAGCGCCCGCCGTGCGGCGTCGGCGAACCGGCCGGGCAGTTCGGCGATCTGATCGGCGGTCAGCTCGTCGGGTACCGGGTGCCCCTCGTCGAACGGGACCGGGCTCGGCGCGACCGGCTGCCAGCCGTGGGCGTCGGGACCCACCGGCTCGCCGCCGGTCCAGGGCCGGTCCGTGCTGGCCTTGCGGCCGGCGTGGGCGATCTGGATGCCGGGGACGGTGCCCTGGTCCTTGAGGAAGCGGGTGATCCTGCGGAAGGCGCCGGCCTGGGTGTCGTTCCAGATGCCGAGGTCGTGCGGGCTGATCCGGCCCTCGGGGACGACCGCGGTCGCCTCGACCAGGATGAGTCCGGTGCCGCCGGCGGCGCGTGCGGCGTAGTGGGCGAAGTGCCAGTCGGTGGGGACGCCCGCGTCCGGCCCCGTGGCCTCGGCGCTGTACTGGCACATCGGGGCCATCCACACGCGGTTCGGGATCGTCACGGACCGCAGGGTGTACGGCTCGAACAGTGCGCTCACGGCAGGCTCCATTCACGGCGGGTCGAAGCTCGGGTCGAAGCCCGGGTCGAACTCCGAGTCGAAGTTGACGCTCGTACGATACCCTTCGTAGTACGGCGATTGTCAAACTACGATGCCGACCGTACAAGCGCCGGTACGCGACCGGCGTGCGACCGGTGCCGGGGGTGCCGGGGTGCGAGGCCCGCCGAGGGTCAGCCCGCGCAGCCGTCGAGCGGGCCGAGGTCCAGGTCGGCGGCGTCGAGCTTGGCGGTCAGCGCCGACAGGCGCTCCTGCAGGTCGCCGATCTCCTCCAGGGAGAGTCCGGTGGCCGCGGCGATCCTGCGCGGCACCAGGCCGGCCTGCTCCCGCAGGGCGGCGCCCTCGGCCGTCGGGCGCACGGTGACCGACCGCTCGTCCGCGGTGCTGCGCCGGCGCTCCACGAGGCCGACCGCCTCCAGGCGCTTGAGCAGGGGGGACAGGGTGCCGGAGTCCAGCCGGAGGCGGGCGCCGATCGTCTTCACCGGCAGCTCGCCGTGCTCCCAGAGCACCAGCATCACCAGGTACTGGGGGTAGGTGAGGCCGAGGTCCTTCAGGATCGCGCGGTACACGCCGTTGAAGGCCCGCGAGGCCGCGTGCAGCGAGAAGCAGATCTGGCGGTCGAGGCGGAGGGCCTCGTCCGGTGCGGCGCCGGGTGTCGTCCTCGTGGGGTCGCCGGGTGTCGTCTTCATGGGGTCAGGGTACCCGTCTCGCAAGCAATCGAGTTGTGCGCAATTTAATTGTGTGCTCTAGTTGGGTGGTACGGCCCGCCGCACGGGCCCGGCCCCGACGACCAAGGGATGGTTTTCCATGAACGCGCTGTACACCGCCGTCGCCACCGCGAACGGCCGCGACGGACGCGCCGTCAGCTCCGACGGCCGGCTGGACCTGCCGCTCGCCGCCCCCGCCGCCCTGGGCGGCAGCGGCGAGGGCACCAACCCGGAGCAGCTCTTCGCGGCCGGGTACGCGTCCTGCTTCGCGAGCGCGCTCGGGCTCGTCGGCCGCCGGGCGAAGGTCGACACCGGGGACATATCGGTGACCGCCGAGGTGGGTATCGGCAAGGACGAGGACGGCGGATTCGGGCTGGCCGTGGTCCTGCGGGTCGAGCTGCCCGAGTCGCTCGAGGGTGGCACCGGCGCGCAGCTGGTGGAGCAGGCGCACCAGGTCTGCCCGTACTCCAGGGCCACCCGCGGCAACATCCCCGTCGAGCTGGTCGTCGAGTAGTCCGACCGGCCCGGCGGTGCCACGCGGCCCGGAACCCGTCCGTCAACTACGGCGGCTTTCGTACAATGGCAGCCCCAGCCGAAGTGGAGCCTCCGTGACCACCGCCGCAAGCCCCCGCGAACTCGCCCACCCCGCGCGTGACGAGATCCGGCTCGCGGGTGTGCTGCACGCGCTCTCCGACCCGGTGCGACTGCGGGTGGTGAGCGAACTGGCCGCCGCCGACGCCGAGCTGTCCTGCTCGTACTTCGATCTGCCCGTGACCAAGTCCACGTCGACGCACCACTTCCGGGTGCTGCGGGAGAGCGGGGTGATCCGGCAGGTCTACCGGGGCACGGCGAAGATGAACGGGGTGCGCCGCGACGATCTGGACGCGCTGTACCCCGGCCTCCTCGACGGCGTCCTGACCGCCGCCGCCGCCGAGGCGGCCCGCCACGGCACCGACTGACCGTGCTTCCCCGTACCCGGCCGGGCACGGGGAAGCACGGTCAGCCGGGCACGGGGACGCTATGCCGCGGGAAGCTGCGGAGCCATACCGACACCGGCCGCGCTCAGCAGCCCCTCCCAGTCGGCGATCTTCACCGAGCGGCGGCCCAGCGACCGGCCGAGCGCGCGCTCGGCCTCCTCGATCGCCAGCCAGCCGGGCCACTCCACCGGGCGCAGCCCCGTATCCCTGAGCACGTCCAGTGGTTCGTCCGGCAGCGGGCGCGCCGACAGCGCGGGTGCGTCCTCGAGGACCGACGCCACCGTCTCCTTGGCGCAGGGCCGGTTGGTGCCGATCACCCCGGTGGGGCCGCGCTTGATCCAGCCCGCGACGTACTCGCCCGCGGACGGCGCACCGTCCCGCAGCACCCGGCCGGCCTCGTGCGGCACCGTGCCCCGCGCGGGGTCGAACGGAAGCCCGTCCAGGGGCACTCCGCGATAGCCGACCGCTCGCAGTACCAGCTGGGCCTCGATCTCCTCGTACGCGCCGGTACCGCGCAGCCCGCCCGCGCCGTCCGGCACCGTCCGCTCGAACCGCACCGCGGCGACCCGACCGTCCTCCGCGAGCAGCTCCACCGGGCGCAGGAAGAAGCGAAGCCGGATGCTTCGAGCCCGCGCGCCCGGGGCGTCCTCGCCGGCCGCCGCCCAGCCGCGCACCACGTCGAGGTTGCGCCGGTTGACCGCCGGCAGCGCCGACGCGTCGGCGAACCCCGGGTCCAGGGTGAGGTCGGCCGGATCGACGTGGACGGAGGCGTCCGGCAGCGAGCCCAGCTCCCGCAGTTCCTTCGTGGTGAACTTCGCCTGGGACGGGCCGCGTCTGCCCACCATGTGCACCTGGCGCACCCGGCTGCCGGCCAGGGCGCCGAGCGCGTCGTGCGGTACGTCGGTCGGCCGCAGCTCCGCGGCGCCGCGCGCCAGGATCCGGGTGACGTCGACGGCGACATTGCCCACTCCGATGACCACCGCCGACCGGGCGCCGAGGGCGAACCCGCTGCCCGCTGCGTCCGGGTGGGCGCTGTACCAGGACACGAAGTCGGTGGCCGAGTGGCTCCCCGGCAGATCCTCGCCGGGCACCCCCAGCCTGCGGTCCTTCGCGGCCCCGACGCAGTAGACGACCGCGTGGTAGAGCCGCAGCAGGCCCGCCGGCGTCAGGCCGTGCGCGCCCACCTCGACATGGCCGACGAAACGGATCCGGTCGTCCTCCAGGACCGCCCGCAGGGTGTTCTGCAGGGATTTGATCTTCTCGTGGTCGGGTGCGACCCCGTACCGAACCAGCCCGTAGGGGCACGGAAGCCGGTCCAGGACGTCCACCCGGACGTCCGGCACGAGGGACTGCCGGACGAGGGCCTGAGCGGTGTAGACCCCGCTCGGCCCGGATCCGACGACGGCGACTCGAAGCACGGCTGCGCTCCTTCCGCAGGGTGCTTCCAGCATGGCACCGGGAAGGCCGCCCGGTAAGCCTCACATGGTGCGCATACGGCTGATCTCGGCCGTCTGCTGGGCGATCACGTCATTGGCCATTTCCCCCACCTGGACGTTGTTCCCCTCGGACAGCACGGTGGCCCCCATCGTCAGCGCGCCCTGGTGGTGAGTGATCATCAACTCGAGGAACAGCTCGTCGAAGGCCCTGCCCTCGGCGGCACGCAGCCGCGCCAACTGCTCGTCGGTCGCCATGCCGGGCATCGCGCCGTGGTCATGGCTCCCGTGACCGCCCGTCGCTTCGCCCTTGCCGTGCCTCTTCAGCCAGCCCCGCATCGCCCCGATCTCCGGCTGCTGCGCGGCCCTGATGCGATCGGCGAGGCGTTTCACCGGGGTGCCGGCGGCCCGGTCCGGTACGAGGGCCGTCATCTCCAGGGCCTGTTGGTGATGGACGATCATCATCTGGACGTACCCGACGTCCGCCGCGTTCGGGCTGTCGTCCGGCAGTTCCTTCGCGGCCTCCTCGGGCGAGAGCGTCCTGGCGGGTTCGCCCGGCTTCCCGGGGGCCACGACCGCGGCACCGCGGTCCCCGTCGGCTTTCGGCTGGCCGGACCCGGACCCGGACCCCGACTCGCAGGCTCCCAGGGCGAGTACGGCCACCACGACGGCCGTGACGACTTTCACCGCGTCTCTGTTGCCATCTGTTGATGTGGGCATGCCTAGGACGATACTGCCGGGGCAGTACATCGCTGAACCACTGAACCAGGAGGGGAAAAGGTGACCCCGTTGCACACCACCAGCGTGCGGCGCAGACGCCTGGGCGTGGCGGCAGCCGCGGCAGGGCTGCTGGCCACACTTCTGACGGCCGGACCCGCGGCCGCCACACCCGACCCCGGAGACGCCCCGGCCGAGAGGAAGGTCTCGTCCGAACAGGCGGCGGCCGCCGAGGCCTTGACGAAGAGCGGCGGGATACCCGCTGTGGACGAGGTCGTCCACAGCGACAACATCCGCCACCTCGCCAACGTCCCGAAGGACGCGCTCCCGGGCACCAACTCCGACCTCGCCTTCCAGGGAAGGTACGCGTTCGCCGGCAACTACGACGGCTTCCGCATCTTCGACATCCGCAACCCGCGCGACCCCAAGACCGTCGCCCAGGTCCTGTGCCCCGGCGCCCAGAACGACATCTCGGTCTCCGGGGACCTGCTCTTCCTCTCCACCGACTCTTCCCGCAGCGACGACTCCTGCGCCAGCACCAGCCAGCCGGCCACGGAGAAGTCCTCGTGGGAGGGCATCAAGGTCTTCGACATCAGCGACAAGCGCAACCCGAAGTACGTCGCGGCCGTCGAGACCGCCTGCGGCTCGCACACCCACACCCTGGTGCCCGAGCGGCGCAACGTGTACGTGTACGTGTCGTCGTACTCGCCGAACGCGATGTTCCCCGACTGCCAGCCGCCGCACGACGGAATCTCCGTCGTCAAGGTGCCGCGGAACGCCCCGGAGAAGGCCGCGGTCGTCGGCTTCCCGGTGCTGTTCCCGGGTGAGGGCCCGGACGGCGGCGGCAATCCCGGCGGACCCACGAACCCGGGCGTCTCCAAGACGACCGGCTGCCACGACATCACCGTGCTGCCGTCCAAGGACCTCGCGGCCGGGGCGTGCATGGGCGACGGCATCCTGTTCGACATCCGCGACCCCGAGCGCCCGAGGGTCATCGACCAGGTCCAGGACAACGTCAACTTCGCGTTCTGGCACTCCGCGACGTTCAACCAGGACGCCCGCAAGGTCGTCTTCACCGACGAACTCGGCGGCGGCGGGGGCGCCACCTGCAACCCGGAGACGGGCCCGAACCGGGGAGCCGACGGCATCTACGACATCGTCGGGAAGGGCGACAAGCGCAAGCTGGTCTTCCGCGGCTACTTCAAGATCGACCGGCACCAGGCCCCCACCGAGAACTGCGTGGCGCACAACGGCTCGCTGATCCCGGTGAAGGGCCGCGACATCATGGTCCAGGCCTGGTACCAGGGCGGCGTGTCGGTGTGGGACTTCACGGACTCCACCAAGCCCAGGGAGATCGCCTACTTCGAGCGCGGCCCGCTCTCCACCGACGCCGCGAGGACGGGCGGCTCCTGGTCGGCGTACTACTACAACGGCCACATCTACTCCAACGACATCACCAAGGGCTTCGACGTGCTGAAGCTCGACGACCGTCGTACCGACGCGGCCAAGCGCGTCCGGATGCACGAGCTCAACGTGCAGACCCAGCCGGACTACTTCGACCGCTTCGACGACTGACCGAACACCGCGGTGCCGCCCCGGCGGGGCGGCACCGCTCCCTCACCACATCGGGCGCCGCCCGCGCCGGCTGCCCGCGCTCGCCGTCCGCGCCCGTCGCCCGCGTCCTCCGTCCGTGCCCGGCACCGCCTACCGGGCCGCTCCGTCGGCCGGCCGGCCGACCGACCGGTCCGGACCCTGCTGCGAGGTCCCTCCGGCCGGTTCGCCGCCCGGAGGGGAACCGAGTTCCCAGTCCAGTCCGTACCGCTGGAACAGCTCCGCACGCAGCCGGGTGCGCGGCATCGGCGCGCCGGGCAGCGCCACCGCGAAGACCGCGCCCATCAGCAGCGCGCGCAGCAGGGGGTAGTCGGCGTCCGGGTCCGGGGAACCGTACCGTTCCATGGTGTCGCGCAGCAGGAACGCGAGGCGCTGCTGCTCCGGGCACTGGACGAAGCCCTCGGCCTGCAGGATGCCCGCCATGTGCGCGCGCATCAGCACCGGACGGTCCACCGCGAGGCCCAGGATCGCGTCGACGGCCCGGGCCAGCCGCTCCCGCCCGTCGGCGGTGCGGGGCTCACGCTCCAGCGCGTCCTCCAGAGTGCGGTGCATCAGCCGGTGCACGGCCGACTGGAACAGCTGGCGCTTGCCGGGGAAGTAGTACGAGACCAGACCGCGGGCCGAGCCGGCCCGGTCGGCGATGTCCCCCAGCGTCGTCGCCTCGTAGCCGCGCTCCCCGACGAGGTCCACCGTCGCCTGGAGCAGCCGCTCGCGGGAACGCCGACGGAGCTCTTCATTGACCGATGCGCTCCGCGGGGACATGCTTGACTCCTGCGTTGACTGGCTCAGAGCCAATATACTCAGCGCGGCCCGTTGCGAGGCGCCCGTGCGCCTGGTCAGCGGGGTGGACCGGACGGACCGGGCGACGCGGGGGATCGCCCGGTCCGTCCCGTTCCGCCCGTGGCACGTGCGGAGCCCCTGTGCCCGCTTCCCGTTCTCCGCACCGCTTCCCGGCTTCCGTACCCGCTTCCCGGCTCCGCGGTCCCGCTTGTCGCGCCCGGCCGCCCGCACCCCGCCCGTTCCGCTCCGATTCACCCACCCACGAGTCCGAGCACCGGACGAAGCCCCTCGGGACGCTCCTCGACCGGCAGATGATCCACGAAGTGCACCGCGCAGCCCAGCCGCGCCGCCCCGCCGTCCGCGCGCCGGTCGTCGCCGACCATCAGGACGTCCCGCGGCTCCTGCCCCAGCGCCTCGCAGCCCGCCCGGAACAGCCGCGCGTCCGGCTTCTGCACCCCGTGGCGGTAGGAGAGCACGTACGCGTCCACGTACCCGTCCAGCCCGTGCGCCCGGAACACCGGCCGCGGGTCCCAGCCGATGTTGCTGACCACCGCGACGCCGGTGCCGAGCCGCCGCAGCCCGTCGAGCACCTCCGCCGCGTCCGGGTACGGCCGCCACGCGGAGGGGGCCTTGTGCCGCTCGTAGAGGGCGTCGTAGAGCCGGGGGTCCGGCAGCTCCACACGGCGGGCGAGGCCCACATAGGCGTCCCGGTGCCGCCGGCCGTCCTGGTCGCGCGTCCACCACAGCTCGGCCAGCGCCTCCGGGATCAGCTCGGGCGTGGAGCCGCCGGGCAGCGCCCCGGCCGCGTCCAGCTCGCGCGCGTAGCGCTCGAACGCGTCCTTCCCGACGGAGACCCCCGTCTCGTCGAGGGCGGCCCGCAGCCAGTCCGTCACGGACTCGATCCGGAAGAGCGTTCCCGAGAAGTCGAAGAGCACGCCTTTGATCGCCATGCGGCGATCCTCCCGGCACCGGGGCTCCCGGTTCAAGGCCCCTCCGGTTGCCCCGCGGCACCGGGGCGCGGTCCAGGGCGGGCCGTGGGCTCCGGGTGTCACGGCCCCCGGTCGGGGGAGGGCCGTTGGCCCTGGATGTGATGGCCCCCGGTCCAGGGCATGCCGTTGGCTCCTCGGGGGGCCGTGTCCCCCGCGGCCGCGGTCCAGGGCGGGCCGTTCGTCCCGGGTGTCACGGCCCCCGGTTCAGCGCCAGCCGCTCGTAGGAGCCGGCCGCCGCGGCCACCAGGCAGACCCCGAGCAGCCACCCGGCCAGGACGTCCGTGAACCAGTGCAGCCCCAGATAGAGCCTGGTGAAGCCCACGCCCAGCACGGAGACCACCGCCAGCAGGGCCGCCGTGCGCCGCAGCCCGGGCCCGGCCCCGGTCCGCGTCAGCAGCCACAGGAGCAGCCCGCAGGTGACGGTGGCCGTCATCGCGTGGCCGGAGGGGAATGCGGCGTAGTGGGCGGAGTCCACGGGGTCCGCCCAGACCGGGCGCTGCCGCCCCACCAGGACCTTGAGGGCCTGCTGCACCGCCGAGCCCAGCAGGCTCGCCGCCGCGACCCACAGGGCCAGCAGGCTCTCGCCCCGCCGCAGCAGGACGAGGACCGCGCAGAGCACCAGGGCGCGCATCGTCCAGGGATCCCACACCCAGTCGCTGAGGACCCGGTTCGCCCGGGTGAACCCCGGGTCCGCCAGCGCGGACTCGTGCAGCCCGGTCGCGATCGAGCGGTCGACCGACATCAGGGGTGCCCAGCCGACGGACACCGTCACCAGCAGCAGCACGGCGACCACGGCGGTCAGCGACGCGGTACGCGCCCAGGGGACCGGAAGCTGTGGCTCCGGGGCAGGGTGGTGCGGGACGGGAGTGGGGGTGGGGGTGGGGGGACGCATGGGCAGGATCCTGCCCCCGATCCGCCCCGCTAGTTACGTCAAAGCGCTCAGACCCGGCACGAATGCCACCAGTAGCGGTACGACGGGCACCAGGACCGCGGCAGCGGTCAGCCGCAGCCGCCTGCCCGCGGTGAGCCGGGGGACCGGGGCCAGCAGCCGGTTGACGCGGTGGTGGAGCTGGGCGTCGGGGGCAGGGCAGGGACCGAACACTCCGCGGTGCTCGTTCAGCTCGACCAGCGCGAGGGCGATCGTGAGCCGGCCGAACCGGCGCGAGGCGACGTCGTCGGCGGCGAGCTCGACCAGCCGGTGCATCTCGTCGCGGAACGCGGCGAACACCGGGACCTGGGGAAAGCCGTTGGCGAGCGCCGCCGAGCAGTGCAGCAGCCAGTCGTGGCGCGCCCTGGCGTGGCCCTGCTCATGGGCGAGCACCGCGTCGAGTTGACGGCCTTTCAGGCGCCGGAGGGCGGCCGTGGTGACGACCAGCTGGGGCGCGGCTCCGGGCAGCCACCACGCGTCGGGCCGCTCGCCCTCCAGCACCACCACCGGATCGTCACCCGGGTCCTCCCCGGGCAACAGGGGGGCGCGTACGAGGAGTTCCGCCCGGCGGCGCCGGCGCCGGATGTGCGCCCGGTGGATCTCCCGGGTGAGCATCGCACCGCTCCACAGCCCCGCGCACGCCAGGACGACGGCCAGCACCGCGGACCACGGGCCGCCCGCACCCAGCGCGTACGCCTCGACGACGGCGCTCGGCGCCGGTGCGAAGACGGGGCCCCGCACCGCCTGCCAGGCGGCGGCCGCACTGATGGTCATGGAGAGTCCGAAGCTCAGCAGCACCGCCGCGACCACGCACTGCCACACCCACAGGGCCACCACCGGCTCGCGCTCCGGCCAGTCGGCCCGCGACATCAGCCGCGGCGCGACGACGGCGGCCAGTGCGCCGAGCGACAGCAGCGCGAGGGAGACCATCATGGGCACCAGGGTATGAGCGCCGTGCTACCCGCAGGTACGGCTTCACCCGGCAAGTGACGTACGCCACGGCTCGCCCGCTATGGCGGCGGGCCGAAGCCGCGGTGCGGAAAGGGAACGGGGCCCGGGTCAGGGCCGGTGGCGCAGCGGATGGTCCTCGGGCACCTCCACCACGGCGATCCGCACCCCGTCCGGGTCGGTCAGCCACATCTCGACCAGGCCCCAGGGCTCCCGCTGCGGCGGCCTCTCGACCGCGGCCCCGTGCGACAGCACATGGCCGTAGGCCGCCTTGGCGTCCGGCACCTGGAGCCACAGCGCCAGGCCGGGGCCCGGCGGGGTGTCGGAGCGTCCGGAGACCTCCAGGAAGCCGCCGCCGAGGAAGTAGACCGTTCCACGGTCGGGCCCGGTGCCGAACTCGCGGTAGATCTGCAGGCCCAGAACGTCCTCGTAGAACCGCCTGGACCGCTCGGGATCGGTCGGCCGCAGCAGGACGCGGCTGCTCAGCACGTGCATCATGGCCACCACGGTAGACCGCCGGCGCGTCGCGCTAAGGTCGGGCCCGGACGGCGCGTCCGCGGTCGTCCGCGGTCGGCCACGCGTCGCCGTCCGCCGCGCCGCCGCCGCACGGCGAAAGCCCCGGTGAGCAGGGGACGGACCGGACGGCGAAGGGCGGCGCGGACCGCACGGCGCAGAGCAGCGCGGACCGGACGGCCGGAGGAGCGCGGTCCGGCCGGCGCAGAGCAGAACGGAGACCCGCCCCATGGAGACCGCACCGCCCCGGGACCCGGTGCAGCTGTCCTACGTCGACGCCACCCCTTCCGATGTCCCCGCCCTCGTCGAGCTGATCGAGTCGGCCTACCGAGGGGACTCCAGCCGGACCGGCTGGACCACCGAGGCGGACATCCTGGACGGGCAGCGCACCGACGCGGAGGGCGTGCGCCAGGTGATCGCGGCCTCCGGCAGCAGACTCCTCACCGTGCGGCGCGGCGGTGAGCTCGTGGCCTGCTGCCAGCTCGAACACCGGGGTGACGCGGCGTACTTCGGCATGTTCGCGGTGCGGCCGGGGCTCCAGGGCGGTGGACTCGGGCGGCGGGTCATCGCCGAGGCCGAGCGCGTCGTGCGGGACGACTGGGGCGTCACGGAGATGCATATGACGGTGATCTCGGTGCGCGAGGAGCTGATCGCCTGGTACGAGCGGCGCGGGTACCGCCGTACGGGACGGATGACACCGTTCCCGTACGGCGACGAGCGCTTCGGGCTGCCGCGCCGCGACGACCTGCAGTTCGAACTTCTGGTGAAGCGGCTGGACGCAGGGACCCCGGGCCGCTGAGTTCCCGGCCGGGGAGCCGGTGCCGCTGAGCCGCCGGCCGGGGACCGCGTCCCGCGGGCCGGTGATCGGGTCCCCGGGCCGGTGGCCCGCGGCCCGGGGTCGCCGGCCCGTCAGGCGGTGAAGCGGCCGGTGCGCCGGATCTCGGGGAAGTCGGTGGTCGCACCGTCCAGTTCGAGGGCGCGCACCAGCCGGAGGTGGTCCTGGGTGTTGACGACCCACCCGATCACTCTGAGCCCCTCGTCATGGGCGTGCTCCACCGTCTCCAGGGTCAGCCGGCGGATGTTCAGCGCCAGCGCGGGAGCGCCGACGGCCTGGGCGCGCTCCACGATGTCGCTGCCCCAGCGGCTGGCGATGAGGGCCGTGCGGACTCCGGGTACCAGCGCGGTGATCTCCCTGACCGCGTCGTCCTGGAACGACGTGACCTCGATCCGGTCGACCAGATCGCGCTTGACCATCACATCCGCGAGCACCCGTGCCACGGCCGCGTCCTTGATCTCGACCTGGAGCGGCAGGCCCACCGCGTCCAGCACCTCCTCGAACACCGGGATGCGCTCGCCCTGACCGGCGTCCAGCTCCCGCAGCTCCGCGAGGGTCTTCTCGGCGATCGGCCCGGTGCCGTCGGTCGTGCGGTCCACATCGGCGTCGTGCATGACGACCAGTGCGCCGTCCTTGCTGAGATGGAGATCCAGTTCGATCGCGTCCATCCCCGCCCGCTCCGCCCGGACGAAGGAACGCAGGGTGTTCTCCGGTTCGACACCCATGACCCCGCGATGACCGATGGTGAGGAAACTCAAGATCTTCTCGCTTCCGTCGATGTGTCGGGCTCGGGCCGTTCTTGTTTCGCGGCTCCCGCGCGGTGGCTGCCGCCGCCGCGCGGCACGGCCGCAGCCTAGTGGTCTCCGCCACGGCCGCACCCGGTCGTGCATGAGGTCCGGAGCTTGGGGGAACGCGGTCTTCCGGCGCCGCGACCCGTGACGGGCTCACCCGGGCGTGGGCGAGTCCTCCGGGTCTTGACGGCACCCGGGACGCCCTCCGGGACGTCTCCCGTTCCAGGGGTGTCCCCGCACGGCTCACCGCAGCCATCGTCCCGTATGGCCTAGGTCACAGAAAAATCTGCGGTGACCATGGGGGTAGGGCAGGATAATTTCCCAAGGTTCCCCTTGTACGGGAGAACCGGGCATAGATACGGTGTCTTGACGCGAGGTTCTCCCGTGGAGGAAGTGACATGACGGAAACTCTTGTGCAGACCGCTGCGACGGACGCGGCGACGGCCACGGCGGTGGTCGGGCATCCTGCGTGGCAGACGCTCAAGGACGCCGTCGGGGAGATCAGGCCCTGGCAGTCCAAGGACGGCTCCATCGACTTCGACGCCGAGGACGCCCCGGTGCCCGCCGCCGCCGAGTACGCGATCGAGCGGGTGACCGCCGCCGTGGAGGAACTCTCCCCGCTGCTCCCGCACGACGCCGCGTACCACCGCGCGCTCGTCGCCGATCTGCGCAAATGGGCCGACAGCGGCTTCGGCGTGCCGGACTTCCTCGACTCGCTGCTGGCCTTCCAGCCCGCCGCCGACCGCGTGGACGGCCGCCGGCACCTGGTGGTCTTCCCCATGTACACGCAGAACGGCAACCCGGACCGCAACCTCGAGGCCGTGGTGCTGCGCATGGTCTGGCCCGACTGGCTGGCCGAGCTCGAGGCGACCCGCTACGACAACCCGCTGTTCTGCGGGATCACCTTCGAGGACTTCACCGCCGGCTACGACACCAACTCGGCCGTGCTGTTCCCCGAGACCATAGCCGTGCGCGAGGCCCCCGAGCGGTTCAGCTGGGGCGGCATCTTCTGCGACCGGGAGGCCGCCCGCTTCCGCCGGGTGACCGAGGCCGCGGTGGAGATCCTCTCCATCGACCTCCCCGAGGACGTGGCCTCCATGGTCCACGACCAGGAGCGCTGCGAGCAGGCCTTCGTCCTGTGGGACATGATCCACGACCGCACCCACAGCCACGGCGACCTGCCGTTCGACCCCTTCATGATCAAGCAGCGCCAGCCGTTCTGGATGTACGGCCTGGAGGAGCTGCGCTGCGACCTCACCGCCTTCAAGGAGGCCGTGAAGCTGGAGGCCGAGGGCAACACGCACGGCCGTGACGTCCAGTACGCGGTGCTGTTCGACCGGATGTTCCGCTTCCCCGTCACCGGCGACCGGGTGCGCAACTACGACGGCCTCGGCGGCCAGCTGCTCTTCGCCTACCTCCACCGGCACGACGTCCTGCGGTGGACGGACAACACGCTGAGGATCGACTGGGAGCGGGCGCCGCAGGTCACCAACCAGCTCTGCGCCGAGATCGAGAAGCTGTACCGCGACGGCATCGACCGCCCGAAGCTCGTCCACTGGTTCAAGGCCTACGAACTGGTCTCCACCTACCTCGCCCCGCACCCGGGCTCGCGCTGGGCGAAGGGCCCCGACGCCCTGGACCTGAGCCAGCCGCCGCGCAAGCTCGTGGACGACGTGCTTCCCGACGAGTTTCCGCTCAGCATGTTCTTTGAGGCGCTCTCCAAGAAGCTGAAGGGCGTGATCGCCTCCACCCAGGGCATCACGGCCCGGTCCGCCGAGCGAGTCGCCGCGTGAGCTCTCGTACGGAGGAGACCAGCACGATGAATGTGAACGGCAACGGAGCCCTCGACGGTGCGGTGATCGCGGTTGCCGGAGCGGCCGGTCCGGCGGGCCGCGCCGCCCTGCTCCGCCTCGCCGAGGCGGGCGCGATCGTCGTGGCGTCGGACGCGGACACCGAACGGCTCGCCCAGGCGGTCGACGAGGCGCGGTACGCACACGGCGGGGCGACCGTCACCGGCGACACCGTCGACCTGCTCGACCCGACCGCCACCCGCGAGTGGGCCGCCCAGACCGAGAAGGAGTTCGGCCGCGTCGACGGCCTGGTCCACCTGGTCGGCGGCTGGCGCGGCTGCGCCACCTTCGGCGAGACGGACCTGAGCGACTGGCAGCTGCTCGAGAAGCTGCTGATCCGCACGGTCCAGAACACCTCGCTGGCGTTCCACGAGGCGCTCAAGCGCAGCGACAAGGGCCGCTTCGTGCTGGTCAGCCAGTCCGGGGCGGCGAAGCCCACCGAGGGCAACGCCGCCTACGCCGCCGCCAAGGCTGCGGCGGAGGCCTGGACCCTGGCGCTCGCGGACTCGTTCAGGAAGGCCGGGGGCGAGGACGGACCGCGCGCCGCTGCCGCCATCCTGATCATCAAGGCGCTCGTGCACGACGCGATGCGCGCCGAGCGCCCGAACGCCAAGTTCGCGGGCTTCACGGACGTCAAGGAACTGGCCGAGGCCATTGCCGGAGTCTGGGACCGGCCCGCCCCGGAAGTGAATGGACAGCGCCTGTGGCTGACCCCCGAGCCGTGAGCCCGACGAGGACCGACGCCCGACGGCACCACGACCCCGGAGTACGGGGCTTCGCCAGCGACAACTACGCGGGCGCGCACCCGGAGGTGCTGGCCGCCCTCGCCCTGGCCAACGGCGGCCACCAGGTCGCCTACGGCGAGGACGCGTACACGGACCACCTCCAGCGGATCATGCACAGCCACTTCGGCTCCGGCGCCGAGGCGTTCCCCGTCTTCAACGGCACCGGCGCCAACGTCACCGCCCTGCAGGCCCTCACCGACCGGTGGGGCGCGGTCGTCTGCGCCGAGACCGCCCACATCAACGTGGACGAGGGCGGCGCTCCGGAGCGGATGGGCGGGCTGAAGCTGCTGACCGTGCCGACCCCGGACGGCAAGCTCACCCCCGAGCTGATCGACCGGCAGGCGTGGGGCTGGGAGGACGAGCACCGCGCCATGCCGCAGGTCGTCTCGATCACCCAGAACACCGAGCTGGGCACGGTCTACACGGTGGACGAGGTCCGCGCGATCGTCGACCACGCCCACGGTCTCGGGATGAAGGTCCATCTCGACGGGGCGCGGATAGCCAACGCGGCGGCGTCGCTGGACGTGCCGATGCGGGCGTTCACCAACGCCGTCGGCGTGGACGTCGTCTCCTACGGCGGGACCAAGAACGGCATGCTGTTCGGCGAGGCGGTCGTCGTGCTCAACCCCGACGCGGTCAGCCATATGAAGCATCTGCGCAAGATGTCGATGCAGCTCGCCTCGAAGATGCGCTTCGTCTCCGTGCAACTGGAGGCGCTGCTCGCCAAAGACCTGTGGCTGCGCAACGCCCGGCACTCCAATGCCATGGCCCAGCGGCTCGCCGAGGGCGTCCGGGCGGTGCACGGGGTCGAGATCCTCTATCCGGTCCAGGCGAACGCGGTCTTCGCCCGGCTGCCGCAGGAGGTGAGCCGTCGGCTGCAGAAGCGTTTCCGCTTCTACTTCTGGGACGAAGCCGCCGGAGACGTCCGCTGGATGTGCTCGTTCGACACGACCGAGGACGACGTGGACGCCTTCGTCCTCGCGCTCAAGGAGGAGATGGCGCGCTGACGGTCGTCCCGGAACGCGCCCTTGCGCTGCCGCGCGGCGTCGCGTCTCCCGGTGCCCGGCGCTCTCCCGGCGCCCGGTGCCCGGCCGCGGCGCCGCGCCGTTCCGCCTGAGGGACGGTGCCCGGACGTCGGTGCCTGAGTGCCGGTGCCTGAGTGCCGGCGCCTGAGAGGGTGCCCGGACGCCGGTGCCCGGACGGACGGCCGGCCGGGGCCGCGGTCGCCGGAGTGGGCGGCCGCGCCACCGCCGCCGTCGAGGCAGGACCGTGCGACCGGCCGAGGGCCATGGAGCCGCCGGGCGGTCGCACCGCCGCGCACGGCCCGCTCGCCGCGCCCTGGAACAGCGGCCCGATCAGCCCGACCACGAGCGCCGACACCCACGCCGGCGGGCCGCGGAGATTCTGGCCGACCGGGAGCAGGTGCGGCAGATGGAGGAGGCCGAGCGGGCACGCCGAGACGAACCGGAAGTACGCCGAGCCCCGGCCGTCGAGATCAGCGGCCGCGAAGTCGAGATGTAGCCCTGCCCCACTTGAGGTACGGAGCGGACTGCCGCATCGGTCGGGTACCCCTGGCAGGCTGTCAGTGCCTGCCGTTACCGTCGTGGGATGGCCAGCAGCAGCGATCCGTGGAGCGAGCGTCCCCAAGCGCCGCACAGGCCCGCCCGCCGCGCCCCGCCCCGGTGGGTCGCGGTGGGTCGCGGACCTCCGCCGGGGCCGGGGCGGCAGCCGCCGGGGTCAGGCCCCGACGACGCCCGACTTGGCGATGCTGATCTTCGCCTGGGTGGCGCCGCTGCGCGAACCCAGGGACTCGATCCGCTTCACGACGTCCATGCCCTCGACGACCTCGCCGAACACGACGTGCTTGTTGTCCAGCCAGTCGGTGACGATGGTCGTGATGAAGAACTGCGAGCCGTTGGTGTTCGGGCCCGCGTTGGCCATGGACAGCTGGCCGGGCTTGGTGTGCTTGACCTGGAAGTTCTCGTCGGCGAACTTCTCGCCGTAGATGCTCTTGCCGCCCGTGCCGTTGCCGGCCGTGAAGTCACCGCCCTGGAGCATGAAGTCGGGGATGACGCGGTGGAAGCCGGAACCCTCGTAGCCGAAGCCGTGCTCGCCGGTGGCCAGCTCGCGGAAGTTCCGCGCGGTCTTGGGGACCACGTCGTCGAACAGCGTGAAGACGATCCGCCCGGCGGGCTCGTCGTCGATGGTGATGTCGAAGAAAACGTCGTTGCTCATGGGGCCCATGCTGTCATCCGCGCTCGTGCGGTTCACACCAGACCCCTTCGGCCGGGCGCGTGTCCGCACCGGGCGCGGAACGCGGCGGCGCGTCACCACCACTCCGCCCGACACCCCTCCACCTGCCCGCTCACCTGTTCGCATGCACGGTGCGGGCCCGTGGAGGAGCCGGCCGCGCATCCGGTCCGATCGGTTGCGCAGGGTCAGCACAAGGCGGATTCTGGACCTGACGAAGCCGGCCGGTGAGGGCGTCATGGACAACGCGAGAAGGGCGACCGAGGACGCCGACTTCCGCGGGCCGCTCGACGTCACGAGCGCCGCCACGTTCGTGCTCGACGAGCACGACGCCGTCATCGGCTGGAGCCCCGCGGCGCAGGAACTCCTCGGCTACCGGACGGACGAGATCATCGGACGTCCCGTCGCCGCGTTCCTGACGCCCGGCGGGGTTCCCGCGCCCGGCGCCGCACCGGACCCCCGGGCGGCAGCCGGCCGGGCCGCCGACGCGCCCGGCGCCCTGGTCCCGCTCTTCCCCGAGCACCATGTGCACGCCGCCGTCCACCGGGACGGCCACCGGATGCACCTCGTCGTGGCGGTCTGCCCGCTGTCCGGGACGGGGCGGGCGGAGCGCGTCGTCGTGGCGGCCGACCGGGACCGGCTGCGGGAATGGGAGTCCCGCCTCGCCATGCTGCAGGGGCTGGCCACCGAGTCGCCCCTGGGATTCGCCATCTACGACACCGGCTTCCGTCTCGTCTGGTGCAACGCCGCCTCGGAGCGGGAGATCGGGCGCCCGCTCGCCGAGACCCGCGGCGAGCTGGCCCAGGAGCTCTACCCCCGGGGCAGGTTCGTGACCCCGGGATACCCGGAGACGCTCCACGCCGTCATGCGCCGGGTGCTGGAGACCGGCGAGCCCTTCCTCGATCTGCACTTCCGCGCGGAGCAGCCCAGCGACCCGGGCAGGGAGCACGTGTGGTCCTGCTCGTACTACCGGCTGCAGGACGCGGACGGCCGCGTCTTCGGGGTGTGCGAGGACGCCTTCGACATCTCCGACCGCTACGAGGCGCAGCGCCAGGTGAGTCTCCTGGTCGAGGCGGGCCGCACCGTCGGCACGACGCTGGACGTGCTCGTCACCGCCGGTGAACTCGCCGCGGTGGCCGTGCCGGAGTTCGCCGACCGCGTCGACGTGGACCTGGCCCCGGCCGTACTGGCGGGCGAGGTACCGGGCGGCACGGGGCCGGCGGCGACGGATCTGCTCCGCGCTGCCTCCCACGCCGCCTCCCACGCCGCGGCGAGACCGGGCACCCGGCACGTGGACGGAACCGGGCCGGCCGGGAACACCGCCGGGGAACGGCTCCGTCCGCTGCCGGTGACCTACGCCGAGGGCTCGCCCCAGCACCGCAGCCTCGCCTCCGGCGGGCTCGTGCTGGAGGACGGCACCCTGGTCGTGCCGCTGCGCGCCGGGGGCGGGGTGCTGGGGCTCGCCACGTTCGTACGCGACGGCCTGCGCGGCTTCTTCGACCATGGAGCGGTCGCCGTGGCGGACGAACTCGTCGCCCGCGCCGCGGTGTCCGTCGACAACGCCCGCCGCTACACCCGGGAGCGGGAGTCCGCGCTGGCCCTCCAGCGGCAGCTGCTGCCCCAGCACCTGCCGTCGAACTCGGCCGTCGAACTGGCCCACCGCTATCTGCCCACGGACGACCTCAGCGGGGTCGGCGGCGACTGGTTCGACGTCATCCCGCTCTCCGGTACCCGGGTCGGGCTGGTCGTCGGCGACGTGGTGGGCCACGGGCTGCACGCGGCGGCCACCATGGGCCGGCTGCGCACGACGGTACGGGCGCTCGCCCCCCTGGACCTGCCGCCCGACGAACTCCTCAAACGGCTCGACGACCTCGTCGGACAGTCGGCCCAGGACAGCGCCGACGCCCTCGGCACGCTCACCGGCGACGACGACGTCGCGGCCGGAGCCACCTGCCTGTACGCCGTCTACGACCCGGTGTCGCGGCGCTGCACCATGGCGCGCGCCGGGCATCTGCCCCCGGCGGTGGTCGAGCCGGGTGGGCGCGTCAGCTTCCCCGACCTGCCGGCCGGGCCGCCGCTGGGGCTCGGCGGCCTGCCCTTCGAGTGCCTGGAGATCGACCTGCCCGTCGGCAGTCTGCTCGCGCTCTTCACGGACGGTCTCGTCGAGGCCCGTGACCGGGACATCGACAAGGGGCTGGACACCCTGGCACGGGTCCTCGCCGAGGGCGCGGACTCGCTGGAGGACCTGTGCGACCGGGCCGTCTCCACCCTGCTCCCCGACGGCACCACCAACGACGACACCGCGCTGCTGCTGGTGCGGACCAGGGAGCTGGACGACCGCAGGGTGGCCGTCTGGAGCCTGCCCCTGGAGCCGGTCGCCGCGGGCCGCGCCCGCGAGCTCGTGGCGAAACGGCTGCGCGACTGGGGACTCGACGAACTGGTCTTCACCACCGAACTGATCGCCAGCGAACTCGTCACCAACGCGGTGCGCTACGCCGAAGGGCCGCTGCACCTGCGGCTCATCCACGACCGCACCCTGGTGTGCGAGGTCGCGGACGGCGGCCACACCGCGCCCCATCTGCGGCACAGCGCCGACGACGACGAGGGCGGGCGCGGGCTGTTCATCATCGCCCAGCTCGTCCGGCGCTGGGGCACGCGGTACAGCCGGGACGGCAAGGCCATCTGGACGGAGCAGGCCCTTCCGACCCCTCCCCGTTCCCGCCCCGGCATCGGCGCCGCGACCGGCCGTGCGGAGGGGCCGGTTCTGGCGGCCTCCTGACCGGCCGGGACGCGGCGCGCCGGGTGCCCCCGGGGCGGCCGGACCCGCACCCGGCCGGCGGCAAGGGGCCGGGCCCCGACGCGTTCCCGGCCCGTCGGGGCGTGGTGTGTGGGGGCTTCTCCGCGGCCGCCGGAACGTCTCACCCGGCCCCGCCCCGGTCACCGCCGAGCAGCGACTCGAAGCCGTGACGGCGTTCCCCGAGGACCCGCTCGCCGACCGCCGACTCCGCGGCCGGTGCGAACACCCGGGGGGCGCGGGCCGCCGAGCGGCGCGCGGACACCGCCGCCGCGGTGTCCGCGGCCATGAGCTCCGCGTTGATCGCCATGGCCGCCTGGGTGCCGGACGCAGCGGCCACGGCGACACTCGCCATGAGGTCGGCGACATTGCCCGCCACCCACACTCCCCGGACTCCCGTCGCTCCCCGCGCGTCGGCCTCCACGTACCGGCCCACGCCCATGGGGTGTTCGACGGCCGTCACGCCGAGCCCGGACAGCACCTCCCCACGTGCCAGGAACCGCGGGGTCAGGGCCAGCGCCTTCAGCGGCACCCGCCGGCCCGACGCCAGCCGCACCCCGCACAGCCGGTCGTCCTCGATCACGAGACCGGTCACCTCACCGTCGACCACGGCGACGCCTCGCGCCGCGAGCTGCTCCCACTGCTCCTCGTCCGGATCGTCCGCGGTGTGGAGGAACAGGGTCACGTCGGGCGTCCACTGCCGGAGCAGCAGCGCCTGGTGCACCGCCCTGGGGCCGCTCGCGAGCACCCCGACCGGTTCGTCCCGCACCTCCCAGCCGTGGCAGTACGGGCAGTGCAGCACATCGCGGCCCCAGCGTTCGCGCAGGCCGGGAACCGCGGGCAGCTCGTCGACGAGACCGGAGGCCACCAGCAGGTGCCGTGCCCGGTGGCTGCGTCCGCCCGCGGTCTCCACGACGATGCGGTCGCCGTCCCGGCGGGTGCCCGTCACCGTGTCCGGCACGATCAGCCCGCCGTACCGGCCGACCTCCTCCCGCCCCGTCCGCACCAGCTCTGCGGGCGGTACCCCCTCCCGGCCCAGCAGGCCGTGGACCCCGGACGCGGGGGCGTTGCGCGGCTCACCGGAGTCGATCACCAGCACGGTCCTCCTGGCCCGGGCCAGGGTGAGCGCGGCGGACAGTCCGGCGGCGCCGCCGCCCACCACCACGACGTCCAGTTCGGCCAGGTCCCCATCGGCCCGGGCGGCTCTCTCGCCCCCGCCGCCTCTTTCGTCGAACTCCTTCATCCGGTTCATCCGGTCCACCCGGTTCTTCTCGCTGAGCTCGTTCGGTTCGTTGGGTTCGTTGGGTTCGTTCTGGTCGTTGGGTTCGTTGGGTTCGTTTTGCCCGGTCGACTCGTTCGGCTTGTTCGTCTTGTTCGTCTTGTTCAGCACGTTCATCCCGGTCATGTCGCCACCCTGCGCCCCGGCAGGCCGAACAAGCAATGCTTCTTGCCGGTTCGGCAAATGAGTCCGGCGTCGCGGGCCCGCGGTCGTCCGGGCTCACGGCGGTACGAGCACGGCCACACCGGTGACGCTCCCGGCCGCCAGATCGGCCAGGGCCCGGTCCGCCCGCCCCAGGGAGTACCGCACGGCCCGTACGGCGGGCCGCAGTCGCGCCGCCTCGGCGAGGTAGGCGCGGCCGTCCTCACGGGTGTTGGCCGCCACGCTGCGCATCGTGCGCTCCTGGAACAGGTGCCGCCCGTAGTCGAGCGGCGGCACGCCGGTCAGATGGATGCCGGCGATCGCCAGCGTCCCGCCCCGGTCCAGGGCCTCGAGCGCCTTCGGTACCAGGCTTCCGGCGGGGGCGAACAGGATGGCCGAGTCCAGGGGGCACGGAGGGGCGTCCGGCCCGGCGGACGCGGCGCCCAGATCCAGCGCCAGCCGCCGCGCCGCGGGCGAGCGGGTGACGACGTGGACCTCGGCGCCCCGGGCGACGGCGAGCTGGGCGGTCAGATGCGCGGAGGCGCCGAAGCCGTAGAGGCCGAGGCGCCCGCCCCGCGGCAGTTCGGCGCGCTCCAGGGCCCGGTAGCCGATGATCCCGGCGCACAGCAGCGGGGCGGCGTCCTCGTCCGGCAGGCCCTCCGGCAGGCGGTACACGTACCGCGAGTCCACGACGGTGTGCCCGGCGAAGCCCCCGTGGATGTCCCAGCCGGTGTAGCGCGACGCGGGGCAGAGGTTCTCGCGCCCCGCCCGGCACCAGCGGCACCGCCCGCAGGTACCGGCCAGCCAGGCCGCCCCCACCCGTTCGCCGGCCGTGAACCCGCCGGCGTACGCTCCCGCCGTCAGCACCTCGCCGACGATCTCGTGCCCCGGGGTGCAGCCCGGTCGGCGGGGCGGCAGATCGCCCTCCGCGAGATGCAGATCCGTCCGGCAGACCCCGCAGGCGCGCACGCCCAGCAGCAGCTCGTACGGGCCGGGTTCGGCGATCTCCCGCTCGACCGGGCGCAGCGGCCCCGAGGCGATCGGCGCGGGCCGCTCGACCACCCAGGCACGGGTCGTTCCGGAACTCGGGAGTGCCGTCATCGCTCTCCTGCCGCAACTCCTGGTCCATCGTATCGGCGAACCTGATGCGCCGGACGGGTGACGACCTCCGGTGGGCCACGCCGGCGGTTCTGTGGTTTATTCCTAGTGGGGGTCCCCCTCGCCGGTGACGCACACGTATGGCGGCGCCGCGACCGGGTAGCCAACGGCGCATAAGCCTCACGCAGTGAAGGAGGTCGCCATGAAGCGAGCCAGGCAGCACGGGAAGCCCGTTCCCAAGGCCGAGGAAGAGCTCGACAGGGAAATCATGGACGTCGCGCCGGAGATGACCGGGCGCCGCCGCGCCCGCGGGGGCGCGGGGGACGTGCTCAGGACGAAGCCACGGACCGTGGAAGGCGCGCCCACCGGCAGCCGGCTGCCGTAGACGGCCTTGTGACGGCGGGTGGTCCGGCTTTGCCGCCGGGCCGCCCGCCGCTGCGTCCGGGCGCCGGGCGGCGGCGGGCGCCCGTGACTCCGCTTGCTCAGCGTGCCGGTTCGACGGCACACGGTTAATGTGATCGAAAGGTGCGTTCCGCCATATAGGGGCCGGGGCGCCGGCGGGCCGGCGGCCGGGCAGAACACGTCCTCCGGCGGCAACCGCCGCGTCCGGAAGCCGTCTTGCGTGCACACCTCCACCGAACGGCTGCCGCCGTTCCCGATCCGGCCCGCCCGCGGCCGTCGGAACCCCGCACCGAATCGACAGGCAGGTGATCGCGTTGACCGGGTCGAGAAGGACGTCCGCGTACAAGGGCACGTCATCCGAGGCGATCGTTCATCAGTACGACTTCCTGGGCGAGTTCTACCGGCTGACCCTCGGCCCCGAACTCGTCTACTCCTACGCCATGTGGGAGGACGGCGACACGCTCGAATCGGCGCAGATCCGCAAGCTGGACCATCACGCCGAGGCCGCGCGGGCGACGGGCGCCGCCCGGGTCCTCGACGTCGGCTGCGGCTGGGGCAGCCTGATGCAGCGCCTGGTGGAGAACCACGGCGTGGGCCACGCGGTCGGGCTCACGATGAGCCCGGGCCAGGCGGCTTGGATCCGGCAGAAGGGCTGGCCCAACTGCGAGATCCTGGCCGAGAACTGGTTCGACCACGAGCCGGACGCCCCGTACGACGCCATCATCGCGATCGAGGCGATCGAGCACTTCGCGGGCACCACGATGCTGCGGCGCAAGCGGGTCGCCAGCTACCGCACGTTCTTCGAGCGCTGCCACACCTGGCTGCGGCCCGGCGGACGCATCTCCCTCCAGGCCAACGCCTGGAACAGCGGCGGATGGTTCACGTCCCTGGTACTCCCGCCGCGCCGGCCCGCCGGGCGCGACGTGCACGGGCGCGCGCGGGTGCGCACGGCCCTGCAGGACGTCAGGGACGGCTTCGACAACATCCGCGAGGGCATGCACGCCTCCCGCAAGGTCTTCCCCGAGGTGTTCCTCCCGACCCGGAGCGAGCTCACCGAGGCGGCCCGCGGCCTGTTCCGGATTCCGGAGGTGCGCAGCGACCCCGACGACGGTGTGAAGACCGTGGCGACCTGGCTGGAGCGGGCGCAGGCCAACCGGGCGAGAGGCGCGGAACTCATCGGCGAGGACGCGGTCGCCGACATCATCAGGGAGCAGCGCACCGCGCTGAAGTTCCTGCGCGAGCGCCGCTACACCGCACTGCGGATGGTCTTCCAGAAGGCCTGAAGGCCCCGGGGCCGGGCCGTCGCGCGGCCCGGCCCCGTCGCCCGGGCACCGCCCGCGCCCTCGTTCCCATCCGCGCCGGCGTCCGCGTCCGCCGCGGCCCGCGTCCGGCGCCCTTGCCCTCGTTCGCCGCCTCGTTTGCCGCTTTCGGCGCCTTGGACAGGGTGATTCCTGAGAAAGCGCACCCGAAAGGCTGCACCGGGGTGGGCCTGCGGGGCTCGTGCGGGGACCGTCCGGCGGTTCCCGGTCCGCGCCGTGCCCCCGCTCCCCGGGGTGAGGCGGTCGCGTGGACGTTCACGAGCCGATGAGCAGGCCGCCCGGCCGGCCCTCGACGGCGGCCGGGTGCGCCGGTGTGCCGCGCGATCCGCCGCGGGCGGCCTCGCGGCCGACGGACGCGGACCCGTCCGGCGCCGAGCGGGGGCCCGCCGGACGCTCCCGGCAGCGGGCGGCGCGGTGACACCGGCGCCGCTCCCGGGCATGTGGCCCCCCGCCGGCCCGGGGAACCCGGGAGGACGGCGGGCGCGGCGGGCGGACGGCTCCCGGGCGGGTGCCACCGGGGCCGACCGCGACGACTTCCCCTTCGCCGTCGCCGATACCGCCGCGCTGCTGCTGGACGCCGCCGGCACCGTCGTGGCCCTGACCCCTGCCGCCGAGGCGCTGCTCGGTCGGCGGTCCTCGGACGTCTGCGGCAGGCCCGTACGGGAGTTGCTGGCGGACGCGGACGGCTTGGCGGCCCTGATCGCGCGGGGCGGTGGTGCGCGCGTACCGGACGTACCGGACGAAGGGCCCGGCGAGACGCCGGACGGGACACCGGACGAGACGTGCGGCGAGAGGCCGGACGAGAAGCCCGACGAGAGGCCCGGCGCGTCCGGTGCATCCGGTAAGTCCGGTACATCCGGCGCGTCCCCCGACCCGGCCGGCGGGAGGAGGGCAGCCCCGGCCGGCGGACGCGGGAAGAGGGCAGCCTCAGCAGGTGGACGCGGGAAGACAGGCGTCCCAGGCCCGGCGGCGGGCAGGAAGGGCCGGGCGACGCTCCGCCACGGTTCCGGACACGATCTCGACGTGGGCTTCGGGGTGCTTCCCCTCGACCAGGGTCGCGGTGACGGCCCGACGCGCTTCCTGGTCGTCGGGGCGCCGGCCGACGCGCTCGTGCGGTGGCGGCAGGACCGCGCCCTCACCCGGGAGCTGTTCCTGCAGGGCCGGGTGGGGCTGGCCCTCTTCGACGCCGGCCTGCGGCTGCTGCGGACCAACACGCATCTGCTTCCCTACACCGGGCTGCCCGCCGACCTCGGCGGCCCGCGCTGGAGGCCGCGGGCGCCTATCTGCCGGCCGACGCCGGAAGCGGCGTGGGCGGTGACTGGTTCGACGTGATTCCGCTGTCCTCGGCCCGGGTCGCCCTGGTCGTCGGGGACGTGGCCGGTCACGGCCTGTACGCCACGGCCATGATGGGGCGGCTGCGCAGCGCCGTACGGGCGCTGGCCGATCTCGACCTGGCGCCCGAGGAACTGCTGGCACACCTGGACGACCTGGTTTTGCAGGTGGCGGCCGAGGCCGAGAGCGAGGAGCCGGGCGACGGCGACGCGGGCATCCCCCTCCCCGGCGGACCGGTCGGCGCGACCTGCCTGTACGCCGTCTACGACCCGGTGACCCGGCAGTGCGTCATGGCGAGCGCCGGGCATCCGCCGCCGGCGGTCGTCGCGCCGGACGGCACCGTGGACTGGGCCGGGCTGAGCCCCGGCCCACCGCTCGGCGTCGGCGGCTGGCCCTTCGAGGCCACCGACCTCGACCTGGCGCCGGGCAGCGTCCTGGCCCTCTACACCGACGGCCTGATCGAACGCGGGGACGGCGACATCGACGAGGGCATGCGGAACCTGGCGGACCGGCTGATGCGCGCGGAGGTGCTGGAGCGGCCGCTGCGCCACGCCCGCCACGACATCGTGGCCGACCTCCCGCCCGGCCGGCTGAGGGACGACGTCACGCTGCTGCTGGCCCGTACCCGAGAGGTCCCCGCGGACTCCACCGCCACCTGGCTGCTCGACGCCGACCCCGTCGTCGTCGCGGGCGCGCGCCATCTCGTCCTGGAGCAGCTGAGCCGGTGGGACCTCGACGAACTGGGCTTCACCACCGAGCTGATCGCCAGCGAGCTCGTCACCAACGCCATCCGCTACGCGGGCGGTCCCGTGCGCCTCAGGCTCATCCGTACGGACACCCTGACGTGCGAGGTCTCCGATCCGAGCAACACCCAGCCCAGGATGCGTCGGGCCCGGGCGTCGGAGGAGGGCGGCCGCGGCCTCTACCTCGTCGCCCAGCTCTCCCGCCGCTGGGGCAGCCGCTACACCAGGGAGGGCAAGACGGTCTGGTCCGAGCAACTCCTGCCCCTCGGCGGCCCCGGCCGCTGACCGCGAGAACGCGGGGCGGCGGTTTCGCGCCGCCTGTGGGGCAGGCCACTGTCGAGAGGGGAGCCGCACCGAGATATCTTGATGTCGAGCAATGTTGCAGACGTGGAGAGCGGAGCACCCGGTGAGTGACTCGACCATCATCTACACACACACTGACGAGGCCCCGGCCCTGGCGACGTACTCGTTCCTGCCGGTGATCCAGGCGTACGCCTCGACGGCCGGAGTCGCCGTGGAGACCCGGGACATCTCGCTGGCGGGACGGATCATCTCCCAGTTCCCCGAGTACCTGGAGGAGGGCCAGCGCATCGACGACGCCCTCGCCGAACTCGGCGAACTGGCCAAGACCCCCGGCGCCAACATCATCAAGCTGCCCAACATCTCGGCGTCCATCCCGCAGCTGAAGGCGGCGGTCGCCGAGCTCCAGGAGCAGGGCTACGCGCTGCCGGCGTACCCGGACGACCCGAAGACCGACGAGGAGCGCGACATCCGCGCCCGCTACGACAAGGTCAAGGGCAGCGCCGTCAACCCCGTGCTGCGCGAGGGCAACTCCGACCGCCGCGCGCCCGCCTCGGTGAAGAACTACGCCAAGGCGCACCCGCACCGCATGGGTGCCTGGACCCCCGAGTCCAAGACCAACGTCGCGCACATGACGGGCGACGACTTCCGCTCGACCGAGAAGTCCACCGTCGTCGCCGAGGACGGCACCCTCCGCATCGAGCTCGCCGGTGACGACGGCAGCACCACCGTGCTGCGCGAGTCGGTCCCGGTGCTCGCCGGCGAGGTCGTGGACGCGTCGGTGATGCGGGTGGCCGTCCTGCGCGAGTTCCTCGGCGAGCAGGTCGCCCGTGCCAAGGCCGAGGGCGTGCTGTTCTCGGTCCACCTCAAGGCCACGATGATGAAGGTCTCCGACCCGATCATCTTCGGCCACGTGGTACGCGCCTTCTTCCCGAAGACCTTCGCCGAGCACGGTGAGACCCTCGCCGCCGCCGGCCTGACCCCGAACGACGGCCTCGGCGGCATCCTGAAGGGCCTGGAGTCGCTTCCCCAGGGCGACGCCGTGAAGGCGTCCTTCGAGGCCGAGCTCGCCGAGGGCCCCGCCCTGGCGATGGTCGACTCCGACCGCGGCATCACCAACCTGCACGTGCCGAGCGACGTCATCGTCGACGCCTCAATGCCGGCGATGATCCGCACCTCCGGCCACATGTGGGGCCCGGACGGCCAGGAGGCGGACACCCTCGCCGTCATCCCGGACAGCAGCTACGCGGGCATCTACCAGGTCGTCATCGACGACTGCCGCGCCAACGGCGCCTTCGACCCGTCGACCATGGGCTCCGTCCCCAACGTCGGACTCATGGCCCAGAAGGCCGAGGAGTACGGCAGCCACGACAAGACGTTCGAGATCCCGGCCACCGGCACCGTCCGCGTCGTCGACGCCGACGGCAACGCCGTGATCGAGCAGACGGTCAGCGCCGGCGACATCTTCCGCATGTGCCAGACCAAGGACGCGCCGATCAAGGACTGGGTCAAGCTGGCCGTCACCCGCGCCCGCGCCACCGGCGACCCGGCCGTCTTCTGGCTCGACGAGGGCCGCGCGCACGACGCCCGGCTGATCGAGAAGGTCCGGCGGTACCTGGCCGAGCACGACACCCAGGGCCTGCGAATCGAGATCATGGCCCCGGTCGACGCGATCCGCTTCTCCCTGGAGCGCATCCGCCGCGGCGAGAACACCATCTCGGTCACCGGCAACGTGCTGCGCGACTACCTGACCGACCTGTTCCCGATCCTGGAGCTCGGCACCAGCGCCAAGATGCTCTCGGTCGTCCCGCTGATGAACGGCGGCGGGCTGTTCGAGACCGGCGCCGGCGGCTCCGCGCCGAAGCACGTCCAGCAGCTCCTCAAGGAGAACTACCTCCGCTGGGACAGCCTCGGCGAGTTCCTGGCGCTCGCGGTCAGCTTCGAGCACCTCGCCACCACCACGGGCAACGCCCGCGCCCGGATCCTGGCCGACACGCTCGACCGGGCCACCGGCACCTTCCTCAACGAGAACAAGTCGCCGAGCCGCCGCCTCGGCGGCATCGACAACCGCGGCAGCCACTTCTACCTGGCGCTGTACTGGGCCCAGGAGCTCGCGAGGCAGACCGACGACGCCCAGCTGGCGGAAGCGTTCGCCGGGCTCGCCAAGACGCTGACCGAGCAGGAGGCGACCATCGTCGACGAACTGATCGCCGTGCAGGGCTCGCCGGCCGACATCGGCGGCTACTACCAGCCGGACGCGGCCAAGGCCTCGGCGGTCATGCGCCCGTCGCAGACCCTCAACCAGGCCCTCGCCACCCTCGGCTGACCCATGGGAGCCGGGTCGTCCCCGAACGGGGACGACCCGGCACTCCGCCCCCGAGTCCGAACGCGGGGCGCCCCGGCACTCCGTCCGCCCCGCCCCCTCGCCCCGGCGCGGCCCGCTCAGCCGCTCCTTGCGTCCGCGTCCGCCTTGACCATGTCGGCGCACTTCTCGCCGATCATCATCGTGGTGATGCACGGATTGACCGTCGTGAGCAGCGGCATCACCGAGGCGTCGGCCACCCGCAAGCCCCGTACGCCCTTGACCCGCAGCCGTGCGTCGAGCGGGGACTCCGGGTCGTCGTCGGCCCCCATGCGCACCGTTCCCGCCGGGTGGTAGACGGTGTTGTGGGTGTCGCGCACATACGCGAACAGCTCGTCGTCGCTCGTGGTCCCGGGCCCGGGGGCGAGCTCCGCCCCGGCCCAGTCGGTCATCGGGGTCCGGGAGACGATGTCGCGTGCCAGCCGCAGCCCGTGGGTCATCACGCGCACGTCGTGCTCGTGCGTGAAGTACCGGGGGTCGACCATCGGCTTGTCACGGAAGTCCCGGCTGCGCAGCCGGACCGTCCCCCGCGAGCGGGCCTGGGTCACGTTCGGCGTCAGCGTGAAGGCGTTGTCGGCCGTCGGATAGCCCTGCCGGTAGGTGTTGAGGTCGAAGGGCACGGAGCCGTAGTGGAACATCAGGTCCGGCCGGTCCAGGCCCGGCACGGTGTCCGCGAAGATGCCGATCTCCCACCACTGGGTCGAGGTGGTGACCATGGGCTGCTTCGCCTCCCACATGATCACTCCCTCCGGGTGGTCCTGCAGGTGGGAGCCCACACCGGGGGCGTCCACCCGGACGTCGACCCCGACGTCCCGCAGATGCCCGCCCGGGCCGATGCCCGACAGCATCAGCAGCTTGGGCGAGTCGATGGCCCCGCACGCCACGATCACCTCACCGCGGGCGGTCACCGCCGACGTGTGGACGGTGTCCGGTTCCAGGTACTCGACGCCCGTGCACCGGCCGTCGGCGGAGAACAGCAGCCGCCGCGCCCGTACTCCGGTCCGTACCTCCAGGTTCGGCCGCTTGCCGAGCACCGGGTGCAGGTACGACACCGAAGCGGACGCGCGGGTGCCGTCCGGACGGGCGTTGATCTGGAACCAGTTGGCGCCCCGCACCACCGTCGTGCCGGCGTTGAACGGGGTCGTCGGGATGCCCGCCTCGGCGCAGGCCTCCAGCAGCGCCCGCCCGCACGGGTCCCTCGGGGGGACCGTCCGCAACCGCACCGGACCCGAACGGCCGTGGTGGTCGCCGGGCGCGTCGTTGTCCTCCAGCCGCCGGTAGAGCGGGAAGCAGTCCGCGGCGCTCCAGCCGGTGCACCCCGCCGCGGCCCACTCGTCCAGATCCTCCGCGGGCGCCCAGAACGCGATACAGGAGTTGTGCGACGAACAGCCGCCGAGGACCCTCGCCCGGGCATGGCGGAGGAAACTGTTGCCGTTCACCTGCGGTTCGACGGGGTAGTCCCAGTCGTAGCCCGACTCCAGCAGGGCCATCCAGCGCTCCAGCACCAGGACGCTGTCGTCCCCCACGTCGGAGGGACCGGCCTCCAGTAGGCACACGCTGACATCGGGGTCCTCGCTGAGCCGCGCGGCGACGACGGCGCCGGCCGTGCCGCCGCCCACGACCACATGGTCGAACTCCGGCGCTGACGTGGGTGAGGCCATGGCATCTCCAGGTCGTCAGGGAGCGGCCGGGGCACGGCCGGACGCGAGCGGCCGCCCCTCCGGGCTCGTCGGGCAGCCGCCGGACAACCGGTCGGCGCGGACTCGGACGCGCCCTCGGCGAGCACGCCCGTCGTCTGGCGCCGGACGCACCGTCGCCACGCGGGCCCTCCGGGCGCGGCCCTGCCCGTCCGCCGTCATGCGAACCACCTCTGCGGGTCCGGAGCGAGATTGCGCCAGATGTGCTTGCTCTCGCGGTACTCGGCCAGGCCGGCCAGGCCGAGTTCACGGCCGAATCCGGACTGCTTCATCCCGCCCCACTCCGCCTGCGGGACATACGGATGGAAGTCGTTGATCCACACGGTGCCGGCCCGCATCCGCGCGGCCACCCGGTGGGCCCGCGCCGGATCCTGCGTCCAGACGGCACCCGCGAGACCGTAGACCGTGTCGTTGGCGAGGGCCACCGCCTCCTCCTCGTCACGGAACCGCTCCACGGTCAGCACCGGCCCGAACGACTCCTCGCGCACCACCGTCATGTCCGGGGTGCACTCGTCCAGCACCGTCGGCCGGTAGTAGAACCCGTTGGCGAGTCCCGGGTCGTCCGGCCGGGAGCCGCCGCAGCGCAGGACCGCGCCCTCGGCCAGGCCGGCCTCGACGTACGCCTCGATCTTCGCCAGGTGCTCCGCGGAGATCAGCGGGCCGGCGCGGGCGTTCTCGTCGAAGGGCCCGCCCAGTCTGATGGACTCCGCCAGTGAGACGATCTCCGCCACGAAGGCGTCGTGCAGTTCCTCCTGCACCAGCAGCCGCGCCCCGGCCGAGCATACCTGTCCCGAGTGCAGGAAGACGGCGGTCGCCGCGTAGTCCACCGCCGCCTCGAACGCGGCGTCCGAGAACACCACGTTCGGGTTCTTGCCGCCCAGTTCCAGCGCCACCTTCTTCACCGTCGGCGCGGCGGCGGCCATGATCCGCCGACCGGTGACCAGGCCGCCGGTGAACGACACCATGTCGACCCTGGGGTCCTCGGTGAGCGGGGCACCGACGACGGCGCCCGCACCCAGCACCAGGTTGGCGGCGCCGCCGGGCAGCCCGGCCTCGGTGAGCGCCCGCATCAGCATCACCGCGGTGTGCGGGGTGAGTTCACTCGGCTTGAGCACGAACGTGTTGCCCGCGCCGAGGGCCGGAGCGACCTTCCAGGCGGTCTGCAGCAGCGGGTAGTTCCACGGGGTGATCAGCGAGCAGACCCCGACGGGCTCGTGGACCACGCGGCTGTCGACGTCCGGCCGGCCGGTGTCGACGACGCGGTCGTGACCGCCGGCCGCGACGAGACGGCCGAACCAGCGGAAGCACTCGGCGATGTCGTCCATGTCGTACGCGCTCTCCACCAGCCGCTTGCCCGTGTCCAGCGACTCGGCGCGGGCGAACTCCGCCTTGTCGCGCTCGAGCAGGGCGGCGGTGCGCAGCAGCAGCTCACCTCGTTCGGCGGCCGGGGTACGGGGCCAGGGCCCGCTGTCGTAGGCGTCGCGGGCGGCGGCGACGGCGGCGGCGGCGTCCTCGGGCCCCGCCTCGTCGACGGACGCCACCAGTGATCCGTCGGCGGGGCAGCGGATCTCCCGCTTCCGCCCGCCGGCCGCGGCGGTCCACTTGCCGCCGATGAAGAGCTCGGGCATCTGGGGCCACCTCCGGGTGAGGACGGGCGCGTGTACCGGAGTGCTGTGCGAGTCGTGCGGTTCCTCACGCCTCCTCTGATTCGAGGCTAGAGAGCCCGGGCCCGCTCTGCACCGCGAGCGGCGCCGGCGGCCCGGAGCGCATCACACGGAGTGCTCGGCCGTGCACGCAGCGCGGGAATCGCGCGCCCGATCGCCTAGACCGCCCGACCGGCCCGCCGGTTCCGGTCCCGCTGGTTCGGCCGTATCCGCCGCATCCGCCGCATCCGCCGAATCCGCCGGTTCCGCCGGTTCGTTCCTCCTCGCCTGGCGATGCCGCGGTCCGCCGTATCCGCGTGCCCTGTCCTGCGCTGTCCTGCGCTGTCCTGCGCTGCCCCGCGCCGGTCCGGCCTGCGGATCGGCTGCCGCCCGGCCCCGGCTCAAGATCGGCGTTGTCAGTGCGCGCCGCTAGGTTCTGTCGTGTCCCGCCGGTCCCACTCTTCCGGCAGGGATATCCCGTGCTGCGCAAAGGAGATGTGCGTTGTCCGACTGGGAGAACCGCGAGAAACGCGAGAGCCGCGAGAGCCGCGAGAGCCGCGAGGACTGGGAGAAGCGGAGCACGGTGCGCGTGGTGGCGCCCGCGCGGCCGCGAAAGCTCGCCAAGGTCCCGTTCGTCGAGCTGGCCGACGGACGCCTGCAGGGCGTGGTGTCGAGCGGCTCGGACATCGAGCGGGTCTATGTGTCCTCGGTCGAGGCCGGTACGTACGCGTTCGCCTGCAGCACCAACAACAACCGGCCCTGCGGCGGTGCGCGAGGCTCGTTCTGCAACCACATCCGGGCCCTGGTCGGCGAGGCGGTGCTGCAGTACGGCGCCGAGCGTGTCGCCCGTTCTCTGCGCGTCGAGACGGGGGACGGGGAGCCGACGGCGGCCGGTGTCACCGCGGTGATGACCGGCGCCCGCCCCGCCCCGGCGGAGACGAGGACCGCGGCCACCGTCTTCAGCCGGTTCCTGCGCCATCTCGCCTACCTCGAACTCGCCCCGTCCACCACACCGTTGCCCGAAATGCAGTGGTTCCCGACGGCCCGGACGGTGGCGTGATGCGCGCCGCCCTGCTCAGCGACCCCGTCGACGGGCTCGACGAGGCCCTGGCCGCGGTCGACGCCTTCGACCGCGCTCTCGTCGGCGGTCTGCTCCGGCCCCGGCCCGTCCAGACCGCGGGGCTGACCGAACTCGCCGAAGCCGTGGCGGGCACGCCGCTGGCCTCCCGGGCCGCCGAGGCGGCCGGGAGAACCGAGGCCGGAGCCGCGGGCGAGGACGACTTCATCGCACTGGCCGCCGCCCGTACGGCACTGCTCGGCTCCGTCCACGACGCCCTGGTGGCCCGGATCGACGAGGCGACCGGCCGTACCCGCGGCGAGCAGACGGCACCGGCGGTGCCCGCGGACCGCCGGACGGCGAACCTGCCGGCCGCCGCCCGCTCCTGGCTCTCGGACCTGGCGCGCGCCGGCTGGCAGGGCATCGACCACGAACTGGTCTCCGGGGCGGCCCAGGTGGTCTCCGCGATGCTTCCCGACCCGGCGCTGCGCCGGCCGGCGACGCTCCTGGACGGATTCGCCGCCGAGCTCGCCGCCTCCTGCCCCGGCGCCGCGACCGAACGGATCCCGGTGCGCCGCTGGGCCGACCTCTGGTCGCGGGCGATGCTCCTGACACTGCCCGGTGCGATCGAGGTGCCCGTGTCCGCCACCGCCACCGGCCGGCTGCTGCCGCTCGGCGTCGACGTGCACGAGCACGCGACGGCCGCGCAGGCCCAGGTCCACGCGGTGTTCGAGCCCGCTGACGGCACAGCGCCCCGATTGGTCCGCGCCGCCGTCTCGGCGCCCAAGCCGGACACGGTCGTGGAGGCCGGCGTCTGGCAGCTGCTCCGTCCGCACATGGCCCTGCTGGCGGCCGTCAGCGAAGGCCGTTCGATGGACCTGTCCGGTATGCCGGTCACCGCCGAGGGCGACCTGATCTGGAACGACGAGCAGGCACGCCCGGGCGGGCCCGCCGACGCGTTCGCCACCGCTCGCGTCGCCCTGGCGGCGGCGGAGGTTCCGGCTGCCGCGCCGCTGGACCGCCATCCCGCGCGCATCGCCGAGCCGGTCTTCCTGGAGGGCTACACCGTACGAGAGGAGGGCGGGACACTGCGGTTCGAGGCGGCCGGACACCCCGTGACCGTCGAAACCGACCGCGCTCCGGCCGCTGGGCCGCTGACGCCGCAGGCCGTCAGGGAGTCGAGCGCGTGCATAGGACTGCTGCGATGGGACGCGGGGGCGTTCACCGTGCAGCCGCTCGCCGTCGAAACGACCGTGCGCAGGAAGACCGTGGCCGTGCACGGCGGGGGATGGGCGGGCGGCACCGCCGACAAGGCCGGCGCCAGGGCGGAGAAGGCCGCCACCGACGCCGTGAGGGTGCTGCGGGAGCGAGCGGGGAGGCTGTTGCGCACATGACCGAGCAGACGACCGGACCGGAGCAGTCGGCCCCGCACCCGGGGGCCGACTCCCACGACAATCGCCGTCAGGTCCTGTACTGGCGCCTCCTCGCCCGCCTCTTCGACCGCGAGGAGCAGGCGGCGCTGGAATCGGCGAGCCTCGCCGTGCTCGAGGACATCGGCCTGCCGCCCGCGCTGCTGGACCCCCGGGTGTCCGTCGACTCCGTCGTCCAGCGCCATCCGGAGCTGGCCGCGGAGTTCGACGGCCTGATGGTGCCCCGGGCAGGCGACGGGCCCGGCCCCGGGCCCGATGCCCTGCCGGAAGCGGTCTGCGGACCCGAGGCGGCTCCGGGACCGGAAGCGGCCCCGGGACCTGAAGCGGTCTCCGGACTCGGCGCGGGTTCGGGACCGAAAGCGGAGCCCGGACCCGAGGCGGGATGCGCTCCCCGCGGAGGGCCGGCACCCGAGCGGGTTCCCGCGCCCCGAGCGGGGTCCGCGCCCGGGGCGGAGGCTCCCGGCGCGGGCGGAGCCGCCGGACGTGACCGCGCCGCCGAAGTGCGCCGTGCCGCACTGGTGTCGAAGGTGCTGCTCAACGTCTTCTCGTCCGGATCCGGCACCGTCACCGCCGGACAGCTCTCGCGCTGGCAGTCCGACGCGGGGTGGCTCGAGCGCGCCCTCGGCTGCGGGCCGGGTGAGCTGCGCGGTGGCCGGTCCGGAGGCGGGACGGGCCACGGCGCCGGACCCACGGGCTGCGGCCGGGGTGTGGTACCCGATCTCGGCACGCTGATTCCGGCGATCGGCCCCGAACTCGGCGCGATCGAGGCGGACCTCGTGCGGCGGATGCATCTGCGGGAGGTCCTCGCCGATCCGCGGCTCGCCGCACGGCTCACCCCGAGCATGTCGCTGATCGAGCAACTGCTCCGGGACAAGGGCAACCTGTCCGGAGTCGCGCTCGCCAACGCCAAGGCCCTGATCCGCCGTTTCGTCGACGAGGTCGCCGAGGTGCTGCGGACCCAGGTGGAGAAGGCCACGGCCGGCGCCCTGGACCGCTCCGTGCCGCCGAAGCGCGTCTTCCGGAACCTGGACCTGGATCGGACCATCTGGAAGAACCTCACCAACTGGAGCCCGGAGGAGGAGCGGTTGTACGTCGATCGCCTCCACTACCGGCACACCGTCCGCAAGACGACACCGCAGCGGCTCGTCGTGGTCGTCGACCAGTCCGGCTCCATGGTCGACTCGATGGTCAACTGCACCATCCTCGCCTCGATCTTCGCCGGGCTGCCGAAGGTCGACGTCCACCTGATCGCCTACGACACCCAGGCCGTCGATCTCACGCCCTGGGTGCACGACCCCTTCGAGACGCTGCTGCGTACCAACCTCGGCGGCGGCACCGACGGCACGGTCGCCATGGCGCTCGCCCAGCCGAAGATCGCCGAGCCGCGCAGCACCGTGGTGGTGTGGATCTCCGACTTCTACGAGTGGCGGACCGAGCAGCTCTTCGAGTCCATGGCCGCCGTCCATCGCTCCGGGGCGAAGTTCATCCCGGTCGGTTCGGTGACCAGCGCCGGCCGGGGGAGTGTCAATCCCTGGTTCCGGGAGCGCTTCAAGGACCTCGGCACACCGGTGATATCCGGCCACATACGCAAGCTGGTCCACGAGCTCAAGTTGTTCCTCGCCTGACGTCCGTTCCGCGGTTCCCCGCGGTCGTACGGCGCCGGCCACGCCACCCCGCCGAGCGGCCGTGCCATCACCGCCGCGCGCCGAGCCGTGGTGGGCCTCCCGTCCCGTACCCGGCGAGGACGACGCCTCCACACCGGCCGTCGTCCACCCGTTCCCGCGCCGGCGCGTCCCGCGTACGCCCGATCCCGAGCCGACCCCTTCTCACGCCCACACACGCAGAAAGGCCCTGACATGTCCGACCTGTTGCGCGCCCCCGCCGAGATCAAGTACGCCGAGGAGCTGGACTGGCTGGAGTCGATCGACGACAACCCCAAGCCCTTCTCCTGGCGGCTCTCCCCGAAGATGGTCCGGCTGTTCGTCCTGGGTGCCGAGCGCTCCGACGGTCTCGACCGGGAGGTATCCCAGAAGTGGTTCGGCGACCGCAGCTTCGTCGAGCGGGCCATCGTCACCCTGGCCTCCGACCGCGGACTGCTGCTCATAGGCGACCCCGGCACCGGGAAGAGCTGGCTCGCCGAGCTGCTGTCCGCCGCCGTCTGCCGCAACTCCACCCTGGTGGTGCAGGGCACGGCCGGCACGACCGAGGACCACATCAAGTACTCGTGGAACGTGTCCATGGTGATCGCCAAGGGCCAGTCCCGCGAGTCGATGATCCCCTCGCCGATCATGACCGCGATGGAGACCGGTGCCATCGGCCGATTCGAGGAGCTCACCCGCTCCACCAGCGACGTCCAGGACGCCCTGATCTCCGTTCTCTCGGAGAAGTACATCTCCGTCCCGGAACTGGACAGCGACAACATCGTCTTCGCCAAGCCGGGCTTCTCGGTCATCGCCACCGCCAACAGCCGTGACCGGGGCGTCAACGACCTCTCCTCGGCGCTCAAGCGCCGCTTCAACTTCGTGCGCATCCCCGTGGTGACGAACAAGAAGAGCGAGGCGGAGATCGTCCGCTTCCGCACCGAGGAGCTGCTCCGCCGTCACCGGATCGAGCTGGACGTGCCGCCGACGCTGCTGGACGTACTGCTGCAGAGCTTCGCCGACCTGCGCGCCTCCGCGGCGTCGGCGGGCAGCGACGACGAGAAGCTGGAGTCCGCGCTGTCCACCGCCGAGCAGATCGGCGTGCTGGAGGACGCGATCCTGCACGGCAACTTCTTCGGCGAGCGCACGCTGACCGCCCGCACCCTCGCCTCCTCGCTCGTCGGGTCGCTGGCGCGGCGCGAGCCGGAGGACCTCGCCATCCTCAACAAGTATCTGCACGGCGTCGTCGAGCCGCGGTGCAGGGAAGAGGGCGGCTCCTGGCCGGAGTTCCTGGAGGGCGGCCGCGACGCGATCGCCACCCTGTCATGACCGCCGCCCAGCAGGGGCCCTTCACCGGGCTCCGTACCCAACTGCGGGAAGCCGCGGCGGCCTTCGCCGGTGGTCCCGACGCGCTCGAGGGCATCCTGCTCGGCATCGTCGACGACGTGGACCGAGCGGTGCGGGAACCCCTGGAGATCTTCCCGGTCTGCCATCACTCGCCGGCCTCGGCCCTGGCGATGGCACGCAGGCTGCGGGAGAAGCAGCCGAAGGTGGTGTACCTCGAACTGTGCGAGGACATGGCGCCGTTGCTGACCGAACTGCGCAACTGCAGGCTCCCGGTAGCGGTGCAGGCGTTCGCCACCGAGGTCGACGGACTCCCGGCCGACTGGTCGCCGCTGTCGGTGGTCGCGCCCATCACCGAGGCGTCGGCGGAGTACCAGGCGATCGCCTACGCACTGGACACCCCGGGTGTCGAGCTCGTCCTGGTCGACCGCTCCTCCGACCACGTGTTCCAGTGGGAAGCACGCGGCGCGGAAACCTGCCAACCTCACGACCCCTCCGAACCTCACGACCCCTCCGAACCTCACGAGCCCTCCGCGCGCTCGAAGCCCTCCGCACATTCGAAGACCTCCGCGCGCTCCGAGCCCGCTCAGCCGGCCGGTCCGGCCGCACCGGCCGACGACGAGGCGGCGCTGCACGGAGACGCGGTCGGCGTCGGGATCGGCGACCTGCGGCCGCGCTTCGCCGAGCTGGAGGAGCATCTGCTGCGCCACGGCCGGGTCCGGCACTGGTCGGAATGGTGGCACCAGTACGTGGAACTGCCGCTCGCCGACAGCGACCACGACACCTACCGGCAGGTGATGCTGCTGATCGGCAGCCTGTTCCGCCGCCTCGCGCCCGGCGACCCCCGGCGGCTGCGCGTCGACGAGGACCGCGAGCGCTACATGTGGACCCGGATGCGCGAGCACCTGGCCGCCACCGGCACCGACCCCGCGGACTGCCTGTACGTCTGCGGCGCGTTCCACGCGGCCGGTCGCGTCGCCGAGTTCGGCGTGGGCGGTGCCCGCACCTTCGAGATCGGGCCGCGGACCGCGACCACGTGGCAGCACGGGCTCATCCCGTCCAGCCATGCCGCGATCGAGGCGCAGTTCGGCCTCGCCCCCGGCTCGGTCTCCATCGCCGCGACGGAGTGGGCGAAGAACCTCAGGCGTACCCGCGTCGAGCCGTTCCGCCTCGCCGGGCAGGCGGGCACAAGGAAGAGGGCGAAGGCCGCCAGGCCCGGCCCGGCGCCCGTCGACGCGCCGGCGCCCGCCTCCGACAGGCTCTCGGGCTTCCTGCGGCGGCCGCCCGTCCTGGACCGCCTCGACGAGTCCGAACTGCTCGGCTGGTCGGTCGAGATCGTACGGGCGGCACGCCGCAACGGCTATCTCGCCTCCACCGCCGACGCCATCGCCGTGTTCGAGACCTCGATCCTGCTGGCCGGAATGCGGGACCGGGCCAAACCCACCCCGTACGACTTCCAGGACGCCGCTGTCACCTGCATCGAGAAGGACTCCGTGCCGGGCCGGCGCGATGTCGGCCGTCTCGTCGAGATCATGATGGGCGGCGACCGGACCGGTCAGGTCGGGTACGACGCGCTGCCGCCGCTGGCGCGCGATGTGCACGACCGGCTCGCGCCGCTGGGGCTGAAGCTGCAGCAGCGCGGTGTGCGGCGGGCGTTGCTGGACATCGCCGCGCGCCCGGAACTGGAGAAGTGCTCCGATGTGCTGTGGATGCTGCGGTACCTGATGCCGCAGGGAGCCGCCCGCCCGATCATGGGGGAGCGGCGGCTCGGCGAGCGCCCCATCCAGGAGTCGTGGGATGTCGCGCTGGGCACCCATCAGCGGGCGCTCATCGAGCTCGGCTACGAGGGCGTCAGCATCGAGCAGGTCCTCGAGCAGCGCCTGCGGCGCACCGCGTACGGCCCGCGGGCGACGACGGCCGCCGTCCTCGAGGCCGTCGAGGACGCCACCCTCCATCTGCGCAGCCGGCGTCTCGCCGACGAACTGGGCACCCGCGCCCTGGAGGTGCTGGCCACCGAGCGCAGCGTAGACGGCGCCCCGGAGGTACTGCGCCGGGTGCGCAGGCTGCTGGCGTACTACCGGACGAGCGAGCCGGTGCTGCCGCCGTGGATCGAGTCCTTCGTCCAGACGGGGTACGCGCACTACTGCACCCTGCTGCCCACGGCGTTCACCGACGAGGACGCGACCGTCCGCCAGGTCGCCGCGACGCTCGGGTTCCTGTTCGGCATGGAGGGCCTGGCGCTGTCGCTGGGCTGCGACCGTACGCAACTGGAGCTGGCCGTGGCCCAGTCGCACCCCGGGGAGCCGGCGAAGTCCGCACTGCTCTGGGCGGCGCAGACCCGGCTCGGTGGCCTGTCCCGGGCGGAGCTGCGGGCGCGGTGCGACGGACTGCTCGGCAACCCCCTGGTGGTTCCGGCCTATCCGCGCTATCTCAGCGGATTCCTGCACGCACTGGAGCCCGTGCCCGACCTGGCCGACTTCGTCGTGGAGGCGGTGTCGAACGCCTTCGCCCGGCTGCCGGACCCGGTGCTGCTGCCATGGCTGCCGACCCTGATCGGCACCCTGCGGGCCGGCGGCGCGGAGCTGGCGCCCCTGCTGGTCCGCGAGGCCGGCCGGACCTTTCCCGCCCGGCTCGCGGACCTCGACGCATGGCTGCCGCCGTGGCGGGCGGAACCGGACCCGGGGGCGGTGCGTTCCGCCCGGCCGGGGGGCGGGGGCCGCGGGGTCCGGCTGCTCACCGCGCACCCCGCCACCTGCGACGCGGTCGCGGCTCTGCTCGGCTGCGACGACGGGTGGGACGACGGGTGGGACACCCAGCCGGGCCCGCCGGGCGTGGCACTCGTCCATGCCCATCCCGGCACGGCGACGGCGCTGGCGGCGCTGGCGGCGCCGACCTGAGCGGGGTGTCCGGTGCGTCCGGCCCGCCGCGGCTCAGCGGAGCGGGCCCGGGCCCGCGGGTCGACATGCGGTCCGGCCTCGGCACCGGCACACGATGCGCGCACCGGCACTCACGATGCGCGCACCGGCACATGATGCGCGCGCACCGGACCATGGGCTAGGTTAGGCGTGCCTTACCTAACCAGATGAGGGGTGTGGAATGACTGCTGACGACGTCTGCGCGGACGGGCAGGCGAGCCCGGCCGAACGGGTGCGCACCGTGCTGGCCGCCGCCGAATCGTTCACGGCGATCACCGACGCGCACACCTGCGACCTGGTCGGCGGCGGTCTGCATCGGGTCGGCGAGGACGGCAGGTTGCTGCTGCGGCTGCCCGCCGGCTGCCGGCTGGCCGGCGAGGTCGCCGTCGCCCCGCGCGGCACGCTCCCCGTCGTGCTCAAGTTCACCGACGTCGCGCCGGTCGCGGTCCGCGACCGGGTGCGGTCCCGCGTCACCGTCGCCGGATGGCTGGTCCGGGCCGCGCCGGAAGACGAGGACGACGGCACCGCCACGTTCCGGATGGTCACCGCGCACGTCGCCCTGGAGACCCCCGCGGGGCCGGTGACCGTCGGGCTCGACGAACTCGCCCTGGCCCGGCCGGATGTGCTGGCCCTCCACGAGGCCGCCATGCTCACCCATCTCGTCGACGACCACGCCGACGTGGTGGCCCTGCTCACCCGGCTGGTGGACCCGCGGCTGCTCCAGGGCGTGGTCCGGGTGTGGCCGCTGGCCATGGACCGGCGGGGGATCACCCTCCGCCTCGAACACGCGCACAGCCACGAGGACGTCCTTCTCCGGTTCCCCGCCCCCGTGGGCGAGGCCGGACAGGCCGGCGACCGCGTCCGGGCGCTCCTGGCGGCGGCCCGCGCCTGCCGCCGGGCCAGCCGGCTGCCGAGCCGCCCGTGACCGGCGGACGCCCCGAGCGGCCCCCCGCGCGGCGCGGCGCACCTGCCGCGGCGGAGTGCCCCGGGCGGACCGGCGAGGACCCCTGCCGGGAGCCCGGCGCCGACCTGGTCGGCGCGATCATCCGCGCGGCCCCGCGCGCGGCCGCCATCTGCACCCCGCCGGAGCCGCCGGGTCGCTCATGACGTTCCCCGTCCGGGGCGGCGCCTGCTCCCGTCGACGTTCCGACTCGTGTGCGGACTCGCCGTTGGCGTGGCACGGGGGAGGACCGGCGCGGGGAACCGTGCGCGGCTCGCCGGGGTCAGCGAAACCGGTCGATGTGCTCGCGGACCCAGTCGTCGTAGGTGAGCGGTGGCCGGCCGATGATGTCGTGCACGGACGGCCGCTGGTCGGCCGTCCAGCGGAGCAGTTCGGCGAAGCGGGCCCCGTACTCCTCGAGTGCGTACAGCGTCACGTCGACGGCACCGTCCGGCCAGCCAAGGCGTCGCCAGACCGCCCGACCCTCGTCCGCCGTCAGATCGACCGTGCCGATCTCGCGGCCGAGCGCGCGGGCGATGCTCGCTATCCGTGAACGGGTGCTCAGCGGTGGGCCCACGGCCTCGACGACCGTCCCGCAGTAGTCGCCGCCGACCAGCGCCGCGGCCGCGACGGCGGCGAGGTCCTCCTCGTGGATGAAGGGATAGTGGCCCTGGTCGAGGAAGGCCTCCCGGACCACCCCGCCGGTGCGGACGGTGTCAGGCCAGTCCGACCCGGTCGCCGGGTAGCTGCCCTCGATGACGGCGCCCATCACGGCCGACGGCCGGATGTGCGTCCAGGGGATGCCCGAGTGCTCCACCGCCTTCTCGATCGCGAGCCAGTACCAGGTCTCCGGGGGATTGGCCTCCTCGAACTCGGGACCATGGGACGACAGCAGAACGACCTTGCGCGCCCCGCCTCTTCGGGCCAGCGCGAGGGCGTCCCCGACCGTCGACGGATGGGCACCGGCGAGGAACACCGCCTCGGCACCGCCGAAGGCCCGGGCGGACTCCAGCGGCCGGGTGATGGACCCTGCCACGACGTCGGCCGTGTCGGGCCAGCCGCCGCACTGGCCCGGCTCCGCCAGCACCCGCACATCCCGGCCCACGGCGAGCAGTTGCCGGGCCAGCCGCCGGCCGACGATTCCGGTCGGGCTGTTGCCCTCGCCCCTGCGCGGGCTGACGACCGTCAGCAGGCAGGTGCCTTCGGCCGCCGGCTTCTTCCCACTCTGCTCCGAACTGTCCACGGCAAGACCCTCCAACGCGTGAGCGGAGATCTTGCACCGGACACGGCCCCGGGGGGCTGCTACGGCCTCTGCCGTGGCCCCGGGCCGCGGAGTCACGGCTGCGGATCGAGTCCGGCAACCGTACCAGCCGACCCCGCCGGCGGACACGGGGCGGGGACCGCCGCTCCGCAGGCACCCGAGGTGCTCGGTTTGGGCCGGCGCCACGATGAGGTGGCCGGCCGCGCGGACCGCCTGCGCGCGGTCGCTCTCCGCACCCCGACACCGGACGGCGGGGGCGGCCCGCGCCGCCGCCGTCACCCGCCCAGGAAGTGGAACCCCGGCCGCGGATGCATGAGGAAGTCGTGGTGCGAGATGTTCCACGCGTAGGCGCCCGCGAGCGCGAACACCACCCGGTCCCCGGCCCGCAGGCCGGGCGCCCGAACCCCCCGCGCCAGCACGTCCTTCGGTGTGCACAACTGCCCGGCCACGGTGACCCGGTCCCCCCGCGCCGCGGGGCGCGGCCAGCGGTGGGGCCAGCGGTCCACGGGCAGCACGGCGCAGGGCTGGTCGTGGCCCTTCGTCGCCGGTGTGCGCAGATGGTGGGTTCCCCCGCGGACCACGGCGAAGTCCTCGCCGTGGCTGCGCTTCACGTCCAGCACCTCGGTCGCGTACCAGCCGCAGTACGCGGTCAGCGCGCGCCCCGGTTCGATGCGCAGCCGCAGGCCCGGGTGGTCCGCGACGAGGCGTGCCAGCCCGGCTCCGTAACCGGCCCAGTCGAACCGGGCGGCGGGATCGGCGTAGTCGACGGCCATGCCGCCCCCGACGTTCACCTCGTGGAGCGGCACGCCGTGGCGCTCGAAGAGCCGTACGGCCCAGCCCACCACGGACCCGGCGACGGCGAGCTGGTCCGCCGCCCCGAGCCCGCTCGCCAGGTGGGCGTGGATCCCGCGCACCCGCAGCCGGGGGCAGGAGCCGTCCGTGAGGCAGCGCATCACCTCGCCGGCCTCGGACGGGTCCAGCCCGAACGGTGTCGGTCCGCCGCCCATGGACAGCGCGCTCGTGTGCAACGCGCCGTCGGACAGGGGCAGGTTGAACCGCGGCAGCACGTCGACCGGCGGCCCGGACGCCCGCCGCTCAGCCGCGAGAGCGGCCAGCATCCGCAGTTCGTGGGCGCTCTCGACATGGAACCGCGGCACGCCGGCCGCCAGTGCCGCCGCCGTCTCCGCCGGTGTCTTCCCGGGGCCGCCGAACGCCTGCGGGCGCTCCGGTACGGCCCGTGCCACATGGGCCAGTTCGCCCCCCGAGGAGACCTCGAAGCCGTCCACGTACGGCGAGAGGGCCGTCAAAATCTCCGGTTCGGGGTTGGCCTTGGCCGCGTAGTACAACTCGACCCGCTCCGGGAGCGCCCCCCGTACCGCCGCGGCGTGCTCCCGCAGCGCGCCGAGGTCGTACAGATAGGCGGGGAGTTCCTCGGCCGGGAGCGAGAGGGCCCGCTCGCGCACCGGTGCGGTGACGGCGGGGGCGGCCACGGCCGGCCCGGTGGTGTCCGCCGGGCAGTGGCTCATCGGGCGCTCCGGACGTCGTCGGTGCCCGCCGCCCCGGACAGCACGTCCTCGGCGAGCGGGGAGGGCAGCCGCACATAGCCCGCGTCACGGTCGGCGGTGCGGGCCCAGCGGGTGAGCAGATTGGCCTTGGCGGGCAGCGGCGCGCCCGCCAGGAGCGCGTCGAGCCGCGGCTGGGGCCCGTGCTCGTCGGCGTGGCGCCCGAGCGTGTCCCGGACCTCGGCCCACAACGCGGCCTCCGAGCCGGGGTGCAGATCGGCCAGTGCGGCCAGCATCTCGGACACGTGGTTCACCAGGAGGCAGTAGACCACCCGGTCCCACCCGCGTGCGGCGTCGTACGTCATGGGCCCCGCCACGTCCGCGGGCAGCGCGGCGAGTGCGGCCGCGTGCCGGTCCGGGAGCAGCTTGGTGCCCTCCAGGTCGCGGAACAGCACCTGGCGGGGGTGGCCCCCGTCGTCCACGCAGACGAGGACGTTCTGCAGATGCGGCTCCAGGACGAGGCCGTGGTCGAAGTACGCGGCGAGGACCGGAGGCACCAGCAGCGCCAGGTAGGCGCGCCACCAGGACAGGGCGGTGCGCGGGGCGGTGTCGGCGAGGAGCCGGGAGACATGGGCGGGCCCGGTGGGGTACTCGTCGGCGACCGCGGCGGCGAGCAGCGGGGTGAGCCCGGGCCGCAGCCGCCTGCCGAGTCCCTCGCGGACGATCACGCCGAAGCCCTCCAGCAGCCCGGGTACCGGCACACCGTCCGCTCCGGGCAGGGCGAGGCTGCGGTAGGCCGGCTCGCGCAGCAGGTCGCTGCCGGGGAAGCGGGCGGTCAGCTCGGTGAGGACCGGCTCCAGCAGCCGGGTGAGCGCCACGGCGCCGGCGAGCTCGTACCCCGCGTTCTTGCGGAGGCAGTTGGTGATGCGGACGTTGAGGCTGAACTTCAGGAAGGCGTCGCCGTCGAACAGGGTGCGGACGGAGGCCGTCGCCGCGAACGCCGCCGGGCCGGGTCCGAGGTCGAGCACCTCGCCGCGGGCGAGGGCGGTGCGCAGCCGGGGGTCGTCCCGCAGCAGCGTGTACTGCCAGGGATGCGCGGGCAGCAGCCGGTAGCCGTCCGGCGCGCGGCCCAGCCGGTCCAGCGCCGCATCGGCGCCCGGCTCCGCCGAGTCCCCGGCGACCAGGTCCTCCCGCACCGCGAGCAGCCGCAGCGGGAACGCCGCTCCGGCCTCGGGGGCGTACGCCGCCCAGGTCGCGGCGTCCCCGCCGCGGGCCTTGGGCGTGGGGTGGAAGCGGTGCCCGAGGGCGAGGGACTGCTCCGATGCCAGGTACGCGGCGGACCCGGCCGGCGGACCGGAGCCCCCGGCGGCGGGGCGCGGCGCGGCGAGCGCGGCGGCGACGCCCCGGTGGCTGGAGGCGACCTGGTCCAGGAACTCGTCGTTGCGCACGCCCGTGCGCAGGGTCAGCTCCGCGTGGACGTGCTCGGCGAGCCGCCGCCAGCCGACGGGTGACCAGCCGCCCGGTGTCTCCTCGGTGACCGGGCCGGTGAACCGGTGGGCGCCGAGCAGCGACGTACGGCGCAGCGCGACGCGCAGCAGCACCCCGCGGCGGGGCAGCCGCAGCAGCAGGTGCCCGTCGGCGACGGCGGTCCGGTGCCCGGGTCCGCACAGCTCGCGGAGCAGGCAGTTGAGGAGGGTGTGGGCCACCGCCTCGTCGGCGGTGGGCGGACCGGCCAGGGCCGAGCGGTGTGCGGAAGGATGTGTGGAGGTCATCCCGGATCACACTCCCCGCAGCAGGTAGTTGGGGCCGGTGGTGTAGTGCTTGTTGATGTCGGACGCTCCCGAACGTTCCTTGGCCAGCAGGGTTCCCGCGGTCACCATCGCCTTCACCGGCAGCGCGGGCGCGTCCAGCACCCGTGCCCGCAGCACGGCTCCCGGCTCGCCCGGCCCGGTCCCGAGCCGCTCCACCGCCTCCGCCAGCCGGTCGCGGACGAGCCGCAGCAGCCGGTCCAGCGGGGCGCGGCCGTGCCGGGCGAGGCCGAAGGCGTAGGCCCCGGCGCACAGATGGACGGTGACGGTGGTGAAGAGGTCGGCGAGCGGGCCGTCTCCGTCGGTGAGGATGCGGGGGTCGTCGAAGTCGCCGGGCCCGGGTGCGCCGGCGCCGAGCGCCGCCCGCAGCCGTTCGCCGTGGACGCGCGGGCCGTCGTTGTCCTTGAGGAGCAGCCGCAGCCGGGGGTTTCGGCCGGTCGCGTCCAGCACCAGCGACACGTTCTGCTGGTGGGACTCCAGGGCGATCCCGTACCCGAAGAGGGTGGTCTGGAAGTCCAGGAGCAGGGTGAGTACGGCGTCGAGCAGGGCGACCGGGTCGCCGCCGTGGTAGCGGTCGGCCAGGTGGTCGACGACCAGCCGCCCGCCGGGTGCCCGGGCGAGCAGGGCCGCCATCGGCACCACGGCGCAGCCGTCGAGGCCCGAGGGCTGGCGGCGCAGCAGCACGGCGAGGAGTTCGTGCCCGGCGTGGGCGAAACGGGTCTCGTCGGCGTGCAGGACGGTGTCCCGGAACCGCGGTTCGCGGGCGGTCACGGTCTGCAGCAGACGCTGGACGGTGGCTCCGTCGGACAGGGTTCCGGGTTTGATGGTGCGCCGGTTGAGCCGGCCCAGGGTGGAGGTGGCCAGCGGAAGCTTCAGGTGGATCCCGGGCCGGGCGGCGAGGGCGACCGTCCGCATGGACAGCGTGGGGACGACGTCCAGACGGGCCCGCGGCGCCGGCACGGCCCGGCCCTCGAGCCCCGCGGCGCGCACCGCGTCGCCGAGCGGGCCCGCCGCCGTGAGCGGGTGCACGGGCAGGGCGACATGGCTGTCGTCGAGGCCGGACAGCCCGAGGGCCGAGGGCGCCGGGCCGGGGAGCCGGCCGGCGGCGGTCACGTCCTCGCGCGGCACGGCGAGCCAGCGCAGCGCGAACCGGGGGTGGAACTCGGGTGCGTACGCCCGCAGTGCCGCGCCGCCGAGGCCGGACCTGCCGCGCGCGGTGGGGTAGACCGGGTGGTCCAGCCGGGCGGCGAGGGTGTCCAGCGCGAGCCCGCCCGGCAGTCCGGTCCAGTCGGCCGGATCGGCGCCGTGGCGCTCCGCGAGCGTCCGCAGCACCTCCTCCTCCGTGGCGTGGTGCAGCGTGGCGGCGGCGAGCGCCCGGCGGCACTCCTCGGCGAACGCGTCGAAGCCGGCGCGGTCCACCGGTGGCGCGAGGGAGCGGAGTTCGGCGAGGACGGCGTCGGTGTCCGTCAGATCGACCCCGTCGGGCTCCCGGCGCAGCAGCGGTTCCCTCGCCTGCCACGTGCACTGGAAGCCGTCCTCGCGCACGGGCAGCAGCAGCGCGCCGGGCCCGGGGGCAGCCAGCCGCAGCCACGTCCCGTCCGGGCGCTCGACCGGGCGGCCGCGGCTGCGCAGCCCCACGACGTCCTCCCGCAGCAGCGCGCTGAGCACCCGCAGCAGCAGTTCGGCCCCGGCGGCCGCCGGGCCGGTCCCTCCGGCCGGACCCGCCGTGCCCGCCGCGGGGACCGTCACGGGGTGATCTCCCAGCGCTGTGCGGCCAGGAACCCGGTCACGGCGCGGTCCACGGCCGACGGGTCGGTCCCGGTGGCCCGCACCACGCCGAGGAAGTCGCGGTTGGTGCGGTACACGGGGTGGCGTTCGCCGACACCGCGCAGCGGCCGGTACGTCAGCCTCACCCCGTCCGCCTCCACTTCGCTCGCCCCCGGTGCCGAGGTCAGGGTCCCGGCCCGGTCGGCGCACGGGTAGTCGAGCCTGGCCGCTCCGCCGGCCCGCGCCCCCAGGTCCGGCGGGAGCGGCTCACCGAGATGCGTGCGCAGCACGTGCTCGAAGAGCGGTATGTCCAGCAGCCCGGCGAGCAGCAGGTCGCACTGGTCCCCGATGGCACGGTAGTTGACCTCGACGATCCGCGCGCGGCCCTGGTGCAGGGTGAACTCCGTGTGGCAGGCGCCGAACCCGACGCCGAGCGCGTCGAGCTGGGCGAGTACCTGCTTCTCGACGTCCGGCGGATGCCCGGGGACGTAGGTCAGCCGCTCCTCGACGAAGTACGGGGGAGGGGACAGTTCGGTGCGGAATCCCCCCAGCACATGGCGTACCCGCCCGTCGCCGAGGGTCTCCAGGGTGAACAGCTCGCCGGGCAGGTACTCCTCGACCACCAGCGCGGCCCCCGGCCGCCGCGCCCGGATCTCCTCGCAGCGCCGCACCAGTTCCGCCGGGTCCCCGGCCATGACGACGTCCTCGCTGGCCACGCCCTCGCGCGGCTTGACCACACACGGGTAGGGGATCCGCGCGGCGACGGCGGCCGGGTCCTGCCCGGCGGCGAGTTCCGCGGACCGCACGGTGCCGGCGCCGGAGGCGGCCAGCACCCGGCGCATCTCGGCCTTGTCCTTCGTGCGCAGCGCGGCCCGCCAGTCCTTGGCGGGCCGCCCGAAGTAGTCCGCGGCGAGCGCGGCCTGGGTCTGCAGATGGTCGCTGTTGGTGAAGACCGCCTCGGGGATGCCGTGCGCGGACACCCGGGAGATGACGGCCCGGAAGTCGCGTACGTCGCACTCCAGCACCTCGACGTCCGGGTACACGGCGCGGTGCGCGGCGGGCCGGTCGGTGAGCAGGGTGACGTCCAGCCCCAGCCGGCGGGCGGCCGGGAGGAATCCCTCGGTGACCGAGTCGGTCGGGTTCAGGGCAAGCAGGTACAACCGCATGAGGGGTCACTCCGCGCTCGGATCCGGTGATCCGAACGGTTCCGGATCACGGGGCGAGAGCCTAGGTTAGGCACACCTAAGTCTGTCAATTCGGCGCGACACGGCCCCGGTTGGCGCCGGAGATCACTTGTGTGGTTAAGGTGAGCCTCGCCTTACCTCATCCGTGTCGGTTGTCGTGTCGAGGAGCGTCCGTGACCCTGGCTCCGGTGTACCCTCCCGCCCCCGCCGTGAGCTCCTCCGCCCTGACCGGCTCGGCGCTCGGCAGGCTCGCGGCGCTCTGCCCCGCTCTCCAGGCGCGGGTCGCGGAGCCCGGTTCGCGGACCCCCCAGGGCTGGGCCGACGGTGCCGAACTGGCCGGCCGCCCCGAGTTCCTGGACGCCCTGCTCGCCGCCGAGACCCTGCGGGTGGAGCACGACCACGGCCGCACCCCGCGTCCCGACGTCGCGGCCTCCCGTGCGCTGCACGGCTACCTCTGGTCCGTCGGCCTGCTGATGAGCGGCCCCTGGTGCCTGGAGCGCCGGGTCCCGCGGCTTCGGCCCCAGGACGTCCGCGTCAGCCTCACCACCGGGGCGTTCGCCGTCGTCCCGGGCGGCTTCGCCTGCCTCCCCGGCGATCCGGCCGCCGGGCTGCCGGGCGTACGGGTGCTGCCGCACGAGGGGGCCCTGCGCGCGGAGCTGCGCGCCGGTTTCGCCGGCCATGTGGGTCCCCTGCTGGCCGCGATCGCCCCGCGGGTGCGCCGGGGTCCCCGTGCGCTGTGGGGCATGGCCGGCGACGACCTGGTGTCGGGCGTCTGGTACCTCGGCCGGATGCTGGGGGAGGAGGAGCGGGGCGTGCGCGCCGCGTCCGAACTGCTGCCGGGGCCCGTTCCCCCGTTCCCCGGCGGGGCGGACTTCCGCCCTCTCACGGGCCGCGAGGGCCGGACGTACCCGACCCGCACCCGGGCCGGCTGCTGCCTCCACTACACGATCCGCCCGGCCGAGGCCTGCGCCACCTGCCCCCGGACGGGTGACGCCGAGCGGCTGCGCCGCATCGAGGGGCACGGCCCGTGCTGAACCGGCCTTCCCGGGAGGGTTCCACGACACGCTCCTGATGGACGAGTGATGTGGCGACTTGTCCTATTCGCCTCATAATTTGAGCTCATGACGAAACGACAGTTCATGTACCTCGGCTGTGTGGCTCTCATGGTGACCTCGGGGCTGGGCGTGGCGGCGCCGGCAGGCGCCCGCACCACCTACGACGTGGTCCCCGGTGAGTCGATCCAGCTCGCGGTCGACCGGGCCAAGCCCGGGGACACCATCGACATCGCCCCCGGCGTCTACCGGGAGAGCGTCCTGATCAGGAAGTCCGACCTGACGCTGCGCGGCGCCGGCGACCGGACCGTCCTCCAGCCGTCCACGGCCAAGGCGACACACGTCTGCGGCCTGGGCGGCCACGGCATCTGCGTCCTGGGCACCGACGCGAAGCCCGCCACCAACGTCCGGATCCACTCGCTGACGGTGTCGAAGTTCACCAAGAACGGCATCTGGGCGTCGCGCACCAACAAGCTGAGCATCCGTGAGGTCACCGCGGTGGCGAACGGCAACTGGGGCATCGCCCAGGAGCGGTCCCTGCGGTCCGAGATCCGGGGGAACGCGGCCCGTGACAACGGGGACGCGGGCATCTTCGTGTCGAACACCATCGACACCGAGGCCGGCGCCGTCAACACCCGGCGCACCGTGGTCATGGACAACCTGCTGGCCGGGAACCGCATCGGCGTCACCGTCCGGCGCCTGCGGAACCTGTACGTGAACAACAACGTCGTCACCGGCAACTGCGCCGGCATGTTCGTCGTCGGCGACGAGGGCGTCCCGCGGACGGGCGACCTGACCGTGCGCGGCAACCGCGTGCACCACAACAACAAGTCCTGCGCCAAGACCGCACGGCTGCCGAGGATCCAGGGCGCGGGCATCGTGCTCACCGGCGTCGAGGGCGCGACCATCGCCTCCAACGCCGTCTGGAGCAACGTCGGCACCTCCCCGTTCTCCGGCGGGATCGTGCTCTTCAAGAGCATCGTGGGCGCCCCCAACACCGGCAACATGATCCAGTCGAACATGCTGCTGGCCAACCGCCCGGCGGACCTCGCCAACCGGGACACCGGCACCGGCAACGTCTTCTCCGGCAACTACTGCCGCGTCTCCGAGAAGGCGGGGACGTGCGCATGACGACCGGCACGACCGGTGCGGCCGCGAACGCGACGGACACCGCGGGAAGCACCGTCCGCACCGCGACCCCGCCGTCGATGCGGCTGAGGGAGCTCGTCTTCGGCGCCGCCCTCGCCGCCTCGGTCCGCGCCGCCGCCCGGCTCGGCGTCGCCGACGCGCTGGGGGAGTCCCCGGCCGGCGCCGAGGAGCTGGCGGCGGCCGTCGGGGCCGACCCCCGGGCCCTGCGGCGGATGCTGCGCGCGCTGACCTGCTACGGCATCTTCGCCGAGCAGGCGGACGGCACGTTCGCCCACACCGAGATGTCGCGGCTGCTGCGGGAGGACGACCCGCACAGCCTCAAGTACATCTCCCTGTGGTGCACCGAGCCGTGGACCTGGGACGCCTGGCCGCGCCTGGACGAGGCGGTACGCACCGGCAGCAGCGTCTTCGACGGCCTGTACGGCAAGGGCTTCTTCGACTACCTCCACGAGGACGCGCACGAATCCGCGCACGTCTTCAACCAGGCCATGACGACCTCCAGCATGCAGTCGGCGCTGGACGTGGCGGAGCTGCTCGACCTCACGGGAGCGGCCACCGTCGCGGACATCGGCGGCGGCCAGGGCCACGTCCTGGCGAGCCTGCTGGAGAAGAACCCCGGCCTGCGGGGGACGCTGCTGGACCTGCCGCGCGTCGTGGCAGGCGCCGATCCCCGGCTGCGGGACGGCGGGACCCTCGCCGACCGGGTCACCATCGTCCCCGGCGACTGCCGGCAGGCGATCCCCGTCGAGGCCGACGTCTACATCATCAAGAACATCCTGGAATGGGACGACGACAGCACCCGCAGGACCCTCCGCAACGTCGTCTCGGCCGCCCGTCCGGGGGCCAGGGTGGTGGTCATCGAGAACCTCGTCGACGACACCCCGTCGATGAAGTTCACCACCTCGATGGACCTGCTGCTGCTGCTCAACGTGGGCGGTGCGAAGCACACCCGGGAGAGCATGGCCGGCAGGATGGCGGACGCCGGCCTGGTGGTCGGCGACGTCCGCCCGGTCAACGCGTACCTCCACGCGTTCGACAGCGTCACACCCGGCGGCTGACCGCCGGGCCGCACCCCCCTCGCCGGCTCCGCGTCCGCACGCGGAGCCGGCGAGCCGTGTGCCGTGTCATCCCTTCGCCGCACGCTCCCAGCGGTAGAACTCGCGGGCCATGGCGTCCTTCGGGCTGCGCCAGGTCTTCGGGTCGTACGCGCTGACGTACGCGGAGAGCTTGTCGCTGATGTCACGGAACGCGGGGTGGTCCGCCACCTTGGCCACCGCCGGCCCCGGCGGCCGGTCGGCTTCGATCAGATGGAGGTAGACATCGCCGAACTGGAAGAGGCTGCGCCGGGTCACCCCGACCAGATCGGGCAGTTCGCCCCGGTCGGAGGCCTCGAACACGTTGGCGATGTCGTGGGCCGAGTCCGGTGCCATACGGGCGACGATGAGGGCGTGGTGCATCGAGGGGGTTCCCTTCGGTGGGCGGTCAGTCGGAGTGGACCGAGACCGGCGCGCCGTGTTCCCGGGCACGCTGCTCGATCTTCTCCTTGATCAGGGCCATCTGGACCTTGGAGTTCTTGTTGATGTTGTCGGTCATCCAGTCGTCGTCGACCGGGGCGTCCGGCTTCATCGCGAAGTCCTGGGTCCAGTGCATGAGGACGCCGCCGGACGTCCGGTCGTACTTCCAGCGGATGTCCATGTGCTGGAAGGGCCCCGTCTCCACCCGGCGGGCGCGGACGGTCCTCGCCCCGGGGTCGACGACGCGCTCCGACACCCAGCTCCACACCGTGCCGTTCTCGTCCGGGTGCATGGTCAGCCGGAACCTGGTCCGGTTGCCCTCGCGCTCCAGGATCTCGACGGAGGCGTACTCGCTGAACAGCTCGGGCCAGTTCTCGATGTCGTTGGTGACCTCCCAGACGAGGTCCATCGGAGCATTGATGACGATCTTGTTCTCGGTGTGCCCGGACACTTCAGGCTCCTGCCATGAGGGAGTTGTTGACGAGGTCGAGGAATTCCCGCGGGGTCTTGCAGCGGTCCGCGTCCTGCGGGAGCGCGCGGCCGTAGCGGTTCTCGAGCTCCCCGACGATGCCGAGGAGGCCGAGGGAGTCGAGGCCGTACTCGTCGAACCGCGCCTCGGGGCGGCCGCCCATCTCCGCGGGGTCGACGGTGACACCGGCGCCCTTCTTCATCAGGGCGGCCAGCTCTTCGATGGTCAGCTTGGAGATCTGCATGGTCATGAGGTCCTCCTTCTCAGGGTTCTTCACCGGGTGTTGGCGCCGTGCCGCAGCACGAGCGCCGCGTTCGAGCCCATGAGTCCCCGGCTCAGCACCAGGGCCGTGCGCAGCTCGGCAGGCCGCGGCCTGCCGGTGACCACCTCCAGTTCGTGGCACACGTCGAAGACGTTGGGCGTGGGCGGGATGACGCCGTCCTGCAGGGCGAGCACCGCGGCGGCCGTGTCCAGCACGGGCGCTCCGCAGTACGCCCTGCCGGTACCGGTCTTGGGCGCCGTCACCGGCACCCGGCGGCCGTGCGTCCCCAGCGCGTCGGCGAGCGCCAGGGCCTCGGCGCGGTCCGCGTCCGGGATGCCGAGCGCGTCCGCGAAGACGACGTCGACCTCCTCGGGCGCGCAGCCGGCCTCCGCCAGGGCGCCGCGGATCGCCTGGGCCAGCCCCTCACGCGACTCCTCCCACCGGGAAGCCCCGGTGAACGTCGCCGCGTGACCGGCCACGACGGCGCGGACCGAGGCGCCGCGGCGGCGGGCCGCCTCCTCCGCCTCGACGACGAGCATGGCCCCGCCCTCCGCGGGCACGAAGCCGCTCGCGCCCGGGGTGAAGGGCCGGTAGGCCCGCTCCGGGTCCTCGCACGTGCTGAGCTCCCGGTACCCGAGCTGGCAGACCAGCGAGTACGGCGCGAGCGGTGCCTCCGCCGCCCCGATGACGACCGCGTCCGTGCCCCGGCCGATGGCCCGGGCCGCGTGCGCGAGGGCGTCGAGACCGCCCGCCTCGTCACTGGCCACCACACCGCAGGGGCCCTTGAACCCGCCGCGGATGGAGATCTGACCGGTGCTCGCCGCGTAGAACCAGGCGATGGACTGGTACGGGCCCACATAGCGCGACCCCTGTCCCCACAGCCGTTGCAGCTCCCGCTGGCCGAACTCGCCGCCGCCGGAACCGGCCGCCGTGACCACACCCACGGCGAACGGCGACTCGCTGTAGTCGCCCGCGGTGATCCGCGCGTCGGCCAGCGCCATGTCGGCCGCCGCCATCGCGAAGTGCGTGAACCGGTCGGTCTGGACGAGGTAGCGCTCCTCGACCAGGGATTCGGGGTCGAAGCCGCGGACTTCTCCCGCGACCCGGACCGGCATGTGGTCGCAGCCCTCACGCGTGATGTGGTCGAGGACGCTGATGCCCTCCCTGGTGGACTTCCAGAAGGCATCGGTACCGACCCCGTTGGGGGCGACGACACCGATTCCGGTGACGACCGGTCGCCGGTCCTGCCGAGGACTCATCGTGTCCTCCCTCCTGGCCGGGTCAGGACCACGGCGGACTGGAACCCGCCGAATCCGCTGCCGACCGAGAGCACGTTGCGCAGCCTGAGGGCGCGCGCCGTGCGCGGCACATAGTCGAGATCGCACTCGGGGTCGGGGGTCTCGTAGTTCGCCGTCGGCGGCACCACCTGGTGGGCCAGCGCCAGCACGCAGGCGACCACCTCGATCGCCCCGATCGCCCCGAGCGAGTGGCCCACCATGGACTTGATGGAACTCATCGGGACCTTGTACGCGTGGGAACCGAGCGACTGCTTCACGGCGGCCGTCTCGTGCCGGTCGTTCTGCTGCGTACCGGAGCCGTGCGCGTTGACGTAGTCGATGTCCGACCCGTCGAGCCGCGCGTGGTCCAGGGCGCTGTCGATGGCCCGCGCCATCTCCAGACCCTCACGGGTCAGACCCGTCATGTGGTACGCGTTGCCGAACGTGGCGTAGCCGCCGATCTCGCAGTACACCGTGGCCCCGCGGGCCCGTGCGTGCTCGAGTTCCTCCAGGACGAGCACGGCTCCGCCCTCGCCCATGACGAACCCGTCACGGCGCGCGTCGAAGGGCCGGGAGGCATGGGCCGGATCGTCGTTGTTGGGCGACGTGGCCTTGATCGCGTCGAAGCACGCCACCGTGATGGGGGAGATCGGCGAGTCCGACGCGCCGGCGATGCAGACGTCGACCCTGCCCTCCTCTATCGCGTGGAAGGCGTACCCGATCGCGTCCAGCCCGGAGGTGCAGCCCGTGGACACGGTCTGCACCGGACCGTGGGCGCCCGTCTGCTCGGCGACCTCGGAGGCGAGGGCGCTGGGCGAGAACGCCCGGTGCAGCTGCGGCTCCGCCTCGCTCGGATCCACGTCCCAGCGCCGGCCCGAACTGCTGACCTTGACGTAGTCGTGCTCCAGACGGGTGGTGCCGCCCACGGCGGTGCCCAGCGACACCCCGATCCGCCACGGGTCCTCCTTCTCCGGGTCGAGACCGGCGTCCCGGAGCGCCTCCCGGGCGGCGACCATGGCGAACTGGACGTACCTGTCCGCACGCTGCACCTCCTCCGGGCCCAGGCCGTGCTCCTGCGGGTCGAAGTCGCACTCGGCGGCGATCCGCGAGCGGAAGCCGGCCGGGTCGAAGAGGGTGATGCCGCGCGTCGCCGTGCGACCGTCGGCCAGGAGGTCCCAGAACGCCGGTATCCCGACACCTCCCGGCGCGACTATGCCGACACCGGTGACCGCGACGCGCCGGGTCATGAAGCCGTCCCGGTGCGTTCCGGAGGCCGGTGGGCGGCCCCGGCCTCGGCTCCCGGCGTCTCCTCGGTGTCGACGTGGCCCAGCTCCGGCCGCGGGGCCAGCGGCCCGAGGTGGAAGACCATCCGGGCCTGCGTACTGCCGACGTTGCGGAACCGGTGGCGCACATAGGGCGGGATGAACAGCCCCTGGTCCGGCCGGATCGGCAGCGTCTCGTCGTCGAGGTCGACTTCCATCTCCCCGCACACGACGTACACGAACTCCTCGGAGTACGGGTGGTAGTGCTCGCCGATGCGGTCGCCGGGCTCCACGGTCGCCAGGCCCATGAAGCCGCTCGTGGCGCCCACCGCCGTGGGCGTGAGCATGGCGCGCAGGTCGCCGCCGCGTTTGGTGTTGTGCTGGGTCTCACTGAGGTCGACGATGCGATGGGGTGTGGTCATGACGGGTTCCTCCACGTGGCCGTGCGGTGTGGCGCCGGCGGTTCGGGGTGTGCGGGTGCCTGGACGGCCGGCCGCACGGGTCAGGGGGCGTGCCGATCGGTGATCGGGCGCATGTCGGCGGACGACAGCAGCTTGGACATGTCCTCCTCCGTGGCCGGGGCGTCGATGCCCAGCGCCTCGCTGTCCAGCAGGCGGGACAGCATGGCCGCCTTGCGCGGGCCGTGCGCCCCGATCACCTGCAGCGGCGCCGCGTCACCGGAACCGCGCACGTCGACCAGGCGTACGACGATGTCGTCCCGCTGGAAGATCGTGCTGCTGTCGATCGGGGTCGACGGGTCGCTCGCCGCCGCCTCGTCCTGCCCGGCGAGCAGCCGCGCCAGCGCCATGCCGCAGCCGGGCTTGGCCGGGTAGTACAGCGCGTGCCGCTTGACGGCTTCGTCGTCGGTGCCCGCGGAGGCCAGGTGGTGCACCGCGGGGAGCGCCGCCCGGGTGAAGAACACCCGCGCGGAGTCCGGGTCGTTCAGGTCCCGGTCCTGCTCCAGGTAGGGGTTGATGGCCTCCTCGACCGCCCGTACCTCGGGCTGCCGGGCCACATGGCGCAGCGCCGCCATCAGGTCGCCCTCCACCTCGACCGCCCGCACCACGCGGTTGCCGTGCATGAACAGCGAGGTCCTGCGCAGCCGGGTGTGCTCGTCGACCTTCGACTGGGGCGACCGGTAGCCCGAGAGGATGTCCGCCACGACCGCCTCGCTGCCCGGCTTCACCGTGAAGGTGAGGGCGTGGCGCACCACGTTGTCACCCACTCGGGGGAACGGCTGCAGCCCGCCCTGCGTCGCGTCCGCGGCCGGCGGGGTGTGCAGCCTGCCCGTCTCGCGCAGCACGCTGAAGCGCAGCGAACGGGTGTCCCGGACGCAGTTGTGGAGCGGCCGTACCGTCTCGACGTGCTCCTCGCTGTTCACCCAGGCGAGGAAGGGCGGCGCGCTCTCCCACTCACTGGTGATCAGCCACTGCGAAGGGTTCTCGATCGACTGGCACAGCTGGTCGCTGATGTGGCCCGGCACCGACGCGACCTGGTTGCGCATGTGCTCGTAGGCCTCCAGGAAGTTCTGCTGAGCGCCGTCATGAAGGTCCAGCAGCAGTACGACACGCAGCCTGGAGCCGTCAAAGGCCGACTGGGATATACGTTCGGAAAGCGTTGTCATGATGCACGCATCTCCTTCGAGACGGTGGGGCCGCCGCGTGCGGTGCACGAAGCCGGCTCGGGGGTTTCAGGCTTCGATCCTGTGCCGGTACCACGGGTGGCGCGAGATGTGTGAACCAGGTGGGTGAACCGGGCGATCGAGCCCCTCTCGCCAGGGCATGGAAACCCCATTCCCCCCTACCGGCGGCTGGAGCTGGAGCTACTGATGGAAGAACACATCGACGAGCGCGTACCGGTACTCATCGTGGGCGGCTCCCTGGTGGGGCTGTCCTCCTCGCTGTTCCTCGGCAGGCTCGGCGTCGGGCACATGCTGGTGGAGAGACACGCGGGCACGTCGAGGCATCCGCGCGGCCGGGGCAACAACGTCCGCACCATGGAGCTGTTCCGGGTCGCGGGGGCCGAGCCGCTCATCCACCAGGCCGCGTCGCTCCTCGCCGGCAACCACGGCATCTTCCAGACCCCCTCGCTGCACGGCGACGCGGGGGAGTGGCTGCTCAAGGACATCGACCCAGGGGGCGGGATCGCCCGCTTCAGCCCGTCCGGGTGGTGCGTGTGCAGTCAGAACGACCTGGAGCCGGTGCTGCTGGACTGCGCCCGCAAGCTCGGCGGCGACCTGCGCTACTCCACCGAGATGGTGTCGTTCGCGCAGGACGCGGACGGCGTCACCGCCGTCGTGCAGGAGCGCGAATCGGGGCGGCGCAGGACCGTGCGCGCGGACTACCTGATCGCGGCGGACGGGCCCCGCAGCCCGATCCGCCGGCAGCTCGGCATCGGCCAGACGGGCCACGGGGACCTCTTCCACAACGTCAGCATCACGTTCCGCTCGCGCGGGCTCGCGGACGTCGTCGGTGACCGGCGCTTCATCGTCTGCTACCTCACCGCCGAGGGCGCCGACGGGGCCCTGCTGCCGGTGGACAACACCGAGAACTGGGTCTTCCACGCCCCCTGGCAGCCCGACACCGGCGAGACGCTGGAGGACTTCACCGACGAGCGCTGCGCCGACCACATCCGCCGGGCCGTCGGCGCCCCGGACATCGACGTGGAGATCACCGGCAAGGCCCCCTGGCACGCCGCCGAGCGGGTCGCGGAACGGTACGGCCAGGGCCGGGTCTTCCTCGCCGGGGACTCCGCCCACGAGATGTCACCCACCGGTGCGTTCGGCTCCAACACCGGCATCCAGGACGCCCACAACCTCGCCTGGAAGCTTGCCCTCGTCCTCGACGGCTCCGCCGGTCCCGGCCTGCTGTCCAGCTACGAGGCCGAGCGCCGGCCGGTGGCGGAGGCCACCAGCGAGCGCGCGTCGGCGCGGTCGGCGGAGCACAGCCATCCGGGCTACACCCCCGGCCCCGAGATGGTCGGCGGACGCCAGCGCGGCATGCTCACCGTCGCCATGGGCTACCGCTACCCGCGCGGTGCCGTCGTCGGCGCCGATCCCGACATGGCCGTGGTACCCGATCGGATGGATCTCTCCGGGGACCCCGGCACCCGCGCCCCGCACATGTGGCTGCACCCGCACGACGGCGAGCGGACGGTGTCCACACTGGACCTGTACGAGCGGAACTTCGTGCTGCTCACCGGCTCCGGGGGCACACCGTGGCACACGGCGGCCGCCAAGGTGTCCGAGAAGCTGTCCATCACGCTGGACGCCTACCGGATCGGCACGGAACCGCACGCGGAGCTCGTCCCCGAGTCGGGTGACTGGGCCGAACTGCACGGCACAACGGACGAGGGCGCCGTGGTGGTGCGCCCCGACGGGTTCGTGGCCTGGCGGGCGCCCGGTGCGGTCCGCGACCCGGAGACGGTCCTGCTCGACGCCATGAAGGCCCTGCTCCACCGCGCCTGACCGGCGCCCGCGTCAGGGCCGCGGTGGGGCCCCGTCCGCACGGCCGCCGTGGGCACTCGTCCTCACGGCCGCCGTGGCGGCAGCCGGTGCAGTCCGACCCCGGTCAGCCGCCCGCGCTCCGCCACGGCGGTCATGTACGTGCAGTACGGCTGCCGGCGCCGGTCCGTGGGCGAGCCGGGATTGAGCAGCCTCAGGCCGCCCTCGGCCACCGTGTCCCAGGGGATGTGGCTGTGGCCGAACACCAGGACGTCCAGGTCGGGGAACCGCTCCGCGCACCGCCGTTCGCGGCCCCGCGCGGGCCCCGTCTCGTGCACCACGCCGAAGCGCACCCCGCCCAGTTCCACGCGGGCCACCTCGGGCAGCCGCTCCCGCAGCGCCGGGCCGTCGTTGTTGCCGTACACCGCGACGAGCCGGCGCGCCCGGGCCTCCAGCAGGTCGAGGGTGGCGGTGTCGACCCAGTCGCCCGCGTGGAGCACGGCGTCGGCACGCTCGATCTGCTCGAGCAGTTCGCCGGGCAGTTCCCGGGCCCGCCCGGGTACATGGGTGTCCGACGTCAGCAGCAGCCTCATGGGCCCATTGTCCCTCGGCCGGGTGCCGTGCCGTGCTGCCGTGCGACGGCTGCGGGCAGGCCTCCGGCGGGGCCCGGGCCGGGTCCCGGGCGCCGCCCCGGCGGCGGTTCCGGCGGGGGTCCGGCAGGGGCTCGGGCGGGGCTCCGGCGGGGCGCATGAGGCCCGTGTACCGCGGGTAGCCGGTGCGGGCACTGACGGGCCGACACGGCTGGGAGAGGCGACCATGTGGCGCAGCGGCGGCAACGACACGAAGGCGAAGGAGGCCGGCGCCCGGCCGGCAACCGAAGCGGCATCCAAGCCGGCATCCAAGACGGCAACCAAGACGGCAACCAAGCCGGTATCGAAGGCGGCGTCGAAAGCGTCGAAGCCGGCACCCGGAGCGAAACCGAAAGCGGCGCCGAAGACGGAACCGAAGACGGCAGCGCAAGCGGCGGCAGCCGCGCCGATGGCACCCTTCCTGCGAGGGCTCGCCGTGCTGGCGGCGTTCGCGGCGACGGTCGCCTTCAGCGTGGTCCTCGCCCGGCTCACCCTGGAGCCCTCGGCGGCGTCGGAACCACTGGCCCACAGCAACGTCCAACCGGGGTCGTCCATCCGGGACTACCTGTCCCAGCCGGCGTTCCGCGACACGGTCAAACAGCTCGGCGGCAACGTCCTGCTGGGCGTCCCGTTCGGCGTGCTGCTGCCGGTCCTGATGCCGAAGACGCGCGGGCTGGTACGGGTGGTGCTGGCGACGGCCACGGTCATGGTGCTGGTGGAACTCGTCCAGGGCGCACTGGTCACCGGCCGTGCCTTCGACGTCGACGACGTCATCCTGAACACCACGGGCGCCGTGCTGGGCTACCTCCTCATCGGCCGCCGGCTCGGACGCGCCGTGCACCCGCGCCGCCGCCACTGGTGGCACCGCAGGCCCGGTGGCACGTCGGCCTCCGGAGCCTGACGTCCGGTCATCCCCGCCCGGCTGCCGCCGGGCGGGCCGGCCCGATGCTCGCCCGCTCGATCAGTCCCGGGACCGGCACCCGGACCGTCCGAGCGGGCGCCCCGTCGAGCAGGGCGACGAGTTCACCCGCCGCGCTGCGGCCGAAGGAGACCGTGTCCCGCGACAGGGCCGCGAGCCAGGGGTCGACCAGGCGGCACAGGGCCGAGTCCTCCCAGGCGATGATGGACACGTCCCCGGGCACGGCGCAGCCGAGACCCGTCGCCACGGCCACCCCGGCCACGGCCATCACGTCGTTGTCGTACACCAGGGCGGTCGGCGGCGTGCCGTCCGAGAGCACTCCGCGGGTGACCGCGGCGCCCTCCGCGTCCGAGTAGTCGGTGGTGACGGAACGGACCTCGGCCAGCCCCAGCCGCTCGGCCTGCGCGCGCAGTGAACGGATGCGCCGCTCGGTGTGGGCGAGACCGGGCAGCCCGGCGATGTGCACGATGCGCCGGTGCCCCAGAGCGTGGAGCCTGCCGACGACGGAGGCCATCGCACCGGCGTCGTCCGCCCACAGGGTGGACAGCCCGGGGCCGCCCTCCTCCGGGGCGCCACCGATCACCACGCCCGGCAGTCCCAGCTCGGCGAGCAGCGCCGGCCGCGGGTCGTCGGAGCGCGGGTCGACGACGAGGACGCCGTCCACCCGGTGCTCGGCCCACCAGCGGCGGTAGACCGCGCACTCGGCGTCCAGATCCTCCACCACCTGGAACAACAGCCCGAGATGGCGCTCGGACAGCACCTCCTGGATGCCGGAGATCAGCTGGAGGAAGAACGAGTCGACGCCGAGCGTCCCCGCGGGCCGTGCGACCACCAGGCCCACCGTCGCCGCCCCCTCGCCGGACAGCGCGCGGGCGGCGGTGCTCGGCCGCCAGCCCAGCTGATCGGCGACCCGGCGCACCCGGTCCCGGGTGGCTTCGGAGACCCCCGGCCGGTCGTTGAGAGCGAACGACACGGCGGTCTCGGAGACCCCCGCGCGGCGGGCGATGTCCTTCATCCTCGGCCGGCGGGCGGGGGACCGCCCCCGCTGCGGCGCGTCCTCGGCGGGCGGAGGATTCGCTGCCACCCGTGCTCCTTTCCCGGCCCTGATCCGCGCAACGCACTAAAGCGCTTGAGTGGTTGCACTCTAAAGCGCATTAGCCGATCAGGCAACCAGGCCCGTACACGCCTCTGAACTGCGGTGACGTGAGAGAAGCGGGAGAGAAGGGGAATTTTCTCGGGTCAGTGCATTGACTTCTTCCCGGAGCGCGATGCAGGGTCTGCTCCCAGCGTCCGCGGCATCCCGTGCACCGGATGCAGCCCACGCCGGGCCGAGCAAAGGAGCCGATCCACCGTGCGCATCCCCCGCCGTACCGCTCGCAGAACCGTCGCCACCGCCGCCGCCCTCGCCGTCGTCCTTCCGCTCAGCGCCTGTGGTGGCGCGTCCGGCGGTGGAGGCGGGGCGGACGCCTCCGGCAAGGTCGAGGGCAGCATCACCTTCCAGACCTGGAACCTGCGGGCCAACTTCAAGCCCTACTTCACCGGCCTCATCGCCGAGTTCGAGAAGAAGCACCCCGGCACCGAGGTGAAGTGGGTCGACCAGCCCGCCGAGGGCTACGCCGACAAGCTGAGCGCCGACGCCGCGGGGGGCACCCTCCCGGATGTCGTGAACGTCTCCCCGGACCTGCTCGCCCCGCTCGCCAAGGCCGGGCTCGCGCTCGACCTCGACCAGGCGGCCGCGAAGTACGAGAAGGAGTACCTGCCGGGTGCCTGGGCCGGTCACCGGATCCCCGGCCTGGAGGGCACGTACGCCTTCCCCTGGTACCTCAACACCGGTCCGCTGTTCTACAACAAGCGCCTCTTCGAGGAGGCCGGGCTCGACGCGGAGAAGCCCCCCACGACGTACGACGAGCTCTTCGAGCAGTCGCTGCGGATAGCCGGGAAGAGCAAGGGCAGGATCGCCACCCTGGCCAGCATCCCCACCATCGAGGACTTCGGCCGCTACGGCGTGCCGCTGATGAACGAGGAGGGCACGGCCTTCACCTTCAACGACGCCAAGGGGGTCGAACTCCTCACCAGGTACAAGGAGTTGTACGACGCCAAGGCGCTCGACCCGCAGGCGCTGACCGCGACGCCCGAGTCGTCGGGCAAGAAGTTCCTCACCCAGGCGGTGGCGATGAACCCGGGCTCCGCGCTGGACCTGGAGAAGTTCCGGAAGCAGGCCCCGGCGCTGTACGAGAACATCGGGATCACCGAGCAGATCAGCAACACCGGCAAGGACAACATGTACGTGATGGGCGTGATGGTGAACGCCCGGACCGAGCACACGCCGGCCGCCGTCGCCTTCGCGCACTTCGTCACCGACGCCCCGCGCCAGATGGAGTTCGCCAAGCAGGTCGCCATCTTCCCGAGCACCGCGGGCTCCCTCGACGACCCGTACTTCACCAAGGAGGACGGCACCGATGCGACCAGGGTGCGGATCGCCGCCGCCGAGTCCCTGAAGACCGCGGTCAACTACACCCCGGTGCTGATGAGCGAGCAGATGAAGACCGAGCTCCGCAACGCCGTCGCGAGGGCGCTCCAGGGCAAGGAGAGCCCCAAGGAAGCCCTTGACAACGCTGTCAAGGCCTGCAACCGGCTGCTGAAGCAGAGCTGAGACCCGGACGAGCAGGGACCCGGCCATGACGACCCCCACCACCTCACCGGCGGCGGCCTCCGGCAAGGCGCCGAAGGGGCGCGCCCCGAGCAGCCCCCTGCCCACCGGCCGTCCACGCGGCGGACGGAGCCGGATCAGACGGCAACTGCCTGTCAGCCCGTGGCTGTTCGCGGCCCCAGGGCTGCTGGTCGCCGGCGCGTTCAGCCTCTATCCGTTCCTCTCCACGGTGGCCAACTCCTTCACGGACCGCCGGACCCTGCTGCCCGGCCGGTTCGTGGGGCTGGACAACTACCGGGAGATGCTCGGCGACGAGATGTTCTGGATCGGCCTGCGCAACAGCACGCTCTACGTGCTCGGCGTCGTGCCCGCGCTGGTCGTCCTGCCGCTGCTGCTGGCGCTGCTGGTGGAGAAGCAGATCCCGGGCATCACGTTCTTCCGCTCCGCGTTCTACACCCCGGTCGTCGCCTCCATCGTGGTGGTCGGCCTGATCTGGGTGTGGCTGCTGGACGAACGCGGCCTGGTGAACTCGGTGCTGGAGGTGGTGGGGGCCGGCCCGGTCGGCTTCCTCAGCGACCAGTGGCTGCTGCTGCTGAGCGCCATGACGGTCACGGTCTGGAAGGGCCTCGGCTACTACATGATCATCTATCTGGCCGCGCTGGGGAACGTCCCGCGAGAGCTCCACGAGGCGGCGTCCGTGGACGGCGCGGGACCCGTACGCCGGTTCCTCACCGTCACCCTGCCCGCGGTCCGCTCCACCATGGTGCTGGTGGCGGCCCTCTCCTCGGTGGCCGCCTTCAAGGTCTTCTCCGAGGTGTACCTGATGGCGGGTCCCGGCGGAGGCCCCGCGGGCGAGGACACCACCCTCGTCATGCTCGTCCAGCGCACCGGCACCGGGCTCTCCGGCCGGGTCGGCTACTCCGCGGCGATATCGGTGGTCGTCTTCGCCGTCACCGTCGCGCTGATGCTGCTGGTGCTGCGCGCCGACCGCAAGGAGGACGCATGAGCCGGCGTGAGGGCCGCGCGGAGCGGCCGGGGGCAGGCGTGGCGGCGCCGGACCGGCGCCGGAACCGGGTCACCGGCCGCCGGAGCGGCCGCCGGATGCCCGGCTGGGAGATCGTGCTGAGGTACGTGGCTCTGCTGGCGGTCCTCGCGCTGACCGTCGGGCCGTTCCTGTGGCAGCTGTCCACCTCGCTCAAGGGGCCGCACGAGGACATCTTCGCCTCCCCGCCGGCCTTCCTGCCCGAGCAGCCCACGTTCGACAACTACGTCCGCGTCGCCGAGACCATCCCCGTGTGGGACTACGCCCTCAACTCGCTCACCGTCGCGGTCGTCAACGTCGTGGCCAACTGCACGGGCGCCGCCCTCGCCGGCTACGCCCTCGCCCGGCTGCGCTACCGGGGCCGCAGGGCCGCCACGCTCGCGTTCATCCTGGCGATGCTCGTACCCGTCGAGGGCATCATCATCGCCCTGTTCACGACCATGCGCGGGCTCGGGCTCAACGACACCCTCGCCGGTGTGGTGCTGCCGCTGTCGGTGTCCGCGCTGAACGTGCTGCTGATGCGCAACGCCTTCCTCAACCTGCCGTACGAGGTGGAGGAGGCGGCGTTCGTCGACGGCGCGAACGTGTGGCAGCGGTTCGCCCGGATCGCGCTGCCCTCCGTCAAGGGCACCCTGGCGGTCGTCGCCATCCTCGCCTTCATGGGCGCCTGGGACGACTTCCTGTGGCCGCTGATCGTGCTCAGCGATCCGCAGAACTTCACCCTGACCATCGGGCTCAACTATCTGCACGGCACCTTCGCCGACGACGAACGCCTCGTCGCGGCGGGCACGATCATCGCCGTACTGCCGCTGATCGTCCTGTTCGCCTGCCTCCAGCGCTACTTCTTCCGCGGCGTGGGGGAGGGCGCCGTCAAGGGCTGACGCACCGTCAACACGACCGTCAACACGACCGTCCGCCGGACCGTCCGCCGGACCGTCCGCCGGATCTTCCGTCCCCGAACCCTCCCAGGAGCCTCGGACGCTCATGACCTCACACGTGCGCTTCGGCGCCAACTACACGCCGAGCCGGGGATGGTTCCACCACTGGCTCGACTTCGACCTCGACGCGGTACGGGCCGACCTGGACTCCGTCGCGGCACTGGGTCTCGACCACGTCCGGGTCTTCCCGCTCTGGCCGGTCTTCCAGCCCAACCGCACCCTGATCCGCCCGCGGGCCGTGGAGCAGCTCGTCCAGCTCGCCGACGCCGCTGCGGAGCGCGGGCTGGACGTCAACGTGGACGGACTGCAGGGGCACCTGTCGAGCTTCGACTTCCTGCCGTCCTGGACGCGGACCTGGCACCGCCGCAACCTCTTCACGGACCCCGACGTGGTCACGGGCCAGGCCGAGTATCTGCGCACACTCGCCGAGGCCCTCGCCGACCGGCCCAACTTCATCGGCATGACCGTCGGCAACGAGGTCAACCAGTTCTCCGCGGGACCCCACCCGGACCCCGACCGGATCACACCGGCGCAGGCGGAGCGCTGGCTGGGCCTGCTGCTGGCCGCCTGCGAGGAGGGCGCGCCGGGCCGGCTGCACCTGCACGCCGAGTACGACGCCGCCTGGTACCAGGACGACCAGCCCTTCACGCCCGGACACTCGGCCCGGCTGGGCGCCGTCACCGCCGTGCACTCCTGGGTCTTCAACGGCACGGCACAGCGCCACGGCCCCGCCGGGACGGCGACCGAGCACCACGCCGCTTACCTCGTCGAACTCTCCAAGGCATGGGCGGACGACCCGCACCGCCCGGTGTGGCTGCAGGAGGTCGGCGCGCCCGCACCGCTGGTCCCCGCCGAGCGGGCGGACGCCTTCGCCGCGGCGACCGTCGCCAACGTCCTCGACTGCGAGGACCTGTGGGGTGTCACCTGGTGGTGCTCGCACGACGTGTCGCGCTCACTGGCGGACTTCCCCGAACTCGAGTACGGCCTGGGCCTGATGACCAGCGACCGGGAGGTCAAGCCGATGGGGCGGACCATCGCCCGCATCGTCCGGGAGCAGCGGGAGCACCCGCACCGGCCCGTCCCCAGGACCACCGCCCTCGTCGTCGACGCGGGCGACGACGGCACCGCCCCGCGGCGCTCGGCCTGCGCGCCGGGCGGCGCCGTCTTCGAGGCCTTCGCCCGGCTCACCGCGGACGGGGTCCGGCCCGCCGCCGTGCTGGCCGGCCGGGCGGACGACCCGGGGCACCTCGCCGCCCGGGGCATCACCGAGGTCGTCACCCCGGACGAGGTCCGATGACGCCCTCGGCCGTCGCCGCCGACGGCCGCACACCGCCGAAGCCGCCGCCCGAGGTCCCCGCACGGCTCCGGTGCCACCCTCCGGGGGCGGTGGTCGATCAGGCCGCCGCGTGGCCGGCTCATCCGGCCGCCGCCGTGCCCCGCCGTGCCCCGCCGGTCCCGACGCCCGGTCACGGGGCGCGGGACGCACCCGGGCCCGGCACCTCCCCCGTACCGGGCCTGATCATCCGGCCCGCACCGGAAAGACCGCTTTCGTACCGCACCGCACGGACCGCTTTCGTACCGCACCGCACGGACCGCTTCCGTACCGCACCGCACGGACCGCTTCCGCACCGCACCGCACGGACCGCTTCCGTACCGCACCGTCCCTCGCCGGCCAACGAAACGGAGCACACCATGACCCAGCCCATCGCCCCCCGCCGCCGCAGCGTCGTCCTCGCGGGAGCGGCCGGAGCCGCGGCCGCCCTCCTCGCCCCGGGTCCCGCCGCCGCAGTGCCGGGCCCCGGCAGCACCGCCGCGGCCGCTGAGAGTGCGGACCTCCAGCCGTACGCCTCCTACTGGTTCCCCGACTCGCTGCCCGCCGGCACCCCCGGCGAGGGCGTCACCTGGCGCAGCCTCAGCACCTGGCGGCCCGAGGACGACCCGGACCTGCCCTTCAACACCGCGGCCGTGCCGCTTGCCCCGCGCTTCACACCCGTCCCGCCGAACCGCACGGCACGCACCGGCCAGGCCCGTATCCAGTCGCTCGTCTCCTTCGGGCACACCTCCCGCAACCCCTCCCAGGGCGCGCCGACCGCCGACTACTACGCACTGACCCACTGGGCGTACCTCGACGAACTCGTCTTCTGGGGCGGCTCGGCGGGGGAGGGCCTGATCCTGGCCCCGAACGCCCCCGTCGTGGACGCCGCCCACCGCCACGGCGTCCCCGTCCTCGGCACGGTGTTCCTGCCGCCCGTGCACTGGGGCGGCGACCTGCGGTGGACGCGGGACCTGGTGCGGCGCGACCCCCTGGGCCGCTTCCCCCTCGCCGCGAAGCTGGTCGAGGTCGCCACCGCCCACGGCTTCGACGGCTGGTTCGTCAACGCGGAGACGGAGGGCGGCGACGCGGCCCTCGGCTCCGAGATGCTCGCCTTCGTGCGGGACCTCAGGGACCGCGGCGAGTCCGCGGGACTGCGCATCACCTGGTACGACGCGATGACGGTCGGCGGCACGGTGGCCTGGCAGGGGGCGCTCAACGAGCGGAACGAGGACTTCTTCCGGACCGCCGACTCGATGTTCGTGGACTTCCGCTGGACACCGTCCCGACTGGCGTCCTCCGCCACCCGCGCGGCCGGACTCGGACGCAGCCGCTACGAGTTGTGGGCCGGGGTCGACGTCGAGGCGAACGGCTGGAACAAGGCCGTCGACTGGGACGCGATCATTCCCCGCGACCGGGACCACGTCGTCTCCTACGGCTTCTACCGCCCCGAGTGGACCCGCAACCACCTGCCCGTGGACCGTACGCCGGGCCGGTTCCACGCCGCCGACGACCGGTTCTGGACGGGGCAGTCGCTCGACCCGTCCGCCCCGGACGGCGACGGCGGCTGGCGAGCCCCGGCGACCGCCGTCGCCGACCGCTCCACCGTCACCGCGCTGCCGTTCGCCACCACCTTCAACACCGGCCACGGACTGCGCTGGTACGACGGCGGCACCGTCACCTCCGGCACCGAGTGGAACCACCTCGGCCTCCAGGACCGGCTGCCCGGCCGCCGATGGGTGGTACGGACCGAAGGCCGCCGCCCGGCCGTCTCCTTCGACTTCGCCGACGCCTGGCGCGGCGGCAGCAGCGTCCTGGTCGCCGGGTCGGTCGACGCGCCGGTGACGCTGGAGCTCTACGCGACCCGGCTGCCGCTGCGCCCCGGCACCGCCGTCGAGCTCGCCCACCGGGCGGACGAGGGCCCCGTGACCGTCGAACTCGCCGTCGCCACGGAGGAACCGGCCCGGCCCGGTGACCCGGTCCCGTACCGCTACGTCCCCGCCGGGACCCTGCGCGGCGGCAGCGGCTGGACGACCGCGACCCTGCGGCTCAACGGTCTCTCCGGCGAGCTGCGCGCCCTCGGGGTCCGGCTCACCGGCGACGGCGCCGTGGCCTATCGGCTCGGCGGCCTCGCGGTGCGGTGCGCGGCCGCACGGCCGCCCGCGCCCCCCACCCGGCCACGCGTCACCGCCCGCGCCACCACCGGCGACGGCACCGCACTGCGACTGCGCTGGACCGCCGCGCCCGGCCCGGTACGCCACTACGAGCTGCACCGCGTCCTCCCCGGCGGCGACCGCCGCTTCCTCGGCGGTACCTGCCAGAGCGCCTTCCACGTCCCCGGGCTGCGCCCGGAGCCGGGCGAACGGGCCGCGCGCATCGAGATCCGTGCCGTCGGCGAGCTCTACGCGGCCTCCTCCGCCGTCTCCGTCGTCCACCCCTGGTGACCGCCCGCACCTCCCGCACCCCGACCCCTTACGGAGCAGAACCTCATGCATGACGACCGCGGCCTGGTCGAGGCCCGACTGAAGCGCGTCCTCGACGAGCGCATCCGACCCGCCGTGTACTCCGCGTCCGTCCCACTGGACGTGGCCGTCTGGAACGCCCCCGGTGAGCCCGTACCGGTCGCGGAGGGGCTGGCCGCCGAACCGTCGCCGATCACGGTCGGCACGAGGTGGGGCGCGCCGTGGGGGACCAGCTGGTTCCGGGTCACCGGGACCGTCCCCGCGGCCTGGGCCGGACGGACGGTCGAGGCGGTCCTCGACCTCGGATTCGACGAGAACATGCCGGGGTTCCAGTGCGAAGGGCTCGTCTACCGGCCCGACGGCACCCCGGTGAAGGGGCTGAACCCCCGCAACCAGTGGGTCCGGATCGGGGCGCCCGCCGAGGGCGGCGAGGAGGTGCGGCTGCACATCGAGGCGGCGTCCAACCCCGTCATCCTCGACTACCACCCGTTCCTCCCCACCGAACTGGGCGACAAGGAGACCGCGGGCACCGAGCCGCAGTACCGGCTGGCCCGGATGGACCTCGCCGTCTTCGAGGAGAGCGTCTGGCAGCTGGTGATGGACCTCGAGGTGCTGGGCGAGCTGATGCCGGAGCTCCCGGCGGACTCGGCCCGGCGCCGGGAGATCCTGCGCGCGGTGGACCGGGCCCTGGACGCCGTCGACCTTCAGGACGTCCCGGGCACGGCCGCCGCCGCCCGGGCCCGTCTGGAGCAGGTGCTGGCGACCCCCGCCGAGCCCTCGGCGCACCGCATCAGCGCCGTCGGGCACGCCCACATCGACTCCGCCTGGCTGTGGCCGCTCCGGGAGACGGTACGCAAGGTCGCCCGCACCACCTCCAACATGACGGCGCTGCTGGAGGACGAACCGGACTTCGTCTTCGCCATGTCGCAGGCGCAGCAGTGGGCCTGGGTCAAGGAGCACCGGCCCGAGGTGTGGGCCAAGGTGAAGAAGGCCGTCGCCGACGGCCGGTTCGTGCCGGCGGGCGGCATGTGGGTGGAGTCCGACACCAACATGCCCGGATCGGAGGCGATGGCCCGTCAGTTCGTCCACGGCAAGCGGTTCTTCCTGGACGAGTTCGGCATCGAGAACGACGAGGCCTGGCTCCCCGACACCTTCGGCTTCGCCGCGGGACTGCCCCAGATCATCAAGGCGGCGGGCTCCAAGTGGCTGCTCACCCAGAAGATCTCCTGGTCGCAGACGAACACGTTCCCCCACCACACCTTCCGGTGGGAGGGCATCGACGGGACGCGGATCCTCACCCACTTCCCGCCGGTGGACACCTACAACTGCTCCATGAAGGGCAGCGAGATCGCCCACGCGGCGAGGAACTTCAAGGACAAGGGCGTCGCCCGGCACTCGCTGGCCCCGACCGGCTGGGGCGACGGCGGAGGGGGCACGACCCGGGAGATGGTCGCCAAGGCGGCCCGGATGCGCGACCTCGAGGGCGCCGCGAGGGTGGTCTGGGAGACTCCGGAGGCGTTCTTCACCAAGGCCGAGGCCGAGTACGCCGATCCGCCGGTGTGGGTGGGGGAGCTGTACCTCGAACTGCACCGGGCCACGCTCACCAGCCAGGCGAGGACCAAGCAGGGCAACCGCCGCTCCGAGCACCTGCTGCGCGAGGCCGAGTTGTGGGCCGCGACGGCCGCGGTGCGGACCGGGTTCCCGTACCCGTACGAGCGGCTGGACCGCATCTGGAAGACGGTGCTGCTGCACCAGTTCCACGACATCCTCCCCGGCTCGTCCATCGCCTGGGTGCACCGCGAGGCGGAGAGGACGTACGCGGCGGTCGCCGAGCAGCTGAACGCCGTCGTCGACGCCGCCCAGCGGGCACTCGCCGGGGACGGGACCGCCGAACTCGTCTTCAACTCGGCCCCGCACGCCCGGCACGGAGTGCCCGCGGGGGGCGCCGCGCGGCCGGTCGGCGGCGGCGCGGCGCACCTGCGGCCGCGCGAGGGCGGCGGCTACGTCCTCGGCAACGGGCTGCTCAGGGTGGAGATCGACGAGCGGGGCCTGGTCGTCTCGGCGTACGACATCGGCGCCGACCGCGAGACGGTCGCGCCCGGGGCCGCCGCCAACCTGCTGCAACTGCACCCCGACTTCCCGAACATGTGGGACGCCTGGGACGTGGACGCGTTCTACCGGAACACCGGGACGGACCTGGTGGAGGCCGATCTGGTGGAGCCCGCCGATCTGGTGGAGCCCGCCGGGCCGGGGGAGGGCACCGGTACGGCCGCGGTGCGGATCGTGCGCTCCTTCGGGTCGTCCAGGGTGACCCAGGTGCTGTCGCTCGCCCCGGGCGCCAAGCGGCTCGACATCGACACCGAGGTCGACTGGCACGAGACCGAGAAGTTCCTGAAGCTGGCCTTCCCGCTCGACGTGCACGCCGAGCGCTACGCCTCCGAGACCCAGTTCGGCCACTTCCACCGGGCGACGCACACCAACACCAGCTGGGAGGCGGCCAAGTTCGAGGCCTGCAACCACCGCTTCGTCCACATCGGCGAGCCCGGCTGGGGCGTCGCGCTGGTCACCGACTCCACGTACGGCCACGACGTGACCCGTACCGTCCGTGCCGCCGACTCCGGTACGACGACCACGCTCAGGGCGTCCCTGCTGCGCGCCCCGCGCTTCCCCGACCCGGGGACCGACCACGGGGTCCACCGCTTCCGGCACGCGCTGGCACCGGGTGCGACCATCGGCGACGCGGTACGCGAGGGGTACCGCGTGAACCTCCCGGAGCGGCGGGTGACGGGTGCGGACGCCGCCGTCGCACCGCTGGTCGCGGTGGACGACGACGCCGTGGTGGTGACCGCGGTCAAGCTCGCGGACGACGGAGGCGGCGATGTGGTGGTCCGGTTCCACGAGTCACGGGGCGGGCGCGCCCGCGCGACGCTGACGGCGGGCTTCCCGCTGGCCGGGGCGGTGGCGACGGACCTGCTGGAGCGTCCGGTGGCCGGGGGACGCACGGTGGAGCGCACCGGCGACACGGTGTCCCTGGCCCTCCGCCCGTTCGAACTCGTGACGCTGCGCCTGACCAGGGCCTGAGCAGGGCCTGACCAGGGCCCGAGCAGGGCCCGGGGCCGGAGGGGAGGGGGGAGGGGCGGCCGCGCACCGGCGGTCGCCGCCGCGCGCTCCTGGTAGGCCTTCCTCCCCCTTCGGCGTCTCCCTCCGGTCTCCTGCCGGTCCCCCCTCGGCCTCCTCAGGCCCGCCCCCTGCGGCCGGACCTCCCCCGCCGCCCCCCCCGCCGCCCCCCTCGCGCCCGTCGCCCCCTCCGGTCGCCCCGAAGCGGTCGCCCGCCGTAGCCGCCCGGTGTTAGATAGGAGCATGGCCGGACTGCTCGGCCGCCTCCGCTCGACGATGAGCACGCGCACCGTCGCCAGCCAGGTCTTCGTCCTGCAGGTGACGGTCGCTTTGCTGCTCGTCGCCGCCGCCGTCGCCGCGCTTCTGGTGCAGGCCCGGTCGGGCGGGGAGCGTGAGGCGCGCAACCGGTCGGTCGCCGTCGCCGAGACGTACGCGACCGCACCGGGCGTCAGGGAAGCCTTGCGCGGCCCCGACCCCAGCGCGGCACTGCAGGGCAGGACCGAGGCCGCCAGGAAGTCCTCCGACGTCGACTTCCTCGCGGTGATGAGCCCGGACGGGACCCTGTACGCGCACCCGGACCCGCAGAAGATCGACAGCAAGTACCCCGGCACCATCGGCCCGGCGGCGGGCGGCCGCACGGTCACCGAGAACTTCGCCGGTGTCCTCGGCCCCTCGATCCGCAGTGTCGCTCCGGTGACCGACGCGGACGGACAGGTGCTCGGTCTTGTGGCGGCCGGACTCACGGTCGAGCGGGCCGGCGCGGTCGCCCAGGACCAGCTTCCCGTCCTGCTCGGCGCGGCCGCCTTCGCCCTGGCCGTCGCCACCTCCGGGGCCGCGCTGATCAGCAGGCGCCTGCGGCACCAGACCCACGGCCTGGGGCCCGCCGAGATGACCCGCATGTACGAGCACCGCGACGCGGTCCTGCACGCCGTGCGGGAGGGGGTGCTGATCGTCGACGAGGACCGCCGGCTGGTGCTCGTCAACGACGAGGCGCGACGGCTGCTCGCGCTCCCCCCGGACGCCCAGGGACGCCTCGTCGCCGACATCGCCATGGATCCCGAGATCGCCCGGCTGCTGGAGTCCGGCCGCCCCGCCAGCGACGAGGTGCACGTCATCGAGCACCAGCTGGTCGCCGTCAACCAGCGCGCGATGGGCCCCCCGCCGGACGGCTCGGGTCCCTGCTGCGGCACCGTCGCCACCCTGCGGGACACCACCGAACTCCGGGCCCTCAGCGGCCGCGCCGACACCGTGCAGGGCCGGCTGAGGCTCGTCTACGACTCCGGCATGCAGATCGGCACCACCCTCGACGTGGTCCGCACCTCGCAGGAGCTCGCCGACTTCGCCGTCCCCCGGTTCGCCGACTTCGTCACCGTGGATCTCTCCGATCCCGTGCTCAGCGGTGACGAGCCCGCGGACACCGGCACCGACATGCGCCGCATCGCCTTCAACGGCGTCAGGACGGACACCCCCCTCTACCCCTCGGGCCGGCTGATCCACTTCGTCAGCACCACCCCCCAGGCCGTCGCGTACGCCAGGGGCAAGACCATCCTGGAGGCCGACCTGGCCGCGTTCTCCGGATGGCAGGAACAGGAACCGGCGCGGGCCCACCGGCTCGTCGAGTACGGCATCCACTCCATGATCTCCGTCCCGCTGCGGGCCCGCGGCGTGACGATGGGCGTCGCCACGTTCTGGCGCTCCGAGAAGCCGGAGCCCTTCGACGACGACGACGTGTCGCTCGCCGAGGAACTGGTCGCCCGCGCCGCGGTGAACATCGACAACGCCCGCCGCTACACCCGGGAGCACTCGATGGCGGTCGCCCTGCAGCGCAGCCTGCTGCCGCGGGTCCTGCCCGAGCAGACCGCCCTCGACGTGGCCTACCACTATCTGCCCGCCCAGGCCGGGCTCGGTGGCGTCGGCGGGGACTGGTTCGACGTGATCCCGCTGCCCGGCGCCCGGGTCGCCCTCGTGGTGGGGGACGTCGTCGGCCACGGTCTCCACGCCGCGGCGACCATGGGGCGGCTGCGCACCGCGGTCCACAACTTCGCGTCCCTGGACCTGCCGCCCGAGGAACTGCTGTGGCACATGGACGAGCTGGTCTCGCGCATCGACCAGGACGAGGACACCGACGGCTCGGTCACCGCGCTCACCGGCGCCACCTGCCTCTACGCGATCTACGACCCCACCTCCCGGGTGTGCACCGTGGCCCGCGCCGGGCATCTGGAGCCGGTCATCGTGCACCCCGACGGGGAGGTCGAGTTCCCGGGCGTGCCGGCCGGGCCGCCGCTGGGCCTCGGCGGGCTGCCGTTCGAGTCCACCGAACTGCACCTCTCCGAGGGCAGCAGCCTGGTGCTCTACACGGACGGTCTGGTCGAGGACCGGCACCGCGACATCGACGAGGGTCTGGAGCTGCTGCGCCGCACGCTCGCCCGCGCCGGCGGGACACCCGAGGAGACCTGCCGTGCGGTGCTGGACGCCCTGCTGCCGGAGCGGCCCCGCGACGACGTGGCCCTGGTCGTCGCCCGGACCCGGGTGCTGGACGGAAACCGCTCCGTCGCCTGGGACGTACCCGCCGAGCCCGCCGCGGTGGCCCGGGTCCGCGCGGAGGCCGCCCGGGTGGTGGAGGAGTGGGGGCTGGCGGAGGACGCCTTCACCACCGAGCTGATCCTCAGCGAGCTGGTCACCAACGCCATCCGCCACGCCGGCGGGCCGATCGGAGTGCGGCTGATCCGCGACCGCTCGCTGATCTGCGAGGTCTCCGACGGCAGCAGCACCGCCCCGCATCTGCGCCGGGCCACGGCCACCGACGAGGGCGGGCGCGGACTGTTCCTCGTCTCCCAGCTGGCCGAGCGCTGGGGCACCCGCTACACGGGCAGCGGCAAGGTCATCTGGACCGAGCAGCCACTGCCCTGGTAGCCCGCGCCGGGCGGCAGGCGGCCCCGCGGCAGCCCGGACCGCGGCAGCTACCGGCCTCCGGCCGCCGAGCCCGCCGAGCCCGCCGAGTTCCCCGCGTCCGCCGAGCCCGCTGAGTCCTCCGCTTCCGCCGGGGGCTCCCCGGTGACGACACGGAGCCGGGAGACCGCGGGGTCGAGCGCACCGCGCACATGGCCGCCCGGAGCGGCCGCCGTGCGCTGCAGGAAGTCGACCACCTCGGCGGTGACGACCTCGCCCGGCAGCACGTTGGGGATACCGGGCGGGTAGGCGGCGAGGGTGTCCGCGGAGACCATGCCCACGGCTTCCCGGGCGGGGACGGTGCGTGTGCGGCTCAGGAAGGCCTCGCGGGCGGTGAGCCTGGCGGGCCCGGGAGGCGGCAGCCGCAGCCGGGACCGCTCGTCCGCCGCCGCCCCGGCCGGTGCCGCGGGCAGACGGTGCAGCGCCTCCACGAAGCGGTCCGCGTCGGGAGCGGCGCCCGCGCCGACCACCGCGACGATCGCGGAGTCCGTGGCCACCTCGACCATGATCCGGTGATCCTGGTGGAGCAGCCGGCGGGCCTCGTGACCGGGTATGCCTCCGCTGCGGGTGTCCACGGCGACGCGCAGCGGATCGGCGGCCACGATGTCCGGGAACCGCCCGAAGGAGTCGCTGACGAGCCGGTAGCGTCCCCGCCCGCGGATCAGGCCGCGCACCGCGTCCGCCGCCGCCACCGACGCCCCGACGGCGGTCCGGCCCGCCACCAGCGAGGCACGCGCCACGTCGAGGGACGCCATCAGCAGGGCGCTCGCGCTGGTCGACTGGACCAGGCGGAACGCCCGGTCCACCAGAGGCTCAAGCCGGTCCGCGAAGGGGCCGTGCCCCAGGTGCAGCATCGCGGACTGGGTGAGGCTGCCGGCGAGCTTGTGGGTACTGGAGGTGACCAGGTCCGCCCCCTGGGACAGCGCGTTGCCGGGGAGCGCCGGATGGAAGCCGAAGTGCGAGCCCCAGGCCTCGTCCACGATCAGCGGCACGCCCGCGGCATGGGCGGCTTCCGACAGGGCGGACACGTCGGCGACCGCGCCGAAGTAGCTGGGCGACACCACCCAGGCGGCCGCCGCGTCCGGGTGCTCCGCGAGCGTCCGCGCCAGGTCCGCCGCCGTGACGCCGTGGGCGATGCCCTGGTCCGCGTCGACCGACGGCTGTACGAAGGCGCAGTCCAGGCCCGACAGGACGAGCCCGTCGACGACGCTTGAGTGCACGCTGCGCTGGACGACGAGCACCCGCCCGAGGGCGGGGGCGACCAGCGAGGCGATCTGGTTGCCCTGCGAGGCGCCGTTGGTGAGGAACCAGGTGCGGCGGGCCCCCCAGGCCTCGGCGGCCAGCGCCAGGGCCTCGCCGAGCGGAGACGAGGCCCCGAGGTCGATGCCGTCCAGCAGGGGAGGGAAGTCCAGGCGGAGCGCGTCCGGGCCGAGCAGGGCGGCGAGCGGGTGGCGGCCCTGCGGGTCCGCGGCGTGCCCGGGGACGTTCAGCCGGAGCCAGTCGAGCCCGGCCTGGGCGCGGAGGGCGTCCGCGTACGGGGTGCCGGGGGCGGGCGGGAGCGCGGGCCCCGGTGCGGCGGTCGGTGGGGTGGTCGGCGTGCCGGCCGGTGCGGTCGGTGCGGTGTTCGATGCGGCGGCCGGTGGGGTGGTCGGTGCGGTGGTCGTGCTGTTCACGCGGGTGAGCCTCGCAGCCGCCGGGATATCGAGGAATACATGAGTTACCTCGCACCCTCCATAGACTGTCTATATGCTCGAGCTTCGCCAGCTGGCCGTGCTGAGGGCCATCGCGCAGGAGGGCTCCCTCGCCGCCGCAGCCCGGTCGCTGCACCACACACAGCCCACCGTCACCCACCATCTCGGCGTGCTGGAGGCGCACTTCGGCGCCCGTCTGGTGCGGCGCGGCCCGCGTGGTGCCGCCCTCACCGAGCTGGGGGCGGCGCTGCTGCCCCACGCGGAGGCCGTGCTCGAACGGCTGCGGCTCGCCGAACGGGAGGTCCGGGACCTGGCCGAGCGAGGTGCGCGCACGCTGCACATCGGCACCTTCCCGACGGCGGGCGCGCTGCTGCTGCCTCCGGCCGTGAAGGCCGTACGCGCGGAGGGCGTACAGGTGTCCCTCGTCGAGGGCGAGCTGCCCGCCCTGCTCAGGGGGCTGGCCGCCCGTGAACTGCACGCCGCCCTCGTCTTCTCCCAGCCGGGCGACCGGCTCGACCTCGACGACGACTTCGAGCTGCACCCGCTGCTCACCGATCCGCTGCTGCTGGTGATGCCCCAGGACCACCGGTGCGCCGGACTGACCCAGGTGCCGCTGGCCGAACTGAGGGACGACGACTGGATCGGCTCGGCGGACCCGCGCGACCCCTGCGACCGCGTGCTCTCGTGGGCCTGCGCCCGGCACGGCTTCCAGCCCGTGCACGGCCTGCGCACCGACGACTACGCGGTCGTGCAGGGCTTCGTCGCCGCGGGCACGGGGGTCGCCCTCGTGCCGCGGCTCGCCCTCGGCACCCCGCGCTCCGACGTCGCGGTGCGCACACTGACCGGACCGCCGCTCGCGCGGGAGATCAGCGTGGCGGTGCTGCGTACCACCGCGGCGCGCAGCACCGGCGGGCTGGTGGAGGCGCTCACCAGGCAGGCCGGGCGGATCGGGGAACAGTGGGGTACGCCGGCCGCCGCGGGCGGCGGTCCGTCCCGCTAGCGGGACCGCGAGCGGCGCCGTGAGCCTCGCCGTGCGCCATGGGCGGGGGACCGTCGCCCCGCCCGGCCGCTCGCCGCGGTCCGGTGCCGTGGTCGCCGCTGCCCGCCCCGGTCCTGTTCTATGGTCGCCGCGCTCGCCCCGGTCCGGTGCCGCGGTCCGCAGCCTTCCGAGCGGTCCGTTGTCGCGTTCGCCGCGCTCCGCCGCGGCCGGCGCGCCCCGCACCGGCGCCGGTTCAGCGAGAAGCCCTGGCCAGCCGCTCGCGCGGCGCCAGCGGGATCTCCGCCCACACCTGTTTGCCTCCGCTGAGCGGCACCGCGCCCCACGACGCCGTCGAGGCCTCGACGATGAGCAGCCCGCGGCCGCCGGTCGCCTCCCAGTCCTGGTCGGCGGGCTTGACGGGGCTGCGGGGCGAGGCGTCGTTCACCGCGATCCGCAGGCGGTCGGCGGACAGCGTCAGATCGAGCCGCACCTCGCCCTGCGTGTGCGCGACGGCATTGGTGACCAGCTCGGACACGACCAGCAGGGCCGCGTCCAACTCCTCCTCCGCACCCCAGGAGCGCAGGGTCCGGGCCGTGAAGCGCCGGGCGTGCATCACGGCGTTGGGCAGCCGCCACACCGTCCAGTGGGTCCGCATCGGCCGCACCTGGGTGCCGTCGTAGCGGAGCAGCAGCAGCGCCACGTCGTCGTCGCGCCGGTTCACGCCCACGACCAGCTCGTCGGCCACCCGCCCGGCGTCGGAGGGGTCGGCCGCGGCGAGTGTGTCGCACACCCGGCGCACCCCCTCCTCCATGGTGAGGGTCGCCGACTCGACCAGACCGTCCGTCACCAGCGTCAGCAGGGTGCCGGGCACCAGACCCGCCTCCGTCATCGGGTACTCCTCGTCGGCGAGTACGCCCAGCGGGGGCCCGCCCTCGACCAGCAGCTCCTCGGTGCTGCCGTCGGGATGGCGGATCACCGGATGCAGATGGCCGGCCCGTACCAGCCGGGCGATGCCCTCCTCCATGTCGAGGTCCACGTAGAGGCAGGTGGCGAACAGGTCGGTCTCCATGCCGACCAGCAGCCGGTTGGCGCGGGCGACCACCACGTCCGGCGGGTGGCCCTCCACCGCGTACGCCCTGACGGCCGTGCGCATCTGCCCCATGATGGTCGCGGCGCCCGCGCTGTGCCCCTGCACGTCCCCGATCACCAGGGCCACATGGCCGTCGCCGAGCGGGATGACGTCGTACCAGTCGCCCCCGACCTCCAGCCCCGCCGTGGCGGGGAGGTAGCGGGCGACGGCCTCACCACCGGGCAGCTCGGGCAGCTTCCTCGGCAGCAGGCTGCGCTGGAGCATCGTGGCGAGCTCGTGCCCGGCGTCCAGCGCGTGGGCCCGCATCAGCGCCTGCCCCACCAGGGCCGCAGCCGCGGTCAGCAGCGACCGCTCCTCCGGGTCGAACCGGTGCTCGTCGTCCCACCCCACCAGGCACACCCCCACCATGCGTCCGTCCGCCCGGAGCGGCAGCACCGCCAGGCCGCCGCGCCCGATCTCCGCCAGAGCCGGTTCGAGGTCCGCGCCCGCCGGCCACAGGCTCACATGGCCCTCGCGCAACGCGGCCTCGAGCGTGGGCAGGTCGTGGATCGACAGGTCCGGCCACTCGGAGCGCCACTCGGAGCGCCAGACCGCGGGCCAGGCGTCGGGTTCCGGCGGGTCCAGGATGGTGACCACCAGCCGGTCGCCCTCCCGCTCGGCGACCGCGACCCGGCTCGCCTGCAGCGGACCGCTCAGCGCGGCCACCACCAGCCGGCTGACCTCCCGGATGGTGCTCGCCCCCGCCAGTTTGGCCGACAGTCGCTGCACCACCGAGACCTCGTCGGCACTGGGCCGCAGATACGCCGCGTCCGCCACCACACCCAGCACCCGCTCCGGGGTCCCGTCCCCGTTGACCTCGACCCGGCAGCGCAGACCCAGCCAGCGCAGCTCGCCGCCCGGCCGCCGGATCCGGAACGCCAGCTGCTCGGTGGCGGCGGACATCCGCCCCGGTTCGACGATCTGCATCAGCGCCGGGATGTCGTCGGGGACCGCGCTGGCCAGCAGGGTCTCCACCCGCCCGTCGAACTCCTCCGGGGGCACGCCGAGGAGCTCCAGCACATACGCGTGGGCCTCCATGCGGCCGGTGCTCAGCTCCAGGATGAACGCGCCGCCCCGCAGGGGTACCAGGGCGGCCTGCGCGAGCTGCGTCTGCGGCGGTGTGCGGCCGGGCACCCGGGCGGCGGCCGATTCCAGCCCGGCGGCGACCTGGTCGGCGTAGAGCTCCAGCAGCGCCCGGCGGTCGGGGCTGAAGCCGTCGGGGACATCGCCCGCCACGATCAGGCAGCCCAGCTCGTTGGCGCCCCGCCCCAGCGGCAGCGCCCCGAGCGATATCCGCGCCGTGGTCTCCACCGCCTCCCCCCGGCGGCCGGGGAAGTGGTGCGGGTCGAGCTCCACGTACGCCGCCAGTTCCTTGGGGTCCAGCCAGAGCGGGCGGCCGGCGCGGTACGCCTCGGCGGCGGGCGAGTGGCCCTCCACGGCGATGATCGCCGGCAGGCCGTACAGCATCCCGCGGTCGCCGGTCAGCTCGGCGAGGTGGAGCTCGCGGCCCCCGCCGGCGAGGACGTAGACAGCGGCCAGCTCAGCCCCGCAGAACGCAAAGCGATGCCTGGTCACCGATTGTTCCGCCTCCTCGCGCGGGCAGCCGCCGAGGGCCGTCCTCCCTCCATGCTGTCCCTCCCGGGACCCTCCGGGCGAGTCAGGACGGAGGGCGGCGGACACCCCCGGTCGCTCTGGTGTGCGTGGACCCTACCGGGCGGGGCCGTGCGGGATCACCTGTTCCGACCAGATGGTCTTGCCGTCCCCGGTGGTCCGGGTGCCCCACCGGTCACTGAGCTGCATGACGATGAACAATCCACGGCCCCCTTCGTCCGTCTCGGTGGCATGGCGCATGTGCGGTGAGGTGCTGCTGGCGTCCGACACCTCGCAGATCAGCGAGCGGTCGAGGATCACTCTCAGCCTGATCGGGCCCTGCCCGTAGCGGATCGCGTTGGACAGCAGCTCGCTGACGATCAGTTCGGTGGTGGAGACGGCGTCCGTCATCTCCCACGCCTGGAGCTGGTGCTCGATCAGCCGCCGGGCGGTGGAGACGACCGAGGCGTCCCGGGGCAGCGTCCAGCTGGTGACCCGGTCGGCGGACAGGGCGCGGGTCCGGGCGAGCAGCAGCACCGCGTCCTCCCGCGGCAGACGCGGCACCAGCTCGTAGACCGCCGAGTCGCAGAGCCGTCCGAGGGACTCCTCGGGCTGGGCGAGGATCCGGTGCAGCCGTGCCCGGGACGTCGCCCCGTCCCGGCCGTCGGTGTTCACCAGGCCGTTGGTGTAGAGCGCCAGCAGGGTGGACTCGGGAAGCAGGGTGGTCGCCGACGCGTAGCCGGCGCCCGCCGCGCCCAGCGGCGGCCCTTCGGGTACGTCGAAGTCCAGGGCCGAGCCGTCCGGCCCCAGCACCACGGGAAGCGGATGGCCGGCCCGGGCGGCGGTGCACACCCGGGACACCGGGTCGTAGACCAGGCAGACGCAGGTGGCGAGGTGGTCGTGGGTGGTCTCGTCGCCCTGGCCGACGGGCGAACGCGTCCGGGTGAGGAATGCGGCCGTCTCGTCGAGCCGGCCGAGCAGTTCCCCGGGCTCCAGGTCCTGCAGGGCGAGCGTCCGCAGGGCCGTGCGCAGCTGGCCCATGGTGGCGGCGGCCTCGATGCCGTGCCCGGCGACGTCGCCCACGACCAGGGCGACCCTGGCGCCGGACAGCGGGATGACGTCGTACCAGTCGCCTCCGGCGCTCTCGGGGAGATACGCACAGGCAGTGTCCACCGCGGTCAGCTCGGGCGGCCGCCCCGGCATCAGCCCCTGCTGCAGCGCCCGGGCCACCGTGCGCTCCCGGGCGAAACTGCAGGCGTTGCCGAGGTGCAGGGCGGCCTTGGTCACCAGTTCCGCCGCCAGCGCGAGATCCGCGTCCTCGAACAGCTCGGGACGTTCGAAGCGGTACAGGGCCGCGACGCCCAGCACCGTCTCCCGCAGCGCCAGCGGCACCACCACCAGGGAGTGGACGCCGGCCGACACGATGGGGTCCCCCCGTGCGGGGTCCGCGCCCAGCCAGGCGTCACCGGCGTCGACGCCCGTGATCAGACGCGGCGTCAGGTCGTTCAGGACCTGGGAGTACGGGGTGTGCGCGCCGAACGTGTTGAGCCCGCCCATCGGCGGCCCCCGCTCATCGCCGAGCACGGACCGGAACGCGGCCCGGCGCAGCGGCGTGTCCGCGGGCACCGGACCCGGCCGCAGCGGCCGTCCGCGCAGCGCGTCGTCGAGCAGGTCCACCGCCGCCGCGTCGGCGAGCCCGGGGACGAGCACGTCCACGAGCTCCGCCGCCGTGCGGTACGCGTCGAGGCTCGTGCCGATCGACTCCCGGGCCGCGTTCAGCAGGCCCAGCCGCCCGAGGGCCGCCTCGCGTTCCGTGACGTCCTCGACGACGGCCGCCAGGCCGAGCGTCTCGCCGCCGGATCCCTCCAGCCGGAACAGCGAGAGCGAGACGGCCATGTCCCGGTCGGAGCCGGCCGGGGGCCTGCCTCTGATCAGGCGGTCGCGGACGACCGCGCCCGTGCGGAGTGCCTCCTCCGCCCACGCGACGACCGGTTCGCTTGTGAGGCCCTCGGTGAGTTCGGCGACGGTCCTGCCCAGAACCTCCTCGGGAGGGACGCCGTGCACCCCGGGCGCGGCGCTGTTGAAGCGGACGACACGCAGTTCACCGTCACACAGGAAGAGGCCGAACGGCGCCTGTGTGAAGAGGGCGTCGAGGATCGCCGCATCCCGTCGCGCGTCGTCTCCGTCCACATACCAACGATCGCCCCTGAGGGGCCGGGGGCAAGTCGGCACGGCCCGGCGGCCCGGGCTGCGCTCGGCCGTCCGCTGGCGCCGCGCCGCCCGGCCTCCGCGCACGGCACCGCGCCGCCGGCCTCCTGGGCGACGGACGCACGGCGGGCCGGCGCCCCGCGCCCGGGCGGCCCGCCCCGCCGGGGGCGGGGCCCGGCCGCCTTCGGCCGTTCCCGGGCGGGCGGCCTCCCGGGCCTCACCTGAGCGGCCCTCCCCGGCTCGCGCACCAACGCCCCCCGGGGTCTGCTGTGGTCAGCCTGCCGACAGCGGAGGAGTGCGCATGCCGGACGGAACCACCGGCTCCGAGGGACGCGACCTGGAGCAGTTGCGGGCCCGGATCGCGGCCCTGGAGGCCCGGGAGAAGCCCCCGGCCCGGCCGCCGCGGCACCGGGCACGCTCGGCCCTCGCCGCGGTCCTGATCGTCCTCGGCTGCCTCCTCGCCCCGCTCAGTGCCGTCGCCACCTGGGCCGACAGCGAGGTGAGCGACACCGACCGCTATGTCGCCACCGTCGCCCCGCTCGCCTCCGACCCCGCCGTGCAGGCCGCCGTCGCCGCCCGGGTCACGGACGTCGTGATGGAGCACATCGACATCCCCAAGCTGCTGGAGGAGGTGGCCCCGGCCGACCGCCCCCGTCTGGACGCCCTGATCGGCGGCATCGGCGGCGCCCTGGAGAACGCCGTCCGCAGCTTCGTCCAGGCGCGTGTCCAGGACGTCGTCGCCTCCGACGTCTTCCAGAGGATCTGGACCGAGGCGAACCGGGAGATCCACGCCGCGGTGGTCAAGGCCCTCACCGGCAGTGGCGGCGGCGCCATCGTGCTCACCGACAACGCGGTCAAGATCGACCTCGCGCCCGTGATCGAGGAGGTCAAACAGGGGCTGGTGAACGAGGGGCTCACCATCGCCCAGAACATCCCCGACATCCACACCGACTTCACCGTCGTCCAGTCCGAGGAGGTCGGCCGGGTCAAGACCGCGTTCCGGCTGCTCCAGGCCGCGGGCACCTGGCTGCCCGTCGTGGGCGTGGTGCTGATCGCCGCCGGGGTGCTCCTGGCCGCGCGCCGCCGGAGGGCCCTGGTGGCGGCCGCGCTCGGCGTCGCGGTCGCGACCGCGCTGCTGGGCGCGGGCCTGGCCGTCTTCCGGCTGATCTACCTGGACTCCCTGCCCAAGGGCGTGTCCCAGCCCGCGGCGGAGGCCGTGTTCGACGCCCTCGTCCGCTTCCTGCGCGGCACGATCCGCAACATCGTGATGCTCGGCGTCGTCGTCGCCCTCGCCGCCTGGCTCACCGGGCCGGGCCGGTACGCGGGTCTCGTCCGGCAGCTGTGGACCTCGGGGATCGCCGCCACCCGGGCCACGGCGGACCGCGCGGGCCTGCGAACCGGCCCCGTGGGCCCCTGGGTCCGCCGGTACCGGACGTGGATCACCTGGGTGCTGGTCGCCGCCGCCGTGCTGGCGTACGTCTTCTGGACGTACCCCACCGCCTGGGTCGTGGTCGGGCTGGCCCTCGCGCTGCTCTTCGCGCTCGCCGTCGTGGAGTTCCTGGCCCAGGACGCCGACGGGGCCGCCGAGCCGCCGGCACGGGAGCCCGCGGCCGGCGGTGGCCCGCCGGGCACCTCCGGCTCCTCTGGCACCTCCGGCCCGCCGGGCACCTCCGGCTCCTCCGGCACTTCCGGCCCGCCGGGCACCTCCGGCACCTCCGGCCCGCCGGGTACCTCCGGCTCCCCGGGTACTTCTGGCTCCTCTGGCACCTCCGGCCTGCCGGGCACCTCCGGCACCCCCGGCCCGCCGGGCGCCCGATAGGACCCCGCCCCCCGGGCACGGGGTGCCCTCCGTCCGTCCTCCCCACCGCGGCGACCCGCCCGGTGGGCCCGTCCGGGGCCCATCAGGGGCCCGTCCGGCGGCCGTCCGTCCGCCGTGTGACGCTGGACCCATGCCCAGGGCGAACGAAGAGATCGAGGCGATCCTCCAGGAGTATGCCGACCTCATCGCCATCACCGGCGGCGACGCCTTCCGGGCCCGCTCCTACGAGAAGGCCGCACGCGCGATCGGCGGCTGGCCCGCCGACGTGGCGACCCTCGACCTCAAGGGTCTGCGGGAGATCCCCAACGTCGGCCGGTCCATCGCCGACAAGATCGTGGAGTATCTGGCGTCCGGGCGGATCTCCGCCGTGGAGGAGCGGCGCCGGTCCATCCCCGCCGGGGTCCGCGAGCTCGTCGCCATCCCCACGCTCGGGCCCAGGAAGGCTCTGGTCCTGTACGAGGAGCTGGGCATCTCGTCCGTGGACGGGCTGCTCGACGCCGTCCACGAGGAGCGGCTGCGCGATCTGAAGGGCTTCGGCGAGAAGACGGAGGCGAACATCCTCCACGGCATCGCGCTCATGCAGAAGGCCGGCAGCCGGATCCTGCTCAACGCCGCCATGGACGCGGCCGAGCGGATCGTCGCCGAGATGTCCCGTATCGAGGGGTGCGAGCGGAGTGCCTACGCCGGATCGCTGCGCCGGATGCGCGAGACCATCGGGGACATCGACATCCTCGTCGCCGCGGACGACTCCGCCCCCTTCATGGACGCGCTCGCCGCCCTCCCGTACACCGCCGAGGTGATCGCCCACGGGGCGAAGAAGACGTCCATCCGCACCACGAAAGGGCTCCAGGTCGACCTGCGGGTGCTGCCGCCCGAATCCTGGGGGGCGGGACTGCAGTACTTCACCGGCTCCAAGGCGCACAACATCCGCACCCGCGAGATCGCCGTGCGCCAGGGGCTCAAGCTGTCCGAGTACGGCCTGTTCGACGCCGAGAGCGGCGAGCGGATCGTCTCCTCGACGGAGGAGGAGATCTACGCACGCCTCGGCCTGCCCTGGATCCCCCCGACCCTGCGCGAGGACCGCGGCGAGATCGCCGCCGCGCTCCGCGGTGAACTGCCGGAGCCGGTCGCCGAGGACGACATCCGCGGCGATCTGCACACCCACACCGATCTCACCGACGGTCTGGCCCCGCTCGAGGAGATGGTCGCAGCGGCCGCGGCCCGCGGATACTCCTACTACGCGGTGACCGACCACGCCCCGGACCTCGCCATGCAGCGCATGACGAAGGAGAAGGCGCTCGCCCAGCGGCAGCGCGTCCGCGAACTCGACCGCGCGCACCGGGGCATGAGACTGCTGCACGGCACCGAACTCAACATCGGCCCCGACGGGGACGTGGACTGGCCCGGCGACTTCCTCGCGGGCTTCGACGTCTGCGTGGCCTCGATCCACTCCCACTTCAACCAGAGCCGGGACGCCCTCACCCGCCGCCTCGTCCGGGCGTGCGAGAACCCGTACGTCTCCGTCATCGGCCACCCCACCACCCGCAGGATCGGCAAACGGCCCCCCGTCGACGCCGACTTCGACGCCGTCTTCGCCGCCTGCGCCCGTACGGGCACCGCCCTGGAGATCAACGCCCACCCCGAGCGGCTCGACCTCGGCGACGAGGACATCCTGCGCGCCAAGCGCCACGGAGTGCGCTTCGCCATCGACTCCGACGCGCACTCCACCACCCATCTGCCCTATATGCGGTACGGGGTGGCGACGGCCCAGCGCGGCTGGCTCACCAAGGACGACGTCATCAACACCTGGCCGCTGACGAGGCTGAAGCGCTTCCTGCGCCCGTCGGCCTGACCGCCCGCCCCGGTGCGCCGCGCCTTTACGTCGACCGCCCGGCCCGGTGCGCCGCGCGTAGACCGCGCGCTCAGCACGGCCGCCGCCACGCGTCCAGCTCCAGCCGCTTGCGCATGGACGACAGCCCGAGCCGCCGGGACTCGGCGCAGAAGTCCCGGTTGGCCAGCGCGTACTCGACGTGGAGGACGGCCTTCCCCGCCGCGATGAACGGGGTGAGCTTCGCGCACTCGCCGTACTGGGCGCACTCCTCGTTGACCGCGAAGTCGAAGTCCCCGACCAGCTCCGCCACCTGGGGCAGATCGTTCTTCAGCCCGACGGACAGGCCGCGGTCATGGGCGATCCGGGCGATCATGCGGTTGTAGGCGAGTTGGTGGGCCGCGGTCAGGGGGAAACCGGTGTCGTTGAGATAGGCGTCCAGCAGATCGGGCTCGACCGCGTCGAAGCCCTTCTCCCGGCACATGTCGAAGCGCCTCTCCATCAGGGGACGCAGCACGTCCAGCTGGCGGATGTCCAGCCACCGCTCGCCCTCCCAGCCGTTCGGGCGGCCGCGCACGGAGGCCGGGAAGTCCCCCTGGTCGGGGCGGAAGCGCTCCCAGGCACCGGCGTTGATGTAGCAGATGACCCTGCGCCCGTCCCGGTGCAGCCGCGCCACGTCGCCGGCGCTGTTCTCGAAGCCGTCGATGTCGTACACGGGCACGTCCGCGGACGTCGGATCGGCGCGGCCGTCGAGCTGCCACTGCCACGCCGTGCCGGGCCGCGGCCGCCAGCGGGCTCCGTCCTGCTCCGGCGCACCGCCCGAGCAGCCCGAGAGCAGCAGCACGGCGAGCAGCAGGCACAGCCGGGGGACCCGGCGGCGGTTCACGGCGCCTCCCCGTACAGCGCGGGCGGCGGTGCGTCCCAGGGGTTGGGCAGCGAGCCGGCGACCGCGCAGGACACCGCGGCGCCGCGCTCCCCGGCCGCCCGGGCGGCGACACCGGCCAGCGCCGTCGGCACCTCGTACACCAGGTGGCAGAACCGCTCCGGTGGATGGCGGGCCGTCCAGCGCGGCCGGGTGAAGGAGGAGAGATAGACCGGCCAGGGGCCCTCGAACGTCACCAGCAGGTCGGCGATCCGGGCGTAGCCGGGTGCGGGGTGCACACCGTGGTTGAGGACGACCGTGCCCGCGCCCCGCTGCCGTGCGGCGCGGACGAGCCGGCGGCAGCGGGGCAGGGCGGACCGGTCGGCCGGCACCTGGTCGAAGAAGCACCCGTCGGCGCCGTACCAGTCGCGATGGCGGTCGAGATCGCCGGTCACCGCCGCTTCCGGCCGCATCCCGTAGTCCAGGTCGACGTAGCCGAGGACGAGCGTGCCGGCCGCCCGCAGGGCGCGGGCGGCGGAGAGGAACGCGGGATCGGGTGCGGGCCCGGGGCCGTCCGCCGGGTTGAGCACCACCCCGTGGACCCGTTCGCCCGCGCCCGTGACCAGCCGCCAGGCCTCGGGGTCCGCCGCGGGGTGCACATAGAGGGGGACGAGCAGCGTCATGCCGGCGAGTCCGCTTCCCCGGGAGCGCCGAGCGACGCCCACAGCGCGGCGAGGGAGTCCGTGAGGGTGAACCGCGGCTCCCAGCCGAGCGCCTCCCGCGCGGCCGTGATGTCCGAGCACTGCCAGGCCACCCGCGCGGAGCGGACCGACCCGACACCCGCCTCCTCGATCCTGCCGCGGAACCCCGCCACCACCGCCAGCTCCCGCACCAGTTCCCGGATGGGAACCGCCCGGCCGCCGCTGATGTTGAGGATCCGCGGCAGCGGCCCGGACGTGGTCGCCGCCGCGACCGCCCGGGCCAGGTCCCGCACGTCGACGAAGTCGCGATGGGCGGAGAGGTCGCCGAAGCGCACGACCGCGTCCCGGTCCACGCCGGCCCGGCGCAGCCTCAGGGCGGTGCCGCCCGGCAGGCTCATCGGGGTGGCGCCCGGCCCGATCGGGTTGCCCACGCGCAGCACGACCGCGTCGAGTCCGGACGAGGCGACGGCCACGGTCCCGGCCAGCTTGGTGGCGCCGTACGAGGTGGCCGGCCGGGTCGGCGCGTCCTCCGTCACGGGTACGCCGGGCTCGCAGGCCCCGTACTCGGCGGCCGAACCGAGGTGCACCAGCCGGGCCGCCGGCGCGGCCCGGCGCAGGGCCGCGCACAGCACGGCCGGGCCGCGGGCGTTGACCTCGGCATCGGTCACGGGGTCGGCGCCGAGCGACCCCGAGCAGTTGACCACCGCGTCGGGGGAGAGGTCCGCGAGGTTCTCGGCCAGTCGCCCCGGGTCGGCCGTGGCGAGGTCCACGCGCAGGTCGGCGTCCGGGGACCGGCCGCCGCCGAACACGCTCCCCAGCGCGCCGAGCTGTGCGGCGACATGACGGCCCAGGTAGCCGGTGTGGCCCAGGACGAGGATGCGCATGGGGTGTTCAGGCTCCCTTGAGCAGCAGTGACTGGTGGGTGGTGAACTCGGCGTTGGCCCGGTCGTAGTCGTCCGGCCGTCCGATGTCGAGCCAGTAGCCGTCGAACTCGTAGGCCTGTGGCGGGTTCCGGGCCTTCAGCAGGTCGAGCACGAGTTCGTCGAAGCCGAGCGGCAGCCCGGCGGTGTACCCGTCGAGCGTGTCCCGGGACAGCCCGTACACGCCCATCGAGACGCGGTAGTCCATGGACGGCTTCTCGGCGAATCCGACCACCTTCCCCGCGTCCGTGGTGAGCACCCCGAAGTCGATGTGCACCTTCCGGGCGTACGTGGCGATGGTCAGCGCCGAACCGCTCGCGCGGTGCCGGCGCAGTACGTCGGCGAAGTCGAGGTCGGTGAGGATGTCCCCGTTCATCACCAGGAACGACTCCGGCAGCCGGTCCCGCATCGTCAGCAGCGGTCCCATGGTGCCGAGTGGGTTCTCCTCGGTGGCGTAGTCGATGCTCAGCCCCCATCGTGAACCGCTGCCGACGTAGGCGCGGATGATGTGGCCGAGATGGCCGACGGCGATGGTGCAGCTCGTGAAGCCGCTCGCCGCCAGCTGGCGCAGCACGATCTCCAGGATCGCGTGCCGGTCGCCGATCGGGACGAGCGGCTTGGGCAGCGCGGTGGTGTACGGGCGCAGCCGGATGCCCTTGCCTCCGGCGAGAATCACTGCGTGCACGGTAGCCCCCTGTGAGTGCGGTGTTCGGTGGACCGCCGGGTGGGACGGTGGTCCACCGGGGTCAGATGTTGTAGATGCCGGTCTTGTAGCGGGCGAGGTTGGCGGGGTCGCGGAAGAACTCCACCGTCCGGGCCAGGCCCTGCTCCAGGTCGAGGACGGGAGCCCAGCCGGTCGCCTCGTGCAGCCGGGTCGAGTCCGCGACCAGCCGCATCACCTCGGAGTCCGCGGGCCGGATGCGCTGCCCGTCCTCCCGGATGTCCAGGTCGGTGTCCATCACCTTCCCGATCAGCCCCACCAGGTCCCCGATGGAGATCTCGCCGCCGGTACCGGCGTTGAGGGTCCGGCCCACGACCGCCTCGGCCGGTGCCGTGCCGACGGCCAGGAACGCCGCCGCCGTGTCCGTGACGTAGGTGAAGTCACGCGTGGGCCGGAGGTCGCCGAGGGTGATGGTGTGCTGCCCGGCGGCGACCTGCCCGATGACGGTCGGGATGACGGCCCGCATCGACTGGCGGGGGCCGAAGGTGTTGAAGGGGCGCAGGGTGACCACGGGGGTGCCGAAACTCGTGTGGTAGCTGTCCGCCAGCCGGTCTCCACCGGCCTTCGAAGCCGCGTACGGGGACTGGGTGTTGACGGGGTGGTCCTCGGTGATGGGCACGGTCTGCGCGGTCCCGTACGTCTCGCTGGTGGAGGTGTGCACCAGCCGCGGGGTCCCCAACGCCCGTACCGCCTCCAGCACGTTGAGCGTACCCGTGACGTTGGTGTCCACATAGCTGTGCGGGGCGCGGTAGGAGTAGGGGATCGCGATGAGCGCCGCCAGGTGGTAGACGGCGTCGGCTCCTTCCGCGAGCGCCCGTACCGAGCCGGGGTCGCGGACGTCGCCGAGCACGATCTCGACCTGGTCGAGGACGTCCTGCGGGAGGGTCTCCAGCCAGCCGTAGGAGGAGAAGGAGTTGTACTGCGCCATCGCGCGGACCCGGTGTCCCGAGGCGACGAGGGCCTCGGTCAGATGGGAGCCGATGAAGCCCTCGGCTCCGGTGACGGCGGCGAGCGGTGCGGATGTCAACTGGTCTTCCTTTCGGAGGGTTTCCCGGTACCGGGCGACGGTGGGGGGTGGTGGACGAGGCGGGCCTGCCGGCGGTTCGCGGCTCGGGACCGCCGTGCGGTGGATGCCGCGGGTGGCACGGCCGGGCGGGCATCGGGGTCAGGAGTGCGCGGTGGGCCGGCCCAGGTACCGCAGGGCGCCGATGAGCAGCACCCCTGCGGCGGTGCCGCAGCAGACCAGCGGCCAAGGGGTGCCCGGTGGGCCGCAGAGCAGCGTCGCGGCGACCACCCCGGCCGCCGCGGCGGCCGTGACCGCCGCAGGGAGCCAGGCCCGGCCGAAGGCCTGGAGCAGCAGCGCCGTCCACAGCACGGCGGCGAGGGCCAGCAGGGGTGCCGGTTCGGCGCCGGTGAGCAGCGCCGCCGGGACCAGGGGCAGCAGATAGCCGCCCAGGCACAGCGCCAGCGTTCGGGCCGACCGCAGCAGGAAGCCGGCCTCGTCCGCCGAGGCCCGCAGGGCCGCGACCGAGAGTCCCCGGAAGCGGTAGAGGAGCCATTCGGCCGGGCCCATGCTGACGGTGAGGACGACGACGGCCCACGGCTGCTGCCGGCCCACCGACACCACCAGCGCGCCCGCGGCCAGCCCGAACAGCCCGTACGGCACCGAGGCCGGCAGCGGCGGCCGGGTGGCGCCGTACCCGGCGGGCGCGCCCAGCATCCCCCGGACCTCGCGGCCGGCGGCGGCGACCGCCAGCACCACGGTCAGCGCCGGGAGCGCGATCCGCGGCAGCGGACCCGGGTCCCACCAGGGCAGTACTGCCGCGCCCGCGGCCAGCGGGACGAGCGTGCCGAGCAGCAGCCGTTCCCGGCCGCGGACCAGGAGCACACCGGCCGCCGCCAGGTACAGCGACTGCCCCGCGCCGAACAGGGCGGCGGGCCCCGGCCCGGCCACCGCGAGAGCGGCCGCCGAGGCGAGCAGCGCACCCGTGGGAGCACCCACGAGCAGCGTGCGGCCCGCCTCGCGTGGACCCGCCGCCAGCCGCAGATACGCGCGATGGCTGAGCGCCTGCCCCCACGCCCAGGACAGCAGGCCCGCGGTCACGAGGGCGTACACCCCCCGGGGGGAGTGCCACATTCCGCCGGTGAGCAGGTGGGCCAGGCCCGGCAGGGCGAACAGCGCCCCGCGCAGGGCGCACCGGACATGGTCGGGCGCCCAGGGATCCGGCCCGCGCGGGGGCTCGGGGAAGCTGCGCGGCACCCGCCGGTACAGGTCGGCGGCGAGCGAGAACAGGTCGGGGTGCCCGTAGCGCTCCCGGATCTGCTCGCCCGTCAGCCCCTCGGACTCCAGCAGGGCCGCCACCTCGTAGGCGTGCACCGCGGGTCCGATGCGGTCGGCGAGTTCGGCGGCGAGGACGTCCACCGGGTCGTCCGGCGTCCTTCTGCGCCGGGGCAGCCGCAGGGCCAGGGTGGTGTCGGGGGCGGCGAGGCGCGGGGACGGGGTGGTGCCGGGGGCGGCGAGGCGCAGGGCCAGGGTGGTGCCGGGGGCCGCGAGGCGCAGGGCCAGGGTGTCGCCCTGCCCGCCGTCGGGTTCGAGAGCCATCGGCCCGCTCATCCGGCCACCCTCCCCAGGGTTGCCTCGTCGCTCAGTGGACTGCCCCAGGGGTCGGCGAGCACTGCCCCGCGGACGGACAGCTCCAGGTAGATGGCGCGAAAGGTGTCGATGGTCTGCCGGAGCGTGAACTGCTCGATCACCCGCCGCCTCGCCGCCTCGCCCATCGCCGCCCGGCGCGGGGAATCGGCCAGCAGTTCCAGCGCGGCCGCCGCCATGGCCCCGGGGTCCCGGGGCGGCACGACCAGCCCGGCGTCGCCGACCGCCTCCCGGACCCCGCCGACATCGGTGGAGACGGTCGCCCTGCCGCACGACATGGCCTCGATCAGGGTGAAGGGGAAGCCCTCGCTGATGCTGGACAGCATCACGACGTTGCCCGCGGCGTAGGCGTCCCTGATGTCGTCCACCCGGCCCTCGAAGGTGACGGCGTCGCCGTGGCCGAGCGACGCCGCGAGCGCCTCGCACCGCTCCCGGTACGCCTCGCCGCCCCGGGGGGTGCCGCCGAACAGCCGCAGGTTGGCGGCGGGGAGCGCCCCGCGGACCTCGGCAAACGCCCGGATCAGGGTCTCCAGGTCCTTGATGGGGTCGACGCGCCCGGCCCAGCTGAGCGTCGGGCGTTGCGGTTCCGGACCGGCCGCCGGAAAGGCGGACGGGTCGACGCCGTTGTAGACGGTGCGGATGAGCCGCGGGTCGGCGCCGCCCTGCTCCTCCCACAGCCGGTTGTAGCGGTTGCCCGGTGTGATCAGGGCCGCACGGCGGTAGCTCTCCTCGGCCAGCAGCCGGAAGAAGCCGAGCAGCAGCGCCTTCACCGGCCAGCGGTAGGGAGCCGTCCGGTAGCCGAGGTAGCGTTCGCGCAGATACACCCCGTGCTCGGTCAGCAGCAGCGGGACTCCGTGGAGTTCGAGGGCCGCCAGCCCCGGCAGCACCGCCACGCCGCCGCTGACCGCGTGCGCCACTCCGCGCTCCGGCGGAGGGGCCGCGAGTGGCCGCAGGGCGTGCTCCAGCAGCGCGGTCGCGGTGACGGCGTCGTGGAGGCTGGGCCGCGCCTCCCGGACGGTCAGACCGGGGCGGTTCCACACGGCGGTCAGGACCCGCAGGGCGCGGTCCCCGCGCAGCGCCGGCCCGAGCACCCCGTCCCGGGCGGCGCGCGCCAGTTCGTACAGGGCGGGGGAGAAGCCGTCCTCGGCGGCCGGGTCCACCAGTGCGGTGAGGAACCGTTCGTACGCGGCCGTCAGCCGGCGCTCCCGGCGGCCGCGTGGCGGGGACCCGGCGGGTGCGGGGCCCCACAGGGGCACCGTGACCGGCTCGGACACGTGCGGGGGCAGTTCCCACACCACGGACTCCCGTCCGGTGCCGGTCACGGCGATGACGTCGAAGTCGATGTCGGGCATGCCGCCGACGAGCTGGTCGCACCAGACGCTCACCCCGCCGTGACTGTGCGGGTAGGTGCCTTCGGTGAGCAGGGTGACGCGTGCCGCGTCTCGGCGCGGCGCACGAGGGGAAACGTGCATCGGTGGGCTCCACGGCAGGAGGGCGCGAGTCGGTGGCGGGTTCCGGCCGTCCCCCGCGGGGGCGTTCAGGGCGTGCGGCGTCCGGAACCCGCGTCCTCGCGGGGCGAGCTGGTGCGGCAGGTGCGTTCGGGTCAGCGCTCGGTGCCGGGTGCCACGGGCCGCTCGGCGCCGGGCGGCACGGGGCCGTCCGGGGCGGGGGCCGTGGCCCGGACGGGACCGGAGGAAGGCGTTCCCGCCGCGGGGGCCGACGGCAGCGACAGGGTCACGCCGTCCTGGCCGGGACCGGGCGGCACGCTGCCGGAGACGGTGCCGGCGTACGGCTCGCCGAAGGCCCCGGGGCCGTCCTGGAGTACCCGGGTGGTCCCCGCCGGCATGGTGGCGCGGACCGCCGTACCCGGCGGAGCCGTGATGGTGACCGTGTCGCCGATCCGGTAGGCCGTGATGTGGCCGGCCTTCACCGCGCCGTCCCACGCGGCCCGTTCGCGCAGCTCCTCCCCGACCGCCTTCATCCTGGGGTTCACCAGCGGGGTGTTGTCCGCGTACAGGTCCGCGTACTGGTCGAGGACCCGGTCCAGGACCGGGTACGCGATGCGGTCCTCGGCGAGGTTCGACTGGTGGATGAAGTGCGGACGGGGATCGTTGGCCAGGACGTGGCCCATGGCGATCCGCGCCTCGAGGGGGACTATGTGGTCCGGGTAGCCCGTCGCGGGGTCGAGCGGCGCGTCGAGGCAGGTGGTCGTGGCCGAGTCCTCGCAGATGCCGCTGCCGCCCTGGGCCCGGCTGGTGTAGATCCAGTTGTACTCGTCGACCTGCTCCGCCTCGCGGCCCGCGTTGTAGAACACGTTCATCGGGTGGCGTGAGACGGTGAGCGCCGGACCCACCTGGCGCTGCACCGGGTCACGGGAGTTGTCCGAGGCCAGCCAGTCGATGCCGTTGTCCGTGAGCGCCGGGGCGAGGTGCGGATTGTCCTCGGGCTGCTGCGGCAGCAGCTTGAGCCCGGAGTGCTCCCCGGTGACCAGCTCGCCGCCGTCCAGCGGCAGTCCGGCCCGCTCCGCCCACTGCCGGTTGTCGGCGATCTGCCGGGATATCTCGTCCCGCCCGACGTAGCGGACGCCGCCGTCCGCGTTCACGGCGCACTTCCAGGGCACGACGCTGACGTCCTGCTCGCAGCCCAGGTAGGGGTGGTCGTAGGTGTGGTTGATCCAGCGGAACGCCTCGCGCTCCTCGGTCAGCCGGTCCGCCAGCGGGTCGGCTCCGCCGTTCTCCTCGCGGTACTCCACGCTGCCGCCGCCGTTGTAGGCGAGGTCGAGGGTGAAGCTGCGGGACCGCGACCACTCGACCGCGCGCGTGACGTCGCCGGGTGTCATCCGGATCGGGTTCGGTGTGCCCTGGCCGGGCTGGCAGTCGACGTCCCCCGGTGTGCAGTTGAGCTCGGTGTCCCAGCGGTCGTCGCTCGCGAACACGTCGTCGACGTGGACCGAGAACCAGTTGCGCGAGGTGCCCAGCCGGGTCTCCTGCGTCATCCAGTCGACGATCCCGCGGGCGAGCAGCCGGAACTGCTGCTGGTACCGGTTGGCCACGAAGGTGACCACCAGCTCGCGGCGGCCGTCGTGCCGGTACTCCCCGACGAGCGAGCCCCGGCCGGTGCCTCCGGGCAGCGGGGCGTCGACATAGGTGGTGAAGTCGGCACCCGCCCGCGGCCTGGAGAGGAAGCCCCAGCTCTCGTCGACCGAGGGGTCGTTGTCCTCGAAGGTGAAGGCGCCGTCGAGATAGCCGAAGGGCCCGGCCTTGCCGGCGGCGGTCACCTGCGCGGTGACGCCGTCCACGGGCCCCGCGTACCCGCCGTTCACCGGGTACTCCAGGCCTGCCTGGGGCTGGGCGTAGGTGTACGCGTCGACCTGCGGGATCGCGTAGGTCCGCTCGTACGCCGTCAGTGCGGCCATCTCCGGCGAACCGGCCGGGAACGGATTGTCGTTGGGCAGCACCACGGCCTGGTACTTCGCGCGGGGCCTGCCGTCGACCTCGTCCGCGAGGAAGGCGGCGTCGATGACGGGCCGGCCCGCGTCCGCGAGGTCGACCACGGTGTACGGGGTGCCCGAGCCGTCGAGTTCCGCGGCGATCGCGGCCGTGGCCGGGCCGCCGTCGACGACCACGAGCACCCTCAGATCGATCCTCGGCGCCGGTTCGGCCGCCCGTACCGGTGACGCCGGCAGCCCGCCGAGCGCGATCACGAGCGCTCCTGCGGCGAGTGCGGTCGTGCGTGAGGTCCGCCGGACGCGGATCCGCTTCATGCGGTGGTGTCCCTCCCCCTGACCCCCGGCACAGCGGCGCGGTGGCTCCCCCCGGAACGCCGTGCCGCTGTGCCCTGTCCCGAGACATAGTGGAGGCTGCGTGTGGGTTCTGTGAGTCCATGGTGAAAGTTGACGGAAAAGTGCAGGTGCCACGCGAACGGCGCGGCAAAGGTCCGCAGGGCGGGAAGCCCGGCGGGTACGGAGCCAGACGGTTGCAGCGGTCATGGGGACGGACAAGGCGCCGGGCGGAGAGGATGAGCGTTTTCGGCCAGCGCTGCCAGTGCTGCCTTTGGTGCCACTGCTGTTGGTGATGCCTGTGGTGCCTGTGGTGCCAGAGGCGCAAGTGATGCCTGTGGTGTCAAAGGCGCCGAGAGTGCCCCGAGGCCAACGGTGCCGGGACCGTCGGCGGTGTGTCGCCGGTGCGCCGGAGAGGTGCCGGGAGGTGCCGGGCCGCGGAGTGCGGGTCCGCACCGGGCGGGTGCCCCGTCCGCCGGGGCGGGCGGACCACCGGCGGCCGCCGTCGTGGTGCGTGCGTCCGGCGGCCGCCAGGGTGCCCCGGTGAGCCCGGGGCAGGCCCGGTGAGTCCCGGGCAGGCCCGGCGGGGGCCCGGTCGTCCATCCGCCCGGCCCGTCCATCCGCCCGGGTGCCCGGCCCCGGGTGCCCCGGCGTCCCGGCGTCCCGGCGTCAGGAGCCGGTGGGCTCCGCGGGGGCGCAGGCCACCCGGGTCTCCGGCATGGTGTGGATGCCGTCCTTGGAGCGCTGCCCGTTCTCGTACTCGTAGTACAGGTACGAGTAGAAGCCGATGGTGCCGTTGCAGCCGGAGTCGGCGGCGACCTGGTACGTGAGCGTGACGGTCCGGGAGGCGCCGGGCGCGAGCGGGATCTCGTAGTTGACGCCGAGCGTGGTCGAACCGGTGCCCGAACACGCGGCGCCCTCGGCGGTGCAGGACACGAAGCCGTACTTGAGGTCCTTGCGCTGGGTCGTCGCCCAGGTCGGCTGGACCGACTGGTACACGAACCAGATGTCCGTCGACTGGTTGTTGGTCAGGGTCATCGTCAGCGACACGGCCGAGCCGGGTGTGGTCACCGGCTGGTCGACGGTGAAGGCCAGGTCCGGTGTGTCGGCGGCGGCGGGCTGCGCCGCGCCGAGGCAGACGAGGGCCGTGGCGAGGGCCGTGGCGAGGGCGGCCGACCGGCCGAGGCGTGTCAGGTGTGAGATGCGCATGGGCCGGGAGGCTAGGAGCGGGACGCCGTCCGCGTCTGCCCCGCACCGTCCCGCCCGCGCGCCGCCCGGCCCGAAACCGACGCGGCCGTGAGCGGGACCGCGGGTCCGGGCCCCCGTCCGCCTGGGCGCATATGCGCCGGACATCGGCGGTGCCGGCGCACTCCGCATCCGGTCGCACACCGTGTGCGAGACGTCACGCAGCGGGAGCGCGACAATGGCCTGTTCCGCGTCCGGGACACCCCGCACCGCGCCCCGGTACCGGCGGGCCGGGGCGCGCGGACGCCGCCGGCTCCCGGAGTGCGGACCGTCCGGAGCGGACGGACGATGAAGCCGACGAGCGGAGCCGCCGTGAGCGAGGAACCCTTCACCCCGGGCATGAGCAGCCGTGCGCTGGTCGAGCTGCACCACGTCGACAAGCACTTCGGTCCGCTGCACGTGCTCCGGGACATCAATCTGACCGTGGAACGCGGTGAGGTGGTCGTCGTCATCGGCCCCTCCGGCGGAGGCAAGTCCACTCTCTGCCGCGCCATCAACCGCCTGGAGACCATCGACTCCGGCGAGATCGCCATCGACGGCAGGCCGCTGCCCGCCGAGGGCAGGGAACTCGCCCGGCTGCGCGCCGACGTCGGCATGGTCTTCCAGTCCTTCAACCTCTTCGCGCACAAGACCGTCCTGCAGAACGTGACCCTCGGCCAGATCAAGGTCCGCGGAAAGGACCGGAAGAGCGCCGAGGAGCGGGCGCGCGGCCTGCTCGACCGGGTGGGCGTGGGCACCCAGGCGGACAAGTACCCCGCCCAGCTCTCCGGCGGACAGCAGCAGCGGGTGGCCATCGCCAGGGCGCTCGCCATGGACCCCAAGATCATGCTGTTCGACGAGCCGACCTCCGCCCTCGACCCGGAGATGATCAACGAGGTGCTGGAGGTCATGCGGCAGCTCGCACGGGACGGCATGACCATGGTGGTCGTCACCCACGAGATGGGATTCGCCCGTTCGGCCGCCAACCGCGTGGTGTTCATGGCCGACGGCGGGATCGTGGAGGAGACCACACCCGACGAGTTCTTCACCGCCCCCCGCACCGACCGCGCCAAGGACTTCCTCTCGAAGATCCTCCACCACTGACGCCCGCCGCCCGCGTCGCCCCCGCGCGCCCCCGGGCCCCCGCACCGCCCAGCGATCCCCAGGGATGATCACCATGAAGCCTCGCAAGGTCTCCGCCGCGGCCGCCGCGGCGCTCACGCTCGCACTCGCCGCCACGGCCTGCGGCTCGGACGGTGGCGGCTCGGACGACGGGAAGAAGATCACCGTCGGAATCAAGTTCGACCAGCCCGGCGTCGGCCTGAAGACACCCGACGGCGGCTACCAGGGGTTCGACGTCGACGTGGCCCGGTACGTGGCCAGGGAACTCGGTTACGCCCCCTCCGACGTCGTCTTCAAGGAGGCCAAGAGCGCCGACCGCGAGACGCTGCTCCAGCGCGGCGACGTCGACTTCATCGCGGCCTCCTACTCGATCAACGACGAGCGCCGCAAGAAGGTCGACTTCGCCGGGCCGTACTTCCTCGCCCACCAGGACGTGCTCGTCCGGGCCGGCGACGACTCCATCAAGACCCCGGCGGACCTGAACGACAAGAAGCTCTGCTCGGTCACCGGCTCCACGTCGGCGCAGAACGTCAAGACCAAGCTCGCGCCGAGGGCGCAGCTGCAGGAGTACGGCGGCTACTCCGAATGCCTGACCGGCCTGGAGAACGGGACGATCGACGCCGTGACCACCGACGACGCGATCCTCGCCGGCTACGCCGCGCAGGACCAGTTCAAGGGCAAGTTCCGGCTGGGCGGCTTCAAACTGAGCGACGAGCTGTACGGGATCGGGGTGAAGAAGGGCGACACCGAACTCAGGAACAGGATCGACGCGGCGCTGCGGAAGATGGTCCAGGACAGCGAGTGGAAGAAGGCCGTCGAAGCCAACTTCGGACCGGCCGGCTACCGGAGCGAGCCCCCGCCGGGCCTCAGCACCCCCGCCGGCTGAGCCCGAGACCACCTCACAGGGGCGCGACCGTGTTCGACTTCCTTCAGGGGTACGACGTGCTGGGGGCGTTCTGGACGACCGTCCGGCTCACCGTCTGGTCAGCCATCGGATCCCTGATCTGGGGCACCGCGCTGGCCGCGATGCGCGTCAGCCCGGTGCCGGTGATGCGCGGCTTCGGCGCCGGGTACGTCAACGTGGTACGGAACATCCCGCTCACCGTGATCATCGTCTTCACGTCGCTCGGTCTGTTCCAGACCCTGGGCGTCAGCCTCGGCGCCGACACCTTCACGATGATCAACTTCCGGCTCGCCGTGCTCGGGCTGATCGCCTACACGTCCGCCTTCGTCTGCGAGGCCCTGCGGTCCGGCATCAACACCGTGCCCCTGGGGCAGGTGGAGGCGGCCCGCGCCCTCGGGCTGAGCTTCACCCAGGTACTCCGGCTCGTCGTCCTCCCCCAGGCGTTCCGCTCGGTGGTGGGCCCGCTCGCCAACGTGCTGATCGCCCTCACCAAGAACACCACGGTGGCCGCGGCCATCGGCGTCCCCGAGGCCGCGCTGCTGATGCGGGAGATGATCGAGAACGAGGCCCAGCTCATCCTCATCTCGGCCGTCTTCGCCGCCGGTTTCATCGCCCTCACCCTCCCCACCGGCCTCTTCCTCGGCTGGGTCGGCAAGAAGGTGGCGGTGCGGCGATGAGCTCCGTCCTGTACGACGCCCCCGGGCCCCGGGCCAAGCGGCGCAACACCCTGTACACGCTGGGCTTCCTGCTCGTCCTCGCCGCCGTGGCCTGGTGGGTCCTCACCGGCCTCGCCGGCAAGGGGCAGCTGGAGTGGTCCAAATGGGCGCCGTTCTTCACCGACTCCCGGGTGTGGACGACCTTTCTCCTGCCGGGCCTCGAGAACACCCTGATCGCCGCGGCGCTCGCGCTGGTCATCGCGCTGCCGCTCGGTGCGGTCCTCGGCATCGCCCGGCTGTCGGACCACTGGTGGGTGCGGGGCGCGGCCGGCTCGGTGGTGGAGTTCTTCCGCGCCATCCCCGTACTCATCCTGATGCTGTTCGCCAACGCCGCCTACGCCGCGTTCTTCGACATCAGCCCCGACAGCCGGCCGCTGTACGCCGTGGTGACCGGCCTGGTGCTGTACAACGCCTCGGTGCTGGCCGAGGTCGTCCGGGCCGGGATCCTGGCGCTTCCCCGGGGGCAGTCGGACGCGGCCAGGGCGATCGGCATGCGCAAGGGGCAGACGATGCGGTACGTGCTGCTGCCGCAGTCGGTGACGGCCATGCTCCCGGCGATCGTCAGCCAGATGGTGGTCATCGTGAAGGACACCGCCCTCGGCGGCGCGATGCTCGGCTTCTCCGAGCTGCTGGCGTCGGTCCGGCCGATGAGCGCCAACTACGGTGCCAACACCATCGCCAGCTTCACCGTCGTCGCCGTCATCTTCATCGTGCTGAACTTCGCGCTCACCTCGTTCGCCGCCCGGCTGGAGAGCCGGCTGCGGCGCGGCAGGAGGTCCACCGGCGCGGTGGTGGCCGCGGACGCGGTCGAGGAACTGGCGACGCCGGGCGAGCACGTCGGGCAGCGGCCGGAGCCGCCCGACCGGCCCTGACACGCCGTCCGCCGATCCACGGCGCCTCCGCCGTCCGGTGTGCCGGAGCCGCCGGGGCCCGCCTCCGCCGCCCGTGTGCCGGAACCGCCGTGCGCCACTGTCGCCGCCTGTGCCGGAACCGCCGGGGCCCGCGTCCACCGCCCGTACGCCGGAACCGCCGGGGCCCGCCGGGGCAAGCCGACGCGCGACCGCGACGCCCGCCCGCATCCCATCGGGGCTTCTTGCTGCTCCGGATGACCGCGGCGCGGTTGAGCGGGCCCGCGCCCGTGCAACTAGTCAGGGACATGGCCGTCGGCGCATCTCATACGACCGTTCCGCGGGAACCGGGCGACCCCTCCGGGCAGCCGGACCGGGGCGGCGGCGGCCGGTGGCGTCCCCCCTCGCCCGTCACCGCCTGCGCCCTGCTCCTCGCCCTGCTGCCGCTGGCGCTGCTGGCGGCCGCCGCCTGGCTCGGCCGCCAGGTGCGGCCCAGCGCCGACGAGTGGTGCTTCCTGCCCGTGGTACGCGACCAGGGTATCGGCGGACTCGTCGGGAAGTTCTACGTCACCGACAACGGCCGGGTCGGCAACGGCCTGCTCGTGGGTCTGTACGCCCGGTTCCCCGTGGCCGGCCACCAGTGGTACGCGGCCCTGAGCGCGCTGCTCGTCCTGGCCGTGCTCTGGGCCCTGGTGGTCCTGCTCCTCCGCCGGGCCCGCCAGTCGCCCCCGCGCGGGCTCCCGCTGCTCGTCGCCGCCACGGCCACCGCGGTGTTCCTGCTCGCCACCCCCAACACGTACAAGACCCTCTACTGGCCGGCGGGATCCGTCTCGCACACCGTGGCCCCGGTCCTGGCCTGCTCCGCCGCCCTCCCGGCGCTGGCGGCCCGGACGCGCCGGGCCCGCGCCGCCGCCCTGGCCGTGGTGGCCGTCGCCGGGGTCTTCACCGGCACCCTCTCCGAGGAGACCTCGGTCGTGGCACTCGTGCTCCTCGGGGGACTGCTGCTGCTCGGCCGCCGGCTCGTCACCGACCGGGCCTGGCCCTTCCTGCGGACCTGGGCGCTGACCGGCGCCGCCGGGGTCGCCGTCGGCACGGCCGTGCTGGTCACCTCGCCCGGATCCCGGCACCGGCGCGAACGCTTCGGCGCCGGGACCGCGTCGGTCCTGTCCCCGGACTCGCTGCTCGCCTCGGCCCGGGGCTTCGCCCGGATCGCCGAGACCGTCCTGACGACCTGGCAGTACGGGGGAGTCGTCGCCGCCGGGCTTCTGCTCGGCCTGCTCGTCCGCCCCGCCCGCACCGGTACGGCCATGCTGCGCCCCTGCCGCCCGCTGCCGCTCGCCTGCGCGGGCCTGCTCGCCGTCCTCGTCTCCGGCTATCTGTGCACCGTCATCACCTATCCGGTCTTCGGCCCGCGCGTCGTCACCGCGGCCCGGACCTGGAACGACTACCTGCTGCTGTACGTCCTGGTCCTCGCCGGCCTCGGAGCCCTGACGGGCCGTGCGCTGCGCCGCCGCGCCGCCCGGCCGTGGACGGTGGTGGCGGGCGCCACCGCGGCGGCCCTCTGCGCCGCGTCCGCCGTGGCGCTGGCCCCTCCGCTGCACCGACTGGGCCAGGACATGCGGGTGCGCGCCGGGCAGTGGGACCGCCAGGACGCGTCGCTCCGCGCGGCGGCCGCCCGCGGAGCCGAGGTGGCTCCGTACACCCCGACCCCGGTGGCCGGGATGCTCGAACCGTTCCGCGACGAGGGCCGCCGCCCCTGGCCCGCCCGGTGCGTCGCCGAGTACTACCGGCTAGACGCGGTCACTCGCTCGACGCGGGTTCCGTGACGGTCCGGCGGGCCCCGGACAGGATGGCCCAGCGTGCGACCAGGAACGTCAGGGGGGTGGCGAGCACCCCCGCGGCGATCGCCGCGAGATGCTCGTCCATGCCCAGCCGGCTCACGGCCAGATGGAGCAGCACCCCACTGCCGACGAGACCGGCCGCACCCGACAGGGGGTAGCGCACGAAGGCGCGCCATGTCGGCCGGGTGCGGAGGGTGACGCAGGAGTTGAGCAGGAACGAGCCCGTCACTCCCACCCCGTAGGCCAGGGCGTGCGCGGCCAGGTACGGCAGCCACCCGAGCAGCAACGCGTACACGCCGTAGTACACCCCGGTGTTGACCACTCCGACCAGTGCGAACACGGCGAACTGCCGCAGGCCGGCCGCGTTCACCGGCGGGACCGGGACCGCGCCGCGGTCGCCGCGGGCACGCCGTCCGGGTGACCGGGCGTGCGCGTGTCGGTCTCGGCCACGACGTAGTGCGGCCGCCGTTTCGCCTCGTGGTAGATCCGGCCGACGTACTCGCCGATCACGCCGAGCGTCGCGAGCTGGACTCCGCTCAGGCCGACGATGGCGGTGATGAGCGTCGCGTACCCCGGTGTGTCGACGCCGTCGACCACGGCGTTCACGACGATCCACCCCGCGTAGCCCAGGGCGGAGAGGAACAGCCAGAGGCCGGTGTGGATCGCCAGGCGCAGCGGACGGGTGTTGAACGACAGCAGCCCGTCGATCCCGTAGTCCACCAGCCGTCGGCCGCCCCACTTGGAGCGGCCCGCGGCCCGTTCGGCGTTGCGGTAGGCGAAGCCGGCCGTCGGGAAGCCGATCCAGGAGAACAGCCCCTTGGAGAACCGGTTGCTCTCCGGAAGCGACAGCACGGCGTCGACGGCCCGGCGCGACAGCAGGCGGAAGTCGCCCTCCCCGTCGGCGACCTCCACGTCCATGAAGTGCCGCACCAGCCGGTAGTACGCGCGGCTCAGCGCCGAACGCAGCGCGCCCTCGCCCGCGCGGTCGCGCCGGGCGACGACCTGGTCGTAGCCGTTTCGGTGCAGCTCCAGCATGCGGGGCACGAGTTCGGGGGGATGCTGCAGATCGGCGTCCATCAGCACCACCGCGTCGCCCCGGGCCATCCGCATCCCGGCGAGCAGGGCGGCCTCCTTGCCGAAGTTCCGGCTGAAGGAGGTGTAGCGGACGCACGGGGAACCCGCAGCGAGCGCTCTCAGCCGGTCCGCGGTCCCGTCGCCGCTGCCGTCGTCGACGTAGCAGATCTCGAAGCGCGCTCCGGTCGGCTCCAGTGCGGCGACCAGCGCCGAGTGGAACGCGTCGATCACCTCGCTCTCGTCGAAGCAGGGGACGACGACCGTCAGCTGGGGGTGTGGCATTCCCCCAGTGGAACGCGGACAGGGGCGGCAGACCGCGGTACCTACTCCGCACGAGTGTGTCGGGACGGACGGGCCCCGGCGTCCACGGGCGCGGCCGCGGGTGTCCCGCTCCCGGTGCGCAGGCCTTCGGCGCGCCCGCGCCGGTCCCCTGAAGAGTCCTTGCCCGCATGCCGCCGCCCGCGCTCGCGGTCCTGGGGCGATCCGCGGGCGCGGCCGGCCCCCGCACGCACCGCGTACGGAGACCGGCCGCGCCCGAACGGCCGCTCACTTGACCGAGCCGGCCATCACCCCCTGGACGAAGTGCCGCTGGAAGGCGAAGAACACCACCACCGGCACGACGAGCGACAGGAAGGCGCCCGGTGCCAGCACGTCGATGTTGCTGCCGAACTGCCGCACCTGGGACTGCAGGGCCACCGTGAGCGGCTGCGACGAGCTGTCCGCGAACAGCAGCGCCACGAGCATGTCGTTCCACACCCACAGGAACTGGAAGATCGCCAGACTGGCGATCGCCGGACGGCCCACCGGCAGCACCAGCCGGGTGAAGATGCGCCACTCGCTGCCGCCGTCCATCCGCGCCGCCTCCAGCATCTCGCGGGGGATGTCCGCGAAGTAGTTGCGCAGCAGGAAGATGGCGAAGGGCAGCCCGTAGGCCACATGGAAGAGCACCACACCCGGAATCGTGCCGAACAGCCCGAGCTGGCCGAAGAGCTTGGCGACCGGCAGCAGCCCCACCTGGACCGGCACCACCAGCAGCGCCACCACCAGCAGGAAGATCCAGTCGCGGCCCGGGAAGTCCAGCCAGGCGAAGGCGTATCCGGCGAGCGCCGCGAGGACGATGACCAGGGCGGTCGCCGGGACCGAGATCAGTACGGTGTTCCAGAACGCCTGGGTGATCCCGGCGTTGCCCAGCAGCTGCGTGTAGTTGTCGAACGACAGCTGAGCGGGACCGGCCAGCGCGGTCCACCAGCCGCTGCTCGCGTTGTCCTGGGCCGAGCGCAGCGAGGACAGCAGCAGCCCCGCGAGCGGGGTGATCCAGACCAGGCCGACCACCACCAGGAGCGCCTGGACCGCGCCGTTGCCGAGCCAGCGGCCCAGCCGGCCGCCGGACTTCGCCCGTGCCGTCCCGCTCGGGGCGGCCGGCTCCTTCAAGGGCGCGGGACCGGGGGCGGGACCGGTCGCCGGATCGGTGGCGGCGGCGCTCATCGCTGGCTCCTTCGGAAGCGGCGGACGTTGAAGACCATGGCGGGGATCACCAGCAGCAGGAGCAGGACGCCCAGTGCGCTGCCGAGCCCCTGGTCGTTGCCGCCGCCGAAGGACACCAGCCACATCTGGGTCGCCAGCACCGTGGCGTCCTGCTGCACCGGCCCGGGCGCGATGATGTAGACGAGGTCGAAGACCTTCATCACGTTGATCACCAGCGTCACGAAGACCACGGTGAGGATCGGCGCCAGCAGCGGGACGGTGATCCTGCGGAAGACCTGCCACTCGTTGGCCCCGTCCATCCGGGCCGCCTCGAGCGCGTCGCGCGGCAGCGAGGACAGCCCCGCGCCGATCAGCACCATCGCGAACCCGGTCCAGATCCACAGGTACGCGCCGATGATGGCCGGGGTGACCAGGGCGGGCCCGAGCCAGGAGATCCCCTCGTAGGGCGGCGCGAAGTTCTCCGCGGGCAGCCGCACCGTGTAGGAGCCGGCCTCCAGGCCCCGGAAGGCGAAGGAGCCGTCGGCCGCGGTGGTGGCGGTGGCGGCGGTCCTGCCGCCTTGGACCGCCTCGACGGTCATCCCGGGCAGCCCGCTCTCCTCCCGGTCGACCTTGCCCCGCTCGCCGCCTCCGCCGGGGGTGAAGTCCAGGTAGACCACGCCGGACAGGGCGTCGGCGCCGGCCTTCCCCGCCGCCGCCCCGTGCGCCGGGCGGGCGTCCTCGGGGAGGTCTGCGGGCTTCACTCCCACGAGCCCGAGGGCGAGGGTGTCGCCCGGCGAGGCGGATCCGGTCGTGGTGTAGGACCCGTCGGGCGCCTTGGCCAGGCCCTGGCCGTCCCGGGCGCGTGCGGTCGGGTACGACGAGGAGTCGGCGAACGCGTCGTGCACCCCGACCACGGCCGCGTTGAGCACTCCCTTGTCCGGGTCCTCCTCGTAGGCGAGGCGGAAGATGATGCCTGCGGCGAGGAAGGACACGGCCATCGGCATGAACAGCAGCAGCTTGAACGCCGTGGCCCAGCGGACCTTCTCCACCAGGACGGCCAGGACCAGCCCCAGCCCGGTGAGCAGCGTCGGCGCGACGACGACCCAGATGGCGCTGTTGCGCACGGCCGTGAGGGTGGCGGGGTCGCGGAACATCTCGGTGTAGTTGCCGGCGCCGACGAACCGGGTGCCGGAGGCGTCGAAGAGGCTGCGCCCCACCGAGAACAGCACCGGATAGACCACGAGGGCGCCGAGCAGCAGCAGCGCCGGCAGCGCGAAGGCCAGGGCGACGAGGCGCCGGCGCCGCCGGGCGCGGTGCCGCGGATCGGCGGCCCGGGGCCGCCCCGCGGACGGGGCGGCGCCGGGTGCGGTGACTGCGGTCATGAGCCGTCAGCCCTTGTACGCCTTGGCCGCGGCGTCCTCGAGACGGGCCGCGGTGGCCTTCGGGTCGGACGGGTCGCGCAGGAAGTCCTGCAGCAGCTTCCACTCGCCCGCGCCCTTGGTGCCGCCGAAGGCCGCGGGGGCCTGGTCGGACATGTCGAAGCGGACGGAGTCACCGGCGTCGATCAGCGACTTGGCCGTCTCACGGGTGGTGTCGTCGCCGTAGGCGGCGAGGTCGAGCTTCTTGTTGGGGGAGAGGAAGCCGCCCGCCTCGGCCCAGACCGCCGCCGCCTCCGGGGTCGCCAGGTACTCCAGGAACGCCATCGCGGCCTTCTGGTTCTTGCCGTCCTTGAGCACGACCGCCGCGTCGCCGCCGGAGACGACCGGGGCCTTGCCGCCGTCGACCGCGGGGAAGGGGAAGAAGTCGGCGTCCTCGCCGATCTTCTTGCCGAACTGGTCCTTGGCGACACCCGCGACGAAGTCGCCCTCGTAGACCATGCCCGCCTCGGGGTCGGGGCCGAAGACCTTCTCGACCGAGCCGGGGAAGTCGGTGGCGAGCGCGCCCTTCTGGCCGCCGGCGATCAGCTCCTTGTCGGAGAACAGCTCGCCGAGGGTGGTGAGCGCGTTCACCACGCTGGGGTCGGTCCACTTCAGCGTGTGGGCGGCGAGCTGGTCGTACTTCTCCGGACCGGCCTGGGAGAGGTAGATGTTCTCGAACCAGTCGGTGAGGGTCCAGCCGTCCTCGCCGGCGACGGCGAAGGCGGGCAGGCCCGAGTCGGAGACGGCCCGGCCGGCCTTGAGCATGTCCGCGTACGTGGCCGGCGGCTTGACGCCCGCCTGGTCCAGCGCGTCCGGGCTGTACCAGACGGTCGACTTGTGGGCGGCCTTGAAGTACAGGCCGTACAGCGAGCCGTCGACGCTGCCGTAGTTCTTCCACACCGGAGCGAAGTCGGCGTCGACGGACTTCTCGGCGGTCTTGGACAGCGGGGTGAGCCAGCCGCTCTTGGCGAACTGCTGGAGCACACCGACCTGGGGGACCATCACCACGTCGGGGGCGTTGCCGCCCTCGATCTTGCTGCCGACCACGGTGGAGACGTTGTCGCCGGTGGAGACGAACTGCGTCTTGGCGCCGGTCTTCTCGGCGAAGGCGTCCAGCACCTTCTGGAAGTTCTTCTGCTCGGCGCCGGACCAGACCGCGGCGACCGTGATCGTCTGGCCGCCGAGCGACTTGTCGCCACCGCCGGCCGGGGCCACGGGGTCGCCGCCGCAGGCGGTCGCGCCGAGGGCGAGGGCCAGGGCGGTGCATCCGGCGAGCATCGTGCGTCGTGGGTTCATGGCGGGAATTCCTTACCGGTCGGGGAAACGGACGGAGCGTCGAAGGAGGTACGGGACGGGTGCCGCTGGGTGGGACGGGTGCGGCTGGACGGCACGGGTGCGGACGGGCGGGGTCGTTCCGCGGGTCACTCGGCGGGTCACTCGGTGGTCCCGTCGCCGATCCACCAGGCGGCGGTGGATCCCGGCAGCGCACCGGGCGGGCAGGGGCCGCTGGCCAGCAGCGGCGCACCGGAGACGGGAGCGGGTACGGGGGCGGTGCCGAAGTTGACGGCACAGACCAGCCCGTCCCCCCGGACGAAGGCGAGCACGTCGGGCGGGGAGTCGAGCCAGCGCAGGCTGCCCTCGCCGAGCTGCGGCAGACCGCGGCGCAGCTGGAGCCCGTCGCGGTAGAGGTGCCAGAACGAGCGGGTGTCGGCGAGCGCGCGGTCGGTGGCGTGCCGGGCGAACCAGCCGGGCTGCGGCAGCCACGGCTTGGCTCCCTCGGCGCCGGAGGTGAACCCGAACGGCGACGCGTGGCCGGACCACGGCAGCGGTACCCGGCAGCCGTCGCGGATCCGCGCCCGGCTGCCGGTGCGGCGGAAGATCGGGTCGGTGAGCACCTCGTCGGGCAGGTCCACGACCTCCGGCAGACCCAGCTCCTCGCCCTGGTAGATGTAGGCGGCGCCGGGGAGCGCCAGCATCAGCAGTGCCGCGGCGCGGGCGCGGGCCGAGCCGAGCCCGCTGGACTCGGTGCCGCACTCCCCGTACCGGGTCACGGTGCGGACCTGGTCGTGGTTGTTCAGCACCCAGGTGACGGTGGAACCGGTGCCCGCGATGTCCGACATCGCCTCGGCGACGACCTTGCGGAACGCGGCGGCGTCCCAGGGCGCGCTCAGCAGGTCGAAGAAGAAGGCCTGGTGGAGCTCGTCCGGCCGGACGTAGCGGGCGTGCTCCCGCGCGGTCGGCACGGACACCTCGCCGACCAGCAGGCGCTCCCGGCCGTCCCGGACGGTGTACTCCTCGCACACCGACCGCCAGTGGCGCCACACGTCGTGCACCTCGGGCTGGTTCCAGGCGAGGGGGTTGACGGAGTCGCGGGTGCGCGCGTCGGCCTCCGGGTCGGGGGAGTCGGGCAGCTCCGGGTGCTTGAACAGGCCGGCGGCGACGTCGATCCGGAACCCGTCGACGCCCCGGTCGAGCCAGAAGCGCAGCACCTGCTCGAAGTGGGCACCGGTCTCGGGGTTGCGCCAGTTCAGATCGGGCTGCTCGGGCGTGAACATGTGCAGGTACCACTGGCCGGGGCTGCCGTCCGCCTCGGTCACGCGGCTCCACGCCGGGCCGCCGAACATCGCGTGCCAGTTGTTGGGCGGTACGTCACCGCCGGGGCCGCGGCCCTCGGCGAAGTGGAAGCGGGCGCGGGCCGCGCTTCCCGGTCCGGTGGCGAGGGCCTCGCGGAACCACGCGTGCTCGCTGGAGCAGTGGTTCGGGACGATGTCCAGCAGCACCTTGATGCCGAGCCGGTGCGCGGCGGTGATCAGCAGCTCGAACTCGGCCAGGTCGCCGTAGACCGGGTCCACGTCGCAGTAGTCGGCGACGTCGTAGCCGTGGTCGTGCTGCGGCGAGGGGTAGAAGGGGCTCAGCCATATGCCGTCGACGCCGAGCTTCTTCAGGTAGGGCAGTCCGGCGCGCACCCCGGCGAGGTCGCCGATCCCGTCGCCCGTGCTGTCCAGGAAGCTGCGGACGTACACCTGGTAGATCACCGCGTCGCGCCACCAGCGGTGCCGGGGGCGGTGCGAGAGGCCGTGGCCGGCCGTGGCTGTGAGCGTCACCCGTTGACCTGTTTCTCCGTGAAGGGTGCCCGCGACCAGAAGGTCAGCGGTTATGCATGCATGTTAAGTAACGGTGTCGAGAGGGTGTCAACGGTTGTGCAGGAATGCCGAGGAAGTTGGGGTGAATGTCGGAAATGTCCGCGCCGTTCGCGACCGGGACGATGTGGTCCCGTTACCTAACAGGTAGGTAAGTGGCGGGTGGGGTGGGCCGGGGGTCAGCCCCGGCGGGTGACCGCCGACAGCTCCCGGGAGAGCCGGCGCACCGACTCGGCCGGGTCCTGGTGCTGCGCCATCGCGTCGTGCACCACGGCCTGCACGGCCAGGCTCACCTGCTCGTACCGGGCGCTCTTGGGCCGCGGCGCCGCGGACAGCACACTGGCGCGCAGGGTGGGCAGATAGGGGAACCGCCGGATCAGCTCGGGATCCCGGTACAGCTCCGCCCGCACCGGCGGCAGCGCGCCCTCGGTGAGCACCTTGCGCTGCACGGGCGCGCTGGTGAGGTAGGCGATGAGATCGCTCGCCGACTCCGGGTGCCGGGCGCGGGCGCTGACCGCGAGGTTCGACCCGCCGAGGACGCTGGTCCCCGGGCCGTCGGGCCCGGGCAGCGGCACCGCGCCGAACTTCCCCGCCACCCGCGAGTCCGCCCCGGAGGCCCCGGCGTACGCGTAGGGCCAGTTGCGCAGGAAGAGCAGCCGGCCGTCCTGGAAGGCCTGCCGGGACTCCTCCTCCTTGTAGGTCAGCGCCTCCCTGGGGATCCAGCCGTCGCGCACCCCGCGGGCGAGGAAGCCGAGACCGGTGCGGGCCGCCGGGGAGTCGACGGTGACCTCGCCGTCGTCGCCGAGGATGGAGCCCCCGGCCGAGTACACCGCCTCCGTCGCGTTGACGGTGAGGCCCTCGTACGGCAGGAACTGCCCGGCGTAGCCGCCGAGCCCGTGCCGGGGCGCGAGCGTCCGCGCCTGGCGCTCCAGCTCCGCCCAGGTGCGCGGCGGCGGCTCGCCCGCACCGTCGAGCACGTCCTTGCGGTAGTAGAGCATCCCCGCGTTGGTCACATACGGGACGGCGTACAGCCTGTCCTCGTACTTCGCCGTGCCGAGCACCGGCGGCAGGAAGCTGCCGAGCGGGAACCGGTCCGCGTCCAGCGGGGCGATCCAGCCCGCGGCGGCGAACTCAGAGGTCCACGCCACGTCCATGTTGAGGATGTCGTACCGGCCGTCGCCGGAGCGCAGCCCCGTCGTCAGCTGCGCCCGCGTCTCGTCCGCGGAGTCCGGCAGCTCGACCAGCGTGACCCGCTCGTCGGGGTGACCGCGGTTCCAGCCCTCGAGCAGCGGGCCGAGATAGCCGGTGAGATCGCCCGCGGTGGCCAGGGTCATCGGGCCGCGCCCGTCGCCCGGGGCGGCCCCGGCGGAGCCCGTGCCCGCCCCGGCACCCGCCGAGACGTGCCCCGCGAGCACCACCGCCGCGACCAGGAGCCCCCTACCGGCGGCACGTATCCACCGCATAGGTTCCTCCCGTGCACCGGCGCGGTCCTCGTCGACCGCGTCCAGGGCATGTATACCCGTTAGGCATGGGCGATACTAGGGCCCGTATCGGATGACGAGAGCGATCCGGGCCACACCGCACGACGGGCGGCGGACCGCCCTCGGCCGGCCGGAGTACCGCTCCCGGCCGGCCGGCGGACAACAGGGAGGAGGGGAGCGCGCGTGCGTCTGCCCCTGCTGGCTCTGCTGTCCCGGGGGCCCGCGCACGGCTACGAGCTGAAGCAGGACCTTGAGCAACTGCTGGGTGCCGCGTACCCTCAGCCCAACGTCGGCCAGATCTACGTGACGCTCGGGCGCCTGGAGAAGTCGGGGCTTATCGAGGGCGAGGAAGTCGCCCAGTCCAGCCGGCCCAACAAGAAGATCTACCGCCTCACCGACGCCGGGACGGAGGCGCTGCGCGCCTGGTTCGAGGAGACGGCGGACGAGCCGCGGGTGCGGGACGAGTTCTTCATGAAGCTCGCCCTCGCCCCGAGGACCGGGCTCGCCGACCAGATCGCCCTCATCAACAAGCAGCGACGCGAGTACCTCAACACCATGCGCAACCTGTCGAAGCTGTCCGCGACCGAGGACCGGGACAACCGCATCGCCCAACTCCTGATCGAGGGAGCCATGCTGCACCTGCAGGCCGATCTCGACTGGCTGGAGCGCTGCCAGGAGGAGCTGGAGGGGCTGGAATGAGCCGCACCGCCGACCCGGACGACGCCTCCCGGGTCCCGCTGCTGCGCGCCGAGGGGCTCGTCAAGACCCACTACGGCGAGGGCGCCCCGGCCCACGCCGTGCGCGGGGTGGACCTGTCCGTACGCCACGGGGAGTTCGTCGCCGTCACGGGCCCCTCCGGGGCCGGCAAGTCCACCCTGCTGCACCTGCTCGGCGGGCTGCAGCGGCCCGACAGCGGAAGCATCCGGCTCGACGGCGAGTGCACCGACTCCTACAGCGAGGCCCGGTGGGCGACCGAGCGGCGCCGCCGCATCGGCATCGTCTTCCAGTTCTTCAACCTGGTGTCCAACCTCACGGTCGCCGACAACGTCGAGCTGCCCGCTCTGCTGGCCGGCACCGGCCCCCGCCAGGCGCGGGCCGAGCGCGAGAAGCTGCTGGCCGAGCTGGGGCTGGAGGGCAAGGCCCGCAGCATGCCGGGCGAGCTGTCCGGCGGTGAGCAGCAGCGGGTGGCGCTGGCCCGCGCCCTGGTCAACCACCCCCGGCTGCTGCTGGCCGACGAGCCGGCCGGCAGCCTCGACAGCAAGGGCACCCGCGAGGTGATGCGTCTGCTGTCCCGCTTCCACCAGCGCGGCCAGACGATCCTGCTCGTCACCCATGACGCGCGGCTCGCCAGCGCCGCCGACCGGGTCATCAGCTTCTTCGACGGCCGCATAGCCGACGACGCCGAGCTGGGCGGCGCCCCCGCCCGGGGCACCGGACTGTCCGGCGTCCTCGAACTGAAGGACTGACCGTGCGGGCCACCCTGCGCTGGGCGCACGCCGATCTGCGCACCCACCGGGGCGAGGCGCTGTTCCTCGTCTCCGCCACCGCGGGCATCGTCGCGGCCCTGCTGCTCGCGGTCGCGCTGTTCGGCTACGCCACCAACCCCTGGCAGCGGGTCTTCGCGCAGTCCCACGGAGCCCATGTCTGGATCCGCACCGGGCCCTCCGCCGACCCCGCCCGGCTCGCCGCCCTCGACGGCGTGGCGGCCGTGTCCGGCCCGTTCCGCACCTCCGCGGCGACCCTGGCCTCGCCCGGCGCCCGGGCCTCCGTCGAACTCCGCGGCGCCGGAGCCGAGCCGCCCGCCACCGGACGCCCCCTGATCACCTCCGGCCGCTGGCTCACCCCCGCGACCCCCGACGGCGTCGTCCTGGAGAGCAGCCTGGCCCGCGCGCTCGTCGCCGGCCCCGGCGACAGCCTCACCGTCCCCGGCACCGGCCGCACCGTCACCGTCGTCGGCATCGCCGACAGCGCCGAACCGCGCTACCGGCCCGGCGAGCGCCCCGGCACCGTCTGGGCCCTGCCCGCCCAGGTGCGCGGCACCGGCGAGAGACCCGGCCAGCTCGTGGGTCTGCTGCTCACCGACCCCGGCGACACCGACTACGCCGTCCAGCGCGCCGTCACCCTGCTCGGCGCCGGGGCCGTCACCGACGTCTCCAACTGGAAGCAGGCCCGCGCGGAGGCCCAGGGGGACACCCGGCTGCTCGGCCAGGTCCTCGGCCTCTTCGGGCTGGGCGCGCTGCTCGCGGCCGCACTCGCCGTCTACGGCGCCATCAGCACCCGGGTCCGCGGCCACCTCAGGGACATCTCCGTACTCAAGGCCATCGGCTTCACCCCCGGGCAGGTGGTGCGCGCCTTCCTGGTGCAGCACCTGGCCTTCGCCGTCCTCGGCGCCCTGGCCGCCACGGTGCTGATCGAGACCCTGGGCGGCGCCCTGCCCGGCCGGCTCGGCGAAGCGGTCGGCGTCTGGCAGGGGCTGCCGGGGCACACCGCCGCACTGCCGGCCGTACCCGTCGCCGCGGTGCTGTTCATCGGAGCCACCACCGGCCTCGCCGCCTGGCGGGCCGGCCGGGTGCCCCCGGTGCCCGTACTCCCCGCCGGGAAGGCCCCGGGCGGCCGGCTGTCCGGCCCCGCCCGCAGGGCCCTCGGGCTCGGGCTGCCCCCGGCCCTCGTCCTCGGCTGGCACCGGGCCTTCGCCCGCGGACCGCAGACCCCCGCCACCATCGTCCGGCTGGCCCTGCCGCTGCTGCTGATCACCGTGGCGCTGAGCGCATGGACCACCATCGCGCGCTTCGACAGCGAACCGGAGCACCTCGGACTGCCCTCGGCCCTGACCGCCCGCGCGGACCGCGGCCTCGCCGACCGCGAGGCGGCGGCGCTGCTCGACGGCCACCCGCAGGTCGTGGCCGCCCACCCGGGCGTGGAGGCGGCCGCGCTCGTCCCCGGCCAGACCGGCACGATCGCGCTCCGCGGCCTCGGCACCCGCGAGCGGCCGTACCCGTTCACGGTCGTCGAGGGCCGGGCCGCCGACGGCCCCGACGAGGCGGTGGCCGGACAGGGCCTGCTCGACCTGCTCGGAGTGCAGGTCGGGGACTGGGTGCGGATGACCGTCGGGGGCCACCCCCAGGTCCTGCACATCGTGGGCCGCAGCATCGAACCGGAGAACGGCGGCCGGACCATCTCCACCTCGCTCGACACCCTCCGCGAGAACGACCCCGCCCTGCGGGCGACCCTCTACCAGCTCCAGCTGCGGCCGGGAGCCGATCCGGCCGGGGTGCGCGCCGAGCTGACCGAGGCGTCGCAGGGGCGGCTCGACATCCACGAGGTCACCAGCCCGGCCGACCGGCTCTCCACGATGCGGGGCGTCGTCGCCGGGCTCATCGCCGTGCTCGCCCTGATCGGTCTCACGGAGCTGTCCACCGCGATCGGCGGGAGTGTGCGGGACGGCGAGCGCGACCTGCTCGCCCTGAAGGCGATCGGGCTGTCGCCCCGCCAGATCACCGCGGTCACCGTGACCGCGGTCGGCTGCACCGCGCTGGCCGCCGCGGTGGCGGGTGCGGGCCTCGGGGTTCCCCTGGCCCGGTGGCTGATCGACACCGAGGGCCGCTCCAGCGGCATCGGCGCCGGTGTCGCGCAGGCCCCGTCACCGCTCCACCTGGTGCTGCTCGCGACCGCCGCGGTCCTCGGCGCGATCGCGCTGGCGGCGCTGCCCGCCTCCCGCGCGGCGCGCCGCCGGCTGATGGACACCCTCAGCGCGGCGGCCTGAGCGCCCCGCGCCTCCCGGAGCCGGCCGCCGCTCGGCGATCGATTTTCCGTCGCACCGGCGCCGCCGCGCCCCGGCCCGGCACGCGGCACCGGGCCGTCCGCCCGGATAGGCCGTGAGATCACCGCCGATCACCGCCGATCACCGCGGGCGACCGGGCCTGAGCCGGGGTGCCGGGGCGTCGGGGAGCCGAGTTGCCGGGGCGCCGTGGTGCAGCGGGGCCCTCGGGTCACCGGGTGCGCGCGTAGTGGCGGCGCGCCTTCTCGCGGTTGCCGCATACGGCCATCGAAAAGAGGAGTCCTGACACGCCACCCCCGCCGGTCCCCGGCCCGGCGGGGCGCAGGCCGCGCGGCACCTCAGAGCAGCTCGGTGTCGAAGACCCGCAGCAGGGCCTCCCCGTCGGCCTCGGTGCCCGGAGCGTCCCCCGGCAGCGGCTGCTCGGCCCAGATGATCTTGCCGTCGGACGTGTACCGCGTGCCCCAGCGCTCGGACAGCTGGGCCACCAGGAAGAGCCCGCGCCCGCCCTCGTCCGTCGTCGCGGCGTACCGAAGGTGCGGCGAGGTACTGCTGCCGTCGGCGACCTCGCAGGTGAGGCCCTGGTCGTACAGCAGCCGCACCCGGATGGGCTGGGTGCCGTAGCGGATCGCGTTCGTGAGCAGCTCGCTGAGGATCAGCTCCGTACCGAACGCCATCGCCTCCAGCCCCCACTCCACCAGCTTCGCGCCGGCGGCGGCGCGCATCCCGGCGACCGCGCTCGGAGCCGACGGCACGTCCCACTCGGCGACCCGGTCCGGGCCGAGGGCGCGGGTACGCGCGATGAGCAGCGCCACGTCGTCCTTCGGGCGGGCCGGCAGCATCGCCTCCAGAACCCCCCGGCACATCTGCTCCGGTGTCCCGTCCGTGTGCGCGAGAGCGCTGCGCAGCAGCTCGATCCCGACGTCGATGTCGCGGCTGCGGTCCTCGATGAGCCCGTCCGTGTAGAACACCAGCCGGGTGCCCTCGGGGATCTCGAGCACCTCGCTCTCGAACGGCATGCCGCCGAGACCGAGCGGCGGACCCGCCGGGAGCTCGGGGAACTCGACACTGCCGTCCGGGCGGACCAGCGCCGGCAGCGGATGCCCGGCCCGGGCCATGGTGCACTGCCGCGACACCGGGTCGTAGATCGCGTACAGGCAGGTCGCGCCGGTCATCGCCGGCCCGTCGGGACTGCCGCCGGGGCCCATCTCGTCCTGGTCGATACGGCCGACGAGATCGTCGAGATGGCCCAGAAGCTCGTCGGGGGGCAGATCGAGCGTGGAGAAGTTGTGCACCGCGGTCCGCAGCCGCCCCATCGTCGCCGCCGCGTGCAGCCCGTGGCCCACCACGTCGCCGACGACCAGGGCCACCCGGCTGCCCGGCAGCGGGATCACGTCGAACCAGTCGCCGCCCACCCCGGACTGGGCCGGCAGATAGCGGTGGGCCACCTCGACGGCGCTGTGCTCCGGCAGCGCCCTCGGCAGAAGGCTGCGCTGGAGCGTCACGGCCAGCGCGTGCTCACGCGTGTACCGGCGGGCGTTGTCCACGGACACCGCGGCCCGGGCGACCAGCTCCTCGGCGAGGGACAGGTCGTCCTCCTCGAAGGGACCGGGCTTCTCCGAGCGCCAGAAGTTGGCGACCCCCAGGACGACACCGCGGGCCTGCAGCGGCACGGTGATGAGCGAGTGGATGCCGTACTCGACGATCGCCTTCGTGCGCTCGGGGTCCTGCGCGCGCCAGCCCAGCGCCCTGGACAGGTCCGGCACCACCTCGGCCCGGCCGGTGCCCATCCCGCGCGCCTGGGGCGTGGAGGGCAGGAACGCGAACTGCCTGCCGCGCTCGTAGAGCGGATGGTCGTCGCGGATGCCGTTGACGGCGACGCGGCGCATGTCGCCCGCGGCTCCGTTGGGCTCCTCCCCGTCGAGCACGGGGCGCGCGAGGTCGACGGTGACGTAGTCCGCGAAGGAGGGGACGGCGACCTCGGCCAGTTCCTCGGCCGTCCTGGCCACGTCCAGCGTGGTGCCGATCCCCACGCCGGCGTCGTACAGCAGCTGGAGCCGCTTGCGCGCCACCTCGGCCCGGCCCGTCAGCGCCTGCAGCTCGGTGGAGTCGCGGATCGTCGCCACGGTGCCCAGCGGACCACCGGGGCCGTCGGTGGAGCGCTGGTTGACCACCAGCAGCCGGTCGCCGGCCGTCAGCACCTCGTCCGTGGCCGTCCTACCGGAGGCCAGCAGCCCGGCCGTGGAGGGCTCGAGACCGGCCAGGTCGCGCACGGGCCGGCCCTCGGAGTCGGGGCCCAGGCCGAGCAGGCGCCGGGCCTCGTCGTTGGCGAGCAGCAGCGTGCCGTCCCCGCCGACGATCACCACGCCTTCCCGTACCGCGTGGAGGACGGCGTCATGGTGCTCGTACATACGCGTCATCTCGACCGGGCCGAGCCCGCGGGTCTGGCGCTTCAGACGCCTGGTGGCCAGGGCCGTGCCCGCCGTCGCCAGGGCGAGACCCGCGGCTCCCGTGCCGAGGATGACCGGAAGCTGCCGGTTCACCGCGCCCGTCACGTTGCGGACGGTCAGACCGGCCGAGACCAGCGCCTCGACCTTGCCGTCCGGGCCGTTGACCGGGACGACCGCCTGGACCTCCTTGCCCAGCGGGCCGTCCACGCTCTCCAGCAGCACCTCGCCCCGCAGGGACGGTTCGATGGTGCCGACGAAGCGGTGCCCGATCCGCTCCGGCAGGGGGTGGGTGTACCGGATTCCGTTGGTGTCCATGACGACGATGAAGTCGACGCCGGCGCGCTTGCGTGCCTCCTCGGTGATCGGCTGGAGGACGCGGGCGGGGTCGGGGGACTCCAGGGCGGTGAGCAGGCCGGGGGAGTGGGCGAACGTTTCGGCGACGGCGACGGACCGGTTGCGGGCCTCGCGGTCCGCGTCGTGCCGGGTCTGCAGGACCAGGGCGAGGATCGTCCCGAGGACGAGCAGGACCACGACCGCCACCTGGAGGACGAATACCTGCCCGGCGACGCTCTTGGGGCGTTTGCCGATCAGTGGCCGAACCGACACGCCCCGCAATCGGTCGACGGGCCTGATCACGCTGTCCTTTCTAGCACCGCATGGCCCCATCGGGCCATACACGTCCCACAGGTGCGGCCTGGCAGGTTCCGGCCGGGGAAGCGGGATTCATCCGCAGGTGTAGGTGAACTCCGCCGACGCGTCGTGCTCGGAGGGCGAGCTGAGACGCAGCGAGGCGCGGGCCCGGTACGCCCCTTCGCCGTGGAACGTCCACAGCAGACGCAGCCGCGCCCGGTCCTGCCCGCGCGCCAGCCGCTCCGTCAGCTCCTCGGACGCGGTGCCGTCGTTGCGCACCCAGCGGTACGTCAGCGTGCCCGGCCTGCCGTCGGTGCGCACCACGGCCGTGACGACGGCGGTGCCGTCGCAGCCCGGGCCTGCGGGGTCGGTGTCCACCGTGACTCCCGTGACCGTGGGGCCGGGTCCGTAGCGCTGCCAGCCGAGGAGAAGGAGGACGGCGAGCAGGATGACGGCCGCCGGGGCGTAGCGGCGGAGTCCGGCCGGCCGTGACGCTCCGGCGCCGTCCGGCTGCGCCGCGGCGCCGGGCAGCGTGCCCGAGTGCCACACGGCGGTCGTCCGGTCCTGCTCGAACCTCTCCCGTGCGGCCGCCGTGACGCCGGGGCCGAAGCGCAGTACCGTGCCCTCGACCGCGTCCGGGGGTGTGTCGGGCAGCTCGGACCAGTGGCTGGCGAGCGCGGTGGCGCTGTAGTCCCCGTCGTCCGGCGGTGGGCGGTGCCCCGCACCGCCGGGAGGCGCGGCCCCGGGCGGGGGCGCGGGCGGGGGCGCGGGCGGGGTACGGAAGGGGAGGTGCGGGTCGTTCATCCGATGGTGCACCTCCTGGTCAGGATCTCCTGCTGCGAACCGCCGTTCGCCGCGGCGGGCGAGCCGGTTGCCGTGAGCCGCCAGTAGCAGGCCCCGGGGTTCTGGAAGACGTGCTCGACGACGAGCGTGTACCGTGTCGCGCCCCTCCGCTCGACGGTGCCGCGGGGGCCGTCCGGGGTGCCCGGGCCGCCCTTGGCCGCGGCGGTCGCCCACTCCAGGGCGATGTGCACGGGCCCGGTGCCGTCCGTGACGACCTCGACGGTCGCCGAGGCGGTCTCCGTACCCGTCTGCCGCAGTGACTCGATCGACACGGATGTCACCGAGCTCGCCGGGGGCCGCGGCGGGCTCGAGGTGCCCGGCGGGGCCGTCGAAGGCCCGGGGCCGGTGGGCGGGACGGCGGGGCCGGACGAACCGCCGGTCCCCGCGGGCGACGGCGAGACGGAGGGCGAGACGGACGGCGGGACGGACGGGCCGGAGGGCGAGGCCGAGGCCGAGGGCGACGGCCCGGGCGACGGGGAGCCCCCGGTCGGCGACGGCGTGGCGGAGGCGGGCCCGGCGGTCGCGTCCGGTGCGGCGGGCTCGGCGCTGGTCGTGGCGACCGCCTGTGCCGCCGGGCCGCCCGGGCTCCCCCCGGCCGGCCGCGCCGCGATCACCAGCAGCAGTCCCAGGACGAGCGCGAGCGACGCGGCGAGGAGCCCCTGCCGGTCCGGCCACAGCCCCCCGAGCCGGTGGCCGCGTCCCAGCGAGGTCGTCGCCCGCTCCGCGACCGAGACGGGCGGGGCGGCGGCCGACGGGAACAGCAGCGGCAGCAGCGCCGCCAGCGCCGCGAGTTCACTTCTGCCGCGCTCCTCCCAGTCGGGCCCGGCGGCCGCGCAGGCGACCGCCTCCAGCTCCGCGACGAAGGCCTCCGCGCTCTCCGGCCGCTCCTGGGGCGCCTTCGCCATTCCGCGCGCGACCAGTGGGCGCAGCTCCGCGGGCACGCCCTCGACCGGTACGGGCGCGCTCGTGTGCCGGAGGGCGAGCTCCGCGAAGTTCTCTCCGGAGTACGGCTTGCGACCCGTGACGCACTCGAAGAACGTCGCCGTCGCCGCGTACACATCGGCGGCCGGCGAGGCCGGCCCGCCGCTCCACTGCTCCGGTGCCATGTAGGAGGGCGTGCCCGCGACCCCGGGTGTGGTGCCCCGGCCCGCGGCGATGCCGAAGTCGACCAGCTTCGACGAACCGTCCGGAGCCACCAGCACGTTCTCGGGCTTGTAGTCGCGGTGCACGACCCCCGCCCGGTGCGCCGCCGCCAGCCCCAGCAGGGAGCCCTTGAGTACCACCAGGGCGGGCGCGGCACCGGTCGCGCCCTCCCTGGCCAGCAGGGCGCGCAGCGGTATGCCGTCGACGAGCTCCATGACGATGGCCGCGCCGTCGGGGCACTCGACGTACTCGTACAGCCGGACCACGTGCGGGGAGTCCAGCCCGCTCAGCAGCCGCGCCTCCGCGCGGAAGGCGCGGACGAATGCGTCGTCCCGGCGCAGCCGCTCGGCGAGGTACTTCACCGCGACCGGCGTGCCGGTGGCGTCGTGGACGGCGAGTACGACCCGTCCGCTGCCGCCCGCACCGAGTTCTCTGGACTCGGTGTATCCCGGGACCGTCCATGCGTTCATCCCACCCCCTCGGCGGACGCGGCCGGAGTACACGGCCGGCCGCGCGCGCCGTCCTCCCCACGACAGACACATGAACGGCACCGTCCGGTTCCCGCCGGCGCGCGGCCGGAACCGGCCGGTCATGCGCCGCCCGCGGCAGGCGTCCCTGCGGCGCGGCCGATCAGCGCGTGCAGCCGCTCGGCGGCGGCCCGGCCGAACGACGGGTCGTTGATGTGCGTGGGGAAGTCCACCGTCCGCACCGCGCTGCCGCGCAGCCCCTCCCGCAGTGCCCCGAACAGGGCCGCGTCGGCGTCCGGGTCGTGGTACGGCCCGTCCGGCGCGCCGAGTGTCGACAGCCCGCGCAGGGGTACGCACACCTCGGCCGGGCCCCTGGCGGCGCGCAGCTTCTCCGCGATGCCCCGCCCGAGTTCGGCGCACTCAGCCCGGGTCGTGCGGACCACGGTCACCGACGGGTTGTGCACCCGCACGTCGCGGTCCCGCAGCCGCTCCGGGACCGTGTGCGGAGGGCCGAACTTCACCATGTCCAGGGCGCCGAGGCCCACCACCTGGGGAGTACCCCGGCGACCCGCGGCGGTCAGGCGGCCGGGGCCCGCTGTCATGGTGCCGCCGACCAGTTCGTCCGCCAGCTCACTGAGCGTGAGATCCAGTACGCCCGCGAACAGCCCCTGTCCGGCCAGGGCTTCCAGGGTGCGGCCGCCCGTGCCGCTGACGTGGAACACCAGCACCTCGTAGCCGAGGTCGGTCAGCCGTTCGCGCGCCGCGTCGACCCCGGGTGTCGTGACGCCCGCCATGCTCGCGGCCACCAGCGGCCTGCCGTCCGTCCCCAGCCGGTCCTGCCGGAGCGCCCGGGGGCTCGCGGCGAAACCTTTCGCCATTCCGGCCGCGGCGTCGGCGGCGTTGGCCAGGACCGGGGCCGACACCGAGTTCACCCCGGCGATGTCGACGACGCTGTGCATCATCGTGATGTCTGCGGAGCCGACGTACGGCGCCACATCGCCCGACGCCATCGAGGACACCATCAGCTTCGGCACGCCGAGGGGCAGGGCGCGCATCGCACGGGTCGCGATGGACGTTCCGCCGCTGCCGCCGAGGGCCAGCACCCCGTGCAGCCGCCCGGTCTCGTACAGATCCCGCAGGGTGGCGGCCGCGCCCCGGGCCATCGTGGTCACGGCGGCGCCGCGGTCCCCCTCGGCGCGCAGCCGTTCCAGGTCCGCGCCCGCCGACCGGGCCACCTCGGACCGCGGCACGTCCGCGCGCAGCCGCGGTTCGCCGGTGATCCCGGCGTCGACCACCACCACCTCCAGACCGTGCCGCAGCAACCGCTCGCGCAGCCACGCGTACTCGAGGCCTTTGGTGTCCAGGGTGCCGAGAAGGACGACGATCGCCATCCTGGTACTGTCCGCGAGTCCCGGCGGAGCGGCAAGGGTGCCTCGCACCCCCGGCCCCGAGACCGGGGGCGGCACCCCGCCCGTCCGCCGGACGGGCCGGACCGGCTGTTCACCGTGGAGGTGTGCCATGTCGCGTAACCACCACTTCCACATCGACCGGGGCAACCACTCGATCACCGTCAACGTCGGCCCCGGCCGGACCGGGGGCATCGAGCTCCTGGTCGACGGCAAGGTGATCGCCTACCGGCGGGAGCACGGGACGGGCACGACGGTGCTGAACGGGCTGCTCCCCGACGATCCGGCCCGCGAGTTCGTCGTCCGGGTCCACCAGCCGCACCTGGTCCGGGTGAAGCCCGGCTGCACCGTGGAGCTGGACGGTGTCGAGCTGCCGATGCCGGAGCGGTACACCGCGTTCTGAGCGCCGCCGATCGGTCCCGCCGGGGGTCGCTTTCGAGTGACCCCCGCGGCTCCGTAACGGCTCCGGGTCCCCGCCGTGCCGGAGCATCGCAGTCGGCCGGACTCCCCGCCGGCCCTGGGGCGTTTCCGCGAAGTCCCGCCTGGCCCTCCGGGCAGGCGGCGCCGCCGTGCGGTGCGGCCCAGCCGCCGGATCCGGTGGAAGGCCGTCATGCACATCCTCCTCGTCGCCAGTGCCTACAACAGCCTCACCCAGCGCGTCCACGCGGAGCTGAGGGACCGGGGCCACACCGTCTCCGTCGAGCTCACCCCGGACGGGGACGCCGTGCGCGAGGCGGTCCGCCGGCACGAGCCCGGCCTCGTGCTCGCCCCCCTGCTGAAGGCGGTCATCCCGGCCGACGTCTGGACCCGGCACACCTGCCTCGTCGTCCACCCCGGCCCGGTGGGCGACCGGGGCCCGTCGTCGCTGGACTACGCGGTCCAGGAGGACGCCGGGGTCTGGGGCGTCACCGTCCTGCAGGCCGACGCGGAGATGGACGCCGGAGACGTCTGGGCCGCGGCGAACGTCGCCCTCCCCCCGCTCGCCAAGAGCGACCTCTACCGGGGCGAGGTCTCCGACGCCGCCGTCACCGCCGTCCTGCTCGCCGTCGACCGCTTCGCCTCCGGCACCCATGTGCCCCGGCCGCAGAGCGCCGGGGGCGGCCGGGCGTGCGTCAGGCCGTACGTCCGCCAGGAGTTCCGGCGGATCTCCTGGGCGGACGACTCCACCGAGACCGTGCTGCGCAAGCTGCGCGCCGCGGACTCCCAGCCGGGAGTGCTCGACGAACTGCTGGACGGCGAGTGGTACCTCCACGGCGGCCACCCGGAGGACCGGCTGCGCGGCCGCCCCGGCGAGCTGCTCGCCACCAGGGCGGGCGCCCTGTGCCGGGCGACCGTGGACGGCGCCGTGTGGATCCCCGAGCTGCGTCCGCGCCGCGACGCCGGGGGAAGGCCCGTCAAGCTGCCCGCCACCCTGGCGCTGGGGGAGCGGCTGCCGCCGCTGCCCGATCTCCCCGCGCCCCTCGCCCTCGGCGACCACCGCCGGACCTGGAGCGACATCCGCTACCGGGAGGAGGGGCCCGTCGGTGTGCTGTCGTTCTCCTTCCCCGGCGGCGCGATGAGCACCGAGCACTGCCGCCGGCTGCTCGACGCCTACCGGGTGGCCTGCTCCCGGCCCACCTCCGTGCTGGTGCTCGGGGCGGCCCGGGACTTCTTCTCCAACGGCATCCACCTCAACGTCATCGAGGCCGCCGCCGACCCCGCCGCCGAGTCCTGGGCCAACATCAACGCGATGGACGACCTCGTGGAGGCCGTGCTGACCACCACGGACCGGCTCGTCGTGGCCGCGGTCGGCGGCAACGCGGCCGCGGGCGGGGTGATGCTCGCGCTGGCCGCCGACGAGGTCTGGTGCCGCGCGGGCGCGGTCCTCAACCCCCACTACCGGCTCATGGGCCTGTACGGCTCGGAGTACTGGACGTACTCCCTGCCCCGCCGGGTGGGCGGCCCCATGGCCGAACGCCTCACCTCCCAGGCGCTGCCGGTGACCGCGACCGCGGCGCTGCGCCACGGCCTGGTCGATCGGGTCGTCGAATGCGGTCCGGAGGAGTTCGCGGGCGAGGCCACCCGGATGGCGGCACGCCTTGCTCCCAATCCCTCGACCCAGTCCCGGATCGCGGCCAAGAAGGCCGCGCGGGAGCGCGACGAGGCCGTACGGCCCCTGGCCGCGTACCGGGCGGACGAGCTGGCCCGGATGCGGCGGACGTTCTCGGACCCGGCCGCGCCCTACCACCGGCTGCGGCGGGCCTTCGTACGGAAGGAGTCCCCGCGGGACACCCGCCCGGAGGAAGCCTCGGTGGCAGCCGCAACGGCCGCCTGTTAGCAAGGGACGAATAGCCCACAACGGATCTTCTCTCGCATATCCCCAGGAGACGCCCTCATGGATGCAGGAACGCCGACCACGGTCGACGCCGCGGCCTCGTCCGGCGCGGCCACCGCCGAAGACAAGCCGATCCATATCCTCTGGATCAACGCCGGACTGAGCTGCGACGGGGACTCGGTCGCGCTGACCGCCGCCATGCAGCCGAGCATCGAGGAGATCGTCCTCGGCGCCCTGCCGGGACTGCCGAAGATCCAGGTCCACTGGCCGCTGATCGACTTCGAGTGCGGCCCGGTGGGCGGCGCCGACACCTTCATCGAGTGGTTCTTCAAGGGGGAGCGCGGGGAGATCGACCCCTATGTGCTGGTCGTCGAGGGCTCCGTGCCCAATGAGTCGATCAAGCAGGAGGGGTACTGGTGCGGCTTCGGCGACGACCCCGAGACCGGCCAGCCCATCACGACCAGCGAGTGGATCGACCGGCTGGCGCCCAACGCCCTGGCCGTGGTGGCGATCGGCACCTGCGCCACGTACGGCGGCATCCACGCCATGGCGGGCAACCCCACCGGTGCCATGGGCGTGCCCGACTACCTCGGCTGGGACTGGAAGTCCAAGGCGGGCATCCCGATCGTGTGCGTCCCGGGCTGCCCGATCCAGCCGGACAACTTCGCGGAGACCCTCACGTACCTGCTCTACCAGGCGGCCGGCTCCGCACCGATGATCCCGCTCGACGACAAGCTCCGCCCCACCTGGCTGTTCGGCCAGACCGTCCACGAGGGCTGCGACCGGGCCGGCTACTACGAGCAGGGCCAGTTCGCCGAGACGTACGACTCGCCCGAGTGCCTGGTGAAGATCGGCTGCTGGGGGCCCGTCGTCAAGTGCAACGTGCCCAAGCGCGGCTGGATGAACGGGATCGGCGGCTGCCCGAACGTGGGAGGCATCTGCATCGCCTGCACCATGCCCGGCTTCCCCGACAAGTTCATGCCGTTCATGGACGAGCCGCCCGGCGGAAAGCTCTCCAGCACGGCCAGCGGCGCCTACGGCGCCGTGATCCGCAGGCTCCGCAACATCACCGCCAGGACCGTGGACAAGGAGCCCAAGTGGCGCCACACGGGCGACAAGATCACCACCGGCTACCGGCCCCCGTGGCAGATGTGACCCCGCTCCAAGCCCACGGCATCCCCTCCTGCTCGACGACGTGAAGACGTGAAGAAGGGCACCGCACACACGATGGCACCGAAGACACAAGCGGCCGGCGACGGCCTGGTGGAGATGTCCTGGGATCCGATCACCCGGATCGTGGGCAGTCTCGGCATCCACACCAAGATCGACTTCAAGCAGAAGCGGGTCGCCGAGTGCTACAGCACCTCGTCGGTCTTCCGCGGCTACAGCGTCTTCATGCGGGGCAAGGACCCGCGCGACGCGCACTTCATCACCAGCCGCATCTGCGGCATCTGCGGTGACAACCACGCCACGTGCTCCGTCTACACCCAGAACATGGCCTACGGGGTGAAGCCGCCGCACCTCGGAGAGTGGATCATCAACCTCGGTGAGTCCGCCGAGTACATGTTCGACCACAACATCTTCCAGGAGAACCTGGTCGGGGTCGACTACTGCGAGAAGATGGTCCGTGAGACCAACCCCGGCGTCCTCGAACTCGCCGAGCGCACCGAGGCGCCGCACGCCGCCGAGCACGGCTACCGCACCATCGCCGACATCATGCGCTCGCTGAACCCGCTGGAGGGCGAGTTCTACCGTGAGGCCCTCCAGGTCAGCCGCTACACCCGGGAGATGTTCTGCCTGATGGAGGGTCGCCATGTGCACCCCTCCACGCTCTACCCGGGCGGCGTCGGCACGGTGGCCTCCGTCCAGCTCTTCACGGACTACATGACCCGCCTGATGCGGTACGTGGAGTTCATGAAGCGCGTCGTCCCGCTCCACGACGACCTGTTCGACTTCTTCTACGAGGCCCTGCCCGGCTACGAGGAGGTCGGCCGCCGCCGGGTGCTGCTCGGCTGCTGGGGAGCCCTGAACGACCCCGAGTACTGCGACTTCACCTACGCCAACATGACCGACTGGGGCCGGCGGATGTTCGTCACCCCGGGTGTCGTCGTGGACGGCAAGCTGGTCACCAACGACCTCACCCAGATCAACCTCGGCATCCGGATCCTGCTCGGCAGCTCGTACTACGAGGACTGGGAGGGCCAGGAGCAGTTCGTCACCCACGACCCGCTCGGCAACCCGGTCGACCCGCGCCACCCGTGGAACCAGCACACCATCCCCGCCCCCCAGAAGCGCGACTTCGGCGACAAGTACAGCTGGGTGATGTCCCCGCGCTGGTTCGACGGCAAGGACTACCTGCCGCTCGACACCGGAGGCGGCCCCATCGCCCGGCTCTGGTCCACCGCGCTCTCCGGCCTCGTCGACATCGGCTACGTCAAGGCCACCGGGCACAGCGTCGTCATCAACCTGCCCCGTTCGCTCACCAAGCCGGAGGCCACCTTCGAGTGGAAGATCCCGCAGTGGAGCAACGCGCTGGAACGCAACCGCGCCCGCACCTACTTCCAGGCGTACGCGGCCGCCGTCGCGCTGCACTTCGCGGAGAAGGGCCTCGAGGAGGTACGCGCCGGACGCAGCCAGACCTGGGAGAAGTTCGACGTGCCCGACGAGTCCATCGGCGCCGGATTCACCGAGGCCGTCCGGGGCGTCCTCTCCCACCACATGGTCATCAGGGACGGCAAGATCGCCAACTACCACCCGTACCCGCCGACCCCGTGGAACGCGAGCACCCGCGACACCTACGGCACCCCCGGCCCCTACGAGGACGCGGTGCAGAACACGCCCATCTTCGAGGAGAACTCCCCGGAGAACTTCAAGGGCATCGACATCATGCGGGCCGTCCGCAGCTTCGACCCGTGCCTGCCCTGCGGCGTCCACATGTACGTCGGCGACGGCAGGACCGTGAAGTCGATGCACGTGCCCACCGGCCTGAGCGGCCTCGCCGGATGAGCCCGGTCACCGGCACGGTCAGCGCGGAGCGGGCGGGCCGGCGGGTCGAGGAGATCCTCGACCGGCTGGCCGCCGGCGGCGACCGGCAGGCGTGCACGGCCGCCGAGGAACTGGTCCGGGTCCTCATGGACTTCTACGGCGCCGCGCTGGCCAGGACCGTGGAACTGCTCGGCCGGCCCGCCGACGACGCGTCCGCCCAGGGGCACACCCCCGCGCCGCTCACCGGGCTGCTCGGCGACGAACTCGTCAGCAGCCTGCTGGTCCTGCACGATCTGCACCCCGAGGACGTGCCCACCCGGATCGCCCGCGCGCTGCGCGGAGTCCGGCACGCCCTCGAATCGGCCGGCTACGACGAGGCCACCGGAGTGCTGCGGCTCCGCCTCACCGGCTCGACCGGATGCGGCTGCCCCAGCACCCAGGAGGTCGCCCGGCAGGCTGCCGTCGAGGCACTCGCGTGCTTCGCACCCGAGGTGACGGCCGTCGAACTGGAGCCGGTCACCAGCGAACCGGCCCTCCTGCAGATCGGCGCCGGGCCGCCCGGCGGCGGTTCCGCCGCGGGCCGGGCACCGGCCACGGCGCGGTGAGCGCGCTCCCGACGGGTCCGGGGCGGCCGCGGACCGCCCCGGACCGACGCGGACTGCGCCGGTTCACGGCACCCCGGCCGCCCCGCGAGGAGCGCTGCGAACTCTGCGGCATGGCGCTCCCCGACGCACCGCACCGGCACCTCGTGGACACCGAGAACCGGGCACTGGCCTGCGCCTGCGGTCCGTGCACCCAGCTCCTCGACCGGCCCGGCGCGTCCCGGGGCCGATTCCGGGCCGTGCCCTCGCGCCACCTCACCGATCCGGCGCACCGCATCGACGACACCACCTGGGAACTGCTGCGGATCCCCGTCGGCGTCGCCTTCTTCTTCCACAACTCCGCCCTCGGACGGCCCGTGGCGCTCTACCCGAGCCCGGCCGGCGCCACCGAGAGCGAGCCGGACCCGTCCGCCTGGGAGACGGTGCTGTCCGCCACCGGGCTGGCCGGGATGCTCGAACCCGACGTGGAGGCGCTGCTGCTGCGCCGCTCCGGCGGCCGCACCGAGTGCCACCTGGTGCCGGTGGACACCACCTACGAACTCGTGGGCCGGATGCGGCTCACCTGGCAGGGCTTCGACGGCGGCCCCCGGGCCCGCGCCGAACTCGACGCCTTCTTCGACCGCGTACGACAGCGGGCCACACCGCTCCGGGGGAGCCGGGCATGACCGAATTCACCTTCCAGTGCACCGACGTGCGGGCCGACCCCTACGCCGCCGGCCCGACCCTCGTCTTCCGGCTGCGCATCACCGCCACACCCGGGACCCGTGTCCACGCCCTCGCCCTGCGCTGCCAGTTGCGCATCGAACCGGCCCGGCGCGGCTACGCCGACTCCGAGGCCGAGGGGCTGAAGGACCTCTTCGGCACCCGCTCCCGCTGGGGCAGCTCCATGCACCCGGTGCAGTTCGCGCAGGTCTCCCACATGGTGCCCGGCTTCACCGGCGAGACCGAGACCGAACTGCCCGTCCCCTGCACCTACGACATGGACGTGGCCGCGACCCGCTACGCCCACGCCCTGTCCGAGGGCGAGGTGCCGCTGCTGATGCTCTTCTCCGGCACCGCCTTCACCGGCGCCGGCGGATTCCACGTCGAACCGGTTCCCTGGGACCGGGAGGCCACCTTCCGGATGCCCGTGAAGGTCTGGCAGGAGATGGTCGACCAGCACTTCCCGGGCTGCGGGTGGATCAGGCTGCCCCGCGAGACCATGGACGCCCTCCTCGCCTTCCGCTCGCAACGGGCCCTGCCCTCCTGGGAGTCCACGGTCCGCGCCCTGCTCGACGCGTCCGGCGGGAGGACGGCCCCGTGACCGCCACCGCCGCCTTCGCCCCCGGGACCGAGGCCCGGCTCGCCACCGCGCGCCAGGTCGCCGACGCGGTCCTGTTCGAGGGCTATGTGCTGTACCCGTACCGGGCCTCGGCGGCCAAGAACCGGCTGCGCTGGCAGTTCGGGGTGCTCGTGCCGCCCGCGTGGAGCGCACGCTGCGGGGAGCACTCGATCCAGCGCACCGAGTGCCTGATGGAACCCCGGCCCGGCGCCGACCTCGCGGTGGAGGTCCGCTTCCTGCACGCGCAGCGGCGCACCGTCCAGCGGGCGGCGGCGGACGGAGGGTTCGCAACGGTCCCCGAACTCCACCTGGACGACCGGGTCCTGGTCCCCTGGGACGAGGGCGTGGAGGAGCGCGTCGAACTGACCGTGCCCGTCGCCGGTTTGGCGGGCGACGGCGTCGCCATCCCCTTCACCCGGCCCGCCCGCCAGGAGACCGAACCGGTCCTGGACGGCGAGGGACGCACCGTCGGCCGCCTGCTGCGCCGCCGCGCGGAGATCAGCGGGGTGGTACGGCTCTCCGCGGCCGAACTCGACGGCCCCTACCGGACGATGCGGCTCACGGCCACCGTGGAGAACGCCGGTGACTGGACGCCGGAACCCGGCGCGGACCGCGACGCGGCCCTGCCGCACTCACTGGTCGCCAGCCATCTGCTGCTCTGCCTCGACCGCGGCGCGTTCCTGTCCATGACCGACCCGCCCCAGTGGGCCAAGGGGGCCGTCGCGGCCTGCCGCAACCTCCACACCTGGCCCGTACTCGCGGGCGAACCCGGCCGCACCGACCTCGTGCTGTCCTCGCCGATCATCCTCGAGGACCACCCGGCCATCGCACCGGAGAGCCCGGGCGCCCTGTACGACGCCACCGAGATCGACGAGATCCTCGCCCTGCGCACCGCGGCCCTCACGGACGAGGAGAAGCGCGAGGCCAGGGGCACCGACGAGCGTGCGGCCGCGGTCATCGAACTCGCCGACACCATGCCGGCGGAGGTCCTGGAGCGGCTGCACGGCGCCGTGCGCAGCCTGCGGGAGGTCACCGGCCCCGCGCCGCAGGAGGACTCTCTCGCCCCCCAGGGCTCCTCCGGTTCCTTCGGTTCCTCCGGTTCCTTCGGCTCCTCCGGTTCCTCTGGTTCCTCTGGTTCCTTCGGTTCCTCTGGTTCGTTCGCCCCGTTCGATCACGGCACCGCCCGCCCCGACACCCCCTGGTGGGACCCGGGCGGCGACACCGGCGTCGACCCGGAGCACGACCGGGTGCTGGTGGACGGCGTCGCCGTCGGCGCGGGAAGCCGGGTCGTGCTGCGGCCGGGGCTGCGGCGCAGCGACGCGCAGGACCTGTTCCTGCACGGCCGCGCCGCCCTGGTCGAGGCCGTGCTGCACGACGTGGACGGCGGAGTGCACCTCGCGGTCACCGTCGAGGGCGACCCCGGCGCCGACATCCGCCGCGAACAGGGCCGGTTCCTCTACTTCCAGCCCGACGAGGTCGAACCCCTGGAGACCGTGTGAACGCCCCCGCGCAGGACCGCCCCCGCACCCTCGTCGCCGGCGTCGGCAACATCTTCCTCGGCGACGACGGCTTCGGCGTCGAGACCGTACGCGCACTGGCCGGGCGGCCACTGCCGGACGGGGTCGAGGTCGCGGACATCGGCATCCGGGGCGTCCACCTCGCCTACCGGCTGCTGGACGGGTACGACACCCTCGTCCTGGTCGACGCGACGGCCCGCGGCGGGGAACCCGGCACGCTCTACCTCATCGAGCCGGACCCCGGCGGCGGTACCGGTACGCCCGTGGATTCCGGCGGCGGTACCGGAAGGCCCGTGGACGCCGGCGGCCTCGGCGCCCTCGACGGCCACGGGATGTCCCCCGACGCCGTACTCGCCCTGCTGCACACGCTCTGCGCCGGCACCGGCACGGAGCCGCCGCGCCGCGTCCTGGTCGTCGGCTGCGAACCCGCCTGTGTCGAGGAGGGGATCGGACTCAGCCCGCGGGTCGCCGCCGCCGTACCGGCAGCCGCACGCATGATCACCGACCTGGTGCACCAGTCAGCCCCGGCACCAACCGGCCACACAGGAGGAGCACACCCATGATCAAGAAGGTCATCGGCGGAGCCGCAGCCGCCACCGCGGTCGTCGCGCTCGTCAGGGGGTTCCTCCCGGACCTCAGACGCTATCTGCGCATCCGCCGGATGTGACCCGCACCGCGGGACCCGACCGCACCGCGGGACCCGGCCACACCGCGGTGCCCGACCGGACCGCGGTGCCCGACCGCACCGCGGGACCCGGCCGCACCGCGGTGCCCGATCCGCGTGCCGTGAGCGAGGGGCCCGCGTGGCCCGCTCCGGGTGCCCGTGTGCCATGACCCGTGGGACCCGCGGTATCCGGCCCGCGCCGCGTGAGCGTGCGGACGAGCGGTACGGGCCGGGGTGAGGTGCCGCACCGACCGTGGTGACGCGCGGGACCCGCCGGCCGCCCCGCCGCGCGGCCGCTGCACCGAACGGCGGACGCGACCGGGCACCGTCGGCGCGCCGGTCGGACCGGCCCGGCGGCGGCCCCTGTAATGGGCACGGTCGCGCCCGCCCCGGGCGCGGCGGACCGCCGCCGCCCAGGACGGAGACCGATGCACGAGATGTCCATCGCGCTCGCCGTCGTCGACCAGGTCGAGGAGGCGGCACGGGCGCACGGCGCCACCGCGGTGCGCACCGTACGCCTGCTGATCGGCGAGCTGGCCGGAGTGGTCCCCGACGCGCTCACCTTCTCCTTCGGGCTGGCCTGCGCCGGAACCGTCGTGGAAGGCGCCGAACTCGCCGTCGAGAGCGTCCCGGCGCGCGCCCGCTGCGCCCCGTGCGGCGGCGAGTGGGCGGTGGGCATGCCGCCGCGGCTGGTCTGCCCGGTGTGCGACCGGGCCACCGCGGAGCTGGTCTGCGGCCGCGAGCTGCGGATCGCCGCCGTGGAGTGGCACGAAGACCCCGCGGACCCCGGGGTTCGCGAACCGATCTCCCAGGAGGGCTGACGCATGTGCCGTGTCGTCGATCTGCAACAGGCGGTGCTGGCCAAGAACGACGCGACGGCCGGCACCCTGCGCAGGGGACTCGCCGCGCGCGGGACGACCGTCGTCAACGTGCTCTCCAGCCCCGGCAGCGGTAAGACCGCCCTGCTCGAGGCCGAACTCCTGCTGGCGCGGGAGCGGGGCGTCACCGCCGCGGCCCTCACGGCCGACCTCGCCACCGAGAACGACGCCATGCGTCTCGCCCGTTCCGGACTCCCCGTCAAGCAGGTGCTCACCGACGGGCTCTGCCACCTCGAGGCCGACATGCTCGCCGGCCACCTCCGCGACTGGCCGGCCGAGGACACCCGGCTGGTCTTCGTGGAGAACGTCGGCAACCTCGTCTGCCCCGCCTCCTACGACCTCGGCGAGGCGCTGAGGGTGGTGCTGGCCTCCGTCACCGAGGGCGAGGACAAGCCGCTGAAGTACCCCACGGCCTTCGGACTCGCCCACCTGGTGATCGTCACCAAGACGGACATCGCGGACGCCGTCGGCTTCGACGAGGCCGCCTTCCGCGCCAACGTCGAGCAGGTCAATCCGGGCGTGGACGTGGTCCTCACCTCCGCCCGCACCGGCGCCGGCGCGGGCCTGCTGCTCGACCGGGCCCTCGCCGCGGCGGACGGCACCGCGGTCCACATGCCGGTGATGGCCCAGGCCCGGGCGTGACCACCTCCGCGCCGGGCCCGGCCGCGTCCCGGCCCGGGCTCGTCGCCCCCGCGCCGGTCCAGCGGCGCCGGGTCACCGTGCGGGGAGTCGTACAGGGGGTCGGATTCCGCCCCTTCCTCCATCACCTCGCCACCGGGCTGGAGCTGACCGGCCATGTGACCAACACCGGCGACGGCGTGGTCGCCGAGGTCGAGGGCGCCCCGCTCGCGGTGGCCCGCTTCTGCGCCCGGATCGCCGAGGACGCCCCGCCGCTCGCGATCGTCGAGTCCGTCCACGACCAGGAGGTCGCCGTCACCGGCGGCAGCGGATTCCTCATCGTCGCCTCGGACCAGGACGGGCCCGTCCGCACCCTGGTGTCCCCGGACACCGCGACCTGCGACGACTGCCTGCGGGAGCTCGCCGACCCGGCCGACCGCCGCCACCGGCACCCCTTCATCACCTGTACGCACTGCGGTCCGCGCTTCACCATCGTCACCGGCCTGCCCTACGACCGCGAACACACGACGATGGCCGACTTCGCCATGTGCCCCGACTGCGCCCGGGAGTACACCGATCCGGGCGACCGGCGCTTCCACGCCCAGCCCGTGGCCTGCCCCTCCTGCGGACCGCGGCTGCGGATGATCGTGGCGCCCGCCGCCCCCGGGCTGCGCCCCCGGCACGTGGTCGCGCCGGACCCCAACGACCGCAGTCTCGGCGGGCCGGTCGTCGCCGACCCGGTCCGGGAGGCCCGCGAACTGCTGTCCGACGGGGCGATCCTCGCCGTGAAGGGCCTCGGCGGCTACCACCTCGCCTGCGACGCCGGCAACAGGGGCGCCGTGGCGCTGCTGCGCCGCCGCAAGTCCCGCGGCGACAAGCCGTTCGCGCTGATGGCCAGGGACATCGGGGACATCGAGCACCTGGTCCACCTCGGCGCCGAGGAGCGGGAACTGCTCACCGGACCCGTGCGGCCGATCGTCCTGATGCGCCGCCGCCTACCGCCCGCGGACGCCCCGCCCGGAGTCCCGCGGCCGGTGGAGGGGGTGGCGCCCGGCAGCCCCGACCTCGGAGTGATGCTTCCCTACACCCCGCTGCACCAGCTGCTGCTGGGGCTTCCCGGCGAGGAGCACACCGGCCCCCGGCTCCTCGTCATGACCAGCGGCAATGTGGCCGGAGAGCCGATCGTCACCGACGACGGGGACGCACTGGACCGGCTGGCGGACCTGGCCGACGCGTGGCTGCTGCACGACCGCCCCATCCACGTCCCCTGCGACGACTCGGTGGTGCGGGTCTGCGACGGGGAGCTCCTGACCCTCCGCCGCTCCCGGGGACACGCGCCGCTGCCGGTCACCCTGCCGGTGCCGGTCCGGCCCGCCCTCGCGGTCGGCGGGGACCTCAAGAACACCTTCTGCCTGGGCCGCGACCGCAAGGCGTGGCTGTCGGCGCACATCGGCGACATGGACGACCTCGCCACCCAGCACGCCTTCGCCTGCGCGGAGGAGCAGCTGGAGGCGATCACGGGAGTGCGGCCCGAGCTGCTCGCCGCCGACCGGCACCCCGGCTACCGCTCCGCCCGCTGGGCCGGCCACGTGGCCGGCGGCCGGCCCGTCGTGCACGTCCAGCACCACCACGCGCACATCGCCTCCGCCATGGCCGAACACGGCCTCGACGGCAGCCGCCCGGTGATCGGCGTCGCCTTCGACGGCACCGGCTACGGGGACGACGGCGCCGTGTGGGGCGGCGAGTTCCTGCTCGCCGGCTACGACGGCTTCCACCGCTTCGCGCACCTCGGATACGTCCCCCTGCCCGGCGGTGACGCGGCCGTGCGGCGCCCCTACCGCATGGCGCTCGCCCATCTGCGCGCGGCCGGGATCGGCTGGAGCGGCGACCTGCCCTGCACCGCGGCCTGCCCCGAGCAGGAACTGCCGCTGCTGCGAAGGCAGTTGGAGCGCGGTCTCAACTGCGTCCCCACCTCCAGCATGGGCCGGCTCTTCGACGCGGTCTCCTCCCTCGCGGGCGTGTGCCACATCGCGGGGTACGAGGCGCAGGCCGCGATCGAACTCGAAGCGGCCGCCGTCCTGGCGGACGGCGCGTACGGGGAGCCGTACGCCTTCGCACTGCGTCCGGCGGGCGGCGGTCCCGCCGCCGCGATGACCGCCGACCCCGCCCCCGTCCTGGCCGCGGTCGCCGGCGACGTGCGGGCGGGCACCCCGGCGCCCGTGATCGCGGGGCGCTTCCACGCCGCGGTGGCCGTGCTCGTCCGCAGGGTCTGCGCCCTGGCACGGGAGCGGCACGGGCTGCGGACCGTCGCGCTGACCGGGGGAGTGTTCGCCAACGCGGTGCTCTCCTCGGCGTGCGCCGCGGGCCTGCGGGAGGACGGCTTCACCGTACTGCGCCACCACCGGATCCCGCCCAACGACGGGGGACTGGCGCTCGGCCAGCTCGTCGTGGCCGCCCGGGCGGCGCAAGACGCCGGATGACCGAGCGGTACACGGCACGACAGCGAGGAGAGAGGCATGTGCCTGGCGGTACCCGGCAGGGTGCTGGACATCGAGGACCGGGACGGCACCCGGATGGCCACCGTCGACTTCGGCGGGGTGGTCAAGGAGGTGTGCCTGGAGTACCTGCCCGATCTGCGGGTCGGCGAGTACGCCGTCGTCCACGTGGGATTCGCACTGCAGCGGCTGGACGAGGAATCGGCCCGGCGGACCCTGGAGCTGTTCGAGAACCTCGGGCTGCTCCAGGAGGAGTTCGGCGACCCGGACGAGCCGGACGGACCCGAAGGGTTCGGCCGCTCGCGCGAGGAGGCCCGGCGGTGAAGTACATCGAGGAGTTCCAGGACCCCGCGCTGGCCGAGCGGCTGCTCGGCGAGATCCGGGCCGCCGTGACCCGGCCGTGGGCGCTGATGGAGGTGTGCGGGGGGCAGACCCACACCATCATCCGGCACGGCATCGACCAGCTCCTGCCGGACGAGGTCGAACTGATCCACGGCCCCGGCTGCCCCGTCTGCGTCACCCCGCTGGAGGTCATCGACAAGGCCCTGGAGATCGCCTCCCGCCCCGGAGTGATCTTCTGCTCCTTCGGCGACATGCTCCGGGTGCCGGGGACCGGCCGCGACCTGTTCCAGGTGCGCGGCGAGGGCGGTGACGTACGGGTGGTGTACTCGCCGCTCGACGCGTTGCGCATCGCCCGGCAGAACCCCGGCCGCCAGGTGGTGTTCTTCGGCATCGGCTTCGAGACCACCGCGCCGCCCAACGCCATGACGGTCTATCAGGCCCGCAGGCTCGGCATCCCGAACTTCAGCCTGCTGGTGTCCCATGTGCGGGTGCCTCCCGCCATCGAGGCGATCATGCGGTCCCCGAAGTGCCGGGTGCAGGGCTTCCTCGCCGCCGGGCACGTGTGCAGTGTGATGGGCACCGGCGAGTACCCCGAACTCTCCGAGCGGCACCGGGTCCCCATCGTGGTCACCGGTTTCGAGCCGCTTGACATCCTCGAGGGCGTGCGCCGCACCGTGCTGCAACTGGAGCGCGGCGAGCACAGCGTGGAGAACGCCTACCCCCGAGCCGTCCGGCCGGAGGGGAACCCGGCGGCCCGGGCGATGCTGGACGACGTGTTCGAGGTCACCGACCGCGCCTGGCGCGGTATCGGTGTCATCCCCGACAGCGGCTGGCGGCTCTCGCCCCGGTACCGGGAGTACGACGCCGAGCACCGCTTCCAGGTCACCGGCATCGACACCCGCGAACCGGCGGCCTGCCGCAGCGGAGAGGTGCTGCAGGGCCTGCTGAAGCCCCATGAGTGCGAGGCGTTCGGCACCGTCTGCACCCCGCGCTCGCCGCTCGGGGCCACGATGGTCTCCAGCGAGGGCGCCTGCGCGGCCTACTACCTCTACCGGCGGCTGGACCTGCCGTCCGCCGCGTCGCGTCCCCTGGAGGGCAGCCCCGTTGTCTGAGACCACCGAAGCCCCGGACGTCCTCGCCTGGACGTGCCCGCTCCCGCTGCGCGACCAGCCCCGGGTGGTGATGGGCCACGGCGGGGGCGGTGCCCTCTCCGCGGAACTGGTCCGCGACGTCTTCGCGCCCGCCTACGGCGGACCCGCGCTGTCCGCCATGAACGACTCCGCGACGATCGAACTCGGCGGCGCCCGGCTGGCGTTCTCGACCGACTCCTTCGTGGTGCGCCCGCTGTTCTTCCCCGGCGGGAGCATCGGGCACCTCGCCGTCAACGGCACCGTCAACGACCTCGCCATGAGCGGAGCCCGCCCCGCGTACCTCTCCTGCGGGTTCATCCTCGAGGAGGGCGTCGAGACCGAGGTGGTCCGGCGGGTGGCCGAAGCACTCGGCGAGGCGGCCCGCGCGGCGGGCGTGGAGGTGGCGACCGGCGACACCAAGGTCGTCGAGGCGGGCCACGGCGACGGTGTCTTCATCAACACCTCCGGCATCGGGCTGGTCCCGCCCGGGGTCGACCTGCGGCCGCAGCGCGTCGTGCCCGGTGACGTGGTGATCGTCAGCGGTCCGATCGGCGTCCACGGCGTGGCCGTCATGAGCGTGCGTGAGGGACTGGAGTTCGGGGTCGAGATCGAGAGTGACTGCGCCGCCCTCGCCGGCCTGGTCGAGGCGATGCTCGCGGTCACGGAGGACCTGCACGTCCTGCGCGACCCGACGCGCGGCGGACTGGCGGCCGCGCTCAACGAGATCGCCGCGGCCGCGGGCACGGGAGTCGTGGTCCAGGAGCGGGCCGTTCCGGTCCCGGCCCCGGTGGCGAACGCCTGCGCCGTGCTGGGGCTGGACCCGATGTACGTCGCCAACGAGGGCAAACTCGTCGCCTTCGTCCCCCGGGAGCACGCCGACGCCGTACTGGCGGCGATGCGCGCCCACCCGCTCGGCAGGGAGGCGGCGGTGATCGGCGAGGCGGTGGCGGACCACCCCGGGATGGTGGTCGCCCGCACCGGGCTCGGAGGCACCCGCGTCGTGGACCTGCCGCTCGGCGAGCAACTGCCCCGCATCTGCTGACCACGGCGTACGGTGGCGGCGCCGCCCCGGCGGGCCGTCACCCCGTACGTCCCCCGGCCGTCACCCCGTACGTCCCCCGGCGGGGTCCCCCGGGCAGGGGACGTACGGGGGCCCGCCGGGACCCGTCAGTCGGCGGACTGCAGCGGGGTCGCCGGCCAGCCCAGCAGGCGGGCTCCCAGTACCGCCGTCTGCAGGACGTACCGCTGGTCGGGATCGGTCGGGTCGTAGCCGGTGAGCTGGTGTATGCGGGCGATCCGGTAGCCGACGGTACGGACCCCCAGCCCCAGGCGCCGGGCCGTGGTGGTGTTGCTGCAGCCGGTGGCGAAGTACGCGGCGAGCGTCTCCAGCAGTGTGTGCGGGCCTCCGCGGGCCTGTTCGAGGCCACCGAGAACCGTGGTCACCAGATCCGTGATCGCTGCGCGATCCCGCTCCAGCACCTGGAAGACCAGGACGTCCGAGGCCCGCACCACGGAGGCGGTGAAGCCCAGCCGATGGGCCACGTCGAGTGCCCTGCCGGCCTCCTGGTACGAGCGGACGATCCCGCTGGGACCCGTTCTGGGCCTGCTCACGGCGACCCGGCAGGGCCCGGTAACCGCACTCGCGGCCTGCCCGGCGAAGAACTCGGGAACCTCGGTCCCCGTCCCCGAGGCGACGCAGACGAGCAGACCGTCCTTGGTGGTGATCAGTACCTGCTCCACCCCGAACCGGGTGGTGAGCGCGTCCTCCACGTACCGGGTCGTGGCGTCGCCCGCTTCGAAGCGCTCCCGCGCACGCCCGACGCTGACGGTGTGGGGCCCCACGAGCCGAAGGCCGAAGCGCTCGGCCCGCTCCGCCAGCCGGCCGAGCGGTGTGCGCCCCTCGAGAAGGTCGTCGACGAACTCGCGCCGGCTCGCCTCCTCCCGCCGGATCGCCGCCCGGTGGGCGGTTTCGTAGCCCTCGCTCAGTGCCACGGCCGACTCGCCGCTCGCCCGCAGGAACGCCTGTGCCATGTCACGGAGCACGGCGGGGCGGTCGTCGTCCCGGGGACGCTGCAGACCGGCCCAGACCCGGCGGGCACCGGTGAAGTACTCGTCGAGCACGGCATGGAGGGTGGTGCCCCGGTCGGCCGCGGCGGCTCCCAGCTCCCGCAGGCCCTGCAGGGACGCGTCGGACAGCCGCCCCCCGCTCAGGGCCGTCTCGGCGAGGAGCCGGTGATGCCGCTCCAGCGCGTCCCCGTCCCGGCCCGGCCCCGGCGGGGCGGTGTCGGGACGCCCCGCGGAGCGTGAGCCTCGGGGCTCTTCGCCCATCGACATACCGTCATTCTGCCGAAGGACGGCACACCGCACAGCGCGTGACGGCGGCCTGTCCGCGCCCGGCCCGTGCGGTCGGCGGCGGGGGGCCGGTCCCGTGCTTGGTGAGGAGGGCTGCCGGCAGCAGACGGGCGCGTGAAAACTGCGTCACCGTGCCAGTGCCTCAGCTCCCAGGCATGGGCCTGCCTGTTGACGGGCCCTCCTCGGTCGAAAGTATTGCACAGTGCAAAATCGAACACCAGGGGCGGGACGGTGCCGCATCCCGGCGCCGCGCGGACGGCGGGCGGCGCCGTACGGGCGGCGGTGCGGCCCGGCTCCGGACCGCCCGCCTTGCGGCCGGCCCGGAGGGGGCCGGAGTGCGTGTCCGGAGCCGGTGGGCGGCGCCGCGCCGCCGAGCGTCACGGCTGGACCCTCTCGCGCGCCTCACGGGCGAGCGGGTCCGCTCCTCCGGCGGGGCGGCGCCGCCCACCGCAGGATTGCACAGTGCAAAGGAATGATCCAGCACCGCTGCACCCGGGGGTCGCCGCCTGGCCGTGCCTACTTCGGGGTGACGGCCTTCTCCACGTCGGCGAAGGTCTCGCCGTCGACCAGGCCGGTGTCCTCCAGGACCTCCAGGTGGTCCAGCACCGTCTGGTTGGCCTGCCGGGCGTGGCGGCGGATCAGGTCGTTCTGCGTGGCGGCCCTGACCTCGCCGATGGTGGCGAAGATCTTCCCGTGGGACGCGCGCAGCAGATTCGCGAAGATGCGGTCGAACTCGGCTCCCCGGGCGTTCTCCATCTGCTTGACCCAGCCCTGCTGCTCCGGCGTGGCCTGGTCGGGGATCGGGACGCCGAGGATCTCGGCGTCCTCGCGGACCAGCTGGTCGAGCTTGCTGTGCCCGTCCATGAGGTGCAGCCCGGCGCGCTTGACCGCCTCGCTGGACGCGTTCGTCTGCGCGAGCCGGCCGGCGGGGATCTCCCACAGGCCCGCCTGCCGGACCGCGACCAGGAACGTCTTGTCCACCTCGGTCACCGGCTGGGGCTCGGACCGCTCCGCCTGGCGGTCCTGGGCCGCGCCGCCCTCCGCCTCGGTGCCGTGCCCGACGCCGGAGGAGTGCCCGTAGCCCTCGGACCCGGAACCCTGGGTGCCCTGGCCGTAGCCGTTCTGCGCGGCGGTCCCGGCGGGTGTCTGCGAGGCGGAGGCCTCTTCGTCGCCTCCCCTTGTGGCGATCAGGACGGTGGCGATGACCGCGACGACGGCCAGGACCACCCCGATCGTCCTCGGGGCGGTGGATGCGGCTGCGCTTCGGTTGGAACGCATGATGCCTCCCGGTCGGCATGGAGTACTTGCTCGTTCATGTCGTCCGGGAGCTGTGGTACGGCGGCTGGCACGGCACGCAGTCAGCAGTACGGATCAGGCGGCGGCCGCGTTCACCGGCGGCAGGGATCTTTCCCGTTGTGCTTTCCCGTGCCGCTTTCCCGTGCCGTACGGCACGGGCCGTACGCACCCCGCGTCACCGGCCGGCCGGCTGGCCGCCGCCGCGGGGGCGATGGCACGCGGGGTCGCACTCCAGCCGGACGAAGGGGATGTGTCCCCCCGCCTCGTGGTACCCCTCCGGCGTCCCGTCGGTGCCCAGCCCCAGGTAGGCACACAGGCGTGCGGCCGTACGGGGGCGCCTCTCGGCGTACCGCGCCATGATCGCGCCCCCTTCCTCCACGGGGAGGAACCGGGCGTTCACGGCGTGGAAGCGCCTGCCCGACTGCACGGTGGCCTGCGGGGTGTGCTCGAGGTTGCGATACCACTGGGCCGCGGGCCCGTATCCGGACGCCACGGTCCACGAGCACGGGGACGCCGTGTGCTCGACCACCTCGAGGACCACCGTGCGCGCGGCACCGCTCAGCCGTCCGGTGTGGATGAGGAGGAGCAGCCGCCCGCCGAAGAGCGGCCCGAGGCCGATCCGGAACAGTGTGACCGGCAGGCGTGCGGCCGACCGCCGCCAGCCGCTCGGTGGTGCGGGGCGCCGCGGTCGGGGGGTGGACTGGTTCACCATGCACCTCCGGTTCAGGCGGCCGCGCCCTGGTGGCCGGCTGTCGGTTCGGTAACGAGACCTCCCCGAAATGCTTCGGGAAGGTAAGTTTTGCATAGGCTAAATCAAGCGGCGGTCCGTGGTGGTGCCGGATCCCTCGCTCGCAGCCGCCCGCACCACCCCTCGCACACCGTGGAATCCGTCATGCCCGAAGCGACTCCGCGGCGCTCCGCCGTGCTGTCCGTCCTCCCGTACGCCGTCATGGCCGTCGTCACCGTCGTCGACGTGACGGCGGGCCCGGCCGTGGGGTTCCTCCCGCTCGTCTCCCTGGGGCCCGCCTTCGCCGGGCTCGTCGGAGGCTGGCGCCGCACGGCCCTCATCGGCGGACTCGCGATGCTGCTGTGCCTCACGCTCGGCCTGTACGACGGTCTGTTCGACAGCCGGAGGGGCTGGACTGCGCTGGCGTCCGTGGCGGGAGTGACCGTGGCCGGGCTGGTCGCCGCGGTGATGAGGCAGCGGCGGGAAGCCGAACTGGCCAGTGTCAGGTCGATCGCCGAGGTCGCCCAGCGGGTGCTGCTGAGGCCGGTTCCGCGCAGCGCCGGGCCGCTGCGGGTGGCGGTCTCCTACACCTCCGCGCTGGCCGAGGCGCGCATCGGCGGCGATCTGTACGAGGTGGTGGCCTCGCCCACCGGCGTGCGGGTGATCGTGGGGGACGTCCAGGGCAAGGGGCTGGACGCGGTCGAGACCGCCGCCCTCGTGCTCGGTGCGTTCCGCGAGGCCGCGCACGACGAGCCGGACCTGGCCGGTGTCGGCGCCAGACTCGAGCGGGTGGCCGACCGGGAACTGCAGGGCGAGAAGTTCGTGACGGCCGTTCTGGCGGAGGTCGGGAACGACGGGATGGTGACGCTGCTCAACTACGGTCACCCCGCACCCATGGTCCTGCGGCCCGACGGCCGGGTCGGCTTCGCCGAACCACCCCTGGCCGCGCTGCCGCTCGGGCTCGGCCTCCACGGGGCGAAGGGCCCCGAGCCGTACCGGGCGGACTTCGCGCCCGGCGACCAGATCCTCCTGTACACGGACGGCGTCTCCGAGGCCCGCGACCCGGCGGACCGCTTCTACCCCCTGGGCGAGCGCGGCGATCTGCTCAAGGACCCCGATCCCGAGTCCGCCCTGCTGGCGCTGCGCGGCGACCTGGTCCGGCACGCCGAAGGGCCGCTCCACGACGACGCGGCCATGCTGCTGCTCCGCTATCACGCGGCGGATGTGATCGGCGGCACGGCCCCCCGGGCACCGGGCGCGGCCGGCAGGCCGACCGCAGAGGGTAGAAAAGGGCTATGACCGAACAAGGGCAACAGCACGTCGACGACGTCGACGCCGTGACGCGCGCGGTGCTCACGGCGTCCAGGCTGCTGGTCGCCGTCTCCGCCCGTTCCCTGGCGGCTGTCGAGGACCGGGTGACGCTGCCGCAGTTCCGGCTCCTGGTGGTGCTCTCCATGCACGGACCGGCCAAACTCGTCGTACTCGCCGAGCGCCTCGGTGTGAACCCTTCCACGGCGATGCGCATGATCGACCGCCTGATCACGGCCGGTCTGGCGGACCGGCAGACGAACCCGGAGAACCGCCGGGAGACGGTGCTGCGACTCACGCCCGAAGGCCGCGCCCTCGTCGGGGACGTCACCGACCGGCGCCGTCGGGAGATCGCGACGATCGTGGAGAGGATGGCGGGCGAACAGCGCGCCGCCCTGATCGGCGCGCTCACCGCCTTCAACGAGGCCGGGGGCGAGCCGAACGCGCCGGCTGCGGACAGCGCGACGTACCCCTTGGGCTGGGCCGACCGCTAACTTGATCTTTGAACTCCACGGCCCCGCCGCACTGGTTGAAGATCAAGTCAGTGGCTCTCGTTCGGATCAGGCCGGATGAGGGAGCGGGTCCGGTGCCGCGGGTCGCACGGCGGAGGAGGAGATCGACGCGGAGCGTCGGTGACCGACGACGACGCGGCGAGGCGCGGCGGCGGGGCACGCGAGCCAGGCAAGATCGCGAGCCAGGCGAGATCCAGACGAAAGGCCCTGGGTGTACCGCCCTGTGTGCGGGGGAGGGGTGGTGGACCCGGCCGACCCGTCCGTGCGGCCGCACCCGGCGTCCGCGCCGTTCACCGATCCGGGGGCGCCTGCGTGGTAGTTGACTCGCATGGAGTCCTCCGGAGATCGGAACCACGCGTCCCTGGGCCGGCGTCTCATCCGCCGGTTCCGCACGGTCATGGGAGGCAAGCGGGGGGACGACGCGGGTGGCGGGCAGGAACTCATGGCCCGTTCCATGGGGTTCGCCGCGATGGGCTTCCTCACCCTGGTGCCGCTGCTGATCGTGCTCGCGGCGGCCGACCCGACGCAGGCCGCCGGGTTCGCGCGCTGGCTCAGCCGGGCCCTCAGTGCTTCGGAGGAGGCCCAGCCCGAGATCCGGCAGCTGTTCGCGCCACCTCGACGCGCCCTGCGGACCACGACGAGCTTCAGCCTGGCTGCCCTCGCGGTCTTCGGGGTCACCTTCGCGGCCACGGTGCAGACCGGCTACGAGCGGGTGTGGGAGCTGGGGCCGGCACGCCGTGACAGCTCGTACGGGCGTGTCCTGGCCGGCCAGGTGCTGTGGCTGTGCCTGCTGATCGGCTATCTGCTCGTCTTCACCAACACCGCTCTGTGGCGGCAGGAGGTCATCTCCTCCCCGCAGGGGACGGCGGCCGCCCTTGTGATCACCGTGCTGTTCCTGTGGGCCTCCCAGAAGATCGCCCTCGGTGGCAGGGTGGGGTGGACGGCGCTGCTGCCGGGGGCGTGCGCGACCACCGCCGCCCTGCTCGGGCTGCGTCTCTTCTCGCGCCTCGTCTTCTCGCCCCTGATCGTGGCGAACGCCGTCGCCTACGGCCCGGTCGGAGCCGTGCTGGTCGTCCAGTCCTGGCTCGTCGCCGTGGGATTCGTCGTCTACGGGGGCGCGCTCGCAGGCAGAATCCTGTACGAGGAGGCGCGGCGGCGCCGTTCGCCGGGCTGACTCCGGGCCGGTACCGCGAGACGTTCGTCGGCCGTGGCGGACCGGTGGCCCCGGTCGGCGCCGGGACCGGTGGCCCCGCGGCGGCGGTGCGGCGCGTCCTGCCGGGGCCCGGGGCGGTGAGTGGCCTTCCGGCATCAACGATACGTAAAGATTGCCGGAGATCGGCAATGCCGACGGACTCCCCGGCCTGTCAGAGTGTGCCCGGCACGAGGCGACGGAAGCGCTCGCTGCCGGTGGCTGGCAAGCGCTGTGAGCCGGTGGCCGGCAGTCGGTTTCGCTCGATGGAGCGACGCGGAGAGGGGTAGTCATGGCCGGGTTCCCGGAAGACCGTCCGGGCGGGTGCGAAGGCCGAGGCGCCGGGGCCCCGGTCCCGGCTGCGGCCGTGCGGCACCCGGCGGACTCCGCGGCCGACGCCCCCCGGTACGGGCGGCCCCGCACCCGTGCCGGGCGCAGCCCTCGGCAGGGCCGCGGAGCGGGCCGGGCCGGCACCCCGCCCGGCCCGGCGGAGTGAAGGTGCCGCCGCGAGCCGACCGCCCCGGGGGGCGGTCGGAGGTTCCGGAGCCGCCGGACGGGGGTCAGCGGCTCCGGAACCTCAACCCCGCTGACCAGAAGCGGCGGGCGCGTCTGCCGCGCCCGCCGCTCGCACCGCTTTGGGAACTCAGGCGTTGGCCGCCTGGACGCGGACGGCTCGGGCGCGGACCACGAAGGGCCGGGAGAAGACGGTGATGGCGATGGAGACGGCGGCCACCAAGGTGATGGCCGTGCCAGAAGTGAAGTGCTGGGCAATGCCGCCGGCGATCGCGGCTCCGATACCTTGCCACGTCATCCGGCCGGCGGACTCAACTCCCTGGACCTGGCCACGGACCGGATCAGGGGTCAACTCCAGAAGCTGCTCCTGGAGCGGCAGGGTGGCAGCGAAGCCGGCACCGGAGATGAACACCGCGGCCGTCGCCACCAGCACGGGCGGGTGGACGGCGAACAGCATGTAGGGGGCGGCGAGCAGCAGTCGCAGGACGAATGCGTAGCGGCGTCGCTGCTCGGCGGTGAACAGCCGCCCGACCGCAAGGTCACCGAGGAGCATGCCTGCCGATCCGGCGGCCAGGAAGACGCCGGCGTGATGGGGGGCGTAGGAGATGAACAGGGCCTCGCAGCCAACGATCAGGCCATTGGGGACCCACAGGTTCAGCAGCAATGCGCGGGGGCCGGAGTGGGAGAAGAGCTCGATGTTCGTCGTCCAGGTCTGGCGCAGTCCAGGGCGATGGGTCAGACGGATCGAGCGTTCGCGGATCGTCACCGCCACAATGATCAATCCACTGCCCGTCAGGGCCGTCGCGACGGCGAAGACCTCCTGCGGGCTCAGGTACCGCAGCAGTACGGCGCCGATGCCGTAGCCGAGGATGGCCGTGCCTCCCGAGGTGATGTTCATCAGCGAACGTGCCAGTGCATAGGTGGAGGTCGGCACCACCTCGGCGAGCAGCCCCATCCGTGCGCCCGTTCCCAGGGACTGGAAGAGCCCCAGTACAAGGAGCAGACCGAACCGGGCGGCGAGCGGCAGCCCTGGAACCGCCTGTGCGGCAACACCTACGAGCGAGATGCACTGGAGCGCGACGAGAGTCCGGCGAGGACGGCCTCCGTCCGCGACCGACATCAGCGTCAGCGCACCGAGAACCGTCGCGAACGTGGCCCCGTACATGCTCACGGCCGTCAGGAACGGGGACTTGGTCTGCTGGTTGACCAGCGTGCCGAGCGCGAAGCCCGACAAGGTGCTCGCGGCGACCGTCAGTGTGAAGCCGGCGTACAGGCCGACGAATTCACGGTTGCCAAGCAGGTCACGGTAGGTGGTGGGAGGTGTGTTGGAGGCAGATGTGTCAGAAGGCATGAAAAAGCCTTCGCGCGCACCCGACCCGGGGCGCCGAAGGCCGACTGGTGCAGTATAGCAAGTGCCCCAGTCCCCACCCCGTCCCGCATCGGACCGAAGGAACTATGCGCCGGGCGAAAGATCACACCACTCGGCTGCCTCCACCCCACAGTGGTGAGCATGCTGAACCGAGTAGCCGTCCTGTCCGACATTCACGGAGTCCTGCCGGCCCTGGAGGCAGTGCTCGCCGAACCAGACGTCAGCGCCGCCGATCACATCGTGCTCACGGGCGACATCACCGCCGGCCCGCAACCGGCCCAGGTTCTCGACCTGCTGACCAGCCTCGGCGACCGCGTCATCTGGATCAGCGGCAACGCCGACCGCGAACTCCTCGAATACCGTTGGGGGCAACGCGACACGATCCCCGACCCGATCGCCCCCTGGGCAGCCGAACAGCTCCGCGAAGACCATCTCGACCTTCTCAGCTCGCTACCACGATCACTCTCCCTGTCCGTGAACGGCCTGGGAAAGGTGCTGTTCTGCCATGCCACCCCTCGCGACGACGAGGAGGTCGTCCTGGTCGACTCACGCCTCGACCGCTGGAAGGACGTCTTCGACGGACTCGATACCGACATCCGCACCGTGGTCTGCGGCCACACCCACATGCCGTTCGTCCGCCTCGCCCACGGCCGACTCGTGATCAATCCCGGCAGTATCGGCATGCCCTACGGACGAACCGGAGCACACTGGGCCCTCCTGGGCCCGGGCGTCGAGCTCCGCACCACGCACTTCGACCTCCAAGCCGCAGCCACCCAGCTCAACCAGGACTCGTCCTACCCCGACATCACCGAATGGGCCGACTACTTCCTGCACGCTCGCGCCACCGACGCCGACGCCCTCACAGCCTTCGCCCCACGGGACGGCCGCGACCACAACCCGTGACACTCGCTCCCCATACGCGACAGCGGGCAGCCCGAACACCGACCACACGATCAGCGACGCCTGCCAATCTCGGCCACCGGCACGCACCCGTGACCTCCCGGAGCGCTCCGGCCGATCATGCACGGTGCCGCGGACGGACGTGCCTGAGGGCGGGCGGCGGGCACCCGTGGGCTCTGCCGCTGCCCGGCCGGACCGCGCCACCTGCAGGCGGCACGTCGGGCAGGGCCGGGGGCGTGCCCGGGCTCTTCGGCACGCCGGTCGGGTCCGCGCGGGGCAGTCACCCGGGCGGGTCCATGTGGTACGAGCGGACGACCGCGACCGTGCTGAGCGTCGCGAGTGCGAGGCCGGTGCCCAGCGACTCGGCGAGCAGCCCACGGTCATGACCGGAGGCGACGAGCCCGCGCGGTGGTACCCGGCCCTGCGGGTCGTAGACGAGTCCGATGCGGTCGCCGGGGGCGGTCGTCGCGCTGCATCCTCGCCAGATGCGCCCGGGTACCGGCGTGCCGTCAGGGTGCCGTACGGAGCAGTAGTGCCGCTCCGCCGCCCTGCCCTCCCCGGCCGCCACGGAGGTGACGACGGCGCTGCCGATCTCGCCGCCCCAGACGAGCAGCACCTCGGTCGCGGCCTTGGGCGCGGAGACGGCCCAGCACACGCCGAGGACGGCGATGGGCCCCACGAGTGCCCTGCCTGCCCGCAGGAACAGAAGGAACACCACCAGGCCGAGCGCGACCATGATCCCGACGTCGCCCGACCTGAGGACGTCCGAGCCGAGGAGGGTGCCCGCGACTCCGGGCGCCGCCACGGTGGCGCAGCCCGCGGCCCCGACCACCACGCCCTCCGCCACCAGCCACCCGGGAGGCCGTCCGCTGTACGCGGCCGCACCCCACAGTGTGGCGCCGAGCGAAGAGGGGCGCCGTCGCGATGTCAGCCGTCTTCCGCTCTCCATGCTTGCATTATGCAAAGCCTCAGGAAGGCGCCGGGAGGCAGCCCACCCCCCAGCTCTGCCGGTGCCACCGGCCGGCGGCCTTCAGGAGCGGCGCCGGCCCTGCTCCGTGCCCGCCATCGAGCGGTGCTCCGCCGGTGCGTTCGTCATCTCCGCCTGCCCGGCCGCCGGCCTCTCCGGCGGGCGTACGTCCTGCGAGGGTTCAGCGCCGGGCCGGTCGAGTGCCGGGGGCCGGGCCGTGGCGTGCCCCGCCGGCCGGCCGGGCGTGGCCCGATCCAGGAACCGCAGAAGCTCCACCGGGAACGGCAGGACGAGAGTGGAGTTCTTCTCGGCTGCGACGGCCACGACGGTCTGCAGAAGGCGCAGTTGCAGCGCCGCGGGCTGGTCCGCCATGGCGCGGGCGGCCTCCGCGAGCTTCTTGGAGGCCTGCAGCTCGGCGTCGGCGTTGATGACACGGGCTCGGCGTTCGCGGTCCGCTTCCGCCTGCCGGGCCATCGAGCGCTTCATCGTCTCCGGCAGGGACACGTCCTTGATCTCCACCCGGTCGATGGTGACACCCCACTCGACGGCCGGGCTGTCCATCATCAGCTCCAAACCCTGGTTCAGCTTCTCCCGGTTGGAGAGCAGATCGTCGAGTTCGCTCTTGCCGAGAATCGAACGGAGCGAGGTCTGCGCCATCTGGGAGACGGCGAAGCGGTAGTCCTCGACGCGGATGATCGCGTCGGCCGGATCGACGACCCTGAAGTAGATCACCGCGTCGACGCGGACGGTGACGTTGTCCCGGGTGATGCCGTCCTGGGCGGGCACGGGCATCGTCACGATCTGCATGTTCACCTTGTGCATCCGGTCGACCAACGGGACGATCATGGTGAAGCCCGGCGTGCGTATGCGCTCGCGCAGCCGGCCGAAGCGCAGGACCACCCCTCGTTCGTACTGTTTGACGACTCTGGCCGCAGCCGCCAGGTAGAGCGCGGCACCGGAGCCCGCGAGGGTCAGCAGGGTCAGGAGCTCCTGGGCCATGGCGGCCACCTCCCCGGAACGCGGTTGTTGAGGCTTATGCCCGCTTTGTAAAGTCTTTACCCTTTCGAGGGTGTCGCTTTGGCTGATCGGCCCTCACCGGCTCCGGGGCCGGTCGCGTGGCCGGTCGCGTGGCCGGTCGCGGGGCCGAGCCCGGCGAGGACGGTCTGCCCCGCGGTCGGTCGTCACGTCAGGCGCGGGCGCCCGGCGGTCCCGTGCCCGAGTGCCGCACGTGCCCGGACTCCACCTCGCCCGGCCGCCCTTCCTCCTCCCGCCCGTTCCTTGCCGCCGGTCGGCAAGGAACGGCGGCCGAGACGGCCTTCCCCGCCCCATGGGCGGTGGGTCCGGCCGGAGCGCACGGGTAATCCGTCAGTAGAGCCAGTGGAGAGCCATGTGACGAGCGAGGGGGTGCCATGCCCTGTCCCGGACCACGTCCGCCTCTGCGCTCGTCCGCACCCTCCCGGAGTGTGTGACATGAACTCCGGCAGGGACGACGGGCGCATCCTCGCGCACCTCGAACGGCGCCTCGCCCGGGACGACCCCGACCTGGCGGCGATCATGGACGCCCTCAACCGGCAGTTCACCGACGAACCCCGGCAGCAGGCCGCCGACGGACCGGAGACGGACCCGGAGACCGGCTCCGGGGACGCCGAGAAGCGGCGCAACCGGAGGATGACCGCCGTCACCGTGCTCGCCATCACCGCGATCCTCGGTCTGTTCCTCACCGCGCTGCTGAACGGCAGCCCTCAGCGGGCCGATCCGGACCCGGGAACCCCGCGGGGACCCGGGACGGGCGTGCCGACCCAGAGCGAGCCCCGCTTTGCGCCGAGGACACCGCCGCGCGGGCGCCGCCCGGGCACCGCGGCGGCCGGCTGCCCGGCCGTCCGGCTGCGACCGGACCCGGCCCGGGCGCGCGGGAGGCGGCCATGAACAACTCACTCCGGATCGGCCGCGTCTGCGGAGTGCCGCTGAGCGTCCACTGGACGGTGCCCCTGCTGGTCTTCCTCTTCGGTTACAGCCTGGGCAGCCAGACGCTCCCCGCCTGGATCCCGGGACGCTCGGCGGCCGCCTACACCGTCGCCGGACTCGCCGGCGCCCTGCTGCTCCTCCTCAGTCTGCTGGCGCACGAGACCGCACACGCCCTCACCGCCCGGCGCAAGGGCATTCCGGTCCACGACGTCACCCTCTGGGCACTCGGCGGCGTGACCCGGATGGACCGGCCGCCCGCGCCCGGTGCGGCCTTCCTCGTCGCCGTGAGCGGGCCGCTCACCAGCCTCGCCGTCGGGGCGGCGGCCCTCGGCGCCGGGATGGGACTGGCCGCGGGACCGGGCTGGGCGGTACCCACCGCCGTGCTGCTGTGGCTCGGCTGGGCCAACCTCCTCGTCGCCGTGTTCAACCTCCTGCCCGCGGCACCGCTGGACGGCGGCCGGGTGGTGCAGGCCCTGATGTGGTGGCGCACCGGAGACCGGGAGCGCGCCGAGCGGGCGGCCGGGCGCGGCGGGCAGATCCTCGGCATCGTGCTCGTGGCCCTCGGGTGGCTGGCCGTCCTGCGCGGTTCGTGGAGCGGACTGTGGCTGGCCGTCCTCGGGTTCTTCGTCATCGTCGTCGCCAACGCCGAGCGGCGGCAGGCGTCCCTGACCACGGCCCTGGGGGGCGTGCGCGCCGCGGACGTCATGGCCGGCCCCGTCGTGACGGCCCCCGACTGGATCACCGTGCAGCGCTACGTCGACGATCCCTCCGGTCCCTCCGTGCACGGTCACCACTCGGCCGTACCGCTGCTCGACTTCGAGGGATACCCCAGCGGCCTGCTCCAGCTGCCCCGGCTCTCCGCGATCCCCGCGGCCCGGCGGGAGACGCTGCGCCTGCGCGACGTGGCCGTCCCCCTGGCCCGGTGCACCATGTGCGCACCGGACGAGCTCCTGGAGGAGGTCGTCAAGAACGCGCGGCCCCGGAGCGTCGGCCTGCCGATCCTGGTCATGGACGGCCGGCACCTCGTCGGCATCGTCACCGCGGCCGACCTCGACCGCCTCGCCCAGCGCCGCATGCTGCGCGGGGACGGGACCGGATGAGCCCCCGTCACGCGGAGGGGCCCGTCCCGCTCGCGGGACGGTGACGCCGGGAAGCCGGCGGGGTACCCGAACCCGGCACCACCCGTCCGCGGTACACCCCCCGGCGGCCGCCGGAGCGGTGCCGCGCGGGCGACAAGCCCGAGCCGCTGCGTCAGACTCTTCACCAGGACAGACATCCACCCCCGCCCTTGCGAGGGGGCCTACGTGCTCGACGTGCCGATCTGGCTGTGGGCGGCGTTCGCCGTCACGGTGGTGGTGTCGCTGGCCGTCGACCTGCTGGCGCACCGCGAGGCGCATGTCATCGGGTTCAGGGAGGCCGCCGTATGGAGCGGTGTGTGGGTGGGTCTCGCCCTGGTCTTCGGCGGGGTGGTCTTCCTGGTCCTGGGTCCGACGCCCGGTGTGGAGTACGCGACCGCCTGGCTGCTGGAGAAGAGCCTCTCGGTCGACAACCTGTTCGTCTTCGCCCTGATCTTCGCCTACTTCCAGGTTCCGCGCGCCTACCAGCACCGGGTGCTGTTCTTCGGCGTCATCGGCGCGCTGGTGTTCCGGGGCGTCTTCCTCACCGCCGGCGTGGCCGTGGTCAGCCGGTTCACCGCCGTGCTGTACGCCTTCGCCGCGGTCCTCTTCTACAGCACCTACAAGATCCTCAAGGAGGAGGACGACAGCTTCGACCCGGGCAGGAGCATCGCCGTGCGGCTGCTGCGCAGGGTCGTGCCGGTGCGCGACGAGTACGCCGGGATGAGGTTCTTCGTCAGGGAAGGGGGCCGACGGGTCGCCACCCCGCTCCTCGCCGTCGTCGTCGCGATCGAGGCGGCCGACCTCATCTTCGCCGTCGACAGCGTGCCCGCCGTCCTCGCGATCAGCGACGAGGCCTTCATCGTCTACACCAGCAACGCGTTCGCCATCCTCGGCCTGCGCGCCCTGTACTTCCTGCTCGCCGGGCTGCTGGACCGGTTCCACTACCTCGGCACGGGCCTCGCGCTGATCCTCTCCTTCATCGCCGTGAAGCTGATCCTGCAGGCGTCCCACGAACTGATCAGCACCAGCATCCCGGAGATCCCGTCACCGGTGAGCCTGGCCGTGATCGCGGTGGTGCTGGCGGCGTCGGTCGTGCTGAGCCTTCGGCGCCCCGCCGCCCGGGACGGGGCGGGGGAGGAGACGCCCTCGGCGCGGCGCGACGCACCGGACGGGAGGGAGCCACCACCCGACGGGGGAGGCGCCTCTTCGTGAGGAATCCGCCCATTCAGCCCATTCAGCGCACTATCGTTGGTTCATGGGCAGCATCGAGCACGCCACGACACCGCAGGGGGCGCGGGTGTGCCCCGTGTGCCACAGCCCCGTGACCGCGGACGTCGAACGGCACAAGACGATGGGGCTCTACGTGCCCCTGTGGAAGCCCGGTCCCTGCCGCGAACCGTCCTGCCCGAGGTACGAGGGAGGGCAGCCGGGCCCCGCCGGCGACTCGGCGGTGCCGGTTCACTGACGCCCCGGGACGCCGGATCACCGGATCACCGGATCACCGGCGCCAGGGCCGGTGCCACGCGCCTCGAAGGGCTCTCCCGTTCCTCCGGGGGTGGGCGCTGCCGAGGGGTGCGGCCCCGGAACCGCCGAGCTCATCCGGGGCGGTGCACGACCACGGCGTAGCTGCCGACACCCATGAGCCGGTCGCCCGGTACCTTCCCCTCCGTGGTGAGAAGTGCCCGGAGACTGCCGTCCTGCTCGTCGAAGTCGATGTCCTCGACCGTTCCCATGCTCTCGCCGGCCTCCGTGAGGACGCGCTTGCCGAGAGGGTCGTGGCTCTTGTGCGCCTCCTCGGCGGAGTCGAGCTCCTTCTCGGGCTTCAGCCCCTCGGCGGAACGGACCGTCACGGCGTCCTCGCCGAAGGAGTGGACGTTCTTCCACAGCATGATGTGGCCGTGGCGGCCGCGGGTCTTGAGGTGGAGAGCGGAGATGTGCGCCGGCGACGGCGCGAGCGTGCAGGCGGCGATGGTCCCGAGCCGTTCCGCGGTCGACAGGGCGACCACGGTGCGGCCTTGAGTGGTGCTGAACAGCATCATGCCTCCTGCTCGAGTCGTCGCCGCAGGCCCTCGGCAGCGGCGGGGAGGCCGGCGGGATCCCCGGCCGTGAAATCGGCCGTGCACGCCGGTACCACCATCATTTCCCCCGAGACGGACTTCGGCTTGATCACCGGCAGGAAGACCGTCTGCCCCGTCCGGGCGGTGGGGCCGACCTCGTACCCGATCACCCGGGGAGTCCCGGAGGCCTCGATGATCACATCGGTGATCGTGCCCAGCGCGGTCCCGTCCTCGGTGATCACGCGGGCGCCGATGACGCTCCCCCCGCCAGGCGCGTCGATGCGTTCCCTCGCCGCCTCGTCGTCGTCCTCCAGCGAAGCCTCGTCCCGGATCATCACCGCGTCCGGCCCGAGCGCATGGACCTTCTTCCACAGCAGCGCGCGCTTGAGCGGGCCGGCGAGCAGTCCTTGGCCGCTGAGGGTGAAGCAGGTGATGGAGCCGCGCATCGGGTCGAAGACGATGTCCTTGACCCGGGCGACGTCCTCGCCTGCCAGCGTGACCACCGGCTCTTGGCTGATCTCCCGTGCGCGCAGGTACGTGCTCATGTCCGTCCGCCCTTCCCGCCGGCCTGGGACCTGCGGCCGCCGGCGATGACACTGCCGCTGCGGCGCCGTGCCTGTACGGCGACCACCGCCGATGCCACTGCCGCCAGCACCGCGAGCGCGATGATCAACCAGACCCACCAATCCATGGAAAGCACCTCCGGGGTCGCGGATCACGGCACGCCGCGCTGCGGTGGTGCCGCGGTCCGCGTCTTCGTCGTCGACTTGATGGCTGATGGCTGAATGGCCGATGACCACGAGCGATGGCCGAGGGCCGGGGGCCGCCTCCGGAGCGGGGCCGTTCGCGGGAGCCGCCTTCCGTCCGGGACCGCCTTCCGTCCGGGAGCCGGATGCCGGTGTCGCGGCCGCCCGTTACGGCGTCCGCTGCCGACGGTTGCGACGGTTCCGCACCGCAGCCTCCGGTTTCCCGCCGGCCGCACGGGCCGTCGCCCGGCTACACGTGCTGACGGCTCGCCTGCGGCGCGCGCCAGACGCTGTGCTCGGCGCGTCGGCACACGGAGCACAGAACGCAGCGGGCCGGGATGTCCCCCGTCGTCTTCCCGAGTCCGGCGTCGCCGTGCACGGTCTGTGTGTCGAGGTGCATGTGCTCACTGCACAGGCCCACACCGCACTCACGGCACACGGCGACGGCGCTCGTCCTGAGTTTCCGGGAGTGGCAGTCGTAGCACTCCATTTCGGCGCCTCCTTCCTCGCGCCTCGGTGGGCAGCGTCGCCGCCCGAGGAGAGGCCTGCGGGAGTACTGTGCCGGGCGGGCCCCGTGCAGTCCCCGGAGTCCCTCACCAGGGGTCTACCCCCCTGCCGTCTTGTCGATGATCTCACGTGTGCGCCGAGAAGGCCGTCTCGCCCGTGTGCACATTGCCGCCGCCCGGCAGGATGTCCGGTCGGCGGCCCCTCACGCGCGCCCGCTCCGCGCGCCGCCCGGAGCGGGCGCGCGGAGCGGGACGTCACAGCGCCCTGGAGCGGGACGTCACAGCGCCCTGGAGCGGGACGTCACAGCGCCCTGAGGTAGTACATGGTGCGGAATCCGCCGCTGGTGGAGCAGTTGAGCGTGTTCTGGGTGTTGGTGTAGGTGAAACCGGGTGGGACCGTGCAGGCCCAGAGGCCCGTCTTGGGGGTGCGCAGGTAGTACATGGTGCGGAATCCGCCGCTGGTGGAGCAGTTCAGCGTGTTCTGGGTGTTGCTGTAGGTGTAGCCGGGCATGGTGGTGCACGCCCACAGGCCGTCCGCGGGAGGCTGCACGTAGTACATGGTGCGGAACCCGCCGCCGGTGGAGCAGTTCAGCGTGTTCTGCGTGTTGCTGTAGGTGTAGCCGGGCGGGATCGTGCACGACCAGAACCCGGCGGCGGACGGCGCCACCGCGGTCTCGGACGCGCTTGCGGCGGTGTGCTTGGCGGGCGCCGGTTCGGCTGATGCCGTGGTGGGGGCGAGGGCGACACCCGCGATGGCGAGGGCCGAGCCGGCGCCGACGAACAGGGACCGGAGTTTCGAGCGCAGCATGGGAGAGCACTCCTGTGTTGGTCGTCCGACGGGCAGAACCAACGGGTGGGGGGCCGACCGGCGTCTGTCCCGTGCTCCGGCCGCCGTAGCGCGCGCTGGGATGCTCGCAGCCGGATCCGCCACGGGCAAGCGAGCGCCCCTTCGCTGCGTCGAAGATCGGACGTTGGACGGTCGGCCGTGACCTGCGGCTCCTCCGCGGATCCACGACGAGGTCCCGACCAGTGCCGCCGCCCGTCTGTCCGAAAGGCCATGGAGGAGGGACGCAGTCCGGAACGGGGAGACGGGGCGCTGAGGCGCTGAGGCGCCCGGGTCGATTGTGGGTACATCCCTTGCATGGAGGACTGGCGCCCGGTGGAACGCGCCCAGGGCTACCTTCCCATCGCCGATCACGGTCTCGTCGGCGACGGCCGTACGTCCGCGCTGATCGGCCGGGACGGTGCCGTGAGCTTCCTGTGCGTACCGCGCTTCGACTCCGCACCGCTCTTCGCCTCCCTCCTGGACCACCGCAGGGGCGGGACGCTGCTGCTGGCTCCGGCGCGGCTGAGAGCGAGCAGGCAGCGGTACCTCCCCGACACGGCCGTCCTCGTCACGGAGATGCGGGGGCCCGAGGGCACCGTCGAACTGACCGACGCCTTCCTGCTCGACCCGGAAGCCAGGCTCGAGGACGACGCGCGTGCCGGCCGCGGTGAGCTGCTGCGCCGGGTGCGCGTCACCCAGGGCGTCGCCGAGTTGCGCTGCCACCTGCGGCCCGGGCCCGGCCACGACGTCGAGGCGGGCGGCGACGGATGGGTCCTGAGGGGGCCGGACCGGGTTCCCACCGCACGGCTCCGCGCGTCCCGTCCGCTGCCGGGCCCGTCCGGCACGCTCGTACTCGAGGCGGGGGACGAACTGGTCGTCTCCCTGACATGGGACCGTGCGCGGCCGGCCGCTGACCTGCTGCCCGCCCGAGCCCGCGAACACCTGGAGGCCACGGCCCGCGTCTGGCGCCGATGGGCCTCCCACGTGGTGGCGGACGTACCCCACCCCGGTCTGGTGCGGCGCTCGGCGATCACCTTGAAACTCCTGGACCATGTGGAGAACGGGGCGATCATCGCCGCTCCGACCTCCTCCCTTCCCGAGTACCTCCACGGATCCCGGAACTGGGACTACCGGTACGCCTGGATCAGGGACACCGCCTACGCGGTCTTCGCGCTCCGGCGCATCGGGCTGCCCATGGAGGCCAAGGGCTTCTTGAACTGGGCACTGACCGCGGCGGAACGCGACACGAGGCCGCTCGTCCTCTACGACGTCGACGGGCTGCCGCCGCCCGACGAGGTGGAGGATCCGTACCTGGAGGGTTATCGCGGGTCCGCCCCGGTGCGCTGGGGCAACGCCGCGGCCCGGCAGGTGCAGCACGACGTGTACGGCGAACTGCTCGACTGCGCCTTCCAGTGGGCCGCGATCGGCGGCCGCCTCGACCCGGCCCGGTGGGAGCACCTCGCCCTGCTCGCCGAACGGGCCCGTACCGCGTGGAGCCGGCCCGACCAAGGAATCTGGGAGGTCCGTACCCAGGGGAGGCCCTTCACCTACTCCGCGGCGATGTGCCAGGTCGCCCTCGACCGGGCGGCCCGGCTGGCCCGCCGGCTCGATCTTCCCGGCGACATCGAGGGCTGGCGGCGGGACGCCCGGGACCTCGCCCGCCGGGTCCTGGAGCAGGCGTGGGACGACGGGGCGGGCGCCCTCACGGAGCATCTGGGCGGGGGCGGCCTGGACGCCTCCCTCCTCGCTCTCCCGCTCAGACGTGTGGTGCCGGCCGACCATCCCCGGATGGCCGCCACCGCGCGGGCCGTCGCGGACACCCTCGGCGCCGGCGGCGGCCTGCTCTACCGCTACCTCCCGCGCGTCTCCCCGGACGGGGTGGACGAGCCCGAAGGGGCCTTCCTGCTGTGCAGCTTCTGGCTGGCGGACAACCTGGTCGGGCAGGGCCGCGTCGACGAGGCGGCGGAGCTCTTCGAGCGGCTGTGCTCCTACGCGAGCCCGCTCGGACTGCTGCCCGAGCAGATAGACCCGTCCGACGGTTCCTTCCTCGGCAACTTCCCGCAGGCGATCAGCCATGTCGGCCTGATGTCCACCGCGGTCGTCCTCGCCCGGGCGCTGCGCGGCGTGCGCCCCGAGCTCGCCACACACGCCTGGTTCCGCGGGTGACCGGGTACGCGCCCGCCGACGGCCCCGCGGACGCACCGCACCCGCGGGGCCGGATCGGGGTGAGGCTCGGAGTCGTGCGGCACACGAGTCGGGCCGGTGCCTCTTGGCGGGCGGGACGGCGCGGGCCCGATGCCGTGAGGGACGAGCGGCCTCGGGCAGGCGGCGCCGAGTCCGGCGGCCGTCATGGCCCGTCGACCGGATGCCGCGGCCCACCTGCCGGACCGGGGGGTCACCCGCCCGTGGCGGTTCTCCCGGTGTCGTCGCTCCGGTACGTGATGTGTGCGGAGACCGAGACCACCCCGTCCACGCTTCTGCACAGGCGCTCGATGATGGGGACCAGGCTCCTGAACTCGACGGATCCGTCCAGGGTGACCTGCCCCTCCAGGACGTCGACCGCCACCGCCGAGGGGGCGAGGCCCAGCGTCTGCTGCAGCACGTCGCGGGTGATCTCGTCCCGGATCGCGTCGTCACGGCGCAGGAAGACCCGCAGCAGGTCGCTCCGGCTGACGATGCCCAGCAGCGTGTCCGTCTCGTCCACGACGGGCAGCCGCTTGACGCCGTGCACCTCCATGAGACGGGCCGCCTCGACCACGTTCCACTCCGGGCGCGCGCACACCGCGGGGGCCGACATCAGCTCCTCGGCCCTGACCCCCTCGGCCTTGGCGCGTTCCCAGGCCTCCGGACGCGGGATCGGCATACGGCCGGACGGGTCCTCCTGGTCCGCGGACTTGCGCAGCAGGTCTGCCTCGGAGACCACTCCCATCGGGCGGTCCTGCTCGTCCACCACCGGTACGGCGGTGACGTCGTTCTCCGCCAGAAGCTTGACGATCTCCTTGAACGGCAGATCGCGCCGCGCCCGGACGACCTGCCGGGTCATGAGTTCTGCGACCGTTCGGTGCTGCATGTCGCCCGTCCCTTCGAGCCTCGTGACGGCGATCAGGGTCAGGTACCGAGCGGGTCGGCACCCGGGCCCTGCGGGTGAGCGGTCCGGACCCGCGCCCGGCCGTCTCGAGAGCGGTCTGACCGGCCCTGTGGTGAGGGCTTTCCGGCCCGTGCGGCGGCATGCCGCGAGTGGCACGTTGGATACAGCAACATTCTGAGGAAACGGCGGCGATCATGCGAGCTCACCTCGGCGACCAACTCGTCATCCAGAGTCCGGCGACCGGCGCCACCAGGCGCGAGGGCGAGATCGTCGGACTCCACCACACGGACGGAACACCTCCCTACGACGTGCGCTGGTCGGACACGGACGAGGTGACGCTGGTGTTCCCCGGGTCCGACGCCCATGTCCGCCACCTCGAGCATCTCGAGCCTCTCGGGCGCCCGCCCGGGGCGACGGCACCGCCCCCCGGGCCGGGCACGGAGGGGCCGGGTGCGGGGACCACGGGTGCGGAGGGGGCAGGCGGTGAGGGGGCAGGCGTCGAGGAGGCGGGTACCGAGGGACCGGGCGCGGGGGCCGACGGCCCCCGGCCGGACGGGCCACCCGGTCCCGGCGGCATCGGCGGGCGCCTGGCCGCCGCACGCGAGCGGCAGGGGCTCTCCCGGGCCACCGTGGCCGGCCGTGCCGCCATGTCGCCCGAGTACCTTGCCTACCTCGAGGAACGCCCGGCCGACCCCGGTCTGGGGGCCCTCGCCCGTCTGGCCGGCGCGCTGGGCACGAGCGTGGCAGCGCTGCGCGGGGGCGGCACCGATCTGCCGCCGGGACAGGGCCGGGCCCTCCTCCGTCCCCGGCTGCGGGACCTCGGCGCGGACGAATGCCGCGCCCGCCTCTCCACCCACGGCCTGGGCCGTGTCGCCGTCACGACCCCGGACGGGCCGGCGGTCGTGCCGGTGAACTACGAAGTCGTCGACGACCGGATCGCCTTCCGGACCGCGCCCGGCTCGGTGCCCGCGGCCGCCGCGGGCACCGAGGTGGCGTTCGAGGTCGATCATCTGGACGAGACCGAGAGCCGGGGCTGGAGTGTCCTCGTCGTCGGCCCGGCGCGACACGTCACGGATCCCGGCGCGGTGCGGCGGCTCGCCGAAGGCGCGCACACCCGGCCTTGGGCGGGCGGTGAACGGGAGATGTGGGTGGCCATCCAGCCCCGGCGCGTGACCGGCCGCCGCATCGATCCGGCCGAGGAGTGAGCCGGCCGAGGCGTGCCCGGCCGATGCCGACCTGGCCGAGAGTGCCCCGGCCGATGCCGACCTGGCCGGTGCGGCCCACCGGTCGGCGGGGCCGCGGAGGCGATACCGGTCGGGGCGGGCCCGGGGCTCGCACGGCGGGACGGCTCCGCCGTCGCTCCCGCGCCCGGCTCGGTGCCCGCGGCCGCCGGTGGATCGCCGTCCCGGCGCCGGCCACGCGTGTCGCGTCGGCGACCGGGTGGTGCGACGGTGTTCACAGGGACGCTTGACGAGCGCCCGAAGGGGCCGGCCGCCGATGAGCAGCAGCGCGCCTGCCGCCCCGCGGCGCCTGCCGTCGCCTGCGCCCGTACGGCCGGGCCGGGAAGCGTGCCCGTACGGCCCGCTACGAAGGGCTGGTGAGAACGGCGAATCCGGAGTGGACCTGGGAGTACGAGGGCTATGACCCCGCGGCCGAACGGCTGCGTGAGTCACTGTGCACGCTCGGCAACGGCTACTTCGCCACCCGCGGGGCCGTGCCGGAGAGCGCAGCGGGCCTGGTGCACTACCCGGGGACCTACGCGGCCGGATGCTACAACCGCCTGGAGTCCACCGTGGCCGGGCGCACGGTGGTGAACGAGGACCTGGTCAACCTCCCGAACTGGCTGCCCCTGCGGTTCCGGATCCACTCCGCCGAAGGACCTCCGGGCCAGTGGTTCACCCCGGACTCCCACAGCTTCCTCCACTACCGGCACACCCTGGACCTGCGGCGGGGCACACTCACCCGCACGTTCCGCTACCGGGACGGCCGGGCCGGCGTGCTCGGTGTCGAGCAGATCCGCGCGGTGCACATGGCGGATCCCCACCTCGCCGTGCTGCGGACCGTCTTCACCGCCGAGGACTGGTCGGGAGAGATCGAAGTCGAGTCGGCGATCGACGGTGACGTGCTCAACGGGAACGTCCACCGCTACCGGTCCCTCAGCCGCAACCACCTGGCCCATGTGCAGACCGGGACGGAGGAGTCCGAGACCGTGTGGCTGGGGTGCCGCACCAACAGCTCCGACGTCGGTATCGCGATGGCGGCCCGTACCGTCGTCTCCGGTGGCCGGCCGGCTTCGTCGCTGCTCCACCCCGCCCGGCACCGGGCCGTCCGCCGGCTGGTGATCCCCCTCGCCCCCGGGGTGCCCGTCGTCGTGGACAAGACCGCGGCCCTGCACACCTCGCGCGACCGGGCGATCGGCGACCCGCTCGGCGCCGCGGTCGACCGGGCGTCCACGGCCGCGGACTTCGACGCCCTGATGGCCGGCCACACCACCGCATGGGCCCAGTTGTGGCGGCACGCCGACATCCGGGTGCCCGGTCAGGCCGGTCGGGTGCTGCGGCTGCACCTCTTCCACGTCCTGCAGACGCTCTCACCGCACACCGCGGACCTCGACGTGGGCGTACCGGCCCGCGGACTGCACGGTGAGGCGTACCGAGGGCACGTCTTCTGGGACGAGCTGTTCGTGCTGCCCTATCTGAACCTGCACTTCCCGGAGGTCTCCCGCGCGCTTCTCGACTACCGGCACCGGCGTCTTCCCCGGGCGTGCCGGGCCGCCCGGGAGACGGGGCGGGCCGGGGCGATGTATCCCTGGCAGAGCGGCAGCGACGGCCGTGAGGAGACCCAGCAGCTGCATCTCAACCCCCGTTCGGGCCGGTGGCTGCCGGACCGCACCCGGCTCCAGCACCACGTCGGCTCGGCCATCGCCTACAACGTGTGGCGCTACTGCGAGGCCACCGGCGACACGGAGTTCCTCCACACCAAGGGCGCGGAGATGGTGCTGCAGATCGCCCGCTTCTGGGCGGACACCGCCGCCCTGGACCCCGGGACGGGCCGCTACCGCATTCGCGGCGTGGTCGGCCCCGACGAGTACCACGACGGCTACCCGGGTGCGGAACGGCCCGGTCTGGACGACAACGCGTACACCAACGTCACCGCCGCCTGGGTACTCGGCCGTGCCGTGGACCTCGTGGGGCGCCTCCCGGCCTGGCGCCGCCGGGAGCTCTTCGAGCGGGTGGAACTGGACGTCGACGAACCCGCCCGGTGGGAAGAGGTGTCCAGAAGGCTGAGGGTGCCCCACCACCGGGGCGTCATCAGCCAGTTCGACGGCTACGGCGACCTCGCCGAGCTGGACTGGGACGGATACCGGGAGCGGTACGGCGACATCCGGCGCCTCGACCGGATCCTCGAGGCCGAGGGCGACACCGTCAACCGCTACCAGGCGTCCAAGCAGGCCGACGTCCTGATGCTCGGCTACCTCTTCTCACCCGCCGAACTGCGGCAGCTCTTCGGCCGCCTCGGCTACGACCTGGACGACCGGCTCTGGCACCGGACCGTGGACTACTACCTGCGCCGCACCAGCCACGGCTCCACCCTCAGCGGCCTGGTCCACGGCTGGGTCCTCGCGCGGGTCAGACGGGCCGACGCATGGTCGTACTGCCGTGAGGCCCTCGAGGCGGACATCGCCGACATCCAGGGCGGCACCACCGGCGAAGGCGTCCACCTCGGCGCCATGGCGGGGACCCTCGACCTGGTCCAGCGCGGCCTGACCGGCCTGGAGACCCGGGAGAACGCGCTGTGGCTGGATCCGGTACCGCTCCCCGCGCTGTCCGAGTATGGGTTCCCGCTGCGGTACCGCGGCCACTGGGGTGTCGGGGTGCGGCTGCGGAGCGGGCAACTGGAGATCGCCGTACCCGAGTCGCGGGAGTCCCCGATCCGCGTGGTGCTGACCGATCAGGCCGTCACCGTCGCACCGGGAGAGACCTGCACGCTCGTGCTGCCGGCGGGCTGATCCGGGGAGCCCCCGAGAGCGAGGGCGGCCGCCCGGGGTGCCAGGGCCCTCGCCGGGTGCGTGACGCCGAGAGCCCGCGCACCGGCCGGAAGCGGGACCGGCTGAGCGATACCGCATCCGGTGCGCCGTCAGAAGGGCATGCGGCCCCTCGCCTTGCGCCCCGCCGACCCGGACCGTCCGACGGCCCGCGAACTGCTGTGGAACGACCTGCTGAACAGCCGTCCGACCGGGCCCGGGGCCTTTCCGCCCGCCCGCGCGCCCGTCCCCAGTGCCCGTTGGGCACCGTTCTGCGGATGCCTGGACAGACGCGGCAGGAGAAACGCGAGGACGAGCAGCACCGCGCACACGGCGATGATTCCGGCAACCATCATGATCCACTCCATTGGGTCGGGTGCTCTCCGGTTGCCCCGGTGCGGCGGCGGTATGCCATGCCGCCCTCGCCGGGGCGCGCACCCGCGCGGTGTCGCGGGCCGGAGCGCCCCGGCCGGTGGAGAAGTCCTTCGATCGGCCCGCGGCGGGACCCGGCGGCCGCATCCGCATCCCGCATCCCGCCCGCATCCCGCCGCCGAAGGCCCCGCCCGCCCCTCCTGGAGCTGGTCGATGGTCCTGGCCGCGTCGAGCCGGAGCTGCTTGCCCCGTACACGGAGAAGTACTTCTCGGCGGTCAAGGGCGTGTGGGAGTCGCGCTCCCACGAGATCGCCCAGCAGATCGCGGTGGGCCTCTACCCCGCGCTCCAGGTGTCGGCCAAGACGCTGGACGCGACGGACGCATGGCTGGATTCCGCCGCCCCGAACGCGGCGCTGCGCCGGCTCGTCCTGGAGTCCCGCGCCGGTGTGGAGCGGGCCCTGAAGGCCCACGACCGTCCGGGGGCGCCGCCCGGCGCCGCCGGAGCCTCCCGTGCACGACCGTCCGGCGGCGCCGCGGATCAGTTCCGGCCGGGGCCGCGGCTGCGGGCGGGGCGTGCCGTGCCGCCCGGCCCGGCATCCCCCACGTCCGGCCGCGCTGTGCGCCCGTCCCGGCCCGGCGCCGCACTCCCCCGTTCCGGGCGCCAGACGTACCAGCCACGGGCGCGTGCCGTCCCGGCCGGGAAGTGGGACCTTGGAGTGGGACGTCCCTGCGTGAGAGAGGACGGGGATCACCGTGGCCGTCGTCGACAGGCACGAGGAAGTATCGGTACAGCTCACCGGCGCGCCCGAGGACGCCGACGCCGTCTTCGCCGCGCTGCTCGCGGCCTACCCCTGCGACCGGGGTGCCGAGGAGCACCCCCACCAGGAGGGCCGGGGCGACCATCCGACCATCTGGTCGGCGACCTACGACGTGGCGTGCGCCGACACGGCCGGCCCCGTGGCCGCCACCGCCCTCCACGGACCGGTGGGAGCCGAGCTGTCGGGCTCGTACCCGGCGGTGGACCGGCTCGCACGCGCCATGACCACGGGCTTCGCGGTCGAGGTGGAGCACGCGGTGTCCGGGGACGGAGAGAAGCAGCTGCGGCTGCGGCTCGACTCGCCACCCGCCGCGGGCGGCTGAGGGAACCGTCGCGCCCCCGTCACCGGTGTGCCGCGCCCGCCGCGATCCCGCCGGGCGCGGCACACCCGCGGCGGGATCACGCGGGCGCGGCACACCCGCGGCGGGATCACGCGGGCGCGGCACACCGCCGCGCTCAGGACGCCTCGACCGCCGCCTTGATGCGCCGGGCGAAGGCGTCCGCGTCCTTGCGCGCCGCGCTCAGCGCGAATCCGGCGATCAGTTTGCCCAGGCCGTGGCCCTCCAGGGTGTTGAACACGGTGAGCCTGGTCCGCCCGGCGTCGACGGCCTCCAGGTCGTACCCGCCCTCCGGGACGGTGACCAGGTTCTTCGACAGCTCCGTCCAGCGGATCCGGTGCGGCGGGTCGAACTCGCTGATCCGGAACTCGCGCGAGGTGGTCATCCCCGCGTCCTTGACCTTGCTGCGGTAGACCGTGCCCAGGCCGGTCGGGCCGTCGGTCGTCTTGGTCATCTCCTGCACCCGGGGACTGAACCTGCGGTCGTTCTCGCCGTCCGCGAGGAACGCGAAGACCTCTTCGACCGGGCGGTCGATCACGACCGTCCCCTCGAACCGTCCGGCCATACCGACTCCTTCTCCGTCGGCACCGGAGCGGTTCCGGTGCTCGGTACTGCTCCAGCCTGCGACCTTCCCCGGCTACGGGGCCGCCCGGGGCGGTCCGTCCGGGCGACGCACGGACCCGGTCCGCACGGGTGGCGCCCGGCGCGGTCCGTACAGGCCGATCGCGGCCCCGGACCACGGGCCCGGATCACCGCCCCCGACCACGGGCCCAGTCTAGGGAACGGGTCTCACCGGCAGTTCCCGGACGCTGTTCCCCACGAAACTGGCGTGCCGGGCCAGTTCCGCCTCCGGAACGGACAGGTCCAGTCCGGGGAACCGGGTGAACAGCCGCTCCAGCGCGATGGCCCCCTCCATCCGGGCGAGGGGCGCCCCGAGGCAGTAGTGCGCCCCGTGGCCGAGGGAGAGGTGCCGGGGGCCGGACGCCCGGGTGATGTCGAAGCGGCCCGCGTCCGGGCCGTGCGCGGCCGGATCCCTTCCGGCGGCGGAGTACCCGGCGAGGACCGGGGTGCCCTTCGGGATGACCGTGCCGTCCAGGGTGAGGTCCCGGGTCGGGTAGCGGAACGGGAAGTAGCTCACGGGGCTGTCCCAGCGGAGGGTCTCCTCGACGACGTCCGCCCAGGTCGCGCCGCCCGCGCGGACCAGGTCGAGCTGGTCGCGGTGGGCGCAGAGCGCACGGACCGCGTTGGTGATCAGGTTCAGCGTGGTCTCGTGGCCCGCGACGATCATCAGCAGCAGGGTGCCGATGAGTTCGTGCGCGCCGAGCCGGTCGCCGTCCTCCTCGCGGGCGGCGATCAGCGCGCTGGTGAGGTCGTCGCCCGGGTGCTGCGCACGGGTATCGGCCACGGTGCCCAGCACGTCGACCAGCTCCCGGTTGGCGGCCAGTGCCTCCTCGGGGCCGATGTCCGTGGCGACGACCTGGTTCGACAGGTGGTGCAGTCGCTCATGGTGCCGGGCGTCCACACCCAGCAGTTCGCAGATGACCCCCATGGGCAGCGGCATGGCGAAGTGCCGGCGCAGATCCGCGACGCCGCCGTGCTCCGCGGGGGCCCGGCCGAGTCCGTCCAGCAGTTCCTCCGCGACCGTCTCGATCCGGGGGCGCAGGTCCGCGACCCGGCGTGCGGTGAACGCCTTGCTCACCAGCGACCTGAGCCGCCGGTGGTCGTCCCCGTCGGCCGTGGTCATCCCCCGTACCGTGGCGAAGGTCTTCAGCGGCCAGCCGTCGGCGATCCGTCCCTCGCGCAGCGCGGTGAAGTGCTCGGCGCCCTTGGCGACATCGGGGTGGGCCAGGAACTCCCTGAGCGCGTCGTGCCCGAGGACGGCCATGCCGGGCACGTCGCCGGGCAGGACGACGGGCGCCACCGCGCCCCGGGCCAGCAGTGCGGCGTTGTCGGCGTGCGGGCAGCCGCCGGCCGGGTCCATCCGGTGCGGGGGGTTCGGTGGGGTGGTCAACGGACCTCTCCTGTCTGTGGGGCGGCCGGGTGGCCGGGGCGGTCGATGCCGGTGCCGGCCGCGTCCGCCGGCGCGGTACGGGACGGCTGCGGGCCGGTGAACCGGACGGGGAGGGCGGCGAGCCCCCTTCTCCACGGCGACGGCACCCAGGCGAGCTCCGGCTGCTCGACGGCCAGTTCCATGTCGGGCAGCCGCTGCCGCACGGTGTCCACCGCGGTACGGGTGATCACCCGGGCCGGATCCTGGGCCGGGCAGGTGTGCGGTCCCGCGCCGAACGCGAGGTGCGAGCGGTTGCCGGCGGCGGGGCCGCCCGGGGGCAGTACCGCCGGGTCGGCGTTGGCGGCGGCGAGCCCCAGGATCAGCATGTCGCCGGCCCGGATCGACTGGCCGCCCAAGCGCAGGGCGCGGGTGGCGTAGCGGGTGGGGAGGTTCTGCGTCGGCGGGAAGCGCCACAGCACCAGGTCGAGTGCGTCGTCCGCGGTGAGGCGGCCACCGGTCGGCGCGGAGGGGAACGCCGGGTCGCAGAGCATCACGCACAGGGACGTGGCGATCCAGTCGACGGTGCTCTGATGACCGGCGACGAACATCACCAGCAGGTTGTGCAGCACTTCCTCGTCGGTGAGGCGCGCCGGGTGGTGCAGCAGGGCGGAGGTGATGTCGTCACCGGGGCGGGACCGCTTCTCCTCGATCAGGGCGAGGAGGATCGCGTTGATCCGCCGGCTCGCCCTGCCGGAGTCCGAGGCCGTGGCGCCCATCCGGCCGATCGCGTGGACGAGTCGCCTGCCGGGTCGTTCGTCCAGTCCCAGCAGTCCGCTGATGACCAGCAGTGGGAGCCTGCGCGCGTACTGGGGTACGAGGTCGGCCGCGCCGCGCCCGGCGAACGACGCGATCAGCTCCTCCGCGGCGGACCGCACCCGTCGTCGCAGTTCGTGTCCGTCGACCCGGGCGAGCGCGTCGGAGACGGCGGCCCTCATCCGGCGGTGCTGCTGGCCGTCGGCGAACATCAGCGCGGGCCGCCAGCCGACGAAGGGCAGGATCGGCGAGTCGGGCGGCACGCGACCCTCGCGCAGCGGGCTCCAGCGGCGCGGGTCGTGCGAGAAGTCCTGCTCGTCCCGGGCGACCCGGAGCAGCTCGCGATGGCCCAGCACGAGCCAGGCCTCGATGCCCGGCGCGACGGTGACGGGTGCCACCGGGCCGTGGGTCCTGCGGAGGTCCTCGTACAGCGCGGGCATCGCGTCGCCGTCGAGGTGCGGGCCGTACAGCGCGGTGGCGGCGGGGCGGTGACCGCCGAAGCCGGAGGGCGGCGGCGTGTAGCCGTGCGGGGTGGTCATCAGGACTCCCTGGTCGCGAGGGGCTTCCGGGGCGGCGTGGACGGGACGGCGTCATGGACGGCGTCATGGACGGCCTCCTTCGCGGCCCGTTTCGTCGGGCGCCGGCGCGCCGTTCCCCAGGGGTGCACGGTCCCGGTGCGTACCGGACACCGCGCCGGGGATCGGTGCGGGGGGCGCCTCGGGGGGCCGGGTGCCGCCGGGCACGGGAGGCGGCGGCGCGCCGTGGCTCTGCTCGGTGCCCGGCTCGCCGTCCGCGCGCCCGCCGCGCCGCCGCCGGAGTCCGCCCGGTGGGTGCGCGGGCTCGTCGGCGGACGCAGGGCCGCCACCGGGTGCCGGGAAGCCGGACGCCGGGCCGGTGGCGGCCGTTCCCTGGACCGCCGGGCCCGGGCCGTCCTGCTGGGGGTGCGGCTCCCCCTCCCCGACCGCCGGCCGCGACGGTTCGTGCCCGGGTGCCCGCGGACCCGCCGCCGGCTCGTGGCGGGGCGGGGCGGGGCGGGGCAGCGGCTCGGTGAGCAGCCGGTGGGGTACGCGCGTCACCGCCCGGGTGCCGCCGTACGCGGAGGCGGCGGACAGTTCCACGCCGAAGCCCAGCTCGCGGCTCCATCGGCCGGCGCAGGCGAGTCCGAGGCGGGGCACCGCGCCGAGCCGGGCCAGGTCCGGGTCCTCGCGGAGCCGGGCCGTGGCCTGCGCGAGGACGTCGGGTGGCATGCCGAGGCCGGCGTCGTCGATCTCGACGACCGCCCCCGCGGCCACCTCGCGTACGGTGACCACCACCCGGGTGCCGGACGGGGAGAACACCGTAGCGTTCTCCAGGAGTTCGGCGATGGCGTGCACCAGCCCCTCGACGGCGGGCGGCGCGACGTGCAGGGACTGACCGCCGCGCACGTCCACGCGGCCGAACTCCACGATGCGCGACCGGGCGTCGCGTACGCAGTCGTGGAGGGACACGGGCCGCCGCTCCCGCGGCACGGGCCGGCTGCCGCACAGCACCAGCAGGGTGCCGGCCTTGCGCTCCATCCGGGCGGCCGCATGACCGGCCTTCATCACCTCGGCCGTCAGCCGGGGGTCGTCGACGGAGCGCTGGAGGTGGTCCAGCGCCTGCTGCTGCACGGTCGCCATGGCGTGCACGGTGCGGGCGACGGATTCGAGGGCGGACCGCGCGGAGTCCCGCAGGGCCTGCTCCCTGCGTACGGCCTCGTCGGACCCGAGGGCCGTGACGACGGCGGCCAGGGCCCTGGCGAAATCGGCGCCCGTCTCGGAGTCCGGACCGATCGGGCCCGGTACACCGTCCAGGAGGCGTCCGGTGCGGGTGCGTTCGGCGATGGCCGGGGCCCGGACGGCGGCGAGATGTGCGATCTCGGCCTCACGCGCGGCCGCGAGCCGTTCCGCTCCCACCCGCAGCCGCTGTTCCGCCCTGAGCCTGCGACGCAGCGACAACGCCCAGACGAGCAGGGCCAGGGCGGCGGTCCCGCCGCCCCCCGCGATCAGCAGCCCGACCATGACACGACGCTTCCGGATAACGCGACCACGCCAGAACGAGTCCCTTCCAGACCGCCTACGGGGCTCCCCCGGCGATCGGGGGTAGCCAGATCCTACGGTCAACCAACCAATCTTCGAATGCCCGTTGTGCAACTCCCGTCACTTTCCGCCAACGGCGCTGCGGTGGTTCGGTGGCCTTCCCGGACGGTCTGTCGCATAGTGTGCGCTCGGCACCGCCTCGCCCACCGCGAGCGCGGAAGGGCGGGACGACAGGGGGCGGTTCATGCGTGCGCCGCGTGTGCCGGCGGTTCTCGTCGCCGTGCTCCTCGCCCTCCTCGGGCCCCTCGCCGGTGGGCCAGGGAGGAGGGTCCGAGCCGGCCGCGCAGGTCGCTGCGCACCATCATGGCCACGGCCTTCCGCAAGACCCGGACCGCGGTGGCCGGCGCCAACGCGACCACGCTCCTCGCGGCGGGGCTGCTCTTCCTGCTGGGCTCGGGGCCGGTGAAGGGCTTCGGCGTCACGCTGGCGATCGGCGTCGCCGTCTCGATGTTCTCGGCACTCGTCGTCGCACGGGCGCTGACCGACGCGGCCGCGCGGTTCCCGTTCGTGGACCGGTTCCGGACCGTCAGCGGCGTGGGGCGTCCGGGCCGGGTCCGGACGTTCCTCACCCGCCGCGGCCCGCGGCCCATGCGCACGCCCCGCCGCTGGCTCGCGGTGTCGGCCGTGCTGGTCGCGGTGGCCGTCGCGGGCGTCCTGGTGCGCGGGCTGAACCTCGGGGTCGAGTTCACCGGCGGCCGGCTGGTCGAGTACGCCACCGCTCGGACGGTGGACGCCGACACGGCCCGATCGGCCGTCGCGACGGCGGGCTTCCCCGACGCCGAGGTCACCACCGCCGGCGGTACGGACGTCTCGGTGCGGGGCACGGGCATCGACGACGACGGGGCGGCGGCGATCGGTGACGCGCTCGCCGGACCGGGCGGCGGCACCGCCACGAAGGTCCGCGACGAGCTGATCGGCCCCAGCATGGGCGAGGAACTGCGGCGCAACGCCCTGATCGCCCTGGGCGTCGCGGTGGTCGCGCAACTGGTCTATCTGACCGCGTGGTTCCGCTGGACGTTCGCGACGGGCTGCGTGGTGGCGCTGGTGCACGACGTGGTCGTCGTGGTCGGCGCGTTCGCCTGGCTGGGACGGCCGGTGGACGGCGTCTTCCTCGCGGCGCTGCTCACGGTCATCGGCTACTCCGTCAACGACTCGGTCGTGGTGTTCGACCGGGTCAGGGAGCTGTGGCGGAGGGATCCGCGCGGCGCGCTGACGGACCTCGCGGACGCGGCGGTGCTGCAGACGGTGCCGCGCACGCTGAACACGGGCGCGGGGGTCCTGTTCATCCTCACCGCCCTGGCCGTGCTCGGCGGCGGTGCCCTCGCGGACTTCTCGATCGCGCTGCTCGTCGGGGTGTGCGTGGGCACGTACTCCTCCGTGCTCACCGCCGTTCCCACGGCGCTGCTCCTCGAGTCCGGCCGGCCCGCGCACCCGCCCGCCGCCTCGGACCGCCCGCGCACCGGCGCCTCCCGCGGCGCGGCCCGGGACAACGGCGCCCGGGACAGCGGCGCCCGGGTCTGACGGAAGGGCACGCCGGCGCACCGGGCTGCCGGACCGGGCTGCCGGACCGGATGAGCGCCCGACCTGCCGGAGGAGGCACCGGCGCACCGGGCTGCCGGACCGGGCGATCCGGAGGCACGGGCCGGGTGAACGGCACGCGGAACGGCTGAAGGCCCGCCGGGCGGTGGACACCGCCCGGCGGGCCGCTTGCCGGGGACCTCCGTCCCGGCGGACCGCGTTCCCGGTCCCCGGGGCAGCGGGCGGAGGCAGGCGACGGCGGGCGGAGGCAGGCGACGGCGGGCGGAGGCGGGGCGACGGCGGGCGAACGCCCGTCTCAGGAGGTGCCGGCCGACTCGATCGCCTTCGCCAGCTTGGCGGTCTGACGGCCGTGCAGGTCCTCGGGGAGGTCGGCCTTCTTCGGGTCGAGGAGGTTGAGTGTGAAGAACACCGCCACATTGCGGCCCTGCCGTACGGCGGTGATCTGCATCGGCATCGACGAACCCTGAGCGGTGCCGGTCATCCTCCAGGAGACGGCCTCGTCACCGCCCTCGGGGGCTTCCTCGGCCTTCACCGCCACGTACTTCACCGCGGAACCGCCGCCGGTTCCCGAGGTGGTGAAGCCGGCGCCGCAGGTGGCGAGGGCCTTGCGGACGTCCGCGAAGGTGCGCCGCGCGTCGTCGCCCTCGTAGGAGAAGAGGCTGACCGTGGTGGTGAGGCCGGGTGTGGCCGTGGAGACGAAGGAGCGGCCGGCGAAGTCGACGGCCTCGGGGGTACGGGCCGTACCGGAAGCGGTCATGTCCGCGAGGGGCCGGCACTCCTCCCGGTCGGAGGTGGGCCGCGCGCTCGGCGGGCTGATCTCCTGGGCCTGGTACGAGCGCAGTTCGGAGTCGGTGACGAGTGCCTTCCTGATCGTGTCGCCGCGGAGCACGGCCATCCCGGCGCCGGCCTTCTCCGGGCCGGCGAGCGGCTTTCCGGTCGGGGAGGAGGAGCTCTCCCGGTCGCCTGCGGAGGTGCAGCCGGTCAGCAGCGCGGCGGCGGCGAGAGCGAGCGCGCCGCCCCGCCGGAGGGCCGGAAGTGTGATGAGAGGCATGGGAATCCTGTCGGTTCGGTACGGCGCGGCGGGCGGGCGGCTCGCGGTTCCCGTGGCGCGGGGCGTCCGTACCATCGAGCCCACTCCGCCGCCCGCGGAGGACGGGTGGCGAGCAAAGTGTGTCCCGGATCGCCCGGTGAACCCGGGAGGGTCCCGGTGCGGTTGCGCCGTTCCGGTGGCCGTGCGCACCGGATTTCACCGGACCCGCCGTACGGCGACCGGCGGGCGCTCCCCGCGGCCGAGCGGAGTGCGGCGAGTCCGGGGCAGGGCCGGGGCGGCGTGCGGCCTAGCGGAGTGCGACCGGTGCGCGGCAGGGCCGGCACGGCGTGCACCGGACGGACCGGGCCCCGTCCGGTGCTACGCCGACCCGGCAGGACGCCCCCTACACGACCGGTGCGGGTTCCCCCGCGTCGCGCAGGACGCCGATCAGCGCGGCGACGGTCTCGGCCATGGCGCGGCGCCCGAGGGACAGGTACGTGCGCGAGTCCACGGCATCGGCGTCCGCGGCCAGGAAGTCGCGGATGGCGGAGGTCATGGCGAGGTTGAGGGCGGTACCGATGTTGACCTTGGCGATGCCCCCGCTGACGGCGGCCGTCAGTTCCCCGTCCGGTACGCCGGACGAGCCGTGCAGCACCAGCGGTACGTCCAGGGCTCCGGCGAGCCGGGCCAGGAGCCCGTGGTCGAGCGAAGCCGTACGGGCGGTCATGGCGTGCGCGCTGCCGATGGCGACCGCGAGTGCGTCGACCCCGGTCCCCTCGACGAACGCCCGTGCCTCCTCGGGGTCGGTGCGGGCCCCGGGCGCGTGGGCGTCCAGCGGCGGGGCGCCGCCCTTGCCGCCCACCTCCCCCAGTTCGGCCTCGATCCAGAGCCCGTTGGCGTGTGCCCAGTCGGCGGCGGACCGGGTCGCGGCGAGGTTCTCCGTGTACGGCAGGTGCGCGGCGTCGTACATCACCGAGCTGAACCCGGCGTCGACCGCCTGGTGGAGCAGCCGGCCGCTCGTGACGTGGTCGAGGTGGAGGGCGACGGGCACCCCCGCCTCCGCCGCAGCCTCGGCGGCGGCCCTGGCGAGCGGCCGGACCCGGCCGTGGCGGTACTTCACCGCGTTCTCGCTGATCTGCAGGACCACCGGGGAACCGGCGTTCTCCGCGCCGGTGATGACGGCCTCGGCGTGCTCCAGCGTGATGATGTTGAAGGCGGCGACCGCCCGGTGTTCGGCGGCGGCCGCGGCGACCAGTGTTCCGGTGTCGGCGAGCGGCATGGGTCAGGCTCCGGAGAGGATCACGGAACGGGTGAGGTGGCGGGGGCTGTCCGGGTCCAGGCCCCGTGACTCGGCGACGGCCACCGCGAGCCGCTGGGCGCGGACCAGTTCGGCCAGCGGATCGAGTCCGCCGGCGACCCACATCCCGCCGGTGGCGCGGACCTCTTCGGCGAGCCCGGCGGGCGCGTCGCCGATCATCCAGGTGACGGTGCCGCGGGTGGCGACGCTGATGGGGCCGTGCCGGTACTCCATGGCCGGGTACGCCTCGGCCCAGGACGCCGACGCCTCGCGCACCTTGAGCGCGGCCTCGTTGGCGAGCCCCACGGTCCAGCCGCGGCCGAGGAAGGTGAACTGCGAACAGGTCGTGAGTCGTGCGGGGAGCGGTTCGGCGAGCGCCTCCGCGCAGTCGTCGACGACGGCGCCGGTGTGCAGGCCCCAGTGGGCGCGCAGCAGGGTGAGGGCGGTGGTCGCGAACCGCGTCTGGACCACGGACCTCTCGTCGGCGAAGTCGAGGACCACCGTCTCGTCGGCCGCGGTCATGACCGGCGTGGCGGGGTCGGCGGTGATCGCGGTGGTCCGGGTGCGTCCGCGCAGCCGGCCGAGGAGTTCCAGTACCTCGGTGGTGGTACCCGAACGGGTGAGGGCGACCACCCGGTCGTAGGAGCGGCCGGTGGGGAACTCGGAGGCGGCGAAGGCGTCCGACTCGCCCAGTCCGGCGTCCTCGCGCAGGGCCGCCGCCGCCTGTCCCATGAAGAGCGAGGTGCCGCAGCCGACGAACGCCACCCGCTCGCCGGCGGCCGGCAGCGCCCCTCCGGCGGTGGCGGCGAGCTCCGCGGCCCGGTTCCAGCACTGCGGCTGGCTCGCCAACTCCTGCGCGACGTAGCTCATATGCGTCCTCCAACCCTCGAATGTGTGCGTGTTTTTGCAACATAGCGCGAGCTTTCAAGCATCTTCAAGCATCCGCGGCGGGTCGCGGGTTCGCCGGCGCGCTGACCGTCCGGGGGTGCCGGAGAGGCGGCGAAGCCCGGAGCTACGGGGGCTCCCCGGGTCCCGGGCCCCTGGGGGTCGAGGCTTCCCCGGGCCCCAGGCCTGCGGGGGTGAGGGCTTCCCCAGGGCCAGGAGGTGGGACCCGAGTCCACCTCGTCCGTGGCGACACCCCTGCGAGCGGCCGCGCGGGCATCGCGGGGCGTCGTAGGGCACCGCGAGGCGTCGCGGGGCATCGCAGGGCGTCGCGGGGCGTCGTAGGGCACCGCGAGGCGTCGCGGGGCATCGCAGGGCGTCGCGGGGCGTCGCAGGGCACCGCGAGGCGTCGCGGGGCGTCGCGGGGCATCGCAGGGCGTCGCGGGGCGTCGTAGGGCACCGCGAGGCGTCGCGGGGCGTCGCGGGGCATCGCAGGGCGTCGCGGGCCGGTGGACACGTCCGGTCACGGACTAGGGTCGCGACGTACGTTCGAGGAAGGGAGCGGTGGATGTCACGCGACGCCCGCTGGAAGGCGCTGCTGGAGCTCCTGGTGGAGCAGGGCCGGCTGGACGTCGAGGAGGCGGCGGCGGCACTGGACGTGTCGTCCGCGACGATCCGGCGCGACTTCGACCGGCTGGCCGAGCAGCAGATGCTCGTCCGCACCCGCGGCGGCGCGGTGGTGCACGGCGTGTCGTACGAACTCCCGCTGCGCTACAAGGCGTCGCGGCACGCGGCGGAGAAGCAGCGCATCAGCGCCGCCGTCGCCGGGCTGATCGCGCCGGGTGAGGCGGTCGGCCTCACCGGCGGCACGACGACCACCGAGGTCGCCCGTGCCCTGGCCGCCCGGCCCGATCTGGCCTCGGGCAGCCCCGCCCTGACCGTCGTCACCAACGCCCTCAACATCGCCAACGAACTGGCGATCCGGCCCCAGTTCAAGATCGTGGTCACGGGCGGGGTGGCCCGTCCGCAGTCGTTCGAGCTGATCGGCCCGCTCGCCGACGGCGTGCTCGGCCAGATCACCCTGGACGTCGCGGTGCTCGGGGTGAACGCCTTCGACGCGGTGCACGGCGCCGCCGCGCACGACGAGGACGAGGCCGCGATCAACCGGCTGCTGTGCGAGCGGGCCCGCCGGGTGGTCGTCGCGGCCGACTCCACCAAGCTGGGCACCCGGGCCTTCGCCCGCATCTGCGCGACGGACCGGGTGGACACGCTGGTCACCGACTCCGCCGCCTCCGACCGGACGGCGGCCGCGTTCGGGGAGGCCGGGGTGAGGGTCGTCCGGGCGTGAGCGGCACCAGGTGCGCGGGTGCCGTCCGGGACCCGGGTGCCATCCGGGGACCCCGGGCGCCGTCCCGGGCCCCGGCCCGTCCGGTGCGCGCCCCCGCGGGGCTATAACTGACACATGATCATGCATGTGGTTCCGCTCGACGACTGGCTCGCCATCCCGGAACGGCCGTACGCGCCCGCTTCGCTCTCCGCCGAGGGCTTCATCCACTGCTCGCCGGACGAGGCGACCACCCTGGCGGTCGTCAACGCCTTCTACCGCGACGTACCCGGCCCACTGATGGCACTGCTCATCGACGAGACCCGGCTGCTCGCGCCGGTCCGGCTCGAGCCCGCGGCACCGGTCCCGCCACCAGGGGTCGCGTCCGGCACCCTGTTCCCGCACGTCTACGGGCCGATCGACCGCTCGGCGGTCGAGGGCATGCTGGAGGTCCAGCGCGACGGGACGGGCCGGGCGGTGGGCTTCGCCCCTTGGGCATGAGCCGACGCGGCAGCCCCGACGACCGTCGCCCGCGGCCGCCCACCGCTCGACAGCCCCGACCACCGTCGCTGTGCCGGCCCGCCGCCCGGACCGCTCGCGGCGCACCGATACAGGCGCCCACCCTGCGGGCACCGGCCGCCGCAGGCGGCGGAGGCCGGCCCCGGAGCCCGCCGCGCCGTCAGAGATCCTCCTGGGGTGGCGGCGTGCGGCGGTTCGCGTCGCCGCCCGGAACGAGCCGGTCCACCAGCTCGGCGAGTTCACTGCAGGCCAGCTCGATCTTGCGGCGGACCGTGATCTGCTCGCTGACGATGGCGGAGAGCAGCAGACCGGTCAGTGCCGCCGAACCGTTGAGGGCCTGGAGGACGCTCATCACGCCGAGCGTCCCGTGTCCACGGAAGGGCCCCAGCTGCTCGGTCGCGGCCGAGATCGCCATGACGGACACGATCAGCGCGCAGGGGGCCGCCCCGAACAGCTGGAACCGCAGCGCGGCCCACATCAGCAGCGGGAAGACGAGGAACAGCAGCGGGACGAGCGAACGAGTGACGGTGTACGCGACGACCGCGACCGTCACCACCAGGCACACGGCCTCGGCCCAGCGCCCCGGGGACGTGCCACCGGGCCACCGCGCCGTCCTGCAGACGAGGAGCAGGGGCGTCACCACCAGTACGCCCATGGCGTCGCCGGCCCACCATGCCGACCAGATCGGCCCGAACGACTCGGCCTGGATCTGGCCGGACAGCAACAGCACCCCGGACCCCACCGTGGCGCTGATCAGCATGCCGGCCAGCGCGCCCAGGAACACCAGCGCCAGCCCGTCCCGCAGCCGGTCCAGCTCGGTGCGGAAACCGACCCGCCGCAGCATCAGATAGGCGCAGAGCGGGGCGAGGCTGTTGCCCGCGAGGATGCCCACGGAGTGGGCGGGGAACGTGCTGATGGCCAGGATGACGAGCAGCGCGCCGAGCACGATGCCCGGCCAGGCCCGCAGACCGAACCAGAGCAGGCAGGCCAGGGCGATCCCGGTGGGCGGCCAGAGCGGTGTGACGATCGCCCCTTCCACGACCAGCTGGTGCGTGAGTCCGACGAGCCCCGCCGCGTAGTAGGCGGCGGCGACGCCGAGCGTCAGGAGGACGGCCGCGCCGGGGCGACGGAGGAGCTGGTAACGGGCCACGGCAGCCATCACACAACGCCGCCGCGTGCGGGCGTGCCGTGACACGCGCCGACGGGGCCGCCGGATCGGCCGGGCGACGGCGGAATCGACCGCGCGGCGGAGCGGGAAGGACGGCGGAGCCGGAAGGACGGCGGAGCCGGAAGGACGGCAGGGGAATCGGCCGAGGACGGGGGGAGCGGCCGGGCGGCGGGGGAATCGGCCGGGGGACGGCGGGGTCGGCAGGGCGCCGGGGGGATCAGCCGGGTGACGGGGGCGGGCGCAGGTCGCCCGCCGCGGCCTCATGGCTCAGGACGAGCACCGCGGCGTCGTCCGTGTGGCTGGTGAACTCGGCCGCCTTCATCACCTCGGCGGCCAGTTGCTCGGCGGTGACCGCCGCGACCGCGCCGGCCCCGACGACCCTGAGGACCCTGGCGAGTCCGGTCTCGATCGGCACGGAGGGCCCCTCGATCACCCCGTCCGTCAGCAGGACGAACGACCCGGCCTCGGTGAGCCTGCGCGTGGTCACCGGGTACACCTCCCCCGGTTCGATGCCGAGCGGGAGGCCACCGGGGTCCTGCACGAGCTCGGAGCGGCCGTCCGCCGTGGCCCTGACCCCGGGGACATGGCCGGCGCGGGCGCTCTGCACCACCCACTCCACGGGGTCGAAGCGGAGGAAGCTGCAGGTGGCGAAGAGATCGCGGGCCACGGACACCAGCAGGTCGTTCGCCCGCGCGAGGACCTCGCCCGGATCGGTGGCCGCCAGCGCCACGGCCCGCAGCCCGATCCGGACCTGCCCCATGAACGCCGCGGCCTCGACGTCGTGGCCCTGGACGTCCCCGATCGAGAACCCGAGCGAGCCGTCGGCCATCACGAAGCCGTCGTACCAGTCGCCGCCGATGTCGAGCCCGTCGCGGGCCGGTGTGTAGCGTGCGGCGGTCTGGAGCCCGGGTACGGAGGGCAGGGTCTCGGGCAGCATCTCCCGCTGGAGGGCTTCCGCGAGATCCACCCGGGCGCGCTGACGCTCCGCGCCCTGCCGTGCCTTCGCCGTGAGGAGTCCGAGCGTCGTCAAGAGGTCGTCGGCGCTGGCCGATCGCGGAGGACGACGCCGCGCCATGAACCTCTCCGGAGCATCTGTGCCTACCGAATTCCGTCGTTCATCCTACGTGCGGCACCGCCGGGCCGCTTGATGGACAGCCCCTTACTCAAGAAGATGACTAGTCATATCTTTGAGTACCGGCCGGGCATCGGCTCGGCACGCAGTCGTCCGACGAAGGGAAGACCCGATGGAGACCACCGACCGCTTCCGCGCCGCCGTGGAGAAGCGCGACCTGACCGCGCTGGAGGACCTGTTCACCGAGGACGTCCGCTTCTACAGCCCCGTGAAGTTCACCCCCTTCGAGGGGAGGCCGATGGTCCTGGGGCTGTTCGGCGTGCTGCTGCGCACGTTCGAGGACTTCCGCTACATCGGCAGGTTCGACGGCACGGCCGAGACCAGCACGGACGGCGGCGAGACACCCTCGGAGATCCTGCTGTTCCGGGCGGCGGTCGCCGGCAGGGAGGTCCATGGCATCGATCTCCTGCAGTACGACGAGTCCGGCCGGATCAAGGAGTTCACGGTGATGGTCCGCCCGCAGTCGGCCCTGCGGACCCTGAGCGAGGCCGTGCTCGCGGGCCTGGTCGCCGACGGTCTCGTGCCCGACCCCGCCTGAGGTCGCGCGGGCGCGGGGGCCGGGCGTTCCACCGGCCCCCGCGGCCGACGACCACCGCCGCTGACCACCGCCGGCCCTGCCCCGGTCCGCCCCGGACCGCCCCAGAGCCGCCAAGAGCCGCCCGCCCAGAGCCGGAGGAACGGCTTCCGGGCGCCGCCCGCCGGCACCCGAGGTGGCTCCCGGCGCTCCGGCCGACCCGGTCCGCGGGCCCGCGGTCAGCGGTTGCCCGGCGGAGCGAGGTCACCGGCCGCCAGTCGGCGCCGGACCAGGCGCTCGTGGTACAGCCGCCCCACGAGCGCCCCTCCGTACACCACGAATCCCACGCCGACCAGCCAGGACTGCACCACCAGCACCGTCCCGATCGGCCCGTACGTCACCGCGTTCGCGGCGATCAGCGGGGAGAACACGAACTGGGAGAACACCCGCAGCCCGAGCAGCCCGAGAGCCGTGACGGCGGCCCCCGGGGCCAGGGCCCGCCAGCGCAGCCGGCCGCAGAGCAGCAGCCGCTGCGACCACCAGAAGAACAGGAAGGCGCCGACCAGATCGGCGGCGGGGATGAGCGCCTGCACCAGGACCGGGGCGCGGGGCGGGGTGGGCGTTCTGACGAACAGCAGCAGCGCCCCGACCAGTACCGCCAGCCAGACGACATGCCGCCACATGGTGTGCCAGCGCGCGGTCGGCAGGTCCCACACCCGTTCGTAGCCGGTCTGCACCGCGGAGCCGAACGTCACCCCGAAGGCCGCGAGCGCGGCGAGGCCGAGTGCCGTGGTCCGCTGCAGGGCCTCCCCCGGCAGGCCGAACAGCTCCTGGACCTCCTCCTGCGAGACCTCCGACACCCCGAGGCCCTGGATCAGCCACCTGGCGAATCCCTTGCCGCTCGCCGGGTCGGCCGCCGCGACGACCACGAGCAGCGGCACCAGGGTGAGGAAGCAGAGCGCGGCGAAGCCCATGGCGCGGTGCAGCAGCTCCATCTCGCGTCCGCGATTCCAGGCGAGCCCGACCACGGAGGTGCGCACCCGCAGGTGGAAGCGCGCGAACCAGTGGCCGGTCCGGCCGTCGTCCGGCTCACCGAATCTGAAGGGCATGTGCCGTCGCTACCCCCAAGCGCGCAGTGGGCAGCCCCGAGTGCCGCCGAACGGGTGCCCTGCCTCGGCCCCGAGGCGGCCCGCGAGCATCCCGGGCCGGCCCCCGCAGCGCCCCGCCAGCATCCGCCGCGTCGCGGGGCGGCCTGCAGGCGTCCCCGAGGGGCCCGGAGGGGTCACCGCCCGAGCACCCGGCCCCACCCGGCCCGGCGTCACCGCCCGACCACTTGGTGGTGTCGTCGAACCGCTCGCGGTCCTCGGCCCCTTGTCGCGCAGCTGCACGATGTCCACCCCCGAGGAGAGGACGGCGTCCAGGAACTCCGGCAGGTCGCCCTGGCGCCTGCGGGCGTCCGTGCAGAGGTAGAGCCGGGCGTCGTGCAGCGCGGCTCGGGATGCGGACATGGGTGGTACCCCCCGGGGTGGGCCGGCGGTGCGCGCGGCGGGTACCGGACGGTCCGGCCCCGGTGCACGCACCGCGTCGGCATCGGTGCGTATCAGTGCGTCAGTGCGTATCAGTGCGTATCGGTGTGTATCAGCGCCGCGCGGAGCGTCCGCGCCGCCCGCCTCCGCGTCCCCCGGCCCCCGGACTCCCGCCGGACCGGCCCGGCCCAGGGCGACCGTGATCGGCGGAGGGTCCTCGATCGTGTTCTTGACGGTGCAGTGCGAGACCACCGCCTCCAGGGCTTCGGCGCGGTCCGGCGGGAGTCCCGGGGCGTCCACCTGCACGGTCAGCGCGGTGAGGCGGGCGGGACGGTCGGAGGCCATGGTGTGCCCGGCGGTGACGCGCAGTGCGCCGCGGTCGAGGCCGTGCCGGTCGAGGAAACGCCCCGCGTAGTGGGCGACGCACGCGGCCGCGGACGCCACGAACAGCTCGACCGGGGTGGGGCCCGAGTCCCGGCCTCCGTCGGTGACCGGCTGATCGACCCTCAGCGCGTGCCCCCGCACGGTCACCTCCAAGGCGTCACCGTCGAGCGGGACGACGGCGACGTACGGCCCGGGCGGGCGCGAACGGCGTTCCAGGGCCGCCGCCTCCGTGAGGAGGAAGCCGGCCAGCCGCCTGGCTTCCTCGGGCGTGAGGGACGCCCACACCTCGCGCTCGTCGTACGGCGCACAAGGAGTGTCCAGGACCACGCGTCCCATTCCCGGCGGCAGTCCGGGTGGCGCGAACCCGGCCACGCGGATGTCCCGGCCGCAGCGGGTGTGCAGCTCACGCGACTGCGCCGGGCGGTGGGTCTCCTCCACGACGGCATCGTCCTCCGGTGTTCGTGCGGACGGCGGTTCCGGCATGTCCCGCACCGCGCGCTGGCCGCTCTCATCGGAGAGCCACCGCGCTGTTCACGGCTACGGCCACGGCCACGGTCACGCGCGGTGCCGGACGGAACGCCGTGCAGCGGCCCGTCCGCAAGTGACGGCCGGCGCCGCGCCGTTCACTCGGCGCGCTTGATCTCGATGTGCCTGGGTTCCGTCCTCTCCTCGCCCATCCCCACGCTCACCGTGAGCATGCCGTCCGTGTACTCGGCGCGGACGTCGCTCTCGTCGGCGCTCTTCGGCAGCGCCAGGGCGCGGGTGAGGGAGCCGTACCTGATCTCGCTGCGGTGCTTGTCCACCTCGCGCTCGGTACGTTCCGCCTTGATGGTGAGGATGCCGTCCTCCACGGTCACGTCCAGATCCTGCACCTCGACGCCCGGGAGCTCCGCGCGGACGACGTACCTGCCGCCGTCCGTGTACTCCTCGATCCTCATGCTGTGCAGATCGGCCATCCCCGGCATGCTGAACCGGGCGGGGAAGTCCTCGAACCAGTCCGGCAGATCGGAGAACGGGAACCTCTGCCTGCGTGCGAGTACAGCCATGATCCGGCCTCCTCGGTCTCGCGGTTGTGACACGACCAGTGAACCGCCGCGCGCACCCGGCCCCCAGGGGCCGAACAGCCCGTAGCGGGGGCCCGATGGTCCCACCCGGCCACCGCCTCGCGATCAGCCGCCTTCCGCGGTGAGCCACGCGGCCCACTCGGCCACTCGGCCACTCGGCCACTCGGCCGCCCGGCCGCCCGGCCGGGCGTGCCCGTCCCCGTGGCGGGGCGCCGGCCCGGAAGGGGATCAACGGCCCGCCAAACCGGCCCGCCCGGACCTGGGGCCGCGTCACCGCGCGTGCTTCCCTGGAGATGACGGGAGGGGCCGTGAGGGACGCGGGGGAGCGGCGGTCGGTGTCCGACACGCCCGCCGTGCACCGCGCAATCGGGATCCGCGAGAAGTGGATGGCCCCTCCCGCCGCCCTGCGCGCCCGGCGCCCCGCCCTGCGCGCCCGGCGCCCGGCTGCTCTGCCGGAGGCGCTCTTGCCCGGTTCTCCCGGCCCGCCCGCGGCACGGACTCAGCGCGGGGGCGCCGGGCTCCGCTCGATCTCCAGTTCCAGGAAGTGGGCCGAGCACGAGATGCACGGGTCGTGGTTGCGGATGGCGTGCTCGCACAACCGGGTGAGCTCCGCCTCGGAGTCCTCACCGCGGTCGAGCCCGGCCTGGACGAGCCTGCGCAGGTCCTCCTCGATGGCACCCTGGTTCTGGGCGGTCGGGGGCACGATGCAGGCGTCCGTGACCCGGCCCGCGGCGTCGAGCGTGTAGCGGTGGTAGAGCAGGCCCCGCGGGGCCTCCGTGGCGCCGTGGCCGACACCGGCCCGGGCGGGCACCTCCACGTACGGCCGGGCCGGGCGCTCGTACGCCGCGATGATCCGGAGGGCCTCCTCCACGGCGTACAGGACCTCCACGGCACGGACCAGGATGCTCTTGTACGGGTTCCGGCACACCGCGTCCGTCCGTCCGCCCGCCGCGCCGCGCCCCCGTGAGGGGTCGCCCAGTCCGGCTTCGCGCGCGGCTTCGAGGGCCGTCGGGGAGAGCAGGTGGCCGCTGACCCCGAAGCGGGCGAGCGAGCCGGTGAGGTGCCTGCGGCCGTCCAGGCGGGAGTGCAGGGCCGTGGAGTGGGGGACCTGCTCCTCCTTGACGTGGTCGGAGAAGTCCCGGAGGGGGAACCCGCGGGGCGGGAGCGTCCGGTCGTACGGGAGGACGGTGGGAGTGCCCGACTCGATGGCGTAGGTGCCGGGCTCGGCCAGGGCGAGCAGATCGGCGTCGCACTCGGCGTCGGGGAAGTCGAAGCCCGCGACCCAGCGCACGGTGTCCCAGGCGTCGTCGAGGGCGGTCCGCAGCCGTTCCGCGAACGGCCGGAGCTCCGCGGCGGCCGGAGTGCGGTGGAAGCCGCCGAGGCGGACGTTGACGGGGTGGATCGCGCGTCCCCCGAGCAGTTCGACCAGGGCGTTGCCGGTCTGCTTCAGCCGCAGCCCGCGTTCGACGTGCCCCGGGTGGGAGCGGGACAGGCCGATCACGTCGTCGTGGCCGAGGAAGTCCGGGGCGTGCAGCAGATGGATGTGCAGGGTCTGGCTCTCGATCCACTCGCCGCAGTACAGCAGGCGGCGCAGCGCGGCGAGCTGCCCGTCCACCACGGCGCCGCAGGCGTCCTCGACCGCCCGGCAGGCGCTCAGCTGGTAGGCGACCGGGCAGATGCCGCAGATGCGGGAGGTGAGGTCGGGAGGCTCGGTGTGGGCCCGGCCGCGGAGGAACGCCTCGAAGAACCGCGGTGCCTCGTAGATGCTGAGCCGCGCCTCCGCGACGACGCCGTCGTGGACGCGCAGACGCAGTGCGGTCTCCCCCTCGACGCGGGTCAGTGCGGGGATGCGCAGCACCCGGGAGCCGGCGGCGGGCTCGCTCATCCTGGTCCTTCCTCCTCCACCGTGGTGAAGGCGGTGACGTTGAAGGTGTGCAGGAACCTTCCGACGGCCTCCTCGTCCATCCCGTCGCGGTGCATCAGGGGGACGAGCGCGGGCAGGTTCGTCGTGCCGGCCGGCCCGAAGCAGCCGTAGCAGCCCCGCCCGTACGTCGGGCAGAGGGCGCCGCACCCCGCGTGGGTGACCGGTCCGAGGCAGGGCGTGCCGTGGGCGACGGTCACGCAGACGTTGCCGCGCCGCTTGCAGGCGAAGCAGACGGAGTGGTCCGGGACGCCCGGCCTCCGCCCGGCGAGAAAGGCCGTGATGACCTCCACGAGCTGCCCCCGGTCGATGGGGCAGCCGCGCAGTTCGAAGTCGACGGGCACATGGGCGGAGATCGGTGTGGAGGTGGCGAGTGTCGCGATGTAGTCCGGGCGCGCGTAGACCACCGCCAGATACTCCTCGACGTCCGCGTAGTTGCGCAGCGCCTGGACGCCTCCGGCCGTGGCGCAGGCGCCGATGGTGACGAGGCGGCGGGACTCGGCGCGGATGCGCCGCACGCGTTCCACGTGCTCGGGGGTGCTGACGGACCCTTCGACGAGGGACAGGTCGTACGGCCCGGGCGCGATGTCGCTCGACGCCTCGAGGAAGTGGGCGATCTCCAGTTCGTCGGCGATACCGAGCAGTTCGTCCTCGCAGTCGAGGAGGGTGAGCTGGCAGCCGTCGCACGAGGCGAACTTGAACACGCCGAGCCGGGGCCGGGATGGCGGCCGGGACGTGGCGGGGGTGGTCATCTTCACCGGATTTCTCCCAGGATTCCCCGTCCTTCAGGGCGGGGAGGTTTCAAAGCTCCCGTACGGTGAGCAGGGGCTCGGCGCGGTCGTAGCCGACGACCGGGCCGTCCCGGCAGAGCAGCAGGGGGCCGAGCTGGCAGTGTCCGCAGTGGCCGGTGGCGCAGCGCATGTTGCGTTCGAGGGAGACCCGGATGCGGTCCGGGCGCACCCCCCGGTGGACCAGGGCGCGGGCGGTCGCGCGGATCATGACCTCCGGGCCGCAGACGAAGGCGGTGGTGCCGGCCGGGGTGAACCGGGCCTCGCCGAGCAGAGTGGTGACCACGCCGACCCGGCCGGTCCAGTCGTCCGAGGGCCGGTCGACCGTGACGGCGGCGAACGGCCGCTCCCAGGCGGGGAACTCGTCCCGGTACAGGGCGTCGCCGGGCGTCCGGGCGCCCGCGAGGACGTTCAGCCGCCCGTACGCGTGCGGCTCGGCCAGGACCGCGTCGATCAGGGGCCGCAGCGGGGCGATCCCGATGCCGCCGGCGACGACGAGCAGGTCGCGCCCGCGGGCGGCCGCGAGATCCCAGCAGGTGCCGAACGGGCCGCGCACACCGAGCCAGGCACCGGTCCGCAGCCCGCACAGCGCACGGGTGACGGCCCCGACGGCACGTACGGTGTGGGTGATCCGCCGCTCGCCGGGGATCCGCGACACGGAGACGGGGACCTCGCCGACGCCGAACGCGTACAGCATCGCGAACTGCCCCGGCGCGAAGGAGCCCAGGGCCTCCCCGGCAGGTTCCAGTACGAGGGTGACCGTGTCGTGCGTCTCGTCGCGGCGGTCCACCACGCGGTAGGGGAGCGGGGTGAGCGTCATGGGCCCGTCCCGCTCCGCTCGGCCCCCCGGGGTTCGTACAGGTCGAGCAGCCGGGTGCGGGTCGCCCGGAGCCGGTCCCCGATGGTCTCGGCGACGACCGTGACCAGCGCCAGGCCCAGCGCGGGGTTGTGCGCGCACAGGTCGCGCACCGGGGCGGCCTCGAACTCCCAGGCCCGCACGGGCTCCCGCGTCTCGGCGCCGAGGTGCCAGAGCCGGGGCGGGCACAGCCACGACCAGCCGAGCAGCCCGCCCGCGCCGACCGTCTCGACGACGGCGGGACCGCGTCCGGGAACGTGGACGTCGAGCGCGACCGTGCCCGAGCGGATGATCCAGAAGCGGTCCGCCTCCTCGCCCTCCTCGAAGATCCGCGTGGCGCCCGGGAACGCGGTGTCGCGGGCGAGGGCCATCAACCGTCCGCGGTGCTCCGCGGGCAGGGCCGCGAGCACCCCCTCGCCGGCGGGCCCGCCCGGCTGGGCGGTCACGAGGCTCCCTCCCGGTGCGCTGCTTCCCGGTGGAGGGCGTGCGCCTCCTCGGTGAGGTCGATGCCGGTGGGGCACCAGACGATGCACCGGCCGCAGCCGACGCAGCCGGAGCTGTCGAACTGGTCGTGCCAGGTGCCCAGTTTGTGGGTGAGCCACTGGCGGTAGCGGCTGCGCGGGGAGGCCCGGACCGGGCCGTCGTGGAGGAGGGAGAAGTCGAGGTCGTAGCAGGAGTCCCAGCGCCGCCAGCGCTCGGCGTGGTCGCCGGTCAGGTCGGTCACGTCCTCGCTGGTGGTGCAGAAGCAGGTGGGGCAGACCATGGTGCAGTTGCCGCAGCTCAGGCAGCGGGCGGTGACGTCGTCCCAGCGTTCCGCCTCCAGGGTGTCCCGCATCAGCGTGCGCAGGTCCACCGGCGGCATGGAACGGCCCATGCGGCCTGCCGCCTCGTCCACCGCACGGGCGGCTGCCTGCCGGGTGGGCTCGTCGGCGCCGCGCCGCGGGAGTTCCGCGAGTACCGCCGCTCCCTCCGGCGTCCCGCTGCGGCACAGGAAGCGGTGGCCGTCGGCGTCCACGACCTCGGTGAGGGCGAGGTCGTATCCGGCGTCCGCGGCCGGTCCCGTGCCCATGGAGACGCAGAAGCAGGTGGCACCCGGCTCGGTGCACTCGGCCGCGATCAGGAAGGCACCCGTTCGCCGGGACAGGTAGGCCGGATCGCGGTACCGGCCGCCGGACATCACCCGGTCCAGGATCCGGATGGCCCGCAGATCGCAGGGCCGCACACCGAGGAACGCGTACGAGACGCTCTCCGGCGCCTCCGCGTGCACGGTCATCCCGCCGTCGGGGCGGCGGTCCGCGCTCCACTGCCGGACCCGTTCCGGATGCAGGAAGGACTTCCAGGACTGCGGGCCGGCGCTGTGCGCAAAGGCGGCCGCGTCCGCACGCCGGCGGACCCGGTACTGCCCGGCCTGCAACTCCACGCCCCAGCCGAACGGCAGGGCCTCGGCCGATTCCAGTTCGTCGAGGACGATCGCGCCGTCACGGACGGTGGGTCCGATCACCGTGCGGCCGCGGCGCACCAGGACGCGGACGAGCGCGTCCAGGCCCTCGCGGTCGAGCACCGCCTCGGTCCGGCCGGCGTCGTCGTCCCCGGCACCCTCGGGATGGGTCATGTAACAGCCTCTCGCCAGGTGGCCCGCTGCCCGGAGACTCAGGCTCCTCGGTCGCCGGGGGGACGCAGGCTCCTCCGTCGCCGGGGAACTCAGGTCCTCGGTCGCGATCGACTGCGGCATCGCCGTGACGGTGTGCGACCGCCCTCACAGCGTGTCAGGGATGGGGCCTCCCGGCCCCGAAGGGAACCGGCGTGTCCCTCATGGGCCGCCGGCGCTCGCGCCCCTCGGTGCGTACCCGCCGGCCCGCGACCGCCGCCCGGGGGCCGCGGCCCCGCCGTACCGGACGACGTCCTCCTCGACGCGCCGGACCAGAAGCGGCACCGCGCGGGCCACCGCCGGGGTGAGCCCCGTGCCCAGCGAACGGTCCGCGCCCTCGACCGCGTACACGACGAGGCGGCCGGGGCCGCGCCCGAGGCTGTCGCCGAGGTGCAACGCCTCGGCGAGGCCGAGGCCGTGCGTGCTGTGCCGCGCCGGGCCGGCCGGACGCAGGGGGCCGTCCTCCGCGCCCCCCGACCACCGGTGCGTCCGGCCCGGCCGCACCGAGGAGGGGAAGCAGGCGTCGACCACGACGGCGAGGGCGGTGTTCTCCCAGAGTTCGATCAGCCGGCCGGGATCCCCGTCGGACCGCACCAGAGCGGTGCCCGCGGGCAGCGCTCGCCGACCGGCCCGTACGCCGAGAAGCGCCACGGCCGCCCAGCCGACCCCGTCGTCCCGCCGGAACTCGTTGCCGATCCCGATGACGACGGTCGTGCGGGCGAGCGCTGCCATCGATCCCTGCCTCCTCGTGCATGTGCGCGGACGCCGGTGGTCAGTCCGCGCAGACTGGGCCGGAACGAGTGCGCCGGCCCGGGTACGCCGGAACGACTGCGCCGGAGCGAGTGCGCCGGAACGGGGGCGGGTGCCGGGGCGGACCCGTCCGCGGCCATCGTCGCCGACGGGACGGACCGGCGCGACGCCACGCGCGCATATGTCGCCCTCGCATGTGTCGAGTCCGCACGTGTCGTGACCGCTTGTGTCGGCTTCGCACATGTCGTGTCCGCATGTGTGGCCTGCGCATGTGTCGAGACCGTTTGTGCCGACTCCGCACGTGTCCGGCATGCGTGGGCAGGCGGACTGCGGCCGCCGCCGGGCGGGCGGGGCGGTCCCGTCCGGGGGCCGTTCGGCCCATGGACCCGGGTCTCGGTACGGGACCAGCGTGGTGCGCAGGAGGGCGCGTGCAACGACCGCACCCGCCCCGCCGGGCCGGGCACGGCAGCGCGTCCGCGCACCGGGAAGCCCGCTCCCGGCACGGCGGTACCCGTGCCCGGGAGGACTCCCGCCGACAGCAGGAGGAGGCACGCCATGACCGATCACCCCGATCACCCCCCGTCCCCCGATTCCTCCGACTCCCCTGATCCCCGCGACTCCTTCGTTCTCCCCGAGGCCCCGCGCACGGTGAGCGACGTCATGACCCACACCGCGATCGCGGTCGGCCGGCAGACCGCGTACAAGGAGATCGTGGAGGTGATGGACCAGTGGAAGGTCAGTGCCCTGCCGGTCGTGGAGGGCGACGGCCGGGTCGTGGGAGTGGTGTCCGAGGCCGACCTCCTGCCGAAGGAGGAGTACCACCTGGACACCCCCGCACTCGGCGAAGGGGCACGCCCCGGCCTGTGGAAGGCCGGTGCCGTGACCGCGGGCGAGCTCATGTCGAGCCCCGCCGTCACGGTCCACCCCGGCGCGACGATCGCGGAGGCCGCACGGATCATGGCCCGGCGTCGCGTGAAGCGGCTCCCGGTCGTCGACCGGGTCGGCGTGCTCGAGGGCGTGGTCAGCCGCAGTGACCTGCTGAAGGTGTTCCTGCGCACGGACGAGGATCTCGCCGGGGAGATCCGCCGCACGGTGCTCGCGGACCTTCCGGCGGCGGCGGGGGTGGAGGCGTCCGTCACGGACGGTGTGGTCACGCTCCACGGGGACCTCAGGGACAGGAGCCTGGTTCCGCTGCTTGCCAGGGCCGTCCGCGCGGTCGAGGGCGTGGTGGACATACGACTGGATCTGACCGGGGACGTCGCTCGTGCCGAGAGCTGAGGCGCGGTCCGGACGGGGAGCGTTCGGCCCCGGGCCCGGTCGTCCGGCCCGCAGGCGGCGGGGTCTGAGCGCGGTGCCCGTCACGCCAACGGGTGCGGCGGGCCGGGGCCGGTCGGTACCGGGCGGGGGTCTTTCAGCCCTGCCCGGTGGGAGCGGGCCCGGCGCAGACTGGAACCGCGTCACCGCCGCACCTGCGACCGCTCGGGCCGGGGACCCGGAGGCGGAGCCGCCCGGCCGTCCCGATTCCCGGTCCCGCTCCTCCCACTTCTCCCCTCCTCCCGCTTCTCCCGCTCCTCCCGCGCCTCGCGGTGCACGCCACGAAGGGTGCACGGGTGCACGTCAAGGAGAGTGATCGCCGTGAGCGAAGCGACCACCACCGACCTGTACGAGGTCACTATGGCCATGTCCTACTTCCGCGAAGGCATGGACCAACCCGCCACGTTCAGTCTGTTCGTCAGGGACCTGCCGCCCGAGCGGGGATTCCTCGTCGCCGCCGGCCTCGAACCCTCACTGGCGTATCTGTCCCGCCTGCGTGTGGGGCCGGACGACGTGCGGGACTTCGCCGCGACGCTGCACCGCCCGGTCGAGGACCTGGAGGGGCTGCTCGGCATGGAGTTCCGGGGCGAGGTCCGCGCGGTGCCCGAGGGCCGTCTGGTGTTCGCGGGCGAGCCGCTGCTGGAGGTCACCGCGCCGCTGCCCCAGGCCCAGTTCGTGGAGACCTACCTGCTCGGTCAGATGTGCCATCAGACCGTCGTCGCCTCGAAGGCCGCGCGGTGCGTCATCGCCGCCGCCGGACGGCCGGTCGTGGACTTCTCCCTGCGGCGCACGCACGGTCCTCAGGCGGGCTTCCAGGCAGCCCGGGTCGCCGCGATGGTCGGCTTCGCGGGTACCAGCAACGTCGCCGCGGCCGCGGAACTCGGAATCCCCGGATCCGGCACCATGGCCCACTCCTACGTCGAGGCCTTCCCCAGCGAGGAGGACGCCTTCCGGGCCTTCGCCCGCGCGCACCCCGGGCCGGTGACCCTCCTGGTCGACACCTACGACACAGACCTCGGCGTCCTCGCGGCCGCCCGGGTCCTATCCGACCTCCGCGAGGGAGCGGGCGGCGCCATCCGGCTGGACAGCGGGGACCTGGCGGCCCTGGCCCACCGGGCCCGGGCGATTCTCGACCGGGCCGGGCTGCCCGGAGTCCGCATCGTCGCCAGCGGCGGCCTCGACGAGTACGCCGTCGACGAACTGGTGCGCGGTGGTGCGCCGATCGACGTGTACGCGGTCGGCACCCGGGTCGGGACCGCCGCAGACGCGCCGTACCTCGACGCGGCCTACAAACTCGTCGAGTACGCCGGGCGGCCCGTGATGAAGCTGTCCTCGGCGAAGGCCACCGCTCCCGCGCCCAAGCAGGTGTTCCGCGGGCCGGGCGGGCGGGACGTCATCGGGGTGAACGGGGAGGAGCCGCCGGACGGTGGCGAGCCGCTGCTCCGAACCGTCATGCGGGGCGGCCGCAGAACCGGGCCGCCGGACACACTCGAAGCCGCCCGGGCCCGCTTCGAGGCCGATCTGGCGTCCCTCCCGGACACGGCACGCCGCATCCGGGGCGTGCGGCCGCCACCCCGTCCCGTGCCCTCCCCGCGCCTGGCCGCCGTGACGGCGCAGACGCGGCACGGCATCGAGGCGGCGGTCAGGCGTGCGTTCGAGCGCAGCGGAGCGGAGCCCGCCTGAGGACGGGGCGCTCGGCCCTGTCAGGGGACCGTTCGGCCTCTCGCCGCGGACCTCGCGGGGCCGCATCGTGGAGAGGGGCGGCAGGGAACGGCAGGGAACGGCAGGGAACGGCAGGCAACGGCAGGCAACGGCAGGCAACGGCAGGCAACGGCAGGCAACGGCAGGCGACGGCAGGGAGGCGGTGCGAGCCGGGAGGGGAGCTGAGGAGCGGAGACGGAGCACTGCACTGACGAAGCACGTCACCGTCGAGGTGGGGCGGACTCCCCGGCCTGCCGGCACGGACGGGGCCGCGGCCGCGGCCCGGAAGGAGGCGCACGGACATGACTCCCCCTGTGACCGTGGGTGTCGACGGCTTTCCGGAGAGTCGGGCCGCGGCGGACTGGGCGGCCCGTGAGGCCGTGCTGAGAGAGGCGCCACTGAGACTGGTGCACGTCGAGGACTGGCCGCATACGCCGTTCATGCCCGCGTTCGGGCGGCTGGAGAACGCCGGGCCGGTGGGCGCCGAGGAACTGCGGCGCGGCGCGGACGCGGTGCTGGAGGAGATGACGGACGACGTGCGCCGGCGCCACCCCGGCCTGCCGGTGTCGGCACGCCGGATGCCGGGCAGGGCGGCGGCGGTCCTGGCGGTGCAGGCCGCCGACTCGCAGATGCTGGTTCTCGGGTCGCGCGGGCGAGGCGCGGTCGAGGGGTTCCTGCTCGGCTCCGTCGGTATCGCGACGGTCGGGCTCACGGCCACTCCGGTCGTGCTGGTACGCCCGCCGAGGGAGCCGGTCCCGGCACCGGCGGCCCCGGTCGCGTACCGCGATGTCATGGTGGGGGTGGACGTCCGGGAGGACACCGACGCGCTGCTCGGCTTCGCCTTCGAGGAGGCCGCACGACGGGGGTGCGCGGTGCGTGCCGTGCACGGGTGGTCGCTGCCGTTCGCGTTCGGTTACGCGCCGCAGCTCGACCCCGGTGTCCGGCAGGAGGTGGCCGACGGCATCGCCGAGGCGCTGAGCGAGAGGCTCAGCTCCTGGCGGCGGCGGTACCCGTCGGTCAAGGCCGAGGAGAGGGTCCTGGTCGGAGCGCCCGCCGTGCAGGTGCTGTACGAGGCCGCCGACGCGGATCTCGTGGCCGTCGGCCGCCGCATCCGGCGGGCTCCGGTGGGCGGGCACCTCGGGCACGTCGCCCACGCCGTACTCCACCACGCCACCGCGCCGGTGGCCGTGATCGCCCACGACTGACCGCCGGACATGACCGACCGCCGGACACGATTGACCGCCGAACCTGGAGCCCTTCATGACCACAGAACCCCTCGAGGCGACCGTCGTCACCTCCCTGGTCCGGGACGCCACGGCGGCCCCGTCCGTGCACAACTCCCAGCCCTGGCGGTTCCGGTACCTCGCGGCCCGCTGCGCGATCCGGCTCTTCGGCGATCCGGAACGGGCCATGGCGAGGTCCGACCCGCACCGGCGCGCGCTGCACCTCGGGTGCGGCGCCGCGCTGTTCAACCTGAGGGTGGCGGCCGCCCGTGCGGGGCGGGAGCCGGACACCGTCCTGCTCCCCGATCCGGCCGATCCGTGGCTGCTGGCGGAGGTCCGCCTGGACCGTCCGGTGCGGGCGGACGACGATCTCGCCGTGCTCCACCCCGCGATTCACCGGCGTCACACCAGTCGCTTCCCGTTCACCGGGGAGGACATCCCCGCCGGCGTTCTGGACGGACTGCGGGCCGCCGCACGGATGGAGGGCGCGCGGCTCCGGGTGCCCGGCGCCTGGCACGTCCAGGAGGTGCTTCACCTGCTCCACGACGCCGAGAGCCGCGAGTCGCTCGACCCGGAGGCACGGGAGGAGCTGCGGCGGTGGACCGGCATGCCCGGCTCGGATTCGTCCGGGGAGGGCGTCCCGGCGAACGCGTTCGGTCCCCGGCAGCACGATGTCACCGCCCCGGTACGGGACTTCGCCGCAGGCCGCACGATGGCCGGTCGCGGCAGCGCCACGTTCGAGAAGCGACCCCAGCTCGTCCTGCTGGGAACGTCCCACGACGGCCCCGTCGACTGGCTCACGGCCGGACAGGCGCTGGAACGCGTGCTGTTGCAGGCCACTCTGGACGGCCTGGTCACGTCCCTGACGTCCCAGGCCATGGAATGGCCCGAGCTGCGCTGGGCCCTGCGCGACCCCGCATCCTCGATGGGTCACGTACAGATGGTGATTCGCCTCGGGTACGGCCCGGAGGGCCCCAAGACTCCCCGCCGTCCGGTGGAGGACGTGCTGGAGCTGGCCTGACATCCGGCACGCCGGATCGGCGACGGGCGTGCCGGAACAGCGACGGGCGCGCCGGATCAGCTGTCCGGGGCGACGATTCTGCGTCCGGTCACGCGGGTTGGCGAGAGTTCGACCCACAGGTCGCGCGAACCTCCCGCCCACGGCGCCGTCGGGGCCAGCGCCGTCAGCCGGCGGATCGACTCCTCGTCGGTGACGGCGCGTGCCCGCCCCACCGCGAGGACGCTCCAGCCCCTGCTGAAGACGTCGTCGATACGATCCACCTCGAACGCGACCTCGCTGCCCGCGGCGAAGGACGGGACCTTGCCGAGCGCCGTGCGGAAGGCGACGGAGGCACCGTCGACCACGTAGTTGACCGGCACGACCGCCGGTCCCTCGGGCGTGAGCAACCCGATCCGTCCGACGCCGTGGCCGGACATCAGGGTCCGGCACTCCGCCTCGTCGAGCTCGGCGAGTTCGGCACCCCGCAGGGCGGCGCCCGGCCCCGGCGGCTGGTCCGCCGTGCCACCCGCCAGGTCGGCCACCGTCGTCTCCAGGGCGGCGGCGATGTGCCGCAGGGTGGCCGCGTCGGGCGCGGCGGGCCGCTCCTCGAGGTACTGGATGTAGCTGGTGGCCGCGCCGCTGCGCTCGGCCACGTCGTCCAGGCTCAGGCCGAGTTGTTCCCGTCGGGCCGCGAGCCGGCGGCCGAGGTCGGTGCGCGAGTGCGACGACGTTCCGGCGTCGGAGCCGTGCGCCGACGTGCTGGGCATCATGGTCCACCTCTCCTCATGGGCGGGCGTCAGGGCCGCAGGCGGCCGTGACGGCATCGCGGGGGCCTCGTGGGGGAGCACATCCCACCGCCCGTGTGCGCGGTTCCGGACGATGAGTCCCGTCCGCGCCACTTCTCCTCACCGCGGGGTACGCCCCACCGACAGGATGTCCCGGGCCGAGCGTGCGGCGCTTGGGCCGGACGGCCCCGAGGCGGCCCCTGTCGGCCCATCCGGGGCGCCGCCTGCGCATGCGACAGTGATCCCCAGGTGACGGTCACCCCCAGGTGACGGCGAGCCCCGGGTGACAGTGAACCCGGGTCCGCCGCCGGGCCGCCGGCAGCCGTCTTCTCTGCGAGGCACACCTTCTCTGCGAGGCACACCGTGACGCCTTCCGCCCCGTACTCCGTCGAGGACGTGATGACGAAGACCGTCGTCGCGGTCGCCCCGCACGCGCGGTTCAAGGACGTCGTGGCCGCCATGGGACGGTGGAACGTGAGCGCGGTGCCGGTCGTCGACGGCGAGAGGCGTGTGGTCGGGGTCGTGTCCGAGGCCGACCTCCTGCGCAGGGAGGAGCTCCGCGGTTCCGATCCGGCGCCCCCGGACCCGACGCGGCCGGGTACCGCCGCGGGATCCGGGGTCGTGAGGGCCGAGGACCTCATGACCGCTCCGCCGATCACGGTCCGCGCCGCTGCGACCCTGCCCCACGCGGCCCGCCTCATGGCCCGGCACCGTGTGAAGCGACTGCCCGTGGTGGACGCCCACGGCGTACTGCGGGGCATCGTCAGCCGGGCGGACCTCCTCAAGGTCTTCCTCCGCTCCGACGACGACATCGCGGCCGATGTCCAGGGCCTCGTCGACCGTCTCTTCGCGGGCTCTCTTCAGGGCGTACGCGTCACCGTCACCGACGGGGTCGTCACACTCGGCGGTACCGTCGGCGACGGCGATCTCACCTCCGTCGTGAGCCGCCTCGCCCAGGCCGTCGAGGGCGTCGTCGCCGTCCGCTGCGCATTCGTCGTTCAGCCCCCGGCCGTCGATCAGCCCGCGGACCGGGCGGACCCCGAGTCCCGGGCGGACTCCGCAGCGGGGGCCGGGGCCCCGCCCAGCACGGCTGCCCGGCCGGCCTCCAGCCGTGCGACCGGGACGCGGAACGGCGAGCAGGAGACGTAGTCGAGTCCCGCCTCGTGGAAGAAGCGCACCGACGCCGGGTCGCCTCCGTGCTCTCCGCACACACCGATCTCCAGTCCGGGGCGTGCCGCACGCCCCTCGGCAACCGCGATCCGCACCAGCCGGCCCACCCCGTCCCGGTCGATCGTCTCGAACGGGGACGCCTGGAACACGCCCCGCTCCAGATAGGCGGGGAAGAAGGCGCCCTCCACGTCGTCGCGTGAGAAACCCCAGGTCGTCTGGGTCAGATCGTTCGTCCCGAATGAGAAGAACTCCGCGTCCCGGGCCAGTTCGCCCGCGGTCAGCGCGGCCCTCGGCAACTCGATCATCGTGCCGACCGGGCACGCGATGTCCATGCCGCTCTCCGCGGAGACGGCCGCCAGCACTCGTGCCACCTCGTCTGCCACGAGGCGCAGTTCCTCCACCGCGGCCACGAGCGGAACCATGATCTCGGCGCATGGCGACCCGCCCGCGCGCCTGCGCTCCGCGACCGCCTCGGCGATGGCACGCACCTGCATGGCGAGGAGCCCGGGTACGACCAGCCCCAGGCGGACGCCCCGCAGCCCGAGCATCGGGTTCTCCTCGTGCATACGGGTGACGGCTGCGAGCAGAGCCGTGTCCTGCGCGTCGGGCGAATCCCCGGCGGCGTCCCTCAGCGCCACGCGTACGGCCAGCTCCGTCAGGTCGGGCAGGAACTCGTGCAGCGGCGGGTCCAGCAGTCGGATGGTGACCGGAAGCCCGTCCATCGCCTCCAGGATGCCGGTGAGGTCGGCGCGCTGGAGGGGCAGGAGCGCGCCGAGCGCCGCCCCCCGCTCCGCGTCGTTCCTCGCGAAGATCACGGCCTCGACCAGCCGTCGCCGGTCACCGAGGAGCATGTGCTCGGTGCGGCAGAGACCGATGCCCTCGGCCCCGTAGCGGCGTGCCCGGGCCGCGTCCTGCGGGGTGTCCGCGTTCGCCCTCACCCGCAGCCGCCGTGCCGCGTCGGCCTCCCGCATCAGCCGGTGGACGGGGCGCACCGACTCCCGCGCGGCTCCGTCCCGGGGCACGGCGCCGTCGAAGTGGCGCATGACGTCGGATTCGACCAGCGGCAGAGCGCCCAGCCGGACGACGCCCTCCGAGCCGTCGACGGACACCACCGAGCCCTCGCCGACGGTCGATCCGGCGGCGACGAGGCAGCGCGCACGGGCGTCCACGATCATGTCCTCCGCGCCGCACACGCACACGGTGCCCATGCCGCGTGCGACGACCGCCGCATGGCTGGTCTTGCCTCCGCGAGCCGTGAGCACGGCCTGGGCCGCGATCATGCCGGGCAGATCCGCCGCCGTGGTCTCGTTCCGTACGAGCACCACCTTCTCCCCGGCGTCCGCCCGGCGTACCGCCTCCGCCGAGTCGAAGACGACCGCTCCCACGGCGGCTCCCGGGGAGGCGGGGACGCCCCGTACGAGGACGTCGGCCGTGCCGGTGGTGTCGAAGCGCGGGAACATCAGCTGCGCGAGCTGCTCACCGTCGACGCGGGTCAGGGCCTGACGACTCGTGATCAGGCCCTCGTCGGCCATGTCCGAGGCCAGGGTGAACGCCGCCTGGGCGGTGCGCTTCCCGACGCGTGTCTGCAGCATCCAGAGTGTGCCGCGTTCGATGGTGAACTCGATGTCGCACAGGTCGCGGTAGTGACCCTCCAGACGGTCCATGTACTGCCGGAGCTGCGCGAAGGACACCGGGTCCAGTGCGGCCAGTTCCTGGACGGGCAGCGTGTTGCGCACCCCGGAGACGACGTCCTCGCCCTGGGCGCCGGGCAGGTAGTCGCCGTACATCCCCGCAGCCCCCGTCGCCGGGTCCCGGGTGAAGGCCACACCGCTGCCCGAGTCCCGGCCCAGGTTGCCGAAGACCATGGTCTGCACGGTGGCCGCGGTGCCCAGGTCGTCCGGGATGTGCTCGCGGCGCCGGTACACCCTCGCGCGCTCCCCGTTCCAGGAGGTGAACACGGCCAGGACCGCCTGCCGCAACTGCTCTGAGGCGGGATGCGGGAACCGGCGGCCGGTCCGCTCGGCGATCAGGTCCTTGAACGTCTCGACGATCCTGACGAGGTCGCAGACGTCCAGCCGGCTGTCGTCGGGGACATGGTGCTGCTCCCGGATGCGTGCGAGCGTCTCCTCGAAGAGCGCGGAGTCCACCCCCATCACCGTGGTCCCGAACATCTGCACCAGTCGCCGGTACGAGTCCCAGGCGAACTGTTCCCGCCCGGACATCGCGGCCAGCCCGAGCACCGAGTGGTCGTTGAGTCCGACGTCGAGGATCGTCTCCATCATTCCGGGCATCGAGACCCGGGCCCCGGACCTGACCGAGACGAGCAGCGGGTCGTCCGCCTGCCCGAGTCGCTTCCCGGCGGCCCGCTCCAGCGCCGCCAGGTGCTCGGCGAGCTGCCCCTCCAGTTCGGGAGGAGGCCGGCCGGTCGACAGGAAGACGCGGCACGCCTCGGTGGTGATGGTGAACCCTCTCGGCACGGGCAGTCCCAGCCGGGTCATCTCCGCGAGGTTGGCGCCCTTGTTGCCGAGGAGGTCCGCCATGCCGCGGTCGCCCTCGGTGAAGTCGTACACGTACTCGGTCATGCCCGTCTGCCTCCGCGACGACCGGCCGGCCTCCGCGTACGGCCGGCGGTGACTGATTCCACTGTCGCCGAACGCGGTCGGGAGGGAGAGGGGCCGAACGTCCCTCCGCCGGGACGATCGGGCCCGGAGGAGCGGAGCCGGGCCCGATCGTCCCGGCGGAGGGACGCCTGCCCGGGGGCGGCCGCTCGGTGGCGCTCGGCGGCCGGGTGCCCCGGGACACGGCACGGGAGGGGTACGGCGAGTTCAGACGCGGGCCAGGGGCGAGCGGTCGAGGACGATGATGCCGGCCACGGCCACGGCCGCGCCCAGCATCTGTACGGCCAGCGCCGAAGGGGACTGCGCGAGCCGTTCGCCGAAGACGGCGATGCCGATGAGCACGGCCCCGATCGGCTCCAGCGTGTCGATGATCGGCAGGCTGACGGCCAGCGAACCGGCCTGGTACGCGCTCTGCGACATGGTCAGGCCCAGCACGCCGACGAGGATCAGCGAGTACGGCTCCCAGGCGAGGAACGCGCCGGTGCCCTCGGTCTGGAACCGCTCGGCCGTGCTCTTGGTCAGGCTGTCGAGCAGCGCGAACAGGAGCGCCGCGCAGACGGCGAACAGGGCCGTCCTCGTCGTGCCGCGCCGCCGCAGGCCGGCGGGGGCCAGGAGCGCCACGGCGCCACCGACGGCGGCGAGTACGGGAACCCAGTCGGAGATGTCCGGGATCGCCCCGGGGGCAGGTTCCGGAAGGACCGTCAGGAACAGCGCGACGCCGCCCGCGGTGCACAGGATGCCCACGGCCTCGGCACGGGTCAGGGGGACACGGCGGCGCCAGGCGAGGAACGGGAGAGCGAAGACGAGGTCCGTGGCCGCGAGCGGCTGGACCAGCACCAGCGGGCCGGAGGCCAGGGCGAGACCCAGCAGCGCGAACGACGCGACGACGAGCGCCATCCCGGCCAGCCACCGCGGCCGGCGTGCGAGCTCCAGCAGCAGCCGGGGACGCAGGGAATGCGCTGCGGGCGCGCTGCTCGCCGCCTGCTGCTGGAGTACCGATCCGACACCGAAGCTGAGCGCGGAGAGCAGGGCGGCCGGCACCGCGACGGCGGTGTTCATGGCGCAAGCATCGCCGCGGGACCGTGCGGTGGGAGGCGGGACACGCCAGGGGGCGCGCCAGGGGCCCGGCCCGCGGACGTCGCGTAGCCCGCTGACGTCAGGTACGTCGCGTACGTCGCGTACGTCGCGTACGTCATCTACGTAGCGGCCTCGCGGACCTTGCATGACTCGCGCAGTCCGCGGATGTCACAGGCCTCGCGGCCTCGCGGCTTCGCGTACGTCGCGGCCTTGCGACGTCGTGCTCGGCCGGCCGGCCCGCCGCCGCCCGGGCGCCGGCGGCGGGGTCGGGCGCCGGCTCAGCCGTGGGCCACGACCGCCACGGGAGACGCGCAGTGGTGGATCACCGCATGGGCGACCGGGCCGAGGCGCGATCCGGCGCGTGCGGTGCGGATCCGCCGGCCCACGACCACGAGAGCGGCCCCGGCGGCGGATTGCAGCAACCGGTCGGACACCCCGCCGACCGGTGTGAGCTCGGTGACCTCGACCGAAGGGTACTTCTGCCGCCAGGGCGCGAGGACGTTCCTGAGCTCTCTCGCGATGTCCGGCCGCATTTCGCGCAGCGCCATTTCGAGGGCCAGCGCGTCCCTCCCGAAGGGTGGGAGCGACCAGCAGTGGACCGCCCGGAGGCGGCCACCGCGGAGCGCGGCCTCGCCGAAGGCGAAGTCGAGGGTGGCGTCGCACGTCTGGTGGACGTCCACCCCGACGACCACGCTGCCGGCGGCGGCACCGGCTTCCTCTCCGGGGACCGCCGGCCCCGGTCGGCGCTGGGGGCGTACGAGAACGACCGGCCGGTCGGTCCTGACGATCGTCGCCAACGCGACGGACCCCAGGAGGAAGCCCCGCACACTCCCCAGACCGCGGGAGCCGAGCACGACGAGGTCCGCCTGCGCCGCCTCGCGGGCCAGCACGGCCGGGGGCCTGCCGGTCAGCCGCCGCGCGCGGACCTCGAGCCCCGGGTGCCGGCCGCGCAGCGCGTCCGCGGTGCCGGCCAGGAACTCCGCGGCGGGATCCCGCCCGGCCCCGGCGGTACCAGTCTCCGTAGCGGCGCGGGTGGGCGCCGGGCCGTCGGACACGAGCAGCAGGCGCAGGGCGACCTGGCGCAACCGTGCTTCCCGGGCCGCCCACTCGGCGGCCGCGGCACTCTCGGCCGATCCGTCCAGACCGGCGGTCACGTGCTGGGGCATCGGCGAACTCCTCGCAGCGATGGCTGCCGCATTCTCAGCATTCCCCTCCCGGGCCGACGGCGGCAGAGTCCGAACGGCCCCCGGAAGGGCCGACCGGCCCGGGGTGGCGCCGCCGGAGGGGGGCGAGAATGTGACAGCGGGGGAGACTTGACGAGGAAGCCGGCCATGAACGAGCGAGAGGGCCCCGCAGCAGGGGCGGAGGCCCGCCGTGCGGTGTCCGGAACGGCGGGCCGGACCGACCGGCCCCTGCGGGAGGACATGCTGCTCCGGTACCTCGGTGCCATGGCCGCGGTGTCCGCCACGCAGCGGGCGCACCGAAGTCCCGCCGGACCCGGAGCACCGGCCCGGCCCCGGCGGACGGGGCGCCGGGCGTCCGACGTGGAGGCACAACCGCTGCTGGTCCGGGACGTCATGGACCCGCCCGTCACGTCGGTGCCCCGGGACTCGGCCTTCGTGGCCATCGCCCGGACCCTCAACGACGCAGGGGTGGGGTCGCTGCCCGTGACCGACCCGGACGGCCGGGTCATGGGTGTGGTGTCGGTGTCGGACCTGCTGGCGAAGGCCGCGGTCGAGGCGACCGGTCACCGGCCCGGCGCGCGGGGCTCCCTGACCCGGCGGCGCCTGAACGACCGCGCGCGTGCGTACACGGCGGAGGATCTGATGACCGCCCCGGCCATCACGGTGCTCCCCGAGGCCACCGCCGCCGAGGCCGCCTGGCTGGCCGCGCTCTCCCGCCTGAAGCGGATGCCCGTCACGGACGAGGACGGCCATCTCGTCGGTGTCGTGCACAGGAACACCCTGCTCGCTGCGCTCGTACGGGACGACGAGGGGATCCGGCAGGAGATCGAATCCAGGATCCTCGCGGAGGAGTTCCCCGGCGCCGGGCCCGCGATCGAGATCGTCGTCAGGAACGGGACGGTGGACGTGTGGGGGAGCATCGCGCAGTCCGACGCGCGGCGGCTCCTCGAAAGGATCGAGGGACTCGCCGACGTCACCGAAGTCGTCGATCACCTGACGACGGTGTGACGACCGTCGGCCGGCCCTTTCACGCACCGCGGACGTCACCCCGGCGGCTCACGCCCGGCGAGGTCACGCCCGGCGAGCTCACGCCCCGGTGACGGGGGCGGGCACCACGACGACCGGGCATTCGGCGGTGTGCAGCACTTCGCCGCTCACCGAGCCCAGCATCAGTCTCCGCAGGCCGGTGCGGCCGTGGGTGCCCACCACGACCAGTTCCGCGTCACGTGAGGACTCGACCAGCAGGTGCGCGGGCCGGCACCGCTCGACCCGGGTACGGATCTCCACGTCGGGCCAGCGGGAACGGTAGGGGGCCAGCTTCTCCTCCAGCAGGTCCCGCGCCGCGATCGGCCGTGTCTCGTGGCCGAGGAGGAGGGGACCGGTGGGGCCGGTGCTGAGGAGTTCGGGCCGTGTGGAGGCGTGCGCGACCTCGAGTCGGGCGCCGCGGCTGCCCGCCGCCCGCAGGGCGAACTCCATCACGTGCGGCTGGACGTCGTCGACGTCGACGCCGACCACGACCCGGTTGTCGACCGGCTCGGTTCTCTCCCCGGTTCCGACCACGAGGACCGGGCAGCGGGAGTGGGTGGCCACCTGCAGACTCACCGAGCCCAGCGGCAGCCGGGGGAAGCCACCCGTACCACGATGGCCGACGACGACCAGCGGCGCTGTGGCGGACCGGTCGATGAGGGCCGGCACGGGCGAGCCGGAGACGCGGTCCGGCTCGATCGCCAGGTGCGGGAACCGCCGGTGGACGGCCTGGGAGAAGCGGGCGATCACACGTTTCGCACGATCCGGGTGCGTCCGGTCGCCGGCGTCGGTCTCCGTAGCGGTTTCCGTACCGGCTTTCGCGTCGGCTTCCGCCTGGGTCTCAGCGTGGGCGTTCGCGTCGGCTTCCGCCTGGGTCTCAGCGTGGGCTTTCGCGTCGGCTTCCGCCTCGGTCTCAGCGTGGGCTTCCGCGTCGGCTTCCGCCTCGGTCTCAGCGTCGGCTTCCGTATCGGCTTCCGCAGAAGATCGCGCAAGGGCTTCCGTACCGGCTGTCGCCGTCGTGCCGTCAGCGGCCGTCCCCGGCGGAGCCGGCCACTCGACGGCGTGCAGGATGCGAAGCCCCGTACCGGCGCGGGCCGCCTCCTGCGCGGCCGCGAGAGCCACCTGCTCCTGCCCCTCGGCCTCGGCCACACCCACCACAACCGATCCGGCCGTGTACTGATCACGCACATCGACTCCTCTCCCGGCCGCTCGGGGCATGGGTGCCCCGCCCGGCCGAGCCTCGACGACAGCGGGGCAGGCTCGTTTCCATCACACGAGAACGGGGATCCACCGGCAACCCGGTGCGAGGCCCCATGGCCCTGCCGCGTGCCGTCAGCGGCTGCGCAGTACCTCCAGCGTGGCGCCGAGGTCGGCCGCACGGGTCCTGTTGTGGGGGAGCCTGGCCAGCATCGCCGCCATGCCGCAGGTGTCGGTCAGGGCGGAGAAGACCAGCCCGCCCGCGATGGCGGCGGACAGGATCTGGAAGGCCGGGTGGACGAGAAGGCCGAGCAGGAGGCCGAGCAGGACGACGGTGCCGGCGGTGAAACGGACCTGCCGCTCCATGCTCCAGGTGGCACGCGGGGTCCCCTCGGGTCGGCGCAGCTCGTTGCCGCCCGCCGCCCAGGCCGCCGTCCCTCCCGAGAGGGTGGCGGTGGCGACGCCGTTCTCGGCGAGGATCCTGCAGGCGTTCTCCGAGCGGGCGCCGGACGCGCAGACGACCAGGACGTCGCCGCGTGCGGCGGCGTGCCGGATGTCGGGGAGCGCGCGCCGGATCCGGTCGAGGGGGACGTTGAGGGCGCCGGGCAGGTGGCCTCCCGCGAACTCGCCCGGTGTGCGTACGTCGATGACGGTCAGCTCGTTCAGGCGGGTGCGGGCCTCGTCGATGCCGAGGGCGGTGGGTGCGGTCATGGCGGGTGTCATCCTTGGGTGTCGACGGATTCCCCCCAGGGGTTCTATATTACCCCTGGGGGTATTTCGTGAGGAGTTGCGGTGGAGCTTGATCTGGCGGGAGCCGAACTGAAGGCGGTCCTCAATCGGCTGCGCCGGGCGCAGGGCCAGATCTCCGGAGTGATCCGGATGATCGAGGAGGGCCGGGACTGCGAAGAGGTGGTCACTCAGCTGGCCGCCGCGTCCCGTGCGCTGGACCGGGCGGGTTTCGCGATCATCGCGACGGGGCTGCAGCGGTGCCTGACCGACATCGAGGACGGCCGGCGCTCCGGGGAGGACCGCGACGAGATGCGGAGCCGGCTCGAGAAGCTGTTCCTGTCGCTGGCCTGACCGGTCCCGCGGGCGGCCGGCTCATGCGATCACGTCGGCGAGCATGAACGCGGCCACCGCGAGCAGTACGCCGGCGAAGATCTTCTGGAGGGCGGCTCCGGAGATCTTCGTCGCGAGCCGCTTGCCGTCCCAGGCCCCGAGTATCGCGGCCCCGGTGAAGGGACCGATGACCTCCCACTGGAGCCCGCCACCGGTGCCGGCGCGGGCGGTGAGCGCGGCCAGCGAGTTGACCGTGATGACGAGCAGGCTGGTGCCCACCGCCCGCCGCATGGCCAGTCCCAGCACGCTCACCAGGGCGGGCACGGCGAGGAATCCCCCGCCGACCCCCAGAAAGCCCGTCACGGCACCCAGTCCGGCGCCGGCGCCGGCCGCTTTGCCGGGACGGATCCGCCCCGGCGGCTCGGACCCGGACGGTCGCAGCATCCGCAGGGCCGCCAGCGCGGCGATGGCCGCGAACGCCGCCGTCAGCAGCGCTGCGGGCAGGCGTCCGGCGACGGCACCGGCGAGGAAGGCGGGAACGATGCCCGCCGCGGCGAACAACGACCCCGTCTTCCATGCCACGTTCCCGTCGCGGGCGTGGGCGTACAGAGCGGTGGCGGAGGTGGCGGTGACGATGATCAGGCTGGCCGTGGTGGCCTCCACCGGGGTGAAGCCGAGCAGGTAGATCAGCGCCGGTACGGCCAGGACGCTGCCGCCGCCGCCCAGGGCTCCGAGAGCGAGGCCGATGACGGCCCCGGCGACGAGGGCGAGAACGAGCGGGGTCACGCTATCCGGCCGCTGTTCCCGCGCTCGTCGACGACCGGGTGCCCGGCGGCGGCCCACGCGATCATGCCGCCCTCGACGTTCACCGCCCGCGCTCCGCGTTCGGTGAGGAGCTTCGCCGCCTCCAGGGACCGCCGCCCGCTGCGGCAGATCACCAGCAGTGTCCTGCCCGCCGCTACGGGCGGCAGGGCGCTTCCGGCGAGCAGCCTCGACAGCGGCAGATGCACGGCGTCCGGGGCGTGGCCGGCCTCCCACTCGGGCTGCTCGCGGACGTCCAGCAGTACGGCGTCGGGCCGGCCGCCGCTGGTCCGTCGGAGGGCCCGGCCGACCGTGACGCGGGGCTGGTGCCGGCGGAAGAGGAACATCGCACTCCTTCCTGGTTCGGGGGTGGCCGGGAGTCAGCCGGAGGTCACGGGCAGGCCGGCGTCGTGCGCGGCGTCGAAGCCGTCGTCGACGGCGACCACGTCCCGGCCGGCGGCATCCAGCAGCGAGGCCGCGATGGCCGCCCGCATGCCGCCCGCGCAGTGCACCCACACCGTTCCGCCGGGGACCTCGCCGAGACGGTCGTGCAGTTCGTGGACGGGGATGTGCACGGAGCCCTCGATCCAGCCGCCGGCCCGCTCGGAGTCGCGGCGTACGTCGAGGACCACCACCCGTCCGGCGCCCTGCTCGGCGAGTCCGGCGAAGGTGGACCGGGGGAACGAGGCGGGCGCCTCACCCCTGCGCAGCCACCGGCCGGGACCTCCCGTGGCGGCGGCGGCCGGGCGGTCGATGCCGACCCTGACGAGTTCGCGCTGGGCGTCGGCCAGCTGCTCCGGCGACTCCGCGAGCAGGGTCACCGGCTTGCCCCACGGGACCATCCAGGCGAGGTAGGTGGCGAGCTTGCCGTCGGCTTCGAAGTTGAACGACCCGGCCACATGCCCCTCGGCGAACGCGACCCGGTTGCGCAGGTCCACCACCCACTCCCCGGCCGCCAGGCGCGCGGCGATCTCCTCGGCGTCGGCGACGGCGGGCGGGGTCAGGTCCACCGGCGCGGGGCCCGCCGCGTTGGCCGGGCCCATGTGGGCGTAGTACGCGGGCACGTCGTCCAGGCCCGCCAGCAGGCCGGCGACGAAGGTGTCCACGTCGGCGCCGAGCGCCGCGTTGCAGGCCTTCTCCTTGCCGATGGTGGTCGTGTCCCCCTCGGCCTGCGCCGAGGAGCAGAAGCTGCCGAAGCCGTGGGTGGGCAGCACCGCCGTGGCGTCCGGCAGCTCGGCGGCCAGGCGGTGCGCCGAGGCGTGCTGCGCCCGGGCCAGCCGCTCGGTCAGCCGCGGCTCGACCAGGTCCGGCCGGCCGACCGTGCCGATGAGCAGGGAACCGCCGGTGAACGCGGCCACCGGCCGGTCGCCCTCGCTCAGCACGTACGAGGTGTGGTGCGGCGTGTGACCGGGTGTCGCCATCGCCCGCAGGGTGACTCCCGCGTCGACCTCGACCGTGTCGCCGTCGGACACCGCGACGCGCGCGAAGGAGACGCGCGCGCCCGCCGGTACCAGGTACGCGGCGCCGACGACCCGGGCCAGCTCCAGGCCTCCGGTGACGTAGTCGTTGTGGAGGTGGGTCTCCGCCACATGGGAGATCCGCACACCTCGCCGTGCGGCCGCGGCGAGCACCCGGTCGATGTCGCGCGGCGGGTCCACGGCCACCGCGGTGTGCTCACCGCCTGCCAGGTAGCTGCGGTTGCCGAGACCTTCCAGCTCGATGGTGTCGACGAAGAACACGCGGATACTCCCTTCGCACGGAAATTACCCCCTGGGGTATTGAACCCACCGTAGCATTATTACCCCCAGGGGTATACGTGCGGAAGGTCCCGGTGCCGCTCGGCCGCCTGCCGTGGGCGTCGTCCCGGCCCTGCGGGCGCGGTCGCTTGCGGGTTTCCGGAGGGCCGTACGCGACCGCGCCCGCAGGGCCGTACGGGCCGCGCCCGCCGTCACCGGGCCGGCCCGCCCGCGGCGGGCGTGGCCCCGTGGTGCGGGAGGGGGTGGCCTCGCGGTGAGCAAATAGAATAAAAGTCGCATAATGGCCATTCAGTGCTGCAGCCGGACGTGATGTGCGGCGTATCGCAGAGGAGGCCCCATGGGTCGGGACGAGGATTTCGAACTGGTCTTCGCGGGAGGTGTCGCCTCGGCGACCGACAGCGAGGACGCGGTGGTCGTGCACCGCACCGAGCGCAAGGGCCCGGGCGGGCACCCGATCTACGCCGACGACACCGGCATCGTCCAGGCGGAGATCAGTGACCGCGGTGAGGTACGGATGATCGCAAGCGGCGGGCACCAGCAGCCCGCGTCCGGCGTCGAGGCCAGGCCCGTGGTCCAGCCCTGACGACGGCCGCACCGGGCCCGGCGGGCTGGGCGGGCGTGCTCCCGCCTGGTTGCCCCGCCGCACGTTCGCCCGCAGGCGGCCGCATTCTTACCGGCGGGCGATCGCACTCCCACCTGCGGGCGATCGCATGCTCACCCGCGGGCCACCGCACTCCCACCCGTGGGCGGCCGGGGGCGGCGCCCGGTGCGATCGCCGGGCCGCCGGGCGGCGAGATCCCCGGGACCGGCCGGCCACCGCGCCCGTCCGCCGGCCGCTCCGGGTCCGGCGGTGCTCACCAGGCCGGCTCCTCCACGTACGTCACCACCGGTTCATCCGGCAGTTCCCCGCCCGGCACCAGCTCCGCCCAGATGATCTTGCCTCCGCTGACATAGCGCGTTCCCCAGCGCTGTGCGAACTGGGCCACCAGGAAGAGCCCCCGGCCGCCCTCGTCGGTCGCGGCGGCGCGTCGCAGGTGCGGGGAGGTGCTGCTGCCGTCGGACACCTCGACGACCAGCGTCCGGCCGAGCAGCAGCCGCACCCGGACCGGCTCCGCGCCGTACCGCATGGCGTTGGTGAGCAGTTCGCTGAGGACCAGCTCGGCGACGAAGACGGAGTCCTCCAGGCCCCATTCGCCGATTCGCCGGCCTGCCTCGGCCCGGACCCGGGACACGGCCGAGAGGTCGAGCGGCACCTCCCACTCGGCCGTTCTGGCCCGGTCGAGCAGCCGCGTGCGGGCCACCAGCAGGGCGATGTCGTCACCCGGCTGGTCGGGCAGCAGCGCGCTCATCACGGCCACGCAGGTCTCCTCCGGCGTCGGCCCGGGCCGTGCGAGGGCGTCGCGGAGTCCCGCCAGCCCCTCGTCGATGTCCCGGTACCGGTCCTCGACCAGGCCGTCCGTGAAGAGGACCAGCCGGCTGCCCTCGGCGAGGTCCAGCTCGGTCTCGTCGAACGGATGCCCTCCCACACCGAGCGGGGGTGACAACGGCAGCTCCGGGAAGACCACCCGGCCCCCGGGGTCGACGATCGCCGGTGCCGGATGGCCGGCATGGGCGATGGTGCAGCGCCCGCTCACCGAGTCGTAGATCGCGTAGAGACAGGTCGCACCCGTCACCGGCGCCCGTTCGCTGTCGGCTCCCGGGGGCTGGTCCGCGTCGATGCGCAGCACCAGATCGTCCAGGCGGGCCAGCAGGTCGGCGGGCGGCATGTCCAGGGACGAGAAGTTCAGCACCGCGGTGCGCAGCCGCCCCATCGTGGCCGCGGCGTGCATCCCGTGCCCCACCACGTCCCCGACGACCAGCGCGACCCGGAGTCCCGGCAGCGGGATGACGTCGAACCAGTCGCCGCCGACGCCGGCCTGCGCCGGAAGGTACCGCCAGGCCACCTCGAGGGCGTCCTGCTCCGGGAGGTCGCGCGGCAGCAGACTCCGCTGCAGCGTCACGGCCATCGCGTGCTCGCGGGTGTACCGCCGGGCGTTGTCGATGGCCACGGCCGCGCGGGCCGCGAGCTCCTCCGCGAACGAGGTGTCGTCCGCGTCGAACCGCGGTGTGTCGCCGGAGCGCCAGTAGTTGACCAGGCCGAGGACCACGCCCCGCGCCTGCAGCGGGACCGTGATCAGTGACCGGATGCCGTACTCGAGCGCCTGCCGCCGCCCTTCCGGGTCCTCGCTGCCCCAGGTGCCCGACGCGGCGAGATCGGGTTCGAGCAGCGCCCGGCCGCTCTGCAGGGCCGTGCTCATCGGCGTGACGTTGATCCGGACGGCGTCCCCGACCGGCTGCAGCGGAGGGTCGTCGGAGATGCCGCTGAGCGCGGTGCGCCGCATGGTGCCGAGACCGGCGGGCTCGTCGCCGCGCAGGACCGGGTCGAGCAGTTCCACGGTGACGAAGTCGGCGAACCGGGGTACGGCCACGTCGGCGAGTTCTCTCGCCGTACGGCGCACGTCCAGGGTGGTGCCGATCCGGACCCCGGCCTCGTACAGCAGCGTCAGCCGCTCCCTCGCCACCTCCGCCCGGCCCGACAGGGCGCGCAGCTCGGTCGTGTCGCGGAGACTGGCGACCAGTCCCGTCACACCGCCGTACGGGGCCGTGGGCCGCGTGTTGACGGCGAGTAGCCGGTCCCCGGACAGGAACACCTCGTCGGAGACCTCCGTACCGGACACCAGCAGACGGGTGATGCCCGGGCCGAGGTTCAGCTCGGTCACCGGCCGGCGGTCGGCGTCGGGCGGCAGGGCGAGCAGGCGCCGGGCCTCGTCGTTGGCGAGCAGCAGCCGGCCGTCCCCGCCGATGATCAGCACACCCTCGCGCACCGCGTGGAGGACGGCGTCGTGGTGCTCGTACATCCGGGTCATCTCGGCGGGGCCGAGCCCGTGGGTCTGGCGCCGCAGCCGCCGGCTGACCAGGGCCGCCCCGCCGGTGGCGAGCAGCAGCGCGCAGGCGGCCGAGCCCAGCAGGATCGGCATCTGGCGGTCGAGCAGTTCGCCGACGTTGGTGACCTGGATGCCCGCGGTGACCAGGCCGACGACCCGGCGGCTGCCGTCCAGCACGGGGACGACGGCCCTGACCGCCTGGTGCGGTTCGCCCTTGAAGGTCTCGGTGAACGCCTCGCCCGCGGCCGCCCGGGAGATGTCCCCCTCCACACGCCGGCCGATCAACTGCGGCTCGGGATCGGTGTACCGGACGCCGTCCTTGCTCAGTACGGAGATGAAGTCGACCCCGGCGCCCCGCTGGGCCCTGTCGGCGGCGGGCTGCAGGACGGCCGCCGGATCGGGGGATCTGAGGGCCTCGGCCGTGCCGGGGGCGTACGCGAAGGCCTCGGCGGCGGCGAGGGAGCGGTTGTGGGCGTCCTCGTAGCTGTCGTAACGCGCCTGCAGGACCAGGGCGACGGCCGCGGCGACCACCAGCAGGAAGATCACGAGGGCCTGCAGCAGGAACACCTGGGTGGCCAGGCTGTCGACGCTGAGCAGGGACCGCAGACGCCGGCGCCACCCCGGGCGTTCGGACCGGCCGGGCGTTCGCGGGCGGCCGGACGGCATGCCTGCCGTCCGCCAGGACCGGCGGGGACGTCCGATCATGTCCCCAGTTCTAGCACCGGGCCGCCCTCACGGGCGACCGGTCGCGGTCCGGGGGCGGCCGCGCGCGACCGGGAGCCGGCGGCGGCCGACGGACGCCGCCGACTTCGACCCGGCGTTCTTCGGGATCTCGCCGCGTGAGGCCCTGGCCATGGACCCGCAGCAGCGGCTCCGTCCCCGGCGCCCGGTTCTCCCCCGCCATGGCGTCGGAGACCATCAGCGAGCCGCAGACCAGCCCGCCGACCGCCGCCAGCCGGGCGATCCGCTGAAGGTTCCGTCGTGCGTGCCTCATCCGCGGCCCCAAGGTCGTATCGACACGGTGTCACCAGGTGTGCGGGGCCCAGGAAGCGCCCTTGGCCCCACCGTCTATACGCGGCCCGGCGCGCCGCCGTTCAACCGGGGTATCCATGGCCTCACGGGAGGGGGCGCCATGAGGGTGTTCGGACGGTCCGGCGCGTCCCCGGCACCGGGCAGCAGGGCGCGGATCCCGGCGGCCAGGGTCTCGGCGGTCCTCGCCCGGGACAGCTCCTCCATCGCGGCGTCGTCCAGCGAGCCGCTGTACGCCGGCACCGCGCCGGCCGCGACCAGCCGTCCGGCCAGTTCCCCGACGATCTCGGTCCGCTTGATCGAATCGATGCTCAGATCCGCTTCCAGGTCGAGACCGGGCTCGACCATGTCGGCCGGATAGCCCGTGCGTTCACTGATGATGTCCACGATCAGACGCAGCACGTCGCCGCCGTCCGGCGGCGCGCCGGCCTCCGCGTCACCGCCCAGGGCACCCGTCCACCCCGCCCCCGGCAGCGTCCCGGCGACCGCCCCGGCCCCCGCGGGCCCGGCGGTGCCTTCCGTGTCCGGCACCTGCGGACTCCGCGTCGGCAGGGTGGACGTGGGCGGGTCGCCCGCCGGGCCGGGAAGCGGTTCGCCGGACACCCGGCCGCCGAAGTACGTCAGCAGGACGTCGCGTTGCGCCGCCACCATCTCCCTGCTGGTTCGCAGGAACTCGGTGATCAGCGCGTCCTGGCCGGTCGCGGCGTCCTCGGCCGCCCGGTCGCCGTGCTGGCTCGTCACAGTCGCCTCCGCGACACGTCGGGCCGGTGCCAGCGCACCGGGCAGGAGTTCACCGGACGCCGTACGGACGAGATGCCCGTCGACCGTCCATCCGGCGGGCCGTCCGCCGCCGGCCTGGTTCGGGTCCACCGCGTCGCGTCCCCGGAACATCCATCCGGTGGCGACCGGCAGCCCGGCCACCGCGAGCCGGGCCAGCGCGTCGAGGAGGTCCGGCAGTCCGCTCCCCGGCCGGGGCGCGCACGCGACGGTCAGATGCGGCCGGTCCCCGAGGACGTCGGCCACCAACCCGGTCAGCACCCTCCCCGGGCCGCACTCGACGAAGACCCGGGCGCCTGCCGCGTACATCGCCTCGACCTGCTCGGCGAACCGCACCGGCGCACCGATCTGCGCGGCCAGCTCGGCACGGATTCCGTCGGGGGAGGCCGGGTACGGCTGCGCGGTGCGGTTCGACCACACCGGGAACTCCGTTGCGTGTACGGGGTGTTCGGCCAGCACCCGGGCGAACCGCTCACCCGCGGCCGCGACCAGCGGGCTGTGGAACGCGCAGGCCACCGGCAGGCGCTTCGCCGCGACCCCGGCGTCACGCAGCCGCCGCAGCGCGGAATCCACCGCCGCGGTGGGACCGGAGACCACCGTCTGCCGTGGTGCGTTGCGGTTGGCCACGACGAGCCCGCCCTCCAGCAGCCCGCCGTTCAGGAGCGCCCCGTTCATGAGCCCGCCGTCCACCGCGCCGCTGCCGCCGCTGCCGCCGCCTCCGCCTCCGCTGCCGCCGCCTCCGCCTCCGCCGTGGTCCCCGTCGCGGCTTCCGGTTGTGCCCAGGATGCGTTCGACGTCCGCCGGGGACGCGGCCACCGCCGCCATGGCCCCGGGGTCGTCCCCGGCCGCCGCGAGGATCGCCGCGGCCCGCTCGGAGCTCAGCGTCAGCAGGGTCTCCGGATCCACGGCCCCGGCGGCGCTCAGGGCGGCCAGCTCCCCGTAGCTGTGGCCCGCGGCCATGTCGGGTACGACCCCGGCCCGGTTCAGCAGCGTGTGCGCGGCGAGGCCCACCATGCCGAGCGCCGGCTGGGCGGCGCGGGTGTCGGTGAGCGCGGCGGTGCGGCGCCCGCTCGCGGCCCCGGTGAACGCGGCCGGGGGATACAGCGCGGCGGCTGTGCCGCCGTCGAGCGTGAGGAGGTGCTGCAGTTCGGGGAAGGCACCGAAGAGGTCGGCGAACATGCCGGTGCGCTGGCTGCCCTGCCCGGGGAACAGGAACGCGACCCTGCCTCGGCCAGGCCCGCTCCGGGTCCCGCTGTCCGGCCCGCTCCGGGTCCCGCCGTCCAGCCCGCTGTCCGGCGTGCCGGCGGCGCCCGGGGCGCCCGCGGCCGTCACGTCGTCGTCGGCGAGGTGGACACCGGCATCCGGATCGTGCTCACCGTCCAGGGCGCGCCGCAGCCGCAGGCGCAGCCCCTCGGGGTCCTCCGCCACGACCGCGATCCGCACCGGGCCGCGGTCCGTCCCGGCGCGCCGCGACGCGGCGAGCGCCAGATCCCGCAGCCGCCACCCGCCGGTCCCTTCCCCGGCCCGCGACGCCGTCTCCAGCAGCCACTGGGCGGCCCGGCGGGCGGCCGCCGCGTCCGCCCCGCGGAACAGGAACAGCTCGGCCGGCCACGCGGCACGCCCGTGCGAGGGCGGCACCCCGCCGCCGTGAGCGCCGAGCACCACATGGAAGTTGGTGCCTCCGAAGCCGAACGCGCTCAGGCCCGCCACTCGCCGCTCGGGCGGCACGGCCCACGGCAGCGCCTCGCGGTGGAAGACGAACGGGCCCCGGTCCTCCTCCCAGGCGGCGTTGGGCCGCTCCAGATGCAGGGTGGGCGGCCGGACGCCGGTGTGCAGGGCCATCACCGTCTTGATCAGCCCGGCCAGACCCGCCGCGCACTTGGTGTGCCCGATCTGGGACTTGACCGACCCCAGCACGCAACCGCCCGGGGCGGCGCCCGCCTCCTCGAACACTTCGGTGAGGACGCCCAGTTCGGTCCTGTCGCCGACGACGGTGCCCGTCCCGTGCGCCTCCACCAGCCCCACCTCGGCAGGCGAGGTGCCCGCGTTGCGGTGCGCCCGCTCCACGGCCCTGCGCTGCCCCTCGGGGCGCGGCGCCGTCAGCCCGAGGGACCGGCCGTCGCTGGAGCTGCCGATGCCCTTGACGACCCCGTAGACGCGGTCGCCGTCCCGCTCGGCGTCGGCCAGGCGCTTCAGCACCACGCACGCCACGCCCTCGCCGAGGGTGATCCCGTCGGCCGAGCCGTCGAAGGCCCGGCAGCGGCCGGTGGGGGAGAGCGCGTGCACCGAGGAGAACAGCAGGTAGTCGTTGATGCCGTTGTGCAGGTCGGCGCCTCCGCACAGCATGATGTCGCTGGTGCCCGCGACCAGTTCCTTGCAGGCGACGTCGACCGCCGCGAGGGAGGAGGCGCAGGCCGCGTCGACGGTGAAGTTCGGCCCGCCCAGGTCGAGCCGGTTCGCTATCCGCCCGGAGATCACGTTGGCGAGCATTCCGGGGAACGAGTCCTCGGTCAGCGGCGGCAACTGCTCCTCGAGGCCCCTGGGCACCTCGCCGAAGTACGAAGGGAGCACCGCGCGCAGCGTGGTCGCGTGGGAGAGGTCGCTGCCCGGCTCGGCACCGAACACCACACCCGTCCGCGTCCGGTCGAAGTCCCGGCCGCCGTCGCCGAGTCCCGCGTCGTCCAGTGCCCGCCGCGCGGCCTCGAGGGCCAGGAGCTGCACGGGCTCGATGCTGCCCAGCGAGGCGGGCGGGATGCCGTAGCGCAGGGCGTCGAAGGGGATCGGCGGCAGGAACCCGCCCCAGCGGGAGGTGACCGCACCGCCCGCCTCGACGCCGTGCACATCGGGATCCCAGCGGTCGCGGGGCACCTCCCCGACCGAGTCGACCCCGTCGAGGACGTTGGCCCAGAACGAGGCCAGATCGGGCGCACCCGGGAACATGCAGGCCATGCCGACCACCGCCACGTCCAGGGGGCGCGGCGGCTCCGGTTCGGCCCGTGCCGCGCTCTGCCCGCCGAGCCCGGTGCGGGACGCCAGGGCGGAGGCCCGTTCGGTGAGGAAGCGGGCCGCACCCTCGGTGACGGCGGAGTGCAGCCGCGCGAGGGTGGTGGTGTCCGATCGCAGCACCGCCACCTCGCCGGCCATGAACATGCCCTCCGCCAGCTGGCGTTCCTCGCCGACGGTCCCGAGGTCCCCTTCGGCGGTGCGCTCCACGCCCTTGGCCGCGATCCGCAGCCGGCCGACGTTCAGCCGCTCCAGCCGCTCCCAGACGTCCCGTTCGGCCAGTCCCTCCTCGCGCATGCGGGCCGCCAGGGTGCCGAAGGCATCGCTGAACGGGCTCGGCACACAGCGTGTGGCATGGCCGGGCGCCGTCTCCAGGAGCGCGGTGCGCCCGGCCGCGAGCACCCGGCGCTGGAACAGCGGCCGGACGGCGCCGTGGGCGACCGCCTCCTCGGTGAACAGGTACGCCGTGCCCATCAGGGTGCCCACCGCGCAGCCGCGCGCGGTCAGCGGGGCGGCGAGTGCGGCCGCCATCGCGGCGGAGCGCTCGTCGTGGATGCCGCCGGCGAGGAAGACCTCGATCCGCCCGGCGGTGGCCCGCGCCTGCTCGTCCCCCTGCCGGACGAGCCCGTCGAGGAAGTCCTCCAGGACCGTCAGCTGGGCTTCCCAGAGCGGGAAGCTGTTGCGGGGGCCGACGTGGCCGCCGCACTCGGCGCCCTCGAAGACGAACCGGCGGGCCCCGGCGTCGAGGAACTGCCGCAGCAGGCCCGGCGAGGGGACGTGGAGGAACGCCTTGATCCCGGCCTCCTCCAGCACCCGTGCCTGGGACGGCCGGCCGCCCGCCACGATCGCATGGGTGGGCCCGGCCGCCCGGACCGCGGCGAGCTGGGCGGTCCTCGTCTCCTCGGGCGCGAAGCCCAGGATGCCGACCCCCCAGGGCCTGCCGTGCAGGACCTGCCGTGCCTGCTCCAGCATCGTCCGGGATCGCTCCGCCCCGGCGAGCGCGAGGGCGACGAACGGCAGGGCCCCGTCGTCGGCGACGGCGGCGGCGAACGCGGCACCGTCGCTCACCCGGGTCATCGGGCCCTGGGCGACCGGCAGCCGGGTCCCCAGGGCCCGGCTCATCGCCGAGTCCGGACGCAGGGCCCGGGCGACGCCCTCGGCCGCGCCGTACGTCACGGCGTCCCGCACGGCACCGAGCACCGCGCGGACCGCACGGCCGGTGTCGCCCCAGCGTTCGGCGAACAGGGCCGCCAGGCCGGCGTCCTGCCCCACGGGCAGGCCGGGCGGGGCCGGCGCGCCGCCGGTGGCCGCGGAGCTCCCGGCGGGGCCGCGCCGGCGCAGCGTACGGTGACCGCCGGACACCACGGTCTGCGAGCCGTCGGCCGTCCGCAGCAGCGCCGCGACCGGCTCGGGCAGCTGCGACTCGGCCAGCAGCGCGAGCTGGGTGTCCAGCACCACCCCGGCGGCCCCGCCGACCACGGCGGCCGCCGCGGTGCGCGGGGCGATTCCGCCGCAGGCCCACACCGGAACCCCCAACCCGTCCGCCGCGAGGAGCTGTTGGAGGAGTACGAAGGTGCTCAGCTCGCCGACGGGGCCGCCGCACTCGCTGCCGCGCGCAATCAGGCCGCCTGCTCCCGCGTCCACGGCGCGGCGGGCCGCCTCCAGCCCGGTGACCTCCACCAGCACCCGGAGTCCGGCGTCCGGGGGGATCGCGGACGGGTCCCAGGAGGAATCCGGCGCGAGCACCACCGTGTCCGGACCGCCCGGGGAGCCGTGTTTCGGGAGGAGTTCCCCGGGGCCCAGTCGGCAGTGCGGGCCGATCCTTACGCCGTAGCGCCCGGGTGCCCATCGGCGCAGAGCGGCCAGGGCCTCTCTCGCCCTCCGGCCCCCCTGCCCCAGGTCGAGCACTCCGAGCCCACCGGCGCGGCTCACCGCGGTGGCGAGGGGGGCGTCCGGTTCACCGAGGGGGGTGATTCCGATGACCAGGTCCACATTGCGCTCTACCGAATTCATCATTCCCCGAAAAGGCTTTGGTGTTGCCCGGAGGTTAAATGTCGGCCGATCGGCGGTGCGGGACGTGCGGCATCTCGTAATACCCGCGGAAATCAATTCACGTCATTCGCGCGGCGGTTCGAAAGATAGCGACAAGTTACTCAAGCGTCAACCATCGGTCAATGGTGGACATTGGCCTGCCGGGACGGCCGCGAAGAGGGGTGGAAAACACAGGCATGGCGAAATGGGGCGGCGGGCCGTAGGCCCGGCAGCCCGAGGACGCCACGGAATTTCGGGAGAGGGGGAGGATCGGGAGGCGCGGGGGAAGAGGTGGGGGATTCCGGCGGCGCGGCCCGTCATCCTGGCGTGTCGGTCATGCGGTGTCAACGTGATCGCCGGAATTCTCCGGCCGTTCAATGGTCAACGTTGGCTGAATGCCGACGCCCGCCGTCCGGGCGCCGGTGAACGGCGGGGCGCTTTCCCCGCGTTCACCTGGCGATGCTTCCCCGCGCAAACGGCGGGGCGGCATGGAAAGCGCATTGCGGAACGAATGCGTCCGGCCGAATCACGCCGATGCCGCCGGTTCGGGGAGCACGGCGGATCGTCCGGGCGAAGGCCCGGGGGCGGAAGGGTCCGGGAGGGGAGGCCCGGGGGCGGAGGTGCCTGCCCGCAGTGGCTGACTCGGAAAGGCTCACCCGGCGGGGAAGGTGAGCCGCAGCACGATCTCGCCGTCGTCGACATCCCCGGTGGGTTCGAACCCGAACTTCCGGTAGAACGGCCACGGTTCACCGTCGCCGGGCTCGTAGCTGGTCAGCAGCTCGGTGGCGCCGTCGGCGCGCACCAGCGCGGCGACCTGTGCGAGGGCCTCCCGGCCGATGCCCCGCCTCTGGTACCTCTTGTCGACCAGGAGACGCCAGAGGAAGTGCCGTCCCCGGAAGGGACCGGTGGGCGGTTTCCACGCCAGCATCACGAACCCGACCGGCTCGTCGCCACGGTAGACGGCGCGGTACCAGGGGTTGGCCTCGGGCGTCTTCGCCGCTTCCTTGAGCGACTTGGACACGGAGGCGACGAACTGCTTCTGGTTCCGCCGGACCCGAAGGGCGCGCACGGCATCCCGGTTGTCGTCGGTGATCTCCCGTAGCTGCACGCCTGGGGACTTCATGCCACCGCACCCCTTCCTGCTTCCGGCGGCTGGGCCGGGCCGACCTGGAGAGCCGCCGGCGGCGGCTGCCGATGCATACACGGTGTCCGGGACACCGGGCCGGGCGTCCTCGCAGCGTAGGCCCGGCGGATGGTGCCGAGCGGGAGGGGCGCGCCGGACGGCGGGCTGCCCTGTATCGGGCTGCCCCCGGAGCCGGCCCCGCCGGGGGAAGGCCGAGGGCCGGACCCCCGGTGCGGGGGTCCGGCCCTGGGGGCGCCGGCCGGCCGGCGGACGAGCCGTCCGGCCCGGGCCGCACCGGTGCCCGAGGGCGCCGGGACGCGGTCAGCCGTTGAGGCAGGCGTTGCCGACGGCCGGGCTGAGCAGGCTGACGACACCGAGCGAGTTGCCGCACACGTTCAGCGGAACGTGAAGGGGGACCTGGATGACGTTGCCCGACAGCACACCCGGGCTGCCGGACGCCGCGGCCGACGCCCCGCTGTCCGCCACGGCGCTGCCGGCACCGGCGAGCACACCGGTCACGGCGAGGGCGGCCACGGTGGACGCGATTCGCATGCGCATGATCTCTCCTAGAGGGGTCTCGACGAAACGAGTCGGGCACGATCACACCGGACCGGACCGGCCGTCCCCGGGCATTCGGCGGCTCGGGGGCGTGTCGGAACCACCTCGGCCGGACGCCCCGGCCGGCTTCGGACCCGTGTGCGGCCCGGCTCAGGCGTCCCAGTCCCAGGTGTCGAAGTACGCCGTCACACCCGTCCAGCGGGCGTCCAGCACGGCCCGCAGCCGTGCGAAGTCCCGCTCCGGCATGTGCGCCCGCCACTCGTCCGGCGACAGTACGCGCACCTCGTCGTGCTCGGCCGGGTCGAGGGTGATACCGGCGATCCGGTCGGCGGTGAGCCGGCCGCCGTCGAAGACGAACCCGATCGTGCTGTACGGCCACTTCGCGCCCGGCAGGCCGTACACGGCGGCCAGCAGTCGTGTGGGCCCCTCGACGGTCATTCCGGTCTCCTCGCGGCACTCCCGCACCGCCGTCTCCCAGGGACGCTCGCCCGGATCCATGGTCCCGCCGGGCCACTGCCACGGATGCACCTGTGAGTACACCGCCCGCAACTGCAGCGGCCGGTCGTCCTCGTCGGTGAAGAACAGGCAGGCGAAGGCGGTCGCCTTCATCAACGTCTCGGCGTACTGCTCCGGTGGCAGCCACGTCGTACTCATGACGCCCCGCCGCCGCGGAGTGCCTGCCGCCGGGCCGCCGGCACCCGCGCGGTGCCGCTCGCGTGTACGGGAACCGCACAGCGGGGCGGGCCGGGGAGGAGCACCTCGCCGGCCGGATCGGTGATTCCGCCGGCGCCTGCGGTGGCACGGGGAGTGGTCACGGTTCGGCCTTTCTCACGGCGCCGGCGCCGGGGCGGCAGCGGGGGGACATCGACTCGCATCGTCGAACGGAACGTCAGGGGCTGGGGCCGGACCCGGTTTCGGACCCGGTTTCGGCACGACCGGAGCCACCGGGCCGTCCATGACGCGGTCCTCGGTCTGCCCATCGGGACCAACGACGGACACCGGCGGCCGGGACGGCCGGTTTCGGACGGAATCGACGGGCGCCCCATCCGCGCGGGCCGAGAACGCGGGATGCCCCGGCCCCGGCGTGCCGCCACCGGCAGGGCGGGGCGGCGCGTGCGGACGCCGTCCGCCGCCTCGCTGCCCGCCGGGACCAGGACCGGGGGCCGATGGCCGAAACGCCGCGCCCACGGCGAGCGATGCCGTCCGCACCCATCCGGCCGTCGCACGAGGTGCCCGGCAGCGGAGCACCCGCGACCGCGCGATCCCCTCCCGCGACGGGGAGCCCGAACCGCTGCGGCTGGAAACGGGAATCGGGGGCACACGGGCACCACACCCGACGAACGAGGGAGCAACGCCATGCTCGGTACCGCCGCGGCCGTACTCTTCTTCATCGCCTTCCTGATCAGCGCGGCAGACATCGCCACCAACCAGGCCTTCTCCTCGGGGAACGTGATGCTGCTCGGCCTCACCCTGCTCGCCCTGCACGTCGCGGGCATCGGCGCCGGCTGGCGGCCCGGGCGGTCCCGCCGCCGCTGACGACGAGGGGCCCGCGCCGTCCTGGCACCCCGCCGCGCGTCGTTCCGCCGGCGCGGGGTAGGCGCGGGGCAGACCCCGCACGTTCCCGCCCCCGGGGCGGAGCGGCCCACCGAAAGCAGTGCCGCCGCCCGCCACGATTCCGGCGGGCGGGGAGCCCCGTCGCGGGGAGCGTGCCGCTCCCCGCAAACCCACCACCGGGAGGACAGCATGACCTCGATCGTGACGGCCGCGGCGGATGCCACGACCGCTCCCGCATGGCTGCATATGACGGTCATGGCAGTGGCGTTGCTCGTACTCGTCCACAGCCTGGCCGGGCACCGCGACTGATTGCGCCGGCACCCGGCCGGCACGGCCTCACACCGTCACACCGCCGGCCACGCCGCTTCCGCCGGGCGGCCCGCCCCACCGGACCGGCGACCGTCCCACGGCGGGGGCGTCGCGGCGGCGACCGCGCGATGGACGGCACGGGCCAGCCGGGCACCCCACGGGGAGCGAGGGCCGGCGAAAGGGTGGACCTCGTCGCCGGGACGCGGGATGCGCGCGGCGACACACACGGCGTCCGTGGGCGTGCCCGAGCAGTCGTACCCGGCGTCGAGCAGGGCCTGCACCTTCGCCTCGGTAGCCGTCGCCACCGCGTTCACCAAGGCGGCGTCGGTCAGCGCCACCGGGAGCGCCGCGACGACATTGACGGTGCCCGGTGGCGCGAACGCGACGCCGCCCTCGTCCGCGACGCCGCCCTCGTCCGCGACGCCGCCCTCGTCCGCGACGCCGCCCTCGTCCGCGACGCCGCCCTCGTCCGCGACGCCGCCCTCGTCCGCGGCGGCGGCCCAGCCGCGCACGCGGTGCCCCGGTCACGGTGCCCCGGTCACGGTGCCGGGGGTGCGGTGCCGGGGGTGCGGTGCCGGGGTACGCGGCGGTCGCGACGCCGGGGCACGCGACACCGATCGCGCCCGATGGGGAACGGCGGTCGTGAGGCCCGCCCCGCCGCCCCCTCCCGCATCGCCGCGCCCGGCGGACCCACCGGCCCGGCCCGCCCGCTCCGGGGCCGTCCCCACTCGCCAGGCCCGGGCAGCCCGGTGCACACCCCATGCCGCCGGCGACCGCGCTCGTCGGGGGCGCCCGTGTGCCCGTGGGCCGTGCGGGCGGGCGTTGCGGTTCCGGCACGAGTGCCGCGGTCACCTCGTCGCGTAGGGACGGGAACTCGGGGAAGACGGGCGGTCAACGAAAGGAGCGCACCGTGCCCGTCACCTTCCGCAAGAGTTTCCGGATACTTCCCGGAGTCCGGCTCAACATCAACCGCAAGTCCGTGTCCATCACGCTCGCCAAGGGCGATGGCGCCAGGCGCACTTACTCGTCGACGGGCCGGCGCACGACTTCCGTGGACCTTCCCGGCCCCTTCGGCTACCGCAAGACGACCACGCGCCGCGGCCGCCGCTGACGTGCGGGGGTGAGTGCGGAGGCACCGCACCGAGCGCAGGCTTCCTCGCCCCCCGTCGGCTTCCGCGGCCGCCGGCCCCTCCATGAGCGGAGCCGGCGGCCGCGGTAAGGCTCAGACGCCGAACTCCGCGGGTGAGAGGCCGAGTGCCGCGCAGGCGTCGCGGACCGCTTGCTGCTCCGACGGATCGACGAACCCGTCGGCGCCCGCGACGACCATTCCGGTCTGGACGACCGCGCGGGCCTCCTGCGGCTTCTTGGCGGCCTTGGCGATCTCCTTCAGCGCCTCCGACCTGCCCAGCTCGGCGTTCGCCATCAGCCGGTCCACATGCCGGCCGAAACGCTCGCGGAGCTGGTCCGCCGGGAAGTTCTGCAGGACCTCGTTCGAGACGATCAGCTCCTCGACGCGCTGACGCTCCGTCGGATCGACATGTCCGTCGGCCGCGGCCACCAGAGCGCACATCGCCATGCTGGCGTCCCGGTAGGCGCCGCTCTTGAGCTCGGTCTTCACCGACGCGAGTTGGGACTTGAACAGCCCGATCAACTGGGCCTTGGAGCCGCCGGACGACGCACCCTGTCCGTGACCGCCGTGCCGTGTCTGCCCGATGGGGCCGTGCCCCTGCCCGCCGCCTCCCCGAGCGCCCTGCGACTGCTGGAGGTTCTTGGCCTGCTCCTTGAGCCGGTCCCACATCGCCACTGGTGCCACCTCGGCTTCTGCTGTCTGTCCGCTGCCGGTCGCCGGCCCGCGCTTCACTGCGGGCCGTACCCGGTCAACGCCTGCGGCCCGGTCCAGGTTCCCGCACGCAGCGGCGAACGCGGGGGAGGATCGCCGAGGTGCTGCCATGAGGGGGAGGCGGGGTCCATCCGGCCGCCGGACGCCCCGACGCACGTGCGCACGGTGCGTACGTGGGCACGTGGGCACGGTGCGGTGGCTGCTTCCGCGGCGGGTCGCCCCCGCCGCGACGGGACACCGGACCCGCACGGCGGGGTGGTCGCCCCCACGGCCGCATGCCCGGGCACACGGCACCGCGCCCCCGGCGGGGATGCCCGGGGTGCGCGGCCCATGGGTGCACCGCCTCGATCAGGACGGCGGCAGGAGCACCTGGTCGATGATGTGGACGATGGCGTTGCTCGTGGCCACGTCGCCGCAGAGGATGGCCGCCGAGTCGTTCACCTTGAAGGAGTCACCGGAGCCGGAGGTGGTCAGCTCGGCCCCCTCCAGGGTCTTGAACCGGCCGTCGGGCAGCTGGTCAGCGGTGACCTCCGAGCCGACGACGTGGTACGTCAGGATCTTCTTCAGCTGCTCCTGATCGTTCAGGATCGCGTCGAGCTGGGCCTTGGGGATCTTCGCGAAGGCATCGTTGGTCGGTGCGAAGACGGTGATCCCGTCGGCGTTGTTCAGCGTCTCGACGAGTCCGGCCTTCTGTACGGCGCTGACCAGCGTGGACAGACTCGGTTGCTGCGAGGCGGCCGTGGCCACCGGCTGGTCGGCCATCGCCGCGGGGCTGCCCGCACCACTGGTCGGCAGCGCCGAGCAGCCCGGTCCGAACGGTTCCATCACGGGGCCCGCCTGGGCCGTGGGAGCGACCGCGAGGAGCGGAAGCGGTACGAGGAGCGCACCGGCTGCGGCGAGAGCGGCGCCCCTCAGACGATCGGTGGTCATGAGCTTCACCTTTGCTGGGAGGATGCGGCGGGCTCCCTCGTCATGCCCGTCACATCTCACTCTTCGCGGGAACCCCGCCTCCCGGATGACACCGGCGGGCGCTTTCACCGGCCGGGCGGTGATCCCCGGCTCACGCGCCGGCCGGAACCCGCGCCCGCACGCTCCTCGCGCCCCGCACGCCCGCACGTTCCCCCGGCCGGCTCCCGTGCCCCGCACTCCCTCGTGCCGTCCCGCGCCCCTCACACCCTCGCATCCTCCGCCCCGCGCCGCCGTCGACCGGCCCCGCGGCCGGTCGAACGGCACGGGGCACCCCTCCCCGCCCGCCCTGCGGCGGCCGGCGGCGAGGGGTGCCGGTCCTGACAGGCGCCCGGGGGCACCTCCCGTCGGGCACGCGGCACCGGCGCCGTCGGTCAGCCGATCTCCATGAGGAGGTCGCCGCCCTCCACCTGCTGGATCCGGTTGATGGCCAGCCGGGCGATACGGCCGGCCTTCGGGGCGGTGATGGCGGCCTCCATCTTCATCGCCTCGATGGTCGCCACCGTGGCACCCGCCTCCACCTCGTCCCCCTCGGAGAGGGCCAGCGTCACCACACCGGCGAACGGCGCCGCGACATGACCCGGGTCGGAGCGGTCGGCCTTCTCGGTGACCGGCACGTCCGAGGCGGCCGCCCTGTCGCGCACCTGGATGGGCCGCAGCTGGCCGTTCAGCGTGGCCATCACGGTCCGCATGCCGCGCTCGTCGGCCTCGCCGACGGCCTGCAGCTCGATGAGGAGCCGGACGCCGGGCTCGAGGTCGACCCCGTACTCCTTCGACGGCCGCAGCCCGTAGAAGAAGGCCTTGCTGTCCAGCACACTGGTGTCGCCGTAGGCCTGCCGGTGGGTGTCGAACTCCCGCGTCGGGCCGGGGAACAGCAGCCGGTTGAGCGTGGCCCGGCGGCTCTTCTCGAGTCCCGCCCGGTCCTCGGCCGTCAGCTCCGGCACCGGCTTGGCGTCGGCCCGGCCCTGCAGCGCCTTGCTGCGGAACGGCTCCGGCCAGCCTCCCGGCGGGGTGCCGAGCTCACCACGCAGGAACCCGATGACGGAGTCCGGGATGTCGAACCGCTCGGGCGTGGCCTCGAACTCCCGCGGTGACACCCCGGCACCGACCAGGTGCAGGGCGAGGTCGCCGACCACCTTCGAGGACGGGGTGACCTTCACCAGCCGGCCGAGGATCCGGTCCGCGGCGGCGTACATCGCCTCGATGTCCTCGAAGCGGTCGCCCAGACCGAGCGCGACCGCCTGGGTGCGCAGATTGGACAGCTGCCCGCCCGGGATCTCGTGGTGGTAGACGCGCCCGGTCGGCGAGGCCAGTCCGGCCTCGAACGGCGCGTAGATCCGGCGCACGCCCTCCCAGTAGGGCTCCAGGTCGCCGACGGCCTGCAGATCAAGCCCGGTGGGGCGCGGGGAGTGGTCGGTGGCGGCCACGATGGCCGACAGCGACGGCTGCGACGTCGTGCCCGCCATCGACGCGACGGCGCCGTCCACCGCGTCCGCTCCCGCGCCGATCGCGGCCAGGTAGGTGGCGAGCTGGCCGCCCGCGGTGTCGTGGGTGTGCAGATGCACCGGCAGGTCGAACTCGCGCCGCAGCGCCGAGACGAGCGTGGCCGCCGCCGGTGCGCGCAGCAGACCGGCCATGTCCTTGACGGCCAGGACATGTGCGCCCGCGGCGACGATCTCCTCGGCGAGGCGGAGGTAGTAGTCCAGCGTGTAGAGCCGCTCCGAGGGGTCGGACAGGTCGGACGTGTAGCAGAGGGCGACCTCCGCCACGGCCGTCCCCGTCTCCCGTACCGCCTCGATCGCGGGCCGCATCTGGCCCACGTCGTTCAGGGCGTCGAAGATCCGGAAGACGTCGATGCCGGTGGCCGCCGCCTCCTGGACGAAGGAGTCGGTCACCTCCGTCGGGTACGGCGTGTAGCCCACGGTGTTCCGCCCGCGGAGCAGCATCTGCAGGCAGATGTTGGGGACGGCCTCACGCAGTGCGGCCAGCCGCTCCCAGGGGTCCTCGGCGAGGAAGCGCAGGGCCACGTCGTAGGTGGCACCGCCCCAGCACTCCAGTGACAGCAGCTGCGGCAGCGTCCGCGCGACCGTCGGGGCGACGGCGAGCAGGTCCTTGGTGCGGACGCGGGTGGCGAGCAGCGACTGGTGGGCGTCGCGGAAGGTGGTGTCGGTGACGCCGATGGTCGGCGACTCGCGCAGCCACCGGGCGAAGCCCTCCGGGCCGAGCTCCACGAGCCGCTGCCGGGAGCCCGCGGGCGGCTCCCCGGTGGGCGGCGCGGGCAGCTTGGTGACCGGGTCGACCAGGTCCGGCCGTTCGCCGTGGGGCTTGTTCACCGTCACGTCCGCCAGGTACGTCAGCAGCTTCGTGCCGCGGTCGGCGGAGTGGCGCGCGGTGAGCAGATGCGGCCGCTCCTCGATGAACGACGTGGTGACCCGCCCGGCCTGGAAGTCCGGGTCGTCCAGCACGGCCTGGAGGAACGGGATGTTCGTGGCCACGCCGCGGATGCGGAACTCGGCCACCGCGCGCCGGGCCCGGCCGATCGCGGCCTTGAAGTCCCGGCCCCGGCAGGTGAGCTTGACCAGCATCGAGTCGAAGTGGGCGCTGATCTCGGTGCCCGCGTGGGTCGTACCGCCGTCGAGGCGGATGCCGGAGCCGCCCGGCGAGCGGTAGGCGCTGATCCGGCCGGTGTCCGGGCGGAACCCGTTCGCCGGGTCCTCGGTGGTGATACGGCACTGCAGGGCGGCACCGCGCAGGGTGACGGTCTCCTGCGCGAGCCCGAGGTCCGCGAGCGTCTCACCGGCCGCGATGCGCAGCTGCGACTGGACCAGGTCGACGTCCGTGACCTCTTCCGTCACGGTGTGCTCGACCTGGATGCGCGGGTTCATCTCGATGAAGACGTGGTTGCCGTCGCGGTCGAGCAGGAACTCCACCGTGCCGGCGTTGCGGTAGCCGATCTCGCGGGCGAAGCGCACCGCGTCCGCGCAGATCCGGTCGCGCAGGGCCGGGTCGAGGTTCGGCGCGGGTGCCAGCTCGATCACCTTCTGGTGCCGGCGCTGGAGCGAGCAGTCCCGTTCGAAGAGATGGATGACGTTCCCGCTGCCGTCGGCGAGGATCTGCACCTCGATGTGGCGCGGATCGACGACGGCCTTCTCCAGGAAGACCGTGGGGTCGCCGAACGCCGACGCCGCCTCGCGGGACGCGGCCTCGATCGACTCGCGCAGCGCGGCCGGGTCCTCCACGCGGCGCATGCCGCGCCCCCCGCCGCCGGCGACCGCCTTGACGAACACCGGGAAGCCGATGTCCTCCGCGGCTTGGACCAGTTCGTCCACGTCGGTGGAGGGCTCGGACGAGCCGAGCACCGGCACCCCGGCGGCGCGGGCGGCGGCCACGGCGCGCGCCTTGTTCCCGGTCAGTTCGAGGGTGTCCGCGCTCGGCCCGACGAAGGTGATGCCCGCCTCCTCGCAGGCGCGGGCCAGTTCGGGGTTCTCGGACAGGAACCCGTACCCCGGGTAGACGGCGTCCGCGCCCGCCCGGCGGGCGGCACCGACGACCTCCTCGACGGAGAGGTAGGCCCGCACCGGGTGCCCCTGCTCGCCGATCTCGTAGGCTTCGTCGGCCTTCAGCCGGTGCAGCGAGTTGCGGTCCTCGTAGGGGAAGACGGCGACGGTACGCGCCCCCAGTTCGTAGCCGGCGCGGAACGCGCGAATCGCAATCTCGCCGCGGTTGGCGACCAGCACCTTGCGGAACATCGTGGATCCCTTCAGCCTGGTGGCGTCATACCCCATGGTCTCAGCCACCCCAGTGCCTACCCGGCGGTAGCGTCAAGAGTCCCGTGACGATCAGCGCGTCGGCGCGGCGTTGCGTTGGTCACGTCGCGCCCGGCCCGCTCTGCCGGAGCGGTCCACCGGCCGGGGGAGTGGGCGGTGCTTCCCGGGCCTCCGCGGTCCGCGGAGCCCGGCCGGTACGGGTGCGACGGGCGGGGTTCCGGAACGGCGCGGCGGGCGCGGACGGCGCACCCCGTGGTGCGTGGGGTGCGCCGTCCGCGCCCGCGAGGGCGTCCGGGTCCGCCGGTGCCGGCTGGCACCCCGGCATCAGGCGAGCCGCGCAAGCCGACCGGGATCAGCCGAGCCGCGCCAGCCGACCGGATCGGGCGTACCGGATCGGGCGTACGGGATCAGGCGAGGTCGAACCGGTCCAGGTTCATGACCTTGTCCCATGCCGCGACGAAGTCCTTCACGAACTTCTCCTTCGCGTCGTCGCTCGCGTACACCTCCGCCAGTGCCCGCAGCTCGGAGTTCGAGCCGAAGACCAGGTCGGCCCGGGTGCCGGTCCACTTGACCTCGCCCGTGGCGTCGTCGCGGCCCTCGAAGGTGCCGGCGTCCGCGGACGTCGCCTGCCACGTCGTCCCGAGGTCGAGCAGGTTGACGAAGAAGTCGTTGGTCAGCCGGCCCGGGGTCGCCGTGAGCACGCCCAGCTGCGACTGCCGGTGGTTCGCGCCGAGCACGCGCAGTCCGCCGACCAGGACCGTCATCTCGGGGGCGCTCAGCGTCAGCAGGTTCGCCCGGTCGATCAGCAGGTACTCGGCCGGCAGCCGGTTGCCCTTGCCGAGGTAGTTGCGGAAACCGTCGGCGGTCGGCTCGAGCGCGGCGAACGACTCGGTGTCGGTCTGGTCCTGCGACGCGTCCACGCGGCCCGGCGCGAAGGGGACCTCGACGTCGACGCCCGCGTCCCCGGCGGCCTTCTCCACGGCGGCGCCGCCGGCGAGGACGATCAGGTCGGCGAGCGAGATCCGCTTGCCGCCGCTCTGGGCGGAGTTGAAGGACTGCTGGATCCCCTCGAGGGTGCGCAGCACGCCCGCCAGCCGGTCGGGGTCGTTGACCTCCCAGCCGCTCTGCGGCTGCAGGCGGATGCGGGCACCGTTGGCGCCGCCGCGCTTGTCGCTGCCGCGGAAGGACGAGGCCGAGGCCCACGCCGTGGACACCAGCTCGGACACCGACAGGCCCGAGTCGAGGATCTGCGCCTTGAGGGCGGCGACGTCCCCGGCGTCCACGAGTTCGTGCGTCACCTCGGGCAGCGGGTCCTGCCACAGCAGCACCTCGGACGGCACCTCCGGGCCGAGGTACCGCTGGATCGGGCCCATGTCACGGTGCGTCAGCTTGTACCAGGCCCGGGCGAAGGCGTCCGCGAAGGCGTCGGGGTTCTCCAGGAAGCGCCGCGAGATCTGCTCGTACACCGGGTCGAACCGCAGCGAGAGGTCGGTGGTGAGCATCGTCGGGGCATGGGTCCTCGACGCGTCGTGGGCGTCGGGGACGGTACCCGCGCCGGCGCCGTCCTTCGGGCGCCACTGGTGCGCGCCGGCGGGGCTCTTGAACAGCTCCCACTCGTAGCCGAACAGGATCTCGAAGAAGCTGTTGTCCCAGGTGATCGGGGTGTTGGTCCAGATGCCCTCGAGGCCGCTGGTGATGGCGTCGGCGCCCTTGCCGGTGCCGTGGCTGTTCTTCCAGCCGAAGCCCTGCTGCTCGATCGGGGCGGCCTCGGGGTCCGGGCCGACGGCGTCCGCCGGTCCCGCGCCGTGGGTCTTCCCGAAGGTGTGGCCGCCGGCGATGAGGGCGACCGTCTCCTCGTCGTTCATCGCCATGCGGCGGAAGGTCTCGCGGATGTCGCGGGCGGCGGCCAGCGGGTCCGGGTTGCCGTTGGGGCCCTCGGGGTTGACGTAGATGAGGCCCATCTGGACCGCGCCCAGCGGGTTCTCGAGCTCGCGGTCGCCGGTGTAGCGCTCGTCGCCGAGCCAGGTGGTCTCCGGCCCCCAGTAGACGTCCTCGTCGGGCTCCCAGACGTCCTCGCGGCCGCCGGCGAAGCCGAAGGTCTCGAAGCCCATCGACTCGAGGGCGACATTGCCCGCGAGGACCATGAGGTCGGCCCAGGACAGGTTCTGGCCGTACTTCTTCTTCACGGGCCACAGCAGCCGGCGGGCCTTGTCGAGGTTGCCGTTGTCCGGCCAGCTGTTGAGCGGGGCGAAGCGCTGCTGGCCGGCACCGGCGCCGCCGCGGCCGTCGCTGATGCGGTAGGTGCCCGCGCTGTGCCATGCCATACGGATCATGAACGGGCCGTAGTGGCCGAAGTCGGCAGGCCACCAGTCCTGGGAGGTCGTCAGCACCTCGGCGATGTCCCGCTTGACGGCCGGCAGGTCCAGGCTCTGGAACGCCGCGGCGTAGTCGAACCCGTCACCGAGCGGGTTGGCCACGGCGGGGTTCTTGGCGAGGATCCTCAGGTTGAGCCGCTCCGGCCACCACTGGCGGTTGCCTCCGCCCTGCGTCGGGTGCGGCGCGCGTCCATGCGCGACCGGGCAGCCTCCCCCGCCCTCGGTCTTGGCGTCGGCGACGATGGCATCGTGGTTCTCGGACATGGAAATCCTTCCGGACTGGGCGGATCGCGTGTGCTCAGGAACTGCGGGCGGTCGAACGGTGCGAGTACGGGCTCCTGCGGACGGCCTTCCCGGTGACGGGCCCGGGCGGCCGGGCGGCGCCCGGGCGGGTCCATCGCGGGCGCGGCCCCGCGGGGGGACGGGCCGAGGGCCCCCAGGATCGCCACCCCGTGCCGCCGTATGCGCCCCTGCCATCCGGAGAACACCCCGCCCAGCAGCGCGCCGACGGCCGTCGTCAGCCCCGAGCCGACCGCCCTGCCCAGCAGCCGGTGCCAGGCCGGATGGAAGTCGACCTCGTCGATCCGGTTGCCGTACCGGTCGTGCGTGCGCAGCACCGGGGGATTGGTGTCGGCCTGGACGGCCCAGCGCTGCGCCTGGGCCGAGCCGGCGGCCCGGCCGAGCTCCGCCAGCTCCCGCCGCGCCACGTCCCGGACCGCGGGGTCGAGGTGCCGCTCGACCGCCTCGGCGAGCGCCCGGTCCGCCGAGAACACGTCGTACGCCACCAGGGGCCGGCGCGGCCGACCGCCCGCGGGCCGTCAGCCGTCTGCGGGGCCCAACGCGTCGGCGTAGAGCGCGAACAGGCGAAGGGCGGGGGCGCCGCCCGCCCGCCGGGGTCCGCGCAGGTGCCTCCAGCAGTCCGCGGCCAGCCGCCGGGCGTCCCTCCCCGGCCAGGGCTCGGGCAGCAACTGCGGCGGCAGCAGGGGGTCGGGCTCCATCGCCTCGGTGAACAGGGCGGCGAGCTCGATGGCCATGGTGAGGCGCTCGGCGTCCGGCGGCTCGGGGCCCTCGGTGAGACGGGCCAGGCGCGCCCCGGCGAAGGCGGCGAGGTCTTCGTACCGCTGGGCGATCTCGGTGAGCGGCCACAGCGCGGCGGCCAGTGCGCCGGGGTCGGTGAGTCCGCCGATCCGCAGGTCCGTGGTGCTGAGACGGGTGAGGGTGGCGAGGACGCCGAGCTGCCCCGCCCGCGCCTCGACGAGCTCGGCGACGGGGTTGGCGGTGACGTACAGGCCGCTGTGGACGGGTGCGGCTCCCAGGTGGAGGAGGTGCTCGCGGAGGGTGTCGCGGGCGGTCCGCCGGGATTCGGGGATGGCGAAGGCGAAGAGGTGCCAGGTGCCGTCCCAGGGAGCGAGTCCGGCGTCCTGCCGGTAGGCGTGGCGCACATAGGCGGCGTCGGGCGCCAGGGATCCGGAGACATCGGCCACGGCGTGCAGGGTGGCCTTGCGGCCCCGGCCCTCCTGGGTGAACCGGCCCTCGGCTACGAGGCGTTTGACGCACAGCCTGATCTGCTGGTCGCTCATGCCGAGCAGGCCGGCGACGGTGTACAGCTCGCCCGCGTGCACCGCGCCGTCCTCGCGGACCAGGGCCTGGACGACCAGCCGGGTGGGGATCTCCGGCCGGTCGTCACCGCTGTCGGCGTGGGCGGAGGCGCTCGTCATGGTGACTTCCGCCCGCTCGTCGCGTCCGCGGCGGTGACCGGGCGGTGCATGGTCGTGACCGCGCCGAAGCCCATCAGCCTGCGCAGGTACGGGGTCTGCTCGGTGCGGTGGGGGGTGAAGCCGTGCCGCTCGTACAGGGCCCTGGCGCGGGGGTTGACGTCGATGACGTCCAGGCGTACGCGGTGGCAGCCGTTCTCGGCGGCGACGGCCGCGACCTCCCGCAGCAGGAGGCTGCCTATCCCCTTGCCGCGGTGTGCCGCGTCGACGGCGATGCCGTCCATGACCAGTTCGCCCGCTTCGGGGGTGCGTTCGAGCAGGGCGAGGAGCGCCAGCCGCGGCAGGCCGCGGAACGGGCCGTAGGCGGACAGGACCTCCTTCACACCGCCGCCGGTGAGCGCACGGCCGCCGAGCCGGTAGCCGGCCACACCGACCACCCGGCCGCCGGAGAGTGCGACGACGCCCCGGTCGTGGTGGAGATGGGCCGCGATGAACGCCCGCCCGGTCTCCGGCGGGTTGAGCGCCGGGCCGAGCTTTCGGCCGAACGCCTCCCAGTACAGCGCCGCCACCCGCGCCCCGCTGCCCTCGGGAACGCCTCTGCGTACCGCCGGGCCGCCGCCTGCGGGATGCCGTGTCTCCTCCGCCGCCGTCCCCATGCCGCTCCTTCGCCCGTTCGCCGAACCACCTTGCACGAACGATAGTAGTACGTTCATTATCGATACGACCGTTCTTGAAGTGAACTATTTGGGGGTCGGAGTGTCCCGGACGCGGGGTGGTGTGCGGATGCGGCGCACATGGCGGCCGGTGGTCTGGACGCTGGTGGGGGCGCTGGTGGTGGCCGCCGGACTTGGCGGAGTGGCGGTGTGGCAGAACACCTACGCGCTGCGCGAGGAGAAGGTGTCCCTGCGGCACGGCGGAAAGCTGCTCGACGGGGTACTGGCCCGGCCCGAACGCGGTGAGGGGCCGTTCGGCCTGGTGGTCTTCGTCCACGGCGACGGCCCTACGGACGCGACGCACGAGACGTTCTACCGGCCGATGTGGGAGTCCTTCGCCCGCGCCGGGTACGCCTCGCTGTCGTTCAGCAAGCCCGGTGTCGCCGGATCCGAGGGGGACTGGCTGGACCAGAGCATGACGGACCGGGCCGAAGAGACGCTGGCCGCCGTGCGGTGGGCCCGGAGCCGGCCCGACGTCGACGGCCGCCGCATCGGGCTGTGGGGCGCCAGCCAGGCCGGCTGGGTCCTGCCCAAGGTCGCCGCACGGGACCGGCGCCTGCAGTTCGTCATCGCCGTCTCCCCGGCCGTCAACTGGCATCGGCAGGGCCGGTACAACCTCCTCGCCGAACTGGACCGGGACGGCGCGACCGCCGAGCGCCGGGACGCGGCACTGCGCCGCCGGGAGACCACGCTGCGCCTGCTGGAGAGGGGGGCGTCCTTCGCCGAGTACCGGTCCGCGATCGGCGACCCGGGCGGCATGACGAGCGCGCGGTGGGGATTCGTCGCCAGGAACCACCGCTCGGACGCCACCGAGGATCTCAGGTCCGTGCGCGGCACTCCCGTCCTGCTGGTGACGGCCGGCCACGACGTCAACGTGGACGTCGCCGAGACCGAGGCCGTCTACCGCGAGGTGCTGCCGGCGGCGTCCCTGACGGTCGCGCACTACCCCGGCGCCACCCACTCCCTGGTCGACCACGATCTGGAGCGCTCCACCTGGCGGCTGACGCTGACCGCCGTCCTCCGGCCGCGGAAGCTGTACACCGAGGGGTTCCTCGCGGACCAGTCCCGGTTCGTCGCGCAGCGCCCGATCGGCGAGGAGGCGCCGTGAACCCTCCGGGAACGACGGCGGGCACGGGAGCTGGGCGCGGCGCGTCGCGTGGGCCGGACACCGAGGCCGTCCCGGCGCGGCGCATCGGCCGGTCCCGCACAGCACGGGCCCGCACAGAACGGTCCCGCACAGAACGGTCCCGCAGTCCTTCCGGCTGCGGGGCCGTGTGGTCGTCCGGTGCGGTCAGGCGCTGCTCATCGCGCACGTGCCGCGGTCGGCCTTCATCGGGCCTTCGGCGGTGGGCCGGACGTCGAAGTCGAATATGGCGGTGGGGACGTACAGCGAGCAGCAGGCGTTGGGGATGTCGACGATGCCGCTGATGCGTCCCTCGATGGGAGCGGAGCCGATGAGCAGGTAGGCCTGCTCTCCGCTGTAACCGAACTTCTTGAAGTACTCGACGGCGTTGAGGCAGGCCCGTCGGTAGGCCAGCGTCGCGTCCAGATAGAAGTTCGTGTCGGTGTCGTGGTCGACGGAGATCCCGATGAAGGTGAGGAACTCCGTGTACCGGGGCTCGACATTGCCCGGTACGAACACGGGGTTGGTGGAGATGCCGTACGTCTCCATGCCGCCCTTGATCAGGTCGACGTGGAAGTCGATGAAGCCGCCCATCTCGATGGCTCCACAGAACGTGATCTCCCCGTCGCCCTGACTGAAGTGCAGGTCGCCTCCGGAGAGCTTGGCGTCCTTGACGTGTACGGGGTAGTAGACCCGTGAACCGCGGGTGAAGTTCTTGATGTCGTGGTTGCCTCCGTTCTCGCGGGCCGGCACCGTACGCGCACCCTCCGCCGCGATGCGGGCGGCGAGGTCACCCGTCGCCGTGCCGGCCAGGGCGTTGGTGCTGTCCGGCGGTACGGCGAGCGGCGGGACCCGGTTCGGGTCGGTGTCGATCAGCGCCTGCTCACGGGTGTTCCAGCGAGCGAGCATCTCGGCCGACGGCGCGGTTCCGAACAGCCCGGGGTGGGTGATCCCGGTGAAACGGATCCCGGGCAGATGACGGGACACGGCCTGCTGGCCGTGGAAGTCCCATATCGCCTTGTAGGCGTCCGGGAAGTAGTCCGTCAGGAAGCCGCCTCCGTTGGCCTTGGCGAAGATGCCGGTGTAGCCCCAGCTCTGGCCCGCCATGTCGCCGGTCTGCTGCGGCACGGGACCGAGGTCGAGTATGTCGACGACGAGCAGGTCGCCGGGTTCGGCGCCCTCCACGCCTATCGGGCCGCTGAGCATATGGGGGATGGTCAGGTCGATGTCGCGTACGTCGTTGGCGGAGTCGTTGTTGCCGACCTGGCAGTCGGTCCAGTCGCGGCACTCCACACGGAACTCCGCTCCCGGCTTCACCATGGCGACGGTGGGGACGTCCGGGTGCCACCTGTTGTGTCCGGGCACGTCCTGATCACGCATCGACTTGCTCTGGTCCACACTGAATACCACTTCGGGCATAACAGCTCCTTATTTCCGATCAGGGTCACGTTGCCGTGCTCACGCTGGCGGCCCCGCAGACGCCGGGGCGGGCTGCCGTGAACTCCGGGTGAGCGGCCACAGCGCCGCGAACACCACGACGCCGAAGACCGCCAGAGCGATGGCGATCTCGGTGGGGTGCTTCCAGTAGCCGGAGAGCAGCAGCCCGGCGGGGATCACTCCGGTGACCCAGCCCTGGATGGCCGTGACCCAGCCCGTGTACTCCCTGAGGGCGTCCATCTTGAGACCGAGCAGCAGGAAGAACAGGAACCACAGGAAAGCCCAGTAGAGCCAGATGACACCGAAGGCCTGGTCCCCGAACAGCCGGAAGTTGACGAACGCGTATCCCAGGGCCGCGATGGCCACGAACAGCGAGTAGTAGCCGACACCGGTGCTGTCGAGCCCGGTGAGCAGGCCGATGCCTACGTACAGGTAGGTGAAGCCGAACAGGTAGATGCCGGACGCCGCCAGGATCTTCATGGGGTCGTCGCCGGCGGTGAAGATGAGGTAGGTCGGCGTCAGTACCTGCAGTGCGCCGATGAAAAGGTTGAACACCGCTCCTGCCTTGGCGTCGACCTTTCCGAGGAGCAGCAGGCCGTTGATGAAGAGCACCGCACCGACGAAGAGCAGTCCCACATTGCCCACCGGGGACGCACCTCCTCAGGCCGCGTGGGGACACAATTGCCGGGACTCGTCTGAGACGTTCTGCCGTGTCGACCACCGCCCTTCAGGGGCGCGGCAACCGTGAGAGCGCGGGGTGCGGGCGCCGCGGCACACTTCTGCCCGGCGGCACTTCGGACACCACCGCCGGCGCTTCACGCGAGCGTTCGTCCCGCTCGTGGAGGGCGGCGACGGTGTGCGAGGTCAGCGCGAGGCCGGGCGAGGAGTACACGCGTCGTGCGGTGCCCGTGCAGACAGGGCAGCCGTGACTGGTGGGCGCGGTCCCGATCGCCAGCTTGACGTCGAAGGGCCCACAACGGCTGCACAGGTATTCGTAGGTCGCCATCAGCAGCCTCCGGGTGCCGGTGGGTGCTGGCAAACCAGTGACGTGTGGCGTCGCTCTGATCGGCGTGTGCCACGACGTGTCCTCACCTTCAAGGAGACGACTCGCGAATCCCCGTGTCAAGTCCCGGACGTCCGGGGCGCCGTGTTCGCCGGACCGCGTCCTACGGGTGGCCCGGGTGCGGCCCGAACGCGGCCCGGACGCGGCCCGAATGGGGTCCTGACGGGTCCGGCCGCGCGGCCCGGATGCGAGTTCTTCGGCGGTCTCAGAGCGTACCGACGGCGAAGCCGGCGGCGACCGCCGGCAGACCCACCACGAGACTCGACGCGCCGTACAGCAGCGACTTTCCGGCCCGGCCCTGCTCGCACAGGCGGACCAGCTCGTAACTGAATGTGGAGAACGTGGTGTAGGCGCCGCAGAAACCGGCGCCGACGATCGTCAGGACCTGCTCCGGCAGCCCGTGCCGGGCACCCAGGCCCACGACGAGCCCCAGGACGAACGAGCCCGTGATGTTGACCAGCCAGGTGCCGCGCGGGAACGCACCGGGTCTGCGGTGCTGCACGTACTGGTCCAGTACGTAGCGCGCGACCGCCCCGAGAGCCGCCGCCACCCCGACGCCGAGCAGGGTGATCACCGCGCCCCCCGGAAGCGGCTCCGGCCGCGGCCGCCGGGCCGGGCCGGCATCTTCCGGCCGACGGCCAGACCCAGCACGGTGGCGGCCAGGCCGGCGAACAGACTGCCGAGCACATTGAGCGCCGCCAGGGCGTAGAGGCCGTCGCCCAGCAGGCGGTCGGTGTCGAACATCCAGGTCGAGTACGTGGTGTACGAGCCGAGGACCCCGACGGCGGCGAACGGCCGCAGGTATCCGTCCCGCTGCCGGATCTCCACCACGTACACCAGCAGCAGCGCCAGCAGGAACGCCCCGGACACATTGACGGCGAACGTCGTCAGCGGGAACGTCCCCGCAGGTGTGGGGAAGGCCAGCGCGAGGGCGTAACGGGCCGTCCCGCCCAGCAGCCCGCCCAGTGCGATCGCGGCCAGGACGCGCCCGCGCACACGGGACCGGAACGGCTCGCGTTCAGGCGTCAACGAAACGTCCGCATCTCAGTCCACCGCAGCACGCGCCCCATTATCCACGGGATTGCAGCGCCGATGCCCACTCGACTAAAATTCAAGATCATCGGTGCAGACCGGTTCAGGTGCCCGACCGGTTCACCGGCAGTGGCCACACCGATGGAGGACGGCCATGGCAAAGATCCTTGCGGTGCTCTATCCGGATCCCGTGGGCGGTTATCCACCCGAGTACGCACGCGACGGGATTCCCACCATCACCGGCTACCCGGGCGGTCAGACCGCGCCGACCCCGCAAGCCGTCGATTTCACCCCGGGCGAGCTCCTCGGCTGCGTCTCGGGAGAACTGGGACTACGCCGCTTCCTGGAGGAACGCGGCCACACCTTCGTGGTCACGTCCGACAAGGAGGGTGACGACTCCGCACTCGACCGCGAGCTGCCCGACACCGACGTGGTGATCTCGCAGCCCTTCTGGCCCGCCTATCTGACCCCCGAGCGGATCACCGCGGCTCCCCGGCTCAGACTCGCGATCACGGCGGGGATCGGGTCGGACCACGTCGACCTGCCGAGCGCCATCTCACACGGCATGACCGTGGCGGAGATCACCTACAGCAACAGCATCAGTGTGTCCGAGCACGCCGTGATGCAGATTCTGACCCTGGTGCACGACTACATGTCCGCCCACGAGTGGGTGACCACGAAGAAGGGCTGGAACATCGCCGACGCCGTCTCGCGCAACTACGACCTGGAGGGCATGGACGTCGGCGTCCTCGGCTCCGGCCGCATCGGCCAGGCGGTGCTGCGCCGCCTCAAGCCGTTCGACGTCAGACTGCACTACAGCGATGTGCACCGGCTGCCCGAGGAGGTCGAGGCGGAGCTGGAGCTGACGTACCACCCCGACGCCCGCTCGCTGGCCGCCTCGGTCGACGTGCTGTCGATCCACACCCCCCTGCACCCCAAGACGCAGAACCTGTTCGACGACGAGCTGCTCGGGACCATGCGACGCGGCGCGTACATCGTCAACACGGCACGCGGGCTGATCGTCGACCGGGACGCCGTGGTGCGGGCCCTGGACAGCGGCCGGCTGGCCGGTTACGCGGGTGACGTGTGGTACCCGCAGCCGCCACCACCCGACCACCCCTGGCGCACCATGCCGCACGAGGCGATGACGCCGCACGTGTCCGGTTCGACCCTCTCGGCGCAGGCCCGCTACGCGGCCGGCACCCGGGAGATCCTGGAGTGCTGGTTCGACGGACGCCCCATCCGCCAGGAGTACCTGATCGTCGACGGCGGTGGTCTCGCCGGAACCGGTGCGCAGTCGTACACGGTCGCCGGATAACGAATAGAAGCCGCGGACAACAAATCATCAGCAGATTCCGCGGAGGATCGACGTATGCCGCCGCGATTCCCTGTTCCTGCTGTGAGCGGACTCACGCCGAATTCACTGGACGGATACAAGCAGGGGGCTTTAGCGTCCTTGAATAGTCTGATTTTCGCTATGCGAAGGCACCGGCGCCGCGCATACTGTTTCGCAGGAATAGAAGGCGAAGGAACGCCGGGAAGGTGGATCAGTGAGCAGCATGGACGCCGTGTGGGTACGGGGCGTGAACGGCATTCAGTTGCATCACGTGACCGATCTGCAGGATGCCGGCAGATTTCTCGGCAACGCGGCAATGGCACTGCGCGCCGCACATGTGAGGACGGGCGCCGACCACTACGCCGGACTCGCCACCGAGCTCAAGGCCCTGGTCCAGCGGGTACGGGAGCTGGAGGACGAGGCGCGGTCGCGCATGCACGAACTGCACTCCAGCGACCCCGACCGGTTCGCCCGCTGCCGGGACGGCCACGAGCCGTGGCCCGGAGAGATCCCGGCGGGATTCATCCCGCGCCACACCTGCAAGGACGAGTGCCTGTACCACGACCGCGACGTCCTCGACGCGATCATGCAGTGCACCTGCGGCCGGCCGCCGTGCCAGGCCTGCGAGATCGGCGGACCGCTCTGACGCCCTGACGATCCCCGGAGATTCCGACGCTCCCGGCGTTCGGCGATCCCGGATCGTCGTCCGGAACCCGACGCGGCCCGTGCCGGCTCCCCTTCCCCCGGGGGAGCCGGCACGGGCCGTCGCCGTCAGCGCCGACGCGGGGCCGGCCGGCCTCCCGTGCAGCACCCCGGACCCCGGGCCCCGGAACCAAACGTGTCATGACCCCGTCTTGCAGGCGGCCACGGCTTACGCTGACCGGGAAAGGACCTCCTCGCCATGACGTCACCGGACCACGACCCGGCGCGCCGCCGACTGCTGGGCTCCGCTCTTGCGATGGCCGCCACCGGCGCACTGGCATCCTGTGCGCCGGGCTCCGTGTCCCGGCCCGGCAGACCGCGCACCGTCCCGGATCCGGTGGCCTACCTGCGCACTTCCTGGTCGGCCGACCCCTTCGCCCGCTGCTCCTACTCCTACCTCGCGCCGAGCGGGCTCGGCGCACGGGCACGCGCCGTACTGGCCGCGCCGGTGGCCGAACGCCTGTTCTTCGCCGGTGAGGCGACCTCCTCCGAGGCACCCGCCACCACCCACGGCGCCCTGGAGAGCGGACGGCGGGCGGCCGCTCAAGTCACCGACGTCGCCGAGGAAGGGGAGCGCGTCGCGATCGTCGGGTCCGGATTCGCCGGAATCGGCTGCGCCCGTGCCCTCGTCGACGAGGGCTACCGGGTGACGGTACTGGAAGGCCGGGACCGAGTCGGCGGCCGCGTGTGGACTCGCCGGATAGCCGGAGCGCCGGCGGAGATGGGCGCCTCCTGGATCCACGGTTCCTCGGGCAACGTCCTCACCGGCATCCTCGAGCACACCGGCGACCCCCGCCACACCTTCGACTACGACAACTCCACCGGCGGGAACGACGAAGCGATGCGTGAACTCGCCCGGTACGAAAGGAAGCTGGACGACGTGGAGGACCCGGACGAAGCCACCGTCGCCTCGGTGACACCTCAGCGCCCCTCCGCCGCACTGCGCACCGCGCTCACCATCAACTACCCGCTGGAGTACGCCGCCGAGCCCCGCCAGCTCTCCGTGACGGCCACGCTCGAGGGCCGCAGCCCCGAGGGCCCCGACCTCCTGCTGCCCCTCGGCTACGACCGCCTTCTCGCCCACATCCGCGGCGACATCCCGGTGCGCACCCGGCAGGTCGTCACCGGCATCCGGTACGGGCCGGAGGGGGTGACGGTGGCCCTGCGGGACGGGAGCACCGTGCGGGCGGACCGTGTCGTGGTGACCGTCCCGATCGGGGTCCTCAAGGCCTCGGCGATCGACTTCGAGCCGGCGCTGCCCGACGGCAAGCAGGAGGCCGTCCGCGCACTCGGAGCGGGTCTCCTGGACAAGCTGTGGCTCGCGTTCCCCAGGCCCTTCTGGGACGAGGACGCCGATGTCATCGAATGGTTCGACCCCGACGATCCCGGCCTGTGGTCCTGGTGGGTGAACGGGTACAAGGCCTTCGGCGAGCCCGTACTGCTCGGCCTCAACGGCGGCGACCACGCCCGCCGGCTCGCCGGTGCCGGCGACGAGGAGTGCGTCGCCGGTGCGATGAGAGCCCTGCACCGGATGCACCGTTGACCCGTTGCGCGGGGCCGGCGGTGCCGACTCGGCACGGTGTGCGCCCCGGCTTCCCGCCGCCCCCGGCCCCCTCCGCGGACCGGCGCCGCCGCGCTGCTGACGCCCGCCCGCGGACGGCGCCCGCAGGCGACGACTCCCGCGGACTGCGCCCGCGGGCAAGACGCGTGGCCGGCCCGCCTCTTGCCCGCGGCACCGGCCAGAGCCGCGGGGTGCCCGGTGTCATCGTCCGGGGTCGCCGACCCGGCCCGGAGAGGCGCTCGCCGCGTCCGACGCGTGACCGCCGCGTCCGGTGCGTGATCGTTCGCGTGCTCGCGTGCCGCGGAGGGCAGCCGGGCAGGATCCGGCAGAGTGCCCACGGCGGTGGCGCCACACGGGCCCAGCGGTGGCTGCGGAGCGGGCCGTCGGACGGTCAGCCGGAGCTCAGGCAGAACGGGTGACCGGCGGGGTCGAGGAGCACCCGCCACCGCTCGCCGCCGGGCTGGTGGTCCGGCTTCACCGCGCCGAGCCCCAGCGCCAGCGCCTCGGCCGCATCGAGGTCTTCGACGCGGAAGTCCAGATGGGACTGCTGGGGTACGTCCTGACCGGGCCAGGACGGCGCCCGGTACTCCTCGACCCGCTGGAAACCCAGGTCGCAGCCATCGCCGGTCAAGGCGACGAACTCGGCCGTGCTGAAGGCGATCGGCATACCGGTCAGCTCCTGGTAGAAGCGGGCCAGCACCCCCGGGTCGGAACAGTCCAGCGTGACGCCCCGCATTGTGGCCTTCGGCATCGTGCGCCCCCTCCTCGTCCATGCGCGGTCTCTTCGTCCATGCGCGGTGAGCGGGCCGGCCCTTCGACAGCGCGGCAGCCCCGGACGGCAGGGGCCGGCGTGACCGGCACGGCCGGTTCGCGGACACCGCCCCGAACCGCCGACACGGTACCCATCCCGCTGCCCTCGGCGGTACCGGTTTTCTCCGCGCACGAAGCCGGGCACCGGGGCACCGCCAGGCCGGGCCACCGCCGCGCGCGACGCGGACCGTCACCGCCCGTGGCCGGCCGCCCGGGCGGCGGGAGGGGTCAACCCCCGGCGCGGTTCGTCTCGTAGGCCCACATCGCGATCTCGACGCGGTTGCGGGCGCCGAGCTTGTCCATCAGGCGAGCGACATGGGTCTTGACCGTACTGAGACTGATGTGCAGCTCGGCGGCGATCTCGGCGTTGGTCCGCCCCCGGGCCACCGCGGCGAGTACCGCCTCCTCGCGGTGGGTCAGCGCCTCGACCGGCTGCGGCGGCGCCGTCGAGGCCTCCCCGGTGTGGGCGAACGCCGCGAGCAGACGCGCCGTGATGCTCGGCGCGATCAGCGCGTCCCCGCGCGCCGCCGCATGAACGGCCTGCGCGAGCATGTCGGGTCCGGCGTCCTTGAGGAGGAAGCCGCGGGCGCCCGCCTTGAGGGCGGCGTGGACGTACTCGTCGAGATCGAAGGTGGTGATCACCACCACCGCCGGCGGGTCGGCGGCCCCGCCACCGGTGAGCCGCCGGGTCGCCTCGATGCCGTCGATCCCCGGCATGCGGATGTCGAACAGACAGACCTCGGGGCGCAGCGAGCGGGCGAGTTCGACGGCGCGGTGGCCGTCGGCGGCCTGGCCGACGACCGTGATGCCGGGCTGCGCGTTCAGGATCATGGTGAGCCCGGTCCGTACGATCTCCTGATCGTCGGCGACCACCACACGCACGCTCACGATGCCGATCCGTTCCTCGGAAGCACGGCGGTCACGGTCCATCCGCGGCCGGGGTTCGGGCCGGCGCTGAGCGAACCGCCGAGCAGACCCGCCCGTTCCGCCATCCCCAGGAGACCATAGCCGGGCGAGCTGCCCGACCGCGGGTGAACGGCGTCGCCGTCGTCGCTCACCCGCAGGTGCACCGACTGCTCGCCGGCCGCGACCCGCACCTCGATGCGCGAGGCGTGGCGTGCGTGCCGGCGGGCGTTGGTGACCGACTCCTGAACGAGCCGGTAGACCGCCGTCGACAGCGCGGGAGCGAGACCGGCGACATCACCGGTGATCTCGACGTCGACCGCGGGTCCCGCGCCGACGCCGCGGAGGTCGTGCAGATCGGCGACCAGCGGCAGCGGGGCCAGGCCGGCGCGCTCGTCGGCGCGGCGCAGGACGCGGACCATCGAGCGCATCTCGGCCAGGGTGAGTGACGCCTCCGTCTCGATCACCCGTAGCGCCTCGCCGGCGGCGGCGGGGTCGGTCGCCGACACGGCCAGCCCCGCCTGGGCCCGGATCGCGATGGCCGACACATGGTGGGCGACCGTGTCGTGCAGATCGCGAGCCAGTTGCTCGCGCTCGACCAGTTTGACCTGTTCGAGCTGCCGGGCGCGGGCGTACGCCCGGAACCGCAGCGCCTCGCCCAACGCCATCGAGGCGAAGAGAATGGCCAGCCCGGCGATCGCGTCGCCCGGGCCGGTACTGGTGAGCGGGACCGAGAGCACGGCAGGCACCAGTATCACCGGCAACCCGAGCATCGCCTCGCGCTTCGATCCCCAGCGGAACAGCGCGTAGGGCAGCAGCAGCATGTAGACCATCATGTTGAGCCCTGGCTGCCCGCCGCCCAACACCAGCATCCACACCTGGGTGAACAGCAGCGTGCCGAACGCGATCGCGACCATGAGCAGCGGCTTCGTCCGCCGCCACAGCAGCGTCGGGATGAGGCCGACCCCGACGACCAACGACAGGGCCCGCGACGGGACATCCGGCCGGAGGACCCCCTCCAGCACGGCCGCGGGCACCAGCACCCCGACCAGCGCCCAGTCGCGCCAGCCGGGGCGGGGCGAGGCCGGCGCACTGGTCTCGCCCCACAGGGCGCGGCCCTTGTCCCACAGGGCGCGGGTCTCGCCCCACAGAGCGCGCATGAGGTGTCGCACGCGACCCATCGTAGAGGCCCCCGCGCACCGCCGGATCGGCCGAAAGTACGGCGCCGGCTTCGTGCTTTCGGCGCCGGTTCCCGGCCCCTGGGCCGAGGTGCACGGACAGGGCCGACCGACACCATGGCGAAGCCAGGCGTGCACACCGGCGCCGGGTACACCCATTCACCGAGGAGAAGTGACGTGTCGTCCCTGCTGTTCCGGCTCGGCCGGTTCGCCGCCCGGCACCCCTGGCGCGCGATCGGCGCCTGGGTCCTGGCCGCCGTCGTCGTCATCACCGCCTCGGCGGCGGTCGGCCGCGACCTCGAGGACACCTTCGACGCCCCCGGGCTCGACTCGCAGCGCGCGGTCGAGCTGCTGTCCGCCGCGGGTTCGGGCGATGCCGGACTGACCGCCCGCGTCGCGGCCACACCGCGGGACGCCGGCGTGACGTTCTTCGACAGCCCTGCCGCCCGCCGGGCACTCGCCGACGTCCAGGCCGAGCTCTCCGAACTGCCGGCGGTGCTGGCGGCTTCCGACCCGGCCGGCGGTCTGCGCGACGGGGGGAGAGCGGCCGTGGCCGGGGGCACCGTCTCGCCCGACGGGCGCGTGGCGCTGGTGACCCTGCGGTATCCGGTGCTGGAGAAGCTCGACGCCGGTGATCTGGAGGACCTGAAGGAGGTCGTCGCCGCGCACGCGGACGACACCGTGCTGCGCGTCGAGGCGGGCGGCGATCTGTTCGTCTCCTTCGAGGAACCGGAGACCGGCACCGGTGAGGTGATCGGGCTGCTGGCCGCCGTCGTCATCCTGCTCGTCGCCTTCGGGTCGCTGATCGCCATGGGCCTGCCGATCGGCATGGCGCTCTTCGGCCTGGCCCTGGGCGTGAGCGCCATGCCGCTCGTCACCTACCTGGTGGAGATACCGAGCTGGGCGCCGGTGGTCGCCTCCATGGTCGGACTCGGGGCGGGCATCGACTACGCGCTCTTCCTGGTCACCCGCCATCGCGAGCAGTTGGCCGCCGGGATGGGCGTCGAGGAGTCGGCCGGGCGCGCCGTCGCGACCGCCGGCCAGGCCGTCGTCTTCGCGGGCGGCACGGTGGTCGTCTCGATCATGGGGCTCGCCGTCGCCGGCATTCCCTTCATCGCCGCGGCCGGTATCGCCATCGCCGCCGTGGTGCTCATCATGGTGGCGGCCTCGATCACCCTGCTGCCCGCGTTCCTCGGACTCGCCGGGCACTCGATCGACCGGTTCGGCCTGCCCCGGCGCCGCGCCCCGCGCGACGGCCGCGCCCTGAGCACCCGGCGCCGCTGGCAGCGCTGGGGCGCGCACGTCTCCCGCCACGCCGCCGCCTACGCCGTCGGTACGACGGTGCTCCTGCTCGCGCTGGCCGCGCCCGTGCTCGCGCTGCGCCTGGGCTTCCCCGACGAGGGCACGCTGCCCGCCTCCCGGACCGAGCGGCAGGCGTACGACCTGGTCGCCGAGGGCTTCGGGCCGGGCGCCAACGGCCCGCTCGCCATCGCGGTCGACCTCGGCGGCGACGCCTCGGTGGTCGAGCCGCTCCACGACGCCGTCAGCGGGGACCCGGGGATCGCCTCGGTGGCACCACCGCGGATCGACACCGGCGCGGGCGTGGCCGTGCTCCTGGCCGTGGCGAACACCGCTCCCCAGGACGACGCGACGCGGGAGACGGTCGAGCGGCTGCGCTCCGAGGTCTTCCCCGCGGTGCTCGAGGGCAGCCGGGCCCGCGCCCATGTCGGCGGGCAGACGGCCGCCTTCGCCGACCTCGGTGACCGGGTGAAGGACCGGCTGCTGCTCTTCGTCACCGCGGTGGTCGTGCTGTCGCTGCTGCTGCTGGCGGTGGTGTTCCGCTCGGTTCTGGTGCCACTCAAGGCCGCCGTGCTGAACCTGCTGAGCATCGGCGCGGCGTACGGCGTGCTGGTGATGGTGTTCCAGTGGGGGTGGGGGGCCTCACTGATCGGTCTCGAGTCCTCCGTGCCGATCGTGTCGTTCATTCCGATGTTCATGTTCGCCATCGTGTTCGGGCTGTCGATGGACTACGAGGTGTTCCTGCTGTCCCGGGTGCGCGAGCACTATCTCGCGACCGGCGACAACGACGGCTCCGTGGTGCGCGGTCTGGCCGGAACCGCCCGGGTGATCACCTCGGCCGCGCTCATCATGGTGTCGGTGTTCCTCGGGTTCGTCCTCGGTGAGGATCCGACCACCAAGATGCTGGGACTCGGTCTGGCGACCGCCATCGCCGTCGACGCGACGGTCGTGCGCATGGTGCTCGTCCCCGCCACGATGAAGCTGCTGGGCGATGCCTGCTGGTGGCTTCCGGCGTGGCTCGACCGCCTCCTGCCGTCCCTCGACATCGACGGCGGCACCGCCGGCGACGTCGGCGAAGAAGCGCGCAAGGACCGGGAAGCCACCCTGCCCACCCGCTGAACCCCTCGGCGCGCAACCCGAAGGAAAGGAGAGTGCCATGAAGCCCGTGACCCCCGGAGCACCCGGCACGCCGATGCGAGCGTTCGTCCAACGTGCCTACGGCGCACCCGGCGACGTCCTGCGGCTCGAGGAGGTCGAGCGGCCGGTGGCCGATGACGACGGGGTGCTGGTGCGGGTGCACGCTGCGTCCGCCAACCCCGCCGACTGGCACCTGGTGAGGGGCGAGCCCTATGTCGCGCGGCTCCAGTTGGGCCTGCGCCGGCCGTCGAACCCGGTCCCGGGCTGCGATCTCGCCGGACGGGTCGTGGCCGTGGGAGCCCGTGTGACCACCGTGCGGCCGGGCGACGAGGTGTACGGGTCACCGTTCGGCAGCGGACTGGGCGCCTTCGCCGAGTACGCGTCCGTACCCGAGCGGCAACTGGCCCGCAAGCCGCGGAACCTCACCTTCGAGCAGGCGGCGGCCGTCCCGCTCGCCGCGCAGACCGCCCTGCAGGCGCTGCGCGACCGGGGACGGATCGAGCCGGGGCAACGGGTCCTGATCGCCGGTGCGTCGGGAGGCGTCGGTACCTTCGCCGTGCAGATCGCCAAGGCTCTGGGCGCCGACGTCACCGGTGTGTGCAGCACGCGGAACACCGACCTGGTCCGGTCGATCGGCGCCGACCACGTCATCGACTACACGCACGAGGACTTCACCACGCACGGCCGGCGCTACGACCTGGTGCTGTACCTGGCCGGGACGCAGACCCCGCGGGCCTGCCGCCGGGTCCTCACGCCGAAGGGCACCCTCGTCGTCATCAGCGGAGATGCCGAGGGCCGCTGGGTGGGAGCCGTCGGCCGGATCGCCAGGGCACTCGCGATGTCACCGTTCGTGAGCCAGCGGATGGTGGCCTTCACGATGCGGCCCGAGCGGGCCGATCTGGAGTTCCTGACGGAACTCGTCGAGTCGGGCAGGGTGACGCCGGTGATCGGCGCCACCCGTACGCTGGCTGACGTCCCCGAGACCATCGGCCAGTTGGAAAGCGGACACACGCGAGGCAAGATCGTCATCACCGTCTGAGCCGTCTGAGCCGTCCGGGTCGTACGGGCCGTCTGAGCGGAAGAAGACAGGGCCGGGTCCGGTGGCCGCCGGATCCGGCCCGGCTCACGCCCGGCGGAGAGCGACAGCGGACGGAGCGGCGGGCACTCGCGCCGAAGCCCGAGGAGGACGACGGTGATCGACCCGACCGACTACGCGGCACTGTCCGCCCTGGACATCGCCCGCCGTGTGCGGCGCGGCGAGTTCACGGCCGTGGAGGTCGTCACGGCCGCGCTGGGCGCCATCGGTGAACGCGACGACGAGCTGAACGCGTTCACCGAGGTGTGGACGGAGGAGGCCCTCGACCGTGCCGCCGGCGTCGACGCGCAGCTCGCCCGCGGCGCCCGGCTGCCGCTCGCGGGCGTGCCGATCGGTGTGAAGGCGAGCGAGGGCCCCGGCTCCCACCAGAACAGGCGGCTGGCGGCTGCCGGATGCGTGCCGGTCGGCGCCACCTCGGTGCCGCGTGGTGGCCGGGGCTGGCAGACGTACGGGACGACCGGACGGGGCCCCACCCTCAATCCCCTCGATCCGGCGTGGTCACCCGGCGGCTCCTCGGCGGGGTCGGCAGCCGCCGTCGCGGCCGGCCTCATTCCGCTGGCCAGCGGATCCGACGGCGCAGGATCGGTGCGCATCCCCGCAGCGTGGTGCGGGATCACCGGCTTCAAGCCCACCAACGGCCGACTCCCCGCACGAGACCGAGCGGGCCTGAACTCGCCCGGCGTCCTGGTCCGTGACCCTCGGGACGCCCGCGCCTACCTCGAAGCCGTCGACGAGTCGCCCATGACGGCCTTCCGTTCGCCGTACCCGATGACAGCGACCTGGTCGGCCACTCTGGGATACGCGGACACCGATCCCGCGGTCGCCGCCGTGGCCCGTCGAGCGGCCGAACGGCTCGCCGGCGCGCAGCTCGTCACGCTGGTCGAATGCCCCGATCTCAGGCTTCTCGACCCCGCCCCCGTCTGGACGGCCCTTCGTGACAGGACACCGCTCTCCGGCGACGCAGACAGCGTCACGGCCGTCAACGAGGCGCGGCTGCACGCCTGTTTCGAGCAGGCCGACCTCGTCCTCACGCCGACCACTCCCAACCCACCGCACGGCCACGACGGCCCGGGGCGGCGGATGAGCGTCGCTCTGACGTGGGCATTCAACATCAGCGGACACCCTGCGCTGAGCCTGCCGGCGGGAACCACCGCCCGGGGTGAACCCGTTGGACTCCAGCTCGTGGCCCACCGTCACCGGGATGGACCGCTCCTGGACATCGCCGGCCACGCCACGCGGCTCGGCATCGTCCCGTGCGGCAGGCCCGGCAGCCCACGCACGTAGTCACGCATCCGGCGATGCGGCTCGACCCGCCTGCAGAGGTGCCCGCCGCACAGCAGGAGTTCGTCGTTCCGGATCTCGACTGCCCGCTCACCGTACCCGAGCCGAGACCGAGACCCCGAGCCATGGGGGAGGGGAGGGGACGGGGGCCGGGCGGGGGACGGACGGCACCTCCGGCAGCTTCCCGCTCACGGCCCGGGCGGGTCGATCGCCCGAGGTGTACCGCTGGGACACGCGTCCGGGAAGGTCACCGGGGAACCGATGCTCCGCATGGCGCTCTTGTACTCGGCGACGCCCGGCAACTGCCGTGTCGCCGCGGACCAGATGACCGTAGTGCAGGTGCCGGTGTCGCAGTCGCCGCCGAACGTCAGGAAGTCCTCGCTCTCCACCGACTGGCACCGGCACAGCGCCCGGTGAGGGTCGTGCGGATCGACCCGGCAGGTCACATCGAGGCAGTTCGCCCATCGGGCACGGCCGGTGCAGGTCATCGCGTGCGTTCGGCTGGTGGTGTGCTGCACCGAGAACGTCGAGACCAGCCTGTCGCCCCGCGGCGCTCGCTCGGCACACGAGGTGAACCCGTAGGAGTAGCCGTCCTCGACCACACAGCGGCAGAGGACGACGTTCGGATCGTCCGGCGACGGCTCGCACGCCGCCGAGGTGCACAGCGCGTAGCGCTGGTCGCACAGCCATCCGTCGCCCGACTTGACCTGCTTCGGCTGCTTCCCGGAGGGGGCGATGCCTTTGATGTCCCGGGCCGCAGCGCAGGCCGAGGCGAGAGCGGGTGCCAGAGCCGCCGACGCGAACAGCACCGCCCGCCGCGCGATCGTCGGGCCGCCGGGGGTCCGCAGTGCCTTGCCGACCAGTTCGCCGATCTGCGCCGCGCCGACCGCCGTGGCGGCCAGCACGACCCGTTCGGCGTCGATCAGCACGGCGGAGGGGGTGGCGGTGATCCCGTACTCAGCCGTCACCCTGCGGTCCGGGTCGGCCAGCAGCCTGCGGGGAGCGGCCCCGGGTGCTCCACCTGTGCCGTCCGGCGCGCCGGCCGCGGCGACGGCGCCCGCGCGTTGTGGACCCCCGCTGACAACGGCGATGGTGATGCGTTCGCCGTGGGTCTCCTGCCACCGGGCCACCTGCGGGAGCAAGGCGCTGCAGGCGCCGCAGGCCTGATCGCTGAAGACGAGGAGAAGCGGCCGGTGCGCCGCCAGCAGGCGGTCCATGCTCCACGTCCGGCCGGTCTCGTCCGGCAGCGAGAAGCCGGGTGCGGCCATGCCCGGCCGCACTTTCCCACCACGTCCGCGCCGCATCCCCATCCAGGCGAGCGCTGCGGTGACGGCAAGCCCCGCGAAGAGCCAGGGGTAGCGTCCGCCGACGGCGACGAACGCCGCCAGGGACGCGAGGAGCCCGTTGCGCGCGACGGTCGACCAGCCGACCGGGGTGGCGTCGAGTCCTCCGAAGCAACGGCACGCGGGGGTCCGCCCGCGCGACACGTTCAGTGCGACGGCGACGCTGAAACCGATCAGCAGCACGAGCGCCCCCAGCGCGCCACCGCGTTCCCACGGCGGGACGGCGAGGGCCACCGCGACGCCGAGTTCGCAGATCACGAGAAGCCCTCCGAGAGGCGCCGCGGCCCGGGCCGGAAGCCCGAAGTCGACGATGGCCCGACGCAGTCCGCTGCGGTCAGCCGCCTTGGCGATGGCCGCAAGCCCGAAGACCGCCGCGAGCACGTGTCCCACCACAACCATCGTGCGCACCTCACGGCTCTCGACGTCTGACACGGAGGCAGGCCCGCCCCGGCCGCCGGTCGCGGTGCAGCGCCCGCGCCCCAGTCATACCGGTCAGCGGGCGGGGAGGAAGCCACCGGCGCCCCGGGCTGCACCCGGATGGCCCTGCTCCGGCCACACCCGCACGTTCCCAGGCGCCCACCCGGGAACGTCCGCCGCTGAGCGTGAGCAGCTTGGTGACGGTCCGTCAGTGCATCGGAGGCGGCTGGTAGGCGATGTGGGCACTCGGGGCACTACCCCTCCCGTCGTGACGGGCAAGGCTCACGACTCCGGACGGCGGGTGGCACGGCCGCGGTGCGGCCGTCGCAGGTGCCGAGGCGGGGCCGGGGGCCCGCTCGTGCCGTCCGGGCCCGCTCGTGCCGTCCGGGGCACGGCGAGCGGCCGCCGCGCGGCGGCAGCCGGGTTCGGCCGCTGAGGCGCTGGGCGGGCTGTGCCCGCGAGATCTCCCGCGCCGCCGCGGCCTCCCAGGAGCCGCCGCCGTCGCCCGAGTCGGCGCGCAGGCCGGGGCGGGGCCCGCGGAGATGCACGAGGTGGAGAGAGTGCGCTGTCGCGCCCATCAGCGTGCGGCGCGCGACCGGCTGGTGCGCGAGAACGGCCTGTTCAGGACCGGGCCGGGGATGACCGCTGCGCCGGCAACTCCGGCCGGCGCGGGGCATCCCCGGCCGGGCCGCGGGTCAGAGTCCCGGCCTGGGCAGGGGTGCCCCGGAAGGATGCCGCGTCGGGGTGCGGCCGTCGTGAGTTGCGGTACGATCCGGCGTCGTTCAGGGGTGCATGCGTGCGCCCTTGAGGACCTTGTCCACCGCGTTGCGCGGCCCGTAGGTGGCCAGCCCCACCAGATCGAGGAGGTCCTTCCCCACGGCCCGTACCGCCGCCCGGTTGTCGCGGTCGTTGCCCGTGCCGAACAGGTCCGACGTGAACACGGCGCGGGGCAGGGAGCGCGACAGCGCGCGGCCGTGTGCGGCGGCCAGAGTCTCCTTCGTCCCCTCGAAGACGAGTACCGGCTGGCGGAACATCGGCAGATACGCGGTGCCGTCCGCGTCCGCGTACGGCTCGCCGATCACCTCGGGTGACGCCGTGCCGAGCCCACTGACCAGGAAGGCGGTCACGTTCAGGCGCTGCCAGGACTCGAGGTCGTCCCGCAGCAGAACGGCGATCTTGGTGGGGAAGCGGACGGGTGCGCTCTCGCACCCGATACCGGTCTCCTTCTCGTCTCTCATGCGCCGAGACTCCCGGATGCCCGCGTTCCGCGTCTTGTATGTTCCTTGCATGACGCCCCAGCGGGAGATCCGCGCCTGGCGCCCGCCGGTGGCGGGTGTCGTCGAGGTCTTCCACGCCCGCTTCACCGAGCACGCGTACCCCATGCACGTCCACGACGCCTGGACCTTGCTGATCGTCGACGACGGCGCGGTCCGCTACGACCTGGACCGCCATGAACGGGCCACTCCGAGCGACACGGTCAGCCTTCTCCCGCCGAAGGTCCCGCACAACGGCTCACCCGCCACCTCTCACGGCTTCCGCAAGCGCGTGCTCTACCTCGACATGACACAGCTGGACGAGCGCTTCATCGGACCGGCGGTGGACGGCCCGGACCTCACCGATCCCGTCCTGCGTACACGCGTCGGGCAGTTGCACGCGGCCCTGGCGAACCGGGGCGACGAGTTCGAGGCGGAGAGCCGCCTGGCCCTCATCGGCGAACGGCTGCGCATGCACCTGCGCCCCAGGCTGGTCCCGGGCCGTACGGGGCCGGGCCGAGGCGTCGCCCAGAGCCTGCGGGACCTTCTCGACGAGCGGCTGCGTGAGGGCATCACCCTGGACGAGGCCGCACGCCTCCTGCACGCCCACCCCGCGCACCTCGTCCGCGCGTTCGGCAGGGCTTTCGGGATCGCCCCCCACCAGTACATGACGTCGCGCCGCGTCGACCTGGCCCGCCGTCTGCTGCTCGACGGCCAGCCGCCGGGCGAGGTGGCGAGCGTGGCCGGCTTCTACGACCAGTCCCATCTCACCCGGCACTTCAAGCGGGTCGTGGGCACCACCCCGGGCCGGTACGCCCGTACCGGGGCCGTCAACTGAGCACGGGCGAACCGGCGTTCTGCCATCGGCCCGGTGCCCGCCGTCGTACCCGGCTCTCGGAAGTCGTCGTTCGTCCGGGACCGATGGGTGCGTTTCCACTGGCCAGGCCCCCCGGGACTGCTTCGTCCAGGACGTCTTGATCCACTGCGTGCGATGTGAGCTCGCTCGGGCTGCCAGCCGGAGTCAGCGTGTACCGAGGGCGCGCGCCAGATCGCGGCGGCCCGTCACGCCCAGCTTGCCGTAGACCTGCGCCAAGTGGTTGTCCACCGTGCGTATGGACAGCACCAGCCGGTCGGCGATTTCCTGGCTGGTGGCGCCGGCTGCGGCGAGCCGGGCGATTTCGCTCTGTCGGCGGGTGAGCGGCACCGTGACGTCCACGGTTGCCAGAAGTGGGGTGTGCGCGCCTTCGCAGCGCTCGGCGAGACCGCGGCAACGGAGGGCGGCTGCCGTCGCCCTGCGCGAAAGTCGCTGCCTGCGGAAGAGACCGGCCGCCGCGGCGGCGGCCTCCGCGGCCGCGAGGTCGCTGCCGGTGTCCTCCAGCCTCTGCGAGGTCCGCATCAGCCACTCGGGGTCGTCGCCGTCGAGCGCTGCGGCGAAGTCGGCGTGAACCGTGGCCAGTGCACCCTCGGACCGGGCTGCGATGCGGGCCAGGCGATCGGCGACGTCGCGTGCTCCGCCGAGCCGGGCCACGTCCACGAGCAACATGCCCTCCGCCGAGAGGTTGCCGCTGTCCCCGAGGCCTTCGGCTGCGTGCAGCAGCCTCGCCCGAGCTTGCGCGAGGTGTCCGGTCGCCGCCAGGTGCCAGGCCTCTCCCAGAGCCCGTCCAGGGGAGACGGCCAGGCCCATGAACTCGAGTTCGGCCATGTCGGCATCCGCGCGGTCGAGGGCGGACAACTCCGCCGCGGCCGGACCGGTGTCGCCGACCAGGGCCATGGACGCGGCGAGCGACCCCATGGCGTCGCGCATGGGCCGTGTCCCATGGTGAGAGCGGGCGATCGCGACACATTCGGCGTTCCAGCGGCGCGCGCCGGCGGCATGCCCCGCCAGCCACTCCACGCGCGCCAGGAAGTAGGCGACCCACATCCGGGGAAGCCCCGCTTCCGAGCGGACGAGCTCACCGAACAGCCGCCGGCCCAGCGCGCGAGCCTCGTGGATGTCCCCTGCCTCCGCCGTGGCCAGGACGGCCGGGGCCCGCTGGATCGCCGGGTGGGGCGCCGATGTCGCCAGACGGCTCACCCGCCGATGTGTGGCATGAGCCCGCTCCGCCCAGTTCTGCGCCTCGCGCAGTCGGCCGGTCATCTGCAGCGCTCGGGTGCGTACCGCCGCGGCGAACAGCCACACGCTCATGTCCGAGGTCGCGCCGGCGTCGTCCTCCAGGACGTCGAGGAAGGCGAGCCCTGCCGTGGGCTGGCCGCAGGCGGCCAGGATGCAGCCCTCGTTGATCGCGAGCACGGCGAGTGACTCGGGCGACTGCAGCTCCCCGCGGCCGGCGTCGATCATGCGCAGTGCCTTGGACGCCTGTGCCATGCCCCACAGAGCGTTGACGCAGTAGGCAGCGACGACGGCCAACCGCTCATGCTCCGTGGTGGAAAGGCTGCTGGCCCGCTCGAGCTCGTTCTCCGCCTCCTCGGGCCTGCCGAGCTCGAACAGCGCGTCGGCGAGCAGCAGCCGGTCGCGGACGGTGTGCGCGCTCGCCGGCAGGGCCTGGATCAGCCGGACGACCTGCGGATAGTCGTGGCTGTGGCGGGCGAGGGCAGCGGCCTCGTGGAGTCGCCGCGGATCCGCGGTGCCGGTCGCGGTCAGGCGCCATGACGTGACGTGCAGCGCGTCGTCCTGACGGCGGGCGCCGCGGGCCTCGAGACGGGCCGCCTGGTCGAGCAGGATCGTTCTGCGGCGGAGTTCGGCGATCCCTTCTCGTACGACTTCGCCGTACAAGGGGTGTGCCAGCATCACGAGATGCCGACGACCCTCCTTGACGACCTTGAGGCAGCCAAGACGTTCGAGCTCGACAAGGTCGTGGAGTCGGGCAACGGCCTGGGCATCGGCCAGTGCCACCGGCTCGCACAGGGCCAGCAGTTCGAGGACCGCGGTGCCGGCCTCGGACACCCGGCTCAGGCGGGCTGCGATGAGCTCCCTGAGCCTGGGGGTTCCGGTGCGCGGGCCCGGGGCCAGCTGCCACACCTCGCCGTCGCTGTTCAGAGCCCCGCTGCTCAGCGCGCCGAGCACCAGTTCTCGCAGGTAGAGAGCGTTTCCGGCGCTGGCCGCGTACATTTCGTGGGATGTCCGGGCGCTCACCGATCCGCCCAGCACGGACGCCAGCACCTGCGCCACCTGCTCCTCGGTGAAGGCTTCGACGTCGACCCGGTGGATCGCGTCGCCGGTGCCGAAGGCCGCCGCCATGGGGTACGGCTCCCCCGTGCGCACGGTGCCGATGAGCAGCGCGGAGCCCGAGTCCATCAACTGACGCACCAGCATCACCGACGTCGCGTCGAGGAGATGGAGATCGTCGATCAGCAGGACCACACGGTCCTCGCCACCCCGGCCGAGGGCGGCGGCAACGGCGGCGAAGCCGGCAACCGGATCCGACAGATCGACCCCTGGTGGGATCACGTGGCCGACGGCGCCCAGGGGCACGGCGGCCGCCGCCGCCGTGGCGACCACCCAGTGGGTGGTGAGACCGGCCTTCTCGGCCCGGTCTCGGCACGCTTCGGCGAGCCGTGTCTTCCCCACCCCGGCGGGCCCGTGTATGAGAACGCCCTGGACGCGGCGATGGCGTACGGCCTGGGTGAAGAGGTCCAGAATCCGGTCCCTCCCCACCAGGGGCCAGGGCCTTTCCCAGACCTCGTGGCGGGTCGGCATGGCCTGGGGCACGCCGACTCTCCTGTTGCGCATCGGCATCTCCTGTGTACGGTGCCCGCCTCCCGGCGGCGTCGATCACTCTGACGTGTGCGCGGCTCCCGGCGAGGCGTGAGGGTTGGGGCGCGGCCCACTGCGATGGCGCAGGGACGTGAGAACCCGCGGGCGATCGGGTTCATACGGGTCGACGACCCGAGTGACGACCCGAGTGCGTACTCGGCGCGGTTTCGGCGGCTCGCATCGGCGGTCGCCGGCGGCGCGTTCGGCTCGCCGGTCACGGGATGGCGTGGAGACCCGGATCGGCCGGTCCCATGGCGAAGCGGCTGAAGCGGACGTCGAGCCCGCTCCGTCCCGGCGAACAGCAGTACGGTCCCGCTGTCGACGCGGCGCCGGCCGGCCAAGGGGCGACACGCACCAGCCGCCACGGCTCCGCCTCACACCGTGCCCGCACGGTCACCGTGTCGGCCACCCGGCTCACCCGGACGGTGACCGGTCGGTCGGCCCAGGCCGGAACGGGCGACAGCGACCAGTCCGAAACGCCCCGCGTCACCACCGCTCCGACATGAGGCACACCGTCGGTGAACTCCACTCCGGCCTTGATCCATGTCTCCCGGTCGGCTCGGATCATGGCCCCGGCCTGATCGTAGCGAGTACGGAAGCGTGCCTCGAAGGAGACCTCGACGGCTGTCGCCTCCTCCATGGGGGTCAACAGAGCGTGGCCGTCGTCGCGTACGAAGCCGTAGGCGGTGTGGCGCCAGAAGTCGCTGCCCGCGGCAGTGGAGACAACCAGGTCGTCCGGCCCGGTATCGCAGACCGGAGGGGGATTGAGCCACGCGGCTTCGCGCCAGGCGACCCTCCGCATGCCAGAGGAACGGGTAGAGGCCACGTCGTCCTCTCCTCTCGGCTGCACTGCGACGTCGGCACGTCGGCTTGCTTGTCTCCGCATTCTCGGACAAGCCAGGTGGTGGATCCCTGAGTACTCGCTACTCAGCCTGTGCCGGCGGTCGTCGACCGCGTGCCCGCCCCGGGCCGGCTCCCGAGCAGGGGAGCGGGTCGACGTCCCCGTCCACCTCGGCGACGGCATCGGATCGCGCCACGACGCGAAGCCCCTACCGCGCGCCCTGAAGGACTGCGCCGAGACGGGCCAGACCATCCGCGATCCGCTCCGGAGGATGGGCGGTGAACGACAGCCGCATACAGGCGGGGTCGGATCTGCCGGTGAAGAAGTGGGAACCGGGCACATAGGCGACGTTGTGGCGCAGCGCCGCCGGCAGAACCGCCTCGGCGTCCATGTGCTCGGGCAGGCGCACCCAGAGGAACATGCCTCCGTCCGGTGTGCTCCAGGTGCTTCCGTCCGGCAGAGCGTTCGCGAGGCCCTCCAGCATGGCCTGCATCCTCGACGCGTACGCCTGGCGCAACCCGGCGATGTGTCCGTCGATGCGGCCGCCCGCCAGATACGCGGCGACCGCGGCCTGGTCGAGTGTGGAGGTGTGCAGGTCGGCGGTCTGCTTGGCGATGTGCAGGGCCCGGCGCGCGCCGTGCGGCGCGCGGAGCCAGCCGATGCGCAGGCCGGGAGCGAGGATCTTGGAGAAACTGCCCACCAGTATGGTGCGGTCCTCCGCTCCGGGACACGCGGCCACCGCGGGAGCCGGCTCGCCGCGGTAGCGCAGCTCCCCGTAGGGGTCGTCCTCGACGATCCAGAGACCGTGGTCCGCGGCCACCCGCGCCACCTCGTACCGCAGGTGAGCCGTCATGGTGCGGCCGGTGGGATTCTGGAAGTTCGGTATCAGGTACAGCAGCTTGGGGCGTTCACGGCGCACCAGCTCTCCGAGCAGATCGGGGTCGAGGGGGCCCGCCGCCGGTAGCGGCACCACTCGGGCCCCCGCCAGCCCGAAGCACTGGAGCGCGGCCAGATAGCAGGGCTCTTCGACGAGCACGGTGTCCCCCGGATCCAGCAGGGCCGCGGCGGTCAGGGCGAGTGCCTGCTGTGATCCAGTGGTGATCAGCAGGTCGTCGGGAGCGGTCGGCAGCCCCCGCCGGCCGAGGCGTCCGGCTATCGCCGCACGCAGCTCCGGATCGCCCTCGGTCCGCGAGTACTGGAAGACATGGCGAGCCCCCGGCGCCAGTACCCGTTCGAACGCGAGGCGCAGCCCCTCGTGGTCGAACAGTTCGGGATCGGGAAGTCCGCCGGCGAAGGACACGACCCGGCTATGCGAGGTCAGGGCCAGGATCTCCCGCAGCGCCGACGGCTCGACGCCGGACACCAGAGCGGCGAGCCGTGGTGGGGGAGCGGGACTCATCGGCTCGGCCCCCCGGTGCGCAGATGGCGCGCCGTCATGCCGATCCAGCACATCCCGGCCACGATCAGGATGCGCTCCGTGAGTCCCGGCCACAGGTCCAGCAGCATCGGCACCAGGCTCACGGCCATGACCCCGGCGCACACGAAGCTCGACGGAGCGAGTCGACTCCACCGCGGGAGCGTCCGGAAGCGCAGCGCGAGAGCGAGTATCGCCACCGTGAGCGACGTCATGGACAGCAGAGCGGCGACCAGGTGGATCGTTCCGTGGGTCGACGAGGGCGGCGACTGGGGGTCCGTCACGAAGAACGGCAGGACGGCCGCGCCGAGTGCCGTGACCACGAGTCCGGCCAGTCCCGTCAGGGCCGCGGGGCCCCCGGGCAGGACGCCGCGCAGGCTCACGGCGAGCGTGAGGGCGGCAAGGGCGATCGCCAGGAACGAGGTGTCGGCCAGTAGGGGAAACCTCCCCAACGCGTACTCGCTGACCATGTCGGTCACCGGGCTGAGAGGTGTGGGCAGCACGTGCAGCAGCGACACCAGCAGGGCGGACAGCCAGATCGCGGCCTCCGCCGTCGCCGCGTATGCCGGGGACGGAGAGCTTCTCATCGGGTTCTTTCCTGAACTGGGCCGGCGAGGAGCCGGCCGGTGGCCGCCCGCTCCGGGTTCGGCGTCCGTGACGGACGACTTCCGCGGACGAGGCAGAAGCTACGGCCCGCTTCGCCCCCGTTGATGAGCAGTTGGTACTCAGCCGGCGGCGCCCGGCTGAGCGCAGGGCCCTGCGACGACGCTGAGTAGCGGCTGCTCACGTCGCCGCCGTCACGTCCGTGACCTGATGGGGCCCATGCCGCGGCGAGTGGGCCGCACGGTGTGGCCGGACCGCCGGCACCCGGGCCCGTTCGGCCGCGGCCGCGCACCGCCACACGAAGCACACAGCGGAAGGACTCCCCACATGCCCGTCCTCGAGCAGGCCGACGACGTCACCTTCATCCTGCGTCTCGGCGACGGAGAGAACCGGTTCACCCCGGACTGGATCGCGGCCTGCAACCATGCCCTCGACCGGCTCGAGGCCGTGGAGGCGCCACGGGCGCTGATCACCGTGGCCGACGGCACGTTCTGGTCCACCGGGCTCGACCTGGACTGGATCGGTGCCAACCCGGCGCGCCTCGACGAACTCGTGATCGCCACTCACCGGCTGTTCGCGCGCGTCCTGTCGCTCCCGGTCGTGACCGTCGCCGCCATCCAGGGCCACGCCTTCGCTGCCGGCGCCATGCTGGCCCTCGCGCACGACTTCCGCGTCATGCGCGAGGACCGTGGGTTCTTCTGCCTGCCGGAAGTGGATCTGCACCTCCCCTTCACTCCGGGTATGAACGCGCTGATCACCGCCCGTCTCCCCGGGGCCGCAGCGCATGAGGCCATGATCAGCGGACGGCGGTACGGCGGGGAGCAGGCCGCGAGGGTCGGCCTGGTCACCAGGGCCACCGCACAGGACGCCGTGCTGTCCTCCGCGAGGGACCTGGCGGACGACATGGGACGCAAGGACGGCAGGACGCTCGGCGCCATCAAGACCCGCCTGTTCGCGCAGACGCTGGACGCGCTCGCCGACGACTCCCTGAACACTCCGTGAGCAGCGGTTACGGTGTCACCTCCAGGGCGGCCGCCGGGCCGGGCGGGCAGGCGCCGAGGGCAGCACCCGAGGCAGTGCACGCCGGTTCGTCACCCCGTGCTCCCGTGGACGTCGCTCAAGGGGTCGTCGACCGCGCGGTGTCGGCACCAGCGCGTCGGCGATCTCCCGGCCGGCCGCCCCGTCGGCGGCCGATCGGGAGATCCCGGTTTACCCCCGGGTGAGTGGCACCGCCCCATCCGCCGTGCCCGGCCCGAGTGCGCGCGTCCCGCCGCGGCGGTCCGTGACCGTGCTCGATCCCCTGGCGGCCGCGGTGGCGTCCCGAACCCGCCGATCGCGTCGCCGTCCTGCACGGTGAGGTGAGCATCGACGCGCGCGGCGTTCAGTCCGGGCACGGGACGCGAGCCGCCGGACGACTCGGTCGGGCCGCGCTGGGCCAGTGTTTCCGCAGGGTGCGGACGGTCTCGGTGATCGCGGGGCGCTGGGCTGCCCCGGTGCGCCACAGTGCGTACAGCCGCCGCACCGGCGTGGGTTCGAGCGCGACCTCCACCACCCCGGCGGGTAGCGGACCACGCCCCAGGCGTGGGATGAGGCAGATGCCGAGGCCGGCGGCGACCAGCGCCACCAGGGTCGGGTTCTCGTCCGCCTGGTGAACGATCTCCGGCCGGTGCCCGGCCGCCCGCAGGGTCCGCACCAGCCATTCGTGGCACACCCGGCCCGGCGGTTGGCATACCCACCGCTCACCGCCGAGGTCCTCGCGCCGCACCGCATCGCGCCCCGCGAACGGATGCCCTTGGGGCACCAGCAGCGTGCACCGGTCCTCTCCGATCACCGCCTGTTCCACCCCCGGCGGCAGCGATAGGGGCGCGACGTCCCAGTCGTGAACCACGCTCAGATCGACCGCTCCCTTGGCGACCATGCCGACCGACAGATGCGGGTCGACCTCGCTGAGCCGTGCATCCATCGCCGGATGCCGTACGGCCAGGTCGGCGAGGACCTCGGGCAGCAGTCCGCGCGCCGCCGACGCGAAGGCGGCGATGGTGAGTCGCCCGGCCGGTTTCCCGCGCCGCTGTTCCAACTCGGTCTCCGCCCGCTCCACGATGGCCAGCAACTCCCGGGCGACGGCCACGAGCTGCCGTGCCTCCGGGGTCAGCCGGACACCGCGCCCCTCGCGTTCGAGCAGCACGGTCCTGGTCTCCCGCTCCAGCTTGGCGATCTGCTGGGACACCGCGGACGGCGTGAAGCCCAGGGCGGAGGCGGCGGCGCCGACGCTGCCGTGCACGGAGACGGCGTGCAGGGCGCGCAGGCGCTGCAGGTCGAGCATGAGAGCCTCCCGTCACAAGCGGCGCCACCGATTAGCGTCCCTTCATCCAACCATGCAGCAATCATCGCTGGTACTTCATGGTCCCTCGGTGTGATCCTCGGCCCATGCGTCCTGCACACCTCGCCCTCGCCGTCCTCGTCGCCGCCGTCTGGGGCGTCAACTTCACCGTCATCGAGATCGGCCTCGACCACTTCCCGCCCCTGCTCTTCTCCGCACTGCGCTTCCTCGCGGCCGCGATTCCCGCGGTGTTCCTGGTGGGCCGCCCCAGGGTCGCGTGGAGGTGGATCATCGCGGTCGGGCTGGTCCTCGGCGTGGCCAAGTTCGGGCTGCTGTTCGTGGCGATGGACACCGGGATGCCGGCCGGCCTCTCCTCCCTGGTCCTCCAGATCCAGGCGGTGTTCACGGCCGTGATCGCCTTCGCCGCCCTGGGGGAACGCCCCTCGCGGCTGGGCGCCCTGGGCATGGTCGTGGCCTTGGCCGGGATCGCCGTCGCGGCCGTGGACGAGGGCGAGTCCGGACCGCTCGGGGCGTTCGCCCTGTGCGTCGCGGCGGCCGCCTGCTGGGGCGTCTCCAACGTCCTCACCCGCAAAGCGGCCCCGCCGGACGCGCTGAACTTCATGGTCTGGGTCAGCACCGTCCCCGTGCTGCCGCTGCTAACCCTGTCCCTGGTGATCGAGGGCCCGTCGCGCGACCTCGCGGCGCTGAGCACCCTTGACTGGCAGGGTGCGAGCACGGTCCTCTACGTCGCCTGGGCCACGACCGTCTTCGGCTTCGGTGCCTGGGGCTGGCTGCTGCGCCGCCACCCGGCGTCCACGGTGGCCCCCTTCTCCCTGCTCGTCCCGGTCTTCGGGATGTCGGCGGCGGCCCTCTTCCTCGGTGAGCCGGTGAGCGGGCTGCGCTGGTGGGCCGGGGTCCTGCTGGTCGGCGGTGTGGCCTTGACCTCGCTCGCTCCCCGCCGCCCGGCCCCCGTGACCCGCCGCGTGGACACCCCGGTGGCGACGGAGGCCGTCGGCCGCTCATGAGGGGCGGAACCGAAGCGGTCCCGTCCCGGCGCCCGCCTCGAGTCGATCTCGCCGGTACCGTCTCGCGATCCGCCGGTCCGGACCTCGGCGAACTCCAGCGCCGACACCACGCGCCGACACGGCACTTCACGATCCGGTGGTCACGTTTCGCATCGCCGCGGCGGGAACCGCCGGGCGCGAGAGGGGAGCCGACCGCGTGCTCGGTCATTCCACCCGCTTCCGCGCCAAGCGGGGATCGTCAGCTCTCGACGGCCATCCGGATGCCCAGAACGAGCAGCACACCGCCGGAGACCTGCTCGAGGCGCCGGCGCACTTCGGCTCGGGAGATGATCGCCCTCAGCCGGCCGACGAACCATACGTACAGTCCGAAGTAGCCGATCTCGAACACCGCCCAGACGGTCGACAGCCCGATCATGGTGGCCAGATGAGGCGCGCCCGCCGGCACGAACTGCGGCAGGAAGGACATCGCGAAGACCGCGGCCTTGGGATTGGCGAGGTTGAGCAGCAGACCCGAGCGGTACGCACTCCATCCCGAGCGCACTGCCGCAGGTCCGTGCTCGGCTGCCCCGTCCCGCACTCGGCGCGCGTTCACCAGCGCCCTGACGCCGAACACGATCAGAACCGCCGCGCCGACGATTCGCATGACGTCGTAGGCCAGTTGGGAGGCGGCAAGCAGCGCCGTGAGCCCGAGCGAGGCGGTGACACCCCAGAGAAAGACGCCGGTCTCGTTGCCCAGCACGGTGAGGAAACCCGCGCGCCTGCTACGCAGGGACTGCTGCACGATCAGCATGGTGCTCGGGCCGGGCGATGCCGCAACCAGGGTGCAGGCGCCGAGGAAGGCGAGAAGAGTACCCAACATGCGCACATCGTGGACTTCGAGGCCGAACGTGTCCACGGGTTTGCGGTCACGGCTCGTGGGCGGTGTGAGCGGTGAGTCGTACGCCGGTGCGTGGAGTCGCCGATGCCGGGGCCACGATCGCGGCGAAGGAGATCCACCGGCACCACGACAGCGTCCCCGTGAACACCCGGACGAACTCCGCGAGCACGCGGGTCGTCAAGGCCGGCCTGCACCGGACCGTCGGGCCCGTCGCACGGGATCTCGGCATCCACCCCGTCTGTCGGGTGCCGGACCTGCGGCGTTCCGCGATCGTCGAACGAACCGCACGAGCATCGGATCACCGGGCAGCGGCGTCGACGAGTGCTTGGAGCAGGCGCCCAGGGTCCTCGGCGAGTCGGTTGCAGACGTAGAGCCACCATTCGGTGCCGAAGACGACGTACTCGCGAGTGGGGTGGCCTTGTCCGGCCATGGCGTCGAGGCGGTCCGGTCCGAGCCCCAGGAGGGTTTCGAACTCCCAGGGAGCGGTCTCGTGGCCCGCTCCGCCGAGGTGTTGGTCGATGCGGTGGATCAGGTCCCAGTCGTGGGTGGCGAAGGAACACCGGTGGCCCGAGTCGGCCAGTTGTTCCGCGTAGGCGAGGTAGGCGGCGGCCAGAGCGGGGTCCTCGCGGGTGTAGGCGATACTCCGAGGTTCGAGGAAGGCACCCTTGACCAGGCGGATACGCCCGGGGAGCGCGAGAAGCCCTCGCAGGTCTTCGGCCGTCCGGTGCAGTCGCGCCTGGACGGTGACACCCACGTGATCGAAGCGTTCGCACAGCGCCCGGTGCAGGGCCAGCACCGCATCGGTGCGGTCGGAGCCTTCGGCCGAGATCATCAGCTCCCGGCCGGTCTCGGCGGTGGCCCGTGCGATGCGGGAGGCGTTCCTCAGCGCGACTTCCCCGTCGACGGCGAGGCCTATGTGGGAGAGATCGAGGGAGACCGAGCAGCCGGGCGGCAGGAGTCGCGCGGCGTCGACGAACACGTCCGTCTCCGTCGTGGCCCGCCGCGGGTCGCGGCAGCTCTCGCCCAGGTACTCGACGCTCACCCGGTGGCCCTCGGCGAGGACGCGCCGCGCGCGGTCCCGAGCGTCGGTGAGGCCTTCGCCGGCCACGAAGCGCCGGGCGACCCTGCGGGCCAGGGGACCGAGAACCGGGTCTTTCGGGACGTGCCACTTCAGCTCCTCGTCGAGCGCGAGTCCGCGTAGGACCTGCGCGGCCCGTGACGAGAGCGCCGTGGTGTCCGCGGTGGGGGGTGGCTTGATCATCTGCAGCCCAACTGCCGTGCCGTGCGGGGAACGGCCACAAGCCTTTCAGGGCCGGCCGCGCGGCGGCAGTGGCAGAAATGACAGGTAGGCTGAAGTTCCCGCCATCACCAGCAGACCGGGGGCCGGGAGCCGATGATTCACGATGTCGCCGTCTTGGCCCTCGAAGGCAGCCATGCCTTCGAGGTGGGGGTGTTCTGCGAGGTCTTCGGCATCGACCGAGGCGAGGATGGTCTGCCCGTCTACGACTTCGCCCTCGTGTCGGCCGCCGCCGGCGCCGTGCCCACCCGGCACGGCTTCGAGATACGAGCACCCCATGGCCCGGAACGGCTCTCCTCCGCGGATCTCGTCTGCGTCCCCGCATACGATCTCCGGGTGCGGCAGCCGGACCGCCTGGCCGAAGAGCTGCGTGCCGCCGTCGATCGAGGGGCCTGTGTCCTGAGCATCTGCACCGGGGCATTCCTCCTGGGCGAGGCGGGCCTGCTGGACGGCCGGCGCTGCACCACCCACTGGCGCTACACCGGGGAACTCGCTCGCCGCCATCCACGTGCCCATGTCGAGTCGGACGTGCTGTATGTCGACGAGAACCCGATCATCACGGGGGCCGGTACCGCCGCCGGCGTGGATACCTGCCTCCACCTGATCCGCAGGGAGCACGGCAGCACCGTCGCCAACGCCGTCGCCCGTCGCATGGTCGCGCCGCCGCACCGCGAAGGCGGCCAGCGCCAGTACCGGGAGCGCCCCCAGCCTCGGGACGGAAGCACCCTTCTCACCCCCGTCCTGAGCTGGATCGAAGCCAACCTCGACCGGGAACTGACCGTCGAGGCGATGGCCCGCGAAGCGCATCTGTCCCCGCGTACCTTCGCCCGCCGCTTCCGGCAGGAGACCGGGACCACCCCGCTGCAGTGGCTGACGGGACAACGAGTCCTGCTCGCACAGCACCACCTGGAGACCACCGACGACCCGATCACCGTCATCGCCAGGCGAAGCGGCTTCGGCACCGTCGACACCCTGCGCCACCACTTCGCCCGCCGGCTGGGAATCACACCGCACGGTTACCGGCGGGCCTTCCGCGCCCCGCACGGCGGCCCCCGACCCCTCGGGCAGCCCCAGCCGGGCCCAGGCCCCGGGTGAGACCGGGCGCATGCCACCGGTTCAGTGCGGCCCCACGGCCGGCCACGTACCGAGTCCGACGAGCGCGCACCCCGTGACCCTCTCGTGCGCCGGCCAACACGACCGTGAGGTTGGCGCCGGGGGTTGCGGCGAGAAGCAGGCACAGCACCATGAACGAGCCCAGCTGGGCCCAGCCGATTCCTGGCACGTCGCCTCAACCCCCGTGCGTACCCGTCGGTTCGTTGCCGGGTCGGGGCAGTTGCCGCCGGTCGGTGATCCCGAGCTTGGCGTACACGCGCTGGAGGTGGTTGTCGACCGTACGGACGGAGATGGTCAGCCGGGCCGCGACATCCCTGCTCGTCATACCTCGGGAGGCGAGGAACGCGATCTCCCGCTCGCGGGGGGTGAGCGGTGCAGACGTCGGTGTGGGAACGAGGAGCGCCGGGGTGCTCGCCCCCTCGCAGCGGTCCGCGTTCGCCGAGGAGCGCGCGGCGGCGGCAGCGGCCCGCCGTGGGTCTCCGGCCTTCGACCACACCGCAGCGGCGGTGTTCGCGGCTTCGGCGGCGAGCAGATGCGCGCCCATGCCCTCCAGCAGGTCGCACACCGCGAGGAGCTCGTCCGCGTCCCGTGAGGCCAGGGCCGCGGTGAACCGTGACTGGGCCGACACGAGGGAGCCGTCGCCGCACCGGGACGCCAGTTCGGCGAGGCGGGGCGCGGCCTCCCGTGCCCGGCCGAGCCTGGCGAGGTCGGTGAGGAGGACCGCCTCGGAGCCCGTGTGCCCGCGCTCCCTCGCCTCGGCGGCCGCGGAGCGGAGAGCGTCGCGCGCCTGGCTCAGCTCACCGCGGGCCACCAGCAGCCACGCCTCCCCGAACCGTTCATGAGGCAGGCGCACCGGCGTGGGCGTACGGTCGAACTCCTCCAACGCGGCCTCGGCAGCGGGAACGTCGCCGAGCAGCGCCGCGGAGGCGGCGAGGCCGGCGAGCGACATGGCGCGCCCGCTCCGGGAGGGCGTGCGGGCGGCACGGGTCACCTCGGCGAACCAGCGGCGGGCGGACGCGGGATGCCCGGCCGTCCAGGCGGTGCACCCCAACTGGTAGGCCAGGAGCATGCGTTCCGGATTGGCGTAGGTCCCGGCGAGTTCGGCGTAGGCGGCCTCGCCGACGGCCCGTGCCTCGTCCAGCCGGCCGCTCCAGGTGAGCGCCCAGACGAGGACGGAGTTGGCCGCTCCCTGGAAGGTGATCGTTGTGTACATGTCGAGGTCGGCGCCCGAGCAGGCGGCGACCGCGCGCTCCGCCCAGGCGGTCGCCTCGGCGCCACGGCCGAGGAACGCCAGCGACACCGACTTCGTCGTCGCCCCCATCAGCCACATCTGCACGTCCGGCGCCTGCTGGGCGTCCTGCTCCAGATCGGCGAGCAGGCGCAGGCTCTCCGCGAGGTCGCCCACGCTGAACCGGATGGCAGCCTCGTTGATCCGGAGGACGCGCAGGCCGAGCGGGCTGGTGACCCGGTCACGGGCGCGGTCGGCGAGCGCGATCGCCTCCTCGGCGGTGACGCCCTTTCCCCAGATCTGATTCTGCGTGCGCACCAGCGCCACGGCCAGTGCCTCTGCTTCGTCCACGGCCAGGGCGTCTGCCCGGGCCAGAGTGCTCTCCGCGGGCTCGGTTTCCCCCATCTCGTACAGTGACTTGCCGAGCAGGAGCAGGACCGGCACGGTCTGCTTGGCCTCGGGCACGGCGTGCAGGAACTCGAGCGCCCGGGGGTGGTCGCGGGCGTACGAGGCGAGGGCGGCGGCCTCGGTGAGCAGCGCGGGATCGGCGGTGCCGGTGGCGGCGAGCTGGTACGAGGCCAGGTGCAGGGCGTCCTCCCTGCGACGGGCGCCCGACTGCTCCAGCACGGCGGCCTGGGCCAGCAGAATCCCCCGACGGCGCAGGACCGGCAGATCCGCCCGCAGCACCTCTCCGTACAGCGGGTGCGCCAGCCGTACCGTGGTGCGCCGCCGGTCCCGGACGATGGTGATCAGCTCGGCGCGCTCCAGGGCGTTCAGGACACCGGGCCCGTCACCGGCCTCCAGGTGCGCCAGGGCCATGGGCTCGCACAGCGCCAGGGTCTCCAGCACCAGCCTGCTGGAGGCGTCGGCGGCCGACAGCCGGTGCCGGATCACATCGGTCAGCCGGCGGGTGACGGGCAGACGGTCCTCCGCCACCAGCTCCCACAGTTCTTGGTCGCCGGCCAGCGCCCCCGTGGCGAGCGCACCCTGCACCAGCTCCCTCAGATACAGCGGGTTGCCGCTGCTCGCGGTGTACAGCTCGTGTGTCGTCCGGCGGTTCACCGGCCCACCGAGCACCTGCTGCAGCAGCGTCTCGACCTCCTGAAGCGTGAACTCCGCGAGATCCAACTGGTGGACGCCGTCACCCTGCCCCAGTGACGCGACCGCCTCGCTCGCCGGCTCACCCGTGCGCACGGTGCCCACCAGGAACACCGCCCGCGCGTCCATCAGCTGGCGCAGCAGCATCACGGAGGTGGAATCGAGCAGATGCAGATCGTCCACCAGGACGACGGAGCGCTGGTGCCGGTCCCGGCTTCCGGCCATCTTCGTGAAGACGGCCGAGAACCCGGAGACCGGGTCGGACATGTCCACTCCGTCCGGCAGCAGATGGGCCACCGCTCCCAACGGCACCTGCGCCGCGGCGGTCGTCGCCACCGCACGGCTCACCGATCGTCCGGCGACCGGCCGGCTCAGGACCTCCTCGGCCAGCCGTGACTTGCCGACCCCGGCCGCACCGAAGATCAGCAGCGCGGAACGCCGGGGATCCGACAGGACCTCCTCACAGACCGCCAGCTGTGCCGCCCGCCCCACGAGCGGCCACCGGCGCAGCGGTGCCCCCTCCCTCATGGTTCGCTCCATTGTGTGCGCATTCCCCCCGTCTCGCCGTGGGTGAGACATATGACGACAGCGAGCCATTATGCAGGGCGACCGGGAACGGGGCCGCGGCGTTTCCGGGGCGTGAGACGACCCCCAGAACAGCGCCACCGGGCCTTCCGTACACGTGCAATGGGCCCCCGTACACGCGCACCGGTTCCTCGTACACGCGCACCGGGTCCCCCGTACACGCGCCTCTGCGGAAATGAGTAGTGACCACTCATGTGCGGCCGCAGCCGGGCAGCCAGGCTGACGGGCGGGCCCGAACACCGGCCCGGTGGAGAGGAAAGGCAGAGGGAAACCGTGAGCACCTGGTCAGTCCCCGGCTACATCGAGGCACGAGAGCTGGGTTCCGGAGGCAGCGGACGCGTGGTGAGGGCCGTCGACGCCGGCACCGGCACGCCCGTGGCGATCAAGTACCTGAACGAACGGCTGTCCGCGGACCCGCGCTTCCGCCGGGAGTTCCGGGCCGAGGCCGCACTGCTCAGGGAACTCGACTCCCCCCACGTGGCTCGCTTCCACCGGTACGTGGAGAACGAGAACGGCGCCGCCATCGTCGTGGAACTGGTCGACGGCCCGTCGCTGCGGGCACTGCTGGGGCGCGAGGGCGCCACCACGCCGGAAGCGGCGCTGACCGTGCTCAAGGGCTCGCTGCTGGGGCTGTCCGAGGCGCACCGCGCCGGCGTCGTGCACCGCGACTACAAGCCCGAGAACGTGCTGGTCACCGCCGACGCGGTCTCCAAGCTGATCGACTTCGGTATCGCGGCCCGGGAGGGGAGCTCTCCAGCCCAGGCGGGGACGCCGATGTACATGGCACCCGAGCAGTGGCAGGGCGGCCCCGCCTCGCCCGCCACCGACGTCTACGCGGCCGCCGCCACCTTCTTCGAGTGCGTGACGGGTGCACGGCCCTTCGCCGGGGAGAGCCTGGCGGAGATCGCCGTACAGCACCTCTCGGCGGAAGTGGACGCCGAAGCCGCCCCGGCACCGGTGCGCCCGCTCGTTCTCCGCGGGATGGCCAAGGACGCCCGGGACAGGCCCGCTTCGGCGGCCGCGTTCCTCACCGAACTGGAGCGGGCGGCGATCGACGGCTACGGGCCGGGCTGGGAGGAGCGGGGCCGCCGCACCCTGGCCGTTCTCGCGGCCGGACTGCTCCTGCCGACCGGCGGTCCGGCGCACCGCGGCACGGACGCGACGACGGCGCTGGCCACGACCGCACTGGAGGATCCGGGCCGTCCGGGAACCCGTCGATTCCCTCGTACGCCGACGACCGGCGGCCGGGCGGCGGCGCGCAGCGGCTCGCCGGGTGCGGGAGGCGGCCAGGTCGCGAAGCGCTCCCTCAGGGCTCCGGCGCTCGCCGGCGCGGGGCTGCTGCTGGGCGTCACCGCACTGACCGGTGTCCTGATCACCGACGACTCCCTCAGCCACCCGGCCTCCGCGGCCTCGCCGGTGACCGGTGCGAGCGGGCGCGAGGCCGGCGCCGGCTTCGCGCCCCCGTCACGGCAGTCGGCCTCCCCGCCCGTTTCCTCCGCCTCCTCCCCTTCACCGGCGCCAGGGTTCACAGGCGCCGCCCGCCCCCCGGCCGGGGATGCTGGCACCGACCGCTCCCCGGCGGCGGGGGCGGACGCCGCCGCCTCCTCGACCGGAGGGGCCGGCGCCGTTCCGGTCGGCGGCGCCGCCGGAGGGTCGGGGACCACGTCACCGGGAGAGCCGGGACCGGCCCCCGCAGCCGGAGTGCAGGAAGCGGGAGATGCCCGCGGCACCGGCGGGCCGGACCCCGTGCCGCAGGACGTCCCGGGGCCGGTCGCGGTCGGCTCGGTGGACATCGCCTCGCTGGAGGAGTCGACGCAGGTGCGCGGCGCCGACGCGGACCTGATCGTCACCACGACGAGCACGGACCCGGTCACTCTTGAACTGACCTGGTACAACAGCGAGAAGGCCGGAATCCCCGGGCAGCAGGACGGGGCCACCGAGACCTACCGCCTCAGCGGCCGCACCACCTACCGCCTGTCGTACCGCCACGCCTTCACCACGTGCCCGGGCTACTGGGGCCTTCGGGTGGTCACCACACCCGGCGCCGCGGCGGGCGGGTCCTACCGGGACATGCCCTCCCTGGCGTGCATCGTCACGTGGCCGGAACGCGGATGAGGGAACGGGACGCCGTGCACGAGCCCTCGGACCCCCCGACGACTCGCCTGAAGCGCATCCCCGGCCCGGACGGGGACGGCGGCCCCGAGTACCTGACGACGGGCTGGAGCGACTACCCCGCGGTGGACGCCGCACCGGAACCTGCCGGACCGCCCCCGCACCGCGGCCCCCACCGCGGCCCCCACGCGTCGGACGTGACCGTGTGGAACACCGCCGTACATGTGCTGAACCCCCTCACCACCGGTGACCCGACGATGCGCCTGCCCGACCACGACCCGGCACAGGACCGGCTCAGAGCGGCCTGGCACGGCGGCGGCCCGGCCCGTTCCACGGCCCGTTCCCGGCGCCCGACGCGCCGATGCGCCCGGTGGCCGGTGCCGGCCGTCCTGGTCGTGGCGGCCGTCGCCGTCCTCCTCTGGCCGCGACCGTCACCGGAGCTGGCGGTCACCGGCGTCACCGCGAGCGCCGGCGCCGCCGAGGTGCCGTGCGGTGGCAGCGCCACGGTCGTCGCCACGGTCACGACCAACGGGGGCACCGGGACGATCCGCTACCGCTGGATCCGCAGTGACGGTACCGACTCAGGCGTGCTGGAGCAGCCCGTTCCGCTCGGCCGGGAGAAGGTCGGACTCCCTCTGGCCTGGACCTTCCACGGCCGCGGCGTCCACCAGGCCCGCGCGGTCGTGGACGTCCTCGCCCCGACCTCGCACACCGCGTCGGTCTCCTTCACCTACCGCTGCGATGGAGGCGGGACCCGGCCGTGACGGCATGGCGGCGGCGTCTTGAGCAGTCGTCGCTCATTGCCTGGGGGCACCCGTACACCGAGAGTAGGACTGTCCGGAGCATGTCCTCGCGGCCCTGGTCCGGACGCGCGCGGCCCCTCGCCCGGCGCACGGGTGCGTCGGCGACGGCGGTCACGGGCGGCCGGCGGATGTGCCCGACGGGACCGTCGCGAGAGTTGCGTCGACCGCCGGGCTCCCGACCCGCCGCCCGCGCAGTCCACCACCCGCGCAGTCCACCACCCCCGCAGTCCACCGCCCGCCCCGCAGGAGAGGAATCACCACATGAACGAGGTCACCCTGGTAACGGGCGCCACGGGCAACCTGGGAGGTCATGTCCTGGCGCAACTGCTCGCACGGGGACGGCGGGTACGCGCCCTGTCCCGCCGCCCGCCCGCCACCGGCGTCTCCGCCGTCGACTGGTGCCAGGCCGACCTTTCGTCGGGGCAGGGCCTGGCACGCGCGCTGTCGGGCGTGGGAACCGTCGTGCACTGCGCCACGGACGGCCGCACCCGCGACGGCGACGTCATGGCCGCCCAGCACCTGATCAAGGCCGCGGCGAAGGCCGGGGCACCGCATCTGCTGTTCGTGTCCATCATCGGCGTCGACCGTCACCCGCTGGACTACTACCGGGCCAAGTACGACACCGAACGCCTCATCGAAACCTCCGGACTGCCGTACACCATCCTGCGCGCCGCCCAGTTCCACGACATGCTGCACTACGCCCTCGACCGGGCGTCCCGTCTCCCGGTCATGCCCGTGCTGGCCCGCACCAGCTTCCAGAGCGTCGACACTCCGCACGTGGCCGCACGGGCAGTGGAGCTCAGCGCCGTGGGCCCGTCCGGACGTGTCGCCGATCTGCCCGGTCCCGACACCCTGACGATGGCCGACATGGCCCGGATCCTTCTGCGGGTCACCGGGCGGCGGCGGCCGATCCTGCCCCTGGTCCTGCCGGGCCGCGTGCCCGGGGCCTACCGGCAGGGCCTGCATCTGGCCCCCGCTGCCCAGCCGGGCAGCCGCTCCTTCGAGGACTTCCTCAAGGAGGGCCCGGCCGTCAAGGTGCCCGCTGCGGTGCGAAGGAGCCGGTGAACGCCGCCGGACGTCCCGCGGGCCGCGGCGCCGTGTTCCCGTCCGTGCGACAGCCCCCTGGCACGCGGGGAGTCAGCGGTACCGTGAACGTGACCGGGCCCGCTGCCGTACAACCGATCGGGGCCTCACGGCAGGCTGGAAGCCGTCGGTGCCGCGACATCGCGGAGGTGGGGCCCGGAGGGATGCAGCGCGGCGATTGAGGGGGCGAGGGTGGCGACGGGTCATCACATGCAGCGGGGTACGGTTCTTCCGGTAGTCGCGGCGCAGTGGGCGCTGTGGACGTTCGTGGTCGTCAACGTGGTGATCGTCGAGGCGCTGTTCCTCACCGCCGGTACCGGCAAGAACGGGACGCTCACGGTCGCCAAGTTCTTCGGCCTGCACGCCGCGCTGCTGATGCTGTTCCAGCTGCTGCTGGTGGCGCGCGTGCCGTGGCTGGATCGCCGCATCGGCATGGACCGGTTGACGGTGTGGCACCGGTGGGTCGGCTTCACCCTGCTGTGGACCCTGCTCACCCACGCCACCCTGGTCGTGCTCGGATACGCGAGGCTCGACGGCGCGTCGATGCCGACGACGTTCCTCGCGCTCAGCGGGGTGCCGGCTTCCCTGCTGGGCATGCTCGCCGCTGCCCTGGTGGTCCTGATCGCCGTGGTCTCCACCCGGAGCCTGCGCAGGCGGCTGCGGTACGAGACCTGGCACGGCCTGCACCTGCTGCTGTACCCGGCCATAGGCCTGTCGTTCGTCCACCAGCTGCTGGAGACCACGACCTTCAGCGCATCCGGGTTCGCGCAGTTCTACTGGTGGGCGATGTGGCTGCTCGCGTTCGGTGCGTTCGTGGCCGGGCGGTTCGTGGTGCCGGTGTGGCGCAACTCCTACCACCGGTTCCGGGTCGCGGCCGTGGTGCCCGAGTCGGACACGGTGGTGTCGGTGTACGTCACCGGACACCGCCTCGACCGGCTCCCGGCCCGGGCGGGCCAGTTCTCCATCTGGCGCTTCCCCGGGCACAACCACTGGTGGCTGGCGAACCCGTTCTCACTGTCCGCGGCGCCCGACGGCCGCTCGCTGCGCCTGACGGCGAGGGCGGTCGGCACGGCGAGTGCGGGTCTGCGGCAGCTCGCTGTCGGGACCCGCGTCTTCATGGAGGGCCCGTACGGGGCATTCACCTCACTGCACCGCACACGGCCGGGCGCCCTGCTGATCGCCGGCGGTGTGGGGATCACACCCATCCGAGCCCTCCTGGAGGAGCACCCGGCCGGTGACGTCGTGGTGCTCTACCGGGTGCGCAGCGCGGACGACGCCGTGCTGGTCGACGAGGTGCGAGAACTGCTCGCCGGCCGCGGCGGCCGGCTGCACCTGCTCACCGGGCCGACCGCCGCGGGGGCGCGGCCGTTCGAGCCGGACAACCTCCAAGCTCTGGTCTCCGACATCGTGGAACGCGATGTGTACGTCTGCGGGCCGCCGGCCATGACCTCGGCCGTGCTCGGCGCGCTGCGGACACTGAACGTTCCCAACCGGCAGGTGCATGCGGAGAAGTTCAGCCTGGCCTGACGTGCGCCCGTCGATGCCTTCGCTGACACCGTCGGTGACGTCCTCGCTGACGTCTTCGCTGACGCCATCGGTGACATCGCCGCCGACGCCCCCGCTGACGCCATCGGTGAGGCCACCGGTGACGTCTTCGGGGGAGGCCTTCGCCGGCGCCCGGGCCTGACGCCGGCTGTCCGACGCCCATCGCGGCGTCGGCCCCCTCCGCGTCATGCCACAAGATCGTCCTGGCTGTGGCCGCCGTCTGCGGAGCGCGTCCCGGTGGGCTGCTCGGTGGGCTTCCCGGAGGGCTCGGCCCGGGCGGACGGCAGGGCGCTCTGCCCGTGCGGCCGGACGGGATCGTCGGGTACGTCGGGGGCGTCGGATCTCATGGCTCTGGCCTCGCTCTTGAGGATGCGGGCCGACCTGCCCAGAGAGCGCGCGATCTCAGGGAGCTTCCTCGCGCCGAACAGCAGGAAGACAACGAGGACGACGAGAAGCATTTCGGCGGGACCGATATGGGGGAGCATGGTGTTCCAGCCTCCTTGCCGGTGAAATGGCCCGCACCTCCCCTGGAGCCGCCCGCCCGGCGGCTCCAGGGGAGGTGCGGGCAGGCGGTCAGACGGGCAGTGTGGCGAGGTAGACGGTGCGCTTGGACATGATGTCGGTGCCGCGCCCGGGGGCGATCGGGTTGGGCACGGTCAGGCCCGTGGGGTGGGTCTCCAGTTCACGCAGCGTCAGGCGCAGCGACTCGGCAGGCGTGTCCGCCGGCAGGGTGACCGTGCCGGTCCATGTCACGAGGTTCCCCCCGCCGACCGAGGACGTCAGCGTCCGTGGCGGGTCGGAGACCGGCTGCCACCTCAGGTCGGGGTCGCTCACCCCGGGTGTCGCCCGTTCCACCTGGACCTGGAGGACGGACGGGCCCGAGGCTGCGGCCGTGGCGGTGTAGGACCGGCCGGTCACGGTCACCGTCCGCGAGGCGCCGGTGCCGCTGACGGTCGCGGTGCGCTCCGGGGCGATCTGCGCGAAGCCCGCCGTCACCACCGGGGAGAGGTGGCATCCGCCGATCGAGGCGGACTGGTACCTCGCGAAGGCCAGCCGGATGAAGGGGAAGTAGGAGGTGTGCCGCTCGCCTCGCGGAAGGGTCACCTCGATGTCGGCGTACCACAGACCGCGGCCGGCATCGTAGGCGACGTCGTACCCGACGGCGTTGACCTGCGCCCCTCCCGCCTCGGCCAGGGGCAGGTCGAAGCCGGTGAGGGGAGCGCCGGGGAAGGACGTGTTGGTGGGCGTCGCGGGCAACTCCCCGGTGGCGAACGCCGGGTCGCGGCCCCACATGGTCACATAGGGTTCGAGCCGGGGCGAGGGGTCGGCCGTATCGCCCTTCCACAGCACGATCCCCAGCCGCTCGTCGGGGCCGGAGGACCACCAGGGCCGTTCCAGGTAGACCCGCAGCCCTCCCTTGCGGACGGTCTGCTGTCCGGTGCGGTTCCACGAGAACGTCGGCACGATCGAATGGATCCGGGGAGCGGCCGGGCGGGCGGTGCTGTGCACGATCCGGGCGCCGAGGGCGGCGGAGGTCCTGGTGGTCGTGGGCGGCACATAGCTCATGACCAGCGTGCCGTTCTCCGGCATGCTGCCACCCGCGGTGCGCAGGACGGTCCTGCCGCCCGGGTCCAGCAGATAGTCGCCGTCCGCGGTCTGCGGGTCGGTGGCGCTCGCCGGGGCGGGCTGCAGAAGGTCGCCGGTGGCCCTGTCGCGGATCTTGATGCCGGCGGGCTCGGCGTCGACGGTGTAGGACGCCTTGCCGCCGGTCAGGGCGAGTTCGGTCTCGGCCCGGAAGTACTCGGTGAAGGGACTGGTGGCGACTGCCCGGTAGACGACGCGCCGGTGGCGGGTGTCACCGAACTCGTGGCGGACGTCGAAGGGCAGGGCGTCGGGGCCGGGCGAGGCTCCCTGCGCCCGCTCCACCCGGAGCGTGGCCACCGGGGCGCGGAAGATCCTGGCGGACTCGGGTGCGGGGCCTCCGGGGCCCTCGTCGACGGGCATGCTCCACTCACCCACCAGGTCGACCGTGCCGGTGCTCTTGCGGCTGATGTCCACGGCCCCGTGCAGACGTGCCCACGTAGACGACGCGCCCCCGGCCCGGTCGGCGCTGAGGGCCGTGACGGTGGGAGCCTTGAGCGGGGTGCGCACGGCGTGGACGAGGGTGAGCTCCCGGTGGGGCGTGAACATCGTGTGGCGTCCCCCGGCGATCAGGCTCCGCAGCGCGGCGAGGTCCGTACCGGGTGCGGACCGGGCGGCCCAGTCCCGGATCCACTCCCACACGCCCATGAGGTCGACGTCGCCGTCGTCGAAGCGGCTGCTCACGCGCAGCGTGTAGACGTCGCCCGGCGCGAGGCGGACTTCCAGGAGGCGGTTCTTCTCGTCCCGCGTCCAGCCGGCGGTGCCGCCCCGGGTGAGCCTGATCCGCCAGGCCCGATGGGTGGGCCAGTCACCGGAGGACGCCTCGAACGGCAGCGTGCTGGAGTTGCCGGCGGCGTCGGGCAGGCCGGTCACCAGGATCCGGCGTGCCAGGGGGTCGGGAAGGTACGGCACGGGCAGCGAGTCGGTGTCGTAGTAGAACGACTCCTCGTACGGGGCGGGTTCCGCACGCGCCGCCGCGAGTTGCTCCAGGGTCGCCGCGTCCCGCGTCGTGATCATGTCGTACACGTCGCGCATGGGGCGGCCCGCGCCGGTGGCGTCGAAGCAGCCGTGCTGCTCCGCCATCAGCTGGGAGGTACGCGGGGGTACCAGGTGGCGAACGGACTCCTGCCCGGTGGTGTCCGATCCGGTGGTGCTTCGGATGACGAGGCGTTCCAGGCCCTCGGCCTGGGTGCGGGGCTGGCGCAGCAGCACCTCGGGCGGGTTGACGGGTTCGAAGCGCCGATGCACCACGGTGGCGGTCCGCAGTTCGTCCCGGTCCTCCAGCTCGCCGGTCGCCGGGGGGCGGCTGTTTCCGGCCAGGTCGACCACGCGGGCCCGCAGCCGGTAGGAGTGGCCGAACCTGAGCCGCGGCAGGCTGCCCGGCGGTACGCCGAAGTCGCCGACGAAGGGGAAGTCCTCGCGCACCGCCGGCTTCACCCGGTGGGGGCTGCCGTCGGGCCCGACCACCGCACCGGGGCGGACGTTGCCGAGGCTCCATCCGGTCCACTGGACCAGTTGCTCCTGCAGGTACAGATCGGTGTCCCCGGGCACTCCCGAACCGGTGGGCGCGGTGGTGACCACTCCTTCCTCGGTCACCGCGACGGCGGTGCCGGGGCCGTCGGCGAGGAAACGGTAGTGGCCGGTGCGCCCCATCAGCGTGCGCCAGGCGGTGTCGGCGGTGTCCCGCACGTCCCACCGGTATCCCTGGACGAGGTCGTCCAGGTAGAGCTGGAGCGTTCCGGCCCTCTTGTCGCCGGTCTTGGTGAACGCGGTGTCGTTCAGCTCCTCGCCGCGGGCGAGCCCCCGGGCCAGGCCGGACGCCCGTCCCGTACGGGCCACCGCGAACCCTGCGGTACGCAGCGCGGGCAGCGGATGCCCGTCCGCGACGTCGCGGGCCCGCGCGACGTTGTCGGCGAACTGCCGGGCCAGTAGCGCGGCTCCGTCGATGTCCACCGGGATGGTGAGGAAGGAGCCGGAGCGGCCCAGGCAGAGCAGACCGCGGTCCCAGTCGGCGGTGTTGGGGTCGCGTGGACGCGCCTCGAAGCGGTTGCCGCCGATCAGGCACGCCGTATGGGGGGTGACGTCCACGTCGACGGGAGTGCCCAGGGCCGGGTTCCACTTCGGGGTCACGGTGACCCAGCCGTTCCTGACCGGCCCTTGCAGCAGCGCCAGGACCCGGGGGTCGGTGATGCGCAGATCCACCACCAGGCCCAGCATGCGCTGCAGCGCCGGGTACTGCCGCGTCGTGGCGACCGCCTGATGGAAGTCGAACTCGGGTTCCGGCAGCGGCGGCAGGGTACCGCTGCCGCTCGGGCGGCGCCGGTGGAACCGGGTCAGCTGGAGGAAGCTGCGGGCGATGCCGTCCGCGCCGGTGTCGCCGGCGTCGTAGGGGATGGCCCAGTCGGCGGGTGTGGAGTTCGCGCCGGTGTCGAAGTGCTCCTCCAGTCGGCCGGCCAGCAGCCCTCGGCGTTTGGCGCCGCCCGCGTCCGCCTCGAAGCCGAGGGGTCCGAAGGCGCCGCTGCCGACCAGCTCGGCACGGCTGGGGTGCTCGTCGGGCGAGAGGGCGCCGAACCTGCCCCAGCGGCCGGCGACGAAGCCGAGCAGATGGGCCGTGGGGTACGAGCGGATCCGTCTGCGGGTCGCCCCGGCGGCGACGTGCCCGCGCACGGTCGTCTTGGGGGTGAACAGGGCGCGCCATCTGGCGGAGTCGGGGGTGGAGACCCGTACCGCTTCGACGGGTGCCCCGGTGATGCCCAGATCGGGGAATCCGACGGCGAACGACATACCGGACACGATCCTCGGCCAGTCGGACCAGTCGGGGAACGCCGACAGCGGCTGTGACGCCCCGTCCGTCCGGAGCCGGGGCGCGATCAGCACCGACAGGCGGACGGCTCCCGGGGCGGCGCCCGCCGGAAGAGCGGTCCAGGTGATGGTCTGGAATGGCATGTCAGGCTCCCACGGGGGCGAAGGCGGCGCAGTACTGGTCGAGCCATTCCTGCCGGGTGAGGGTGTCGCCGAAGGACATCCGGGCGGTTCCCGCGGCGGCCGGCGCTGCGGCGAGTGCGCTGCGGGCACCGGAGCGGCGGTCGGCCCGGGCGGAGGCGCCGTCGCTGCGGCCCGACCCCTTGATCAGCTCGCGCCGCACGGTGTAGCTGTTGGAGAAGCTGAAGAAGAACAGGTCGACCGAGACGCTCACGGTCGCCTCGCCGACCAGCCGCTCGGGCGTGTCGTAGTAGCTCAGGGCGAGGTAGGCGACGAGGGACAGCGTGACCAGCCCCAGGACGCTGACGGCACCGGAGAACTGCAGATAGGCGGTGAGCTCGCAGGCCTGGTCGCCGTTCTCGGCGGACTCGACGGAGAAGTAGACGCCGGCCTTGGCCTCGACGGCACCACTGACGACGCTGCCGATGGCGAAGGAGTAGGAGGCCTTCACCTCGAAGGAGAACTCCAGCATCTCCACGCCGCCCAAACCGAGTTCCACGGCGGCGAATCCGCCGCCGCCGAGGAACGAGAGGACCACGGAGAAGGGCTTGTCCCGGGAACTGAAGGCGAAGCGCACCCGGATCGGCTTGCCGTCGAAGGGGATCACGACGCCCGCGTAGACCGACAGCCCGGTCAGCGCGAACGCGCCGAGCTGGATCTCGGGGACGGCGAAGGTCCTGTTGAGCGCCACGCCCTGGGGTGACACATCGACATACCGGTCGCCCTGGCCCGCGCTCGGATGCTCGTCCGCGGCCGCCGCAGCGGCGGCGGGCGCCCCGGCGGCCCTTCGGAAGGACGCCGTCCGGGCCGAGCTGCCGCCGCCGGTGGGCGGACCCGTCGGAGGCTCCCAGCCGAGGAAGGTGCAGTACCGGGAGAGCGCGTCGACGAACTTCAGGGCACCGTGGTACGAGACCGTGCGGATGTCGCAGTCGACCTCCGTCTTCGCGTCCTTGCGCTCCACGAACCGGAAGCGGGCGACGTCGAGGGTGACGAAGCGAGTGGCGCCGGTGCCCCACAGATTGATGGTGAAGTTCTTCAGCTCTCCCTTGACCACACGGTCGACCACCTCGGTCGGCGCGTCCGTCCGCGAGGTCACGCGAGTGTCGACCGTCAGGCACTTCTTCGGGTCCGCGGGGACGAACAGGTTGACGCCGGACGGCCACGCCCGCAGTTCGGGGGTCGTCTTCGACCGCAGCTCGGTCATGACCGGCCGCCCGTCGGCGTCCGCTTCCTGCCGCGCGGTCAACTCGAAGGCCTGCTCGGGGTTGGGCGTGGCGCCCTGGGGCTTCAGCAGGTCCTTCAGCTCGAGCCCTCCGGCGAGCCTGGCCTCGGAGCGCGGATACATCTTCCGCGGGTCGAAGAGGTTGCGGGCGGCGTCATGGGCGTCACCCGCCACCGGTCCGCGCGACCTGGAGACGCCGGCGATCGCGAACACCGCGGTGACCACGCCGCCCGACCGGTCGGCGGGGAAGCCGACCTGGACCGGGTCGACGCCCGGGGTGGCGGCCAGGAACACCTCTCCGGGGTTCTGGGCACCGAACCCGCCCAGCACATAGCTGCTTCCCGCGGCGTCGTGGTAGGAGAAGGTGCCGGGACCCGGATCGTCGCCGCTCAGTTCCCGCACCACCGGCAGAGTGGCCGTCAGCCGGTCCAGCGCCGGGTAGAACGGCGCCCGCCCCGCGTCGACCATGGCCGCCGTGTCCGCACCGGACCGCGGTGCCTCGCCCGTGAACACCATCGACTCCACCGGCAGTTCGGTGTCACCCGGGTGCGCGCCGGGCTGCGCCAGCGCGACCGTACGGCCGCCGAATCCGGCCGTACGCAGGGGGTCGTCGGTGTGGTAGGCCGCGTGCAGTGCCTGCAGATGCGCGGAACTGCGCGCCCCGGCGTCCGACACGAAGACCAGCGGCGCGACGAAGTCGACGTCCCTGCCGGCCCAGTCGGTGCCCCGCAGATGGAACCGGTACGCGCTGCCGCCGACCCGCGGCACATACGAGTTGCCGGCCGGCCCTCCGCCGACGTACCCGGTGGCGGGCTCCAGGGGAGGAGTCCGGGCGGTCAGCAACCGCACCCGCCGGAAGGGGAACCTGCGGCCGGCGTTGCGCACGTCGGCGTCGTCCGAGTAGGACCTCACCGGCTGACGGACGACGAGGATCAGGCGCTTGCGAAGGAAGGCGGCGCGCGCCTCGCTCGACGCGCTCGGGCGTTGCGACGTGCGCTCCGTCAGGCTCAGCACGGCGGCCCGGTGACCGAACGGATACAGGAAACCGGTGCTCACGACCCGCACATGGTGATCCCGCCCGAGGGCTCCCCGGTGCGTCCACTCCCGCGTCGTGCTGCTGTAGTTCGCGGTGACGACCGGGTCCCATTCGCCGCGCATGTCGTAGCCGGCTCCCAGCGCACCCAGGGCGAGCCGCTCGACCTCGATGGGGGCGGGACCGCGTCCGCCGACCGTACGGAGGGAGTAGTCACCGGAGAGCCGCACGATGTCGTAGCGGTCGCGCGGTACGAGAGCGGTGCGCAGCCCGTCGGTCGTGTCCCCGGTGGGGACCGATGCCGGAGTGGTGAGCCAGTTCTCGAAGCCCGGGTCACTCGCCCAGACCGCCCGGACGAACGGCTCGGCATCGGGTGCCTCGGCCACCCGCCAGTCCCCGTCCTCCTGACGCTCCCTGACCCCCAGACGGGTCTCCCAGACCTCGGTCCACGAGCCGTGCGTGACGGGGTCCGCGCTGTGCGCCCAGCCTCCGCTCTCGGCCGGGGAGAGCTGAAGCCGCCACGGCAGCTCCAGGGACGTCTCCGTGGAGTCGGGCCGGCGCGGCAGGCTCCGGAAGGTGCCGGGCGCCGTACGAGGCAGGGCGTTGGGCACCAGTCGCGGAGTGAAGCGGGCCCAGTCCAACAGTTCGTCGACCGTGAAGTCGAGCGGCAGGACACCGGTGACGTCGAAGGCCAGCCGGCTGGTCCCGGAGATCCGCGTGGGCACGGGAGCCGCGGTGGGCGGCTCGTTGCCGCCGCCGGACGCCTCCAGGAACGCCCTCTCGGTGACGGCCTGCGGGCCGAAGTGGACGACGACGAAGGCTGCAAGGGCCTCGTCGACCCGGACCAGTCGGGCCTGGCCGCCACCGGTCTCGACCGAGCAGTTCCACAGGGCGAGCGTCAAATCGACCATGTCGGACTGGCGCACCAGCGACACCACACGCACGGGCCCGTCCGCGGCGGTGGGTTCTCCGAGGAGGTCCTCCCGCGGGCGTCCCCCCAGACCTGCCTGCGAGACCGCCAGCAGCACGCCGGCCGCCCCGGCGGCGGCGATCACACCGCGCCGGGTCACTCCGCTCCCTCGGTCCGCCGGTCCCGCCTCGCCCCGCGCGGACTCCTCCCGAGCCGCCTCCGACGGCCGCTGCCGGTCCTCCGCCGATTCCCCCTGTGACACCGATCTCTCCCCTCATCCCTACGGCAAAGGGCTGCCCGCGTTCCACGGACGCCCTCTCGGAACATGTGTGCTGCGTGTCCTGCCGCGCGGCCCTCGCCGGGCAGGCCGGACGATCCGCCGGCAGCGCCCGGACGGCGCCGCGGCAGACGCGTCCACCGGTGGGGCGGACGCACCTGCCGCGGCCGGGTTCCTGCCGGATCAGCGGATCAGTACTCCACGATCCGCACCGACTCCACGCCGAAGGCGCAGGAGTCCGTCCACTTGGTGACCGTTCCGTCGGTCCACCCTCCGGCACTGACGGAATACAGCGGGCTCCAGGCACATTCGGCCCGGACGACCCATCGTCCGGTTCCGGTGCAGGTGCCCCAGCCCTTGTTGCCCCAGACACCGGTCGTGCAGTTCATGTGGTACACGGGTGTCGCCGCCGAGGCGGCCGGCGCCGCCAGGACCCCCAGCCCGGTGGTGACCAGGGCGAGCGCTCCGACGAGGGACACCTTCTTCAACCGTGATCGCAAGGTCATGTGGATCCGTTCCTCGATGTCGACATCGATGCCGTGGCCGATGCCGACGTGACGTCAGTGACCCGTGAAAACTACGAGCTGCCGCCGATCACGGTCGTGAGCATGTGCTACTCACTCGTCCCGCCCCGGCTTGCGCACGGACTCTCGAGGTCGTGTGATGCGAACACCGGACAGCGACCGCTCATGACCCCGGCGCCGTCGCCGTCGCCGTCGCCGTCGCCGTGTGAGGCTGCGTCGGATGCCGGCCGCAGCAGGGCGTACGCGCATGGCGACTCCGCACCATCGCAGAGCCGTCGAGACCGGAAACATCAGCAGCGCGGGCCTGCCGACCGCCTCACCACCGACGACGAGTGCGGCGTAGCCACCGGCCACCCGCGTGGCCGTGAGCTCGGCCTCGTGGCGCCCCCGCCGCGGCGGATGACCCGGGTCGCCTCGCCGCACGGAGGCCGCGGCGCCCGATCACCGCTCGCCGAACGCCCGACGGCCGCGCCGGTCCCGTCGGTCGGTCGCCCTGGCCGTCAAGGGCGGGACGGGTCTGCCAGGAGAACGACTCGGTCCTCCTCGACATTGAAGCCGAGCATTGGATGCCCGCAGTCGCCTTCCGGGTACATCAGCACCGGCTTGCCCAGCCGCCGTCCGATCTCCCGAAGGAAGCCGCAGAACGCGTCAAGCCGCTCCTGGCCCTGCAACTCCCGCAGATCGACGTCGAAGTCGACTTCATCGTCGGCATGGAAGCGGAAGATCGCGAGCACATCGTCCGCCGGCCAGACCCGCAGGTTCGGGCACTCGGCGTCCGCCGGGCGGGACAGCACGGCCTCCGCCGCGGGTACCGGAAGCACCGACTCACCCTCGGTGTAGTGAGACTTCCAGCCCTTCTCCGCGACGAGATCGAGAACCGCCTGCCAGTCCGCCACCGAGGCGTTCGGAACACACACGTCCGGCAACGTTCCCATCGCCTCCGGGTCGAAGAAGGAACTCACGTCGTCCCACAGCAGATCAGCCACCCCGCCATGCTGCCCCGCCGACCGGCCCAGCGCACCCCGGTAAGCCGTACCCGGAGTGCCCTGCCGCGCAGGAGCGCAGCTGCTTTCGGTCCGCGGCGGGGCCCCGAAGCTGCGGGCCGCGCCGGAAGAGCACGGCACCGGCTCCATGGGAGCGATCGTCACGACGTGTGGATGAGCTGAAGGAAAATCGGGTTGCCGTCCCCGCGTGCAGGCCGAACGATTGCGCCTTGTGACGACTGCTGATGAGAAGCCGCTGTTCGATGCCGCCAGGCCGGCCGTGTTGGTGACGGGCGTCGGCCGGTCCATCGGAATCGGTGCCGGGATCGCACGCCATCGGGCCTGGGCGGACTCCAGGAGGTCGAACACCATCGCGAGGTCTGCAGCCCGAGTGCCGACTCCGCGGGTGACGCTCGAGTGCGCCCGGCCGAGACGGACCTTCGGGTGCACCCGTCGGCCGACACATGGACGAAGTCCCGGTCGGACCGGTCCCGCTCCTGGAAGGCGTCGTGGTCGTCGCTCCACTGCCTCGTCAGGCGGGTCACGGTCGCGGGCGGCAGCCCGGCCGTGCCGCCCGGAAGCCGCTTCAGCGCGGGCCGGAGGGCGCGACCCCGGTCACGCTCGCCCACGGACTTCTCGCCGTCATCCGGGCCGACGCACACTCCCGCCCTCCCTCTCGGTCACGGCCCTTGGGGAGCGCGCACGCCCCAGAGCGCGGACTTCCGCGGTGATGACGTCGATGGTGTGTTGTGCCTGTGCGTCGGTGATGACCAAGGGGGGCGTGAGGCAGATGTTGTGGGGGGAGTTGCGCAGAAGAACGCCCGATGCGGCTGCGCGGGCGGGAAGATCGCGAGCAGCGGCTGCCGCGTGGGGGGTGAGCTCCACGGCCAGCATCAGTCCGGTGCCGCGTACCTCTTCGACCCAGGGGAGTTCTTCCAGGGGTTCGAGCTGCCGGAGCAGGTGCGTACCCAGCTTGGCGGCCCGGTCGGTGAGGTGCTCCTGCTCGATGACGTCGAGGTTGGCGAGCGCTACGGCGGCCGCGGCGGCGTGGCCGCCGAAGGTGAAACCGTGGGGCAGCCGTGTTCCGTGCAGCATGTCGATGACGGCGTCACTGAACAGGACCGCGCCCATGGGGACGTAGCCGCTGGTGAGTGCCTTGGCGGTCACCATGATGTCGGGCTCGATGCCCTGTTGCGGGCAGGCGAACCAATCTCCCGTGCGGCCGTAGCCGGTGGCGACTTCGTCGGCGATCAGCAGAATCCGGTGCCGTTTGAGCACCTGCTGGAGACGGGGCCAGTATCCGGGGGGCGCAGGGATCATTCCACTGACGCCGAGAACGGGCTCGCCGATGAACGCGGCGATGCGCTCACCGCCGATCGCCGCGATCGTCCGCTCCAGTTCGTTGATCAGCATGTCCGTGGCATCGGGGCCCAGCGGCCTGGCGTGGGGCAGGGACAGCGGAACGCTCTGCTGCCGCGATCCCCTCAGCCCGAGGTGGAAGGCGTCGATGTCCGTCACGGCCAACGCCCCCGCGGTCGTCCCGTGGTAGGCCCCCTTGCGGGTGAGGATCAATGTGCGCTCGGACGCGCCGGTGCTGAAGTGGGCGATGCGGACGAACTTCAGTGCTGTTTCCACCCCTTCGCTTCCGCCGCTGGTGTAGAAGGTCTTCGAGAGCCCGATCGGCGCGATGGCCCGCAGACGGTCGGCGAGGCTGATGGCCGGTTCGCTGACGCTTCCCGCGAACATGGGGAAGGAGGCGAGGCGCTGCATCTGCAGGGCGGCGGCCTGGACCAGTTGTGGGTGGCCGTATCCGACCGCGCACTGGCCGAGCCCGGCCGTGGCATCGATGTACTGGCGGCCGCTGCCGTCCCACAGCAGTGCGCCGCGTCCGCCGACCATGCACCGGGGGCTGGCGGGGCCGCCCACCACCGTGTTCGGCAGGAGCAGCGACGAGACGTCGCCGGTGACGGCGTCGGCCGATGCGCGGGAGCGACGGCGGCGGCTGGTTCGAGGGTCCATGGCAGAGCTCCGGTCGATGTGGTGCCGGGGAGTGGGTCGGCCGCCGGCCGTAGGCGGTAGCCGGCGACCGACCCCCGTTCAGCGGCGCTCGCGCGGCGAGACCGTGAAGCACTTGTGGCAGATCGCGTCCTGCCGGTGGATGCCGACATCGTCGGTGGAGAGGTGAGGGACGGCCTCGAACTCGAGCAGTTCCTCCACCGGCGCCTTCCGGGCGAGAGTTGCATCGGACATGGTGTTCTCCTTCTCAAGACGGTGACGCCGCTGGTGCGGTGCCACAGGGAACCGGCTCGTTCTCGGGCCGGGCTTCGCGCTCGGGTGGGAACGGCGGTGCTCCCATGCGAGGCGCGAGATCGAGGGGCGGGGTGGTCCGGGGCGGCGTCATCGGGAGCACGCCGCCCCGCCCGTACCGGCGGCGCCGCTCTCCGGCCGGGATCGGTGCCGGAAAGGGATCACCACACCGCCGTCGGCGAGCTGCTGCAGCGTGGCCATCGCCGCACCGGTTTCGATCCCGGAAGCATCAGCCACCTCACGACCGGTCCTGGTCCCGTCGCACAGGCTCAGCAGGAGCCCCGTCCCCGCGCCGATCCGGTGGATCTGGGGCGGCTGTTTCCACCTGCGGCGCAGCACCACCTGAACGGGCTGCCCGGGCAGGTTCCGCGGTGCGCCCACGGCGGTGATGTCATGGTCGTAGATGCCCAGACGTACCGTCGCCGACAGGCTGAGACGGCCGTGGGCGACCTGCTCCGAGCCGACCGCGCGGCTCCCCGGTGCGCCGCGACCCGCGCGCGCCCAGTTCCTCGCGGCCTCGGCCGCTGCCGGGTCATGCACAAGCCGGTTGCTCAGGAGCTCGAACCGGCCGAACTGCACGAGCCCTTCCGGTACCTGCCCGTCCATCGAAGCCAGGAACGTGTCGCCCAGCGCGAACCACCCGGCCTCCTTGTCGACGAACGGCCGGCGCACGGTGCGGCGTACGAATTCCTCCACTACGGCGCCATGGCGGGCGTCTGCCTCTGCGACCGTGCGCGGCAAGGCACACTCCAGCGCGATGCGCAGCTTGGCACTCACCTCATCGGCGGTCACCCGCCATCCGGCGTGGGCCGCGGCGGCGAGCAGCATGTCAGTCTCCACCTGCGACAGCCGGTGACGATCCCGTACCGACCGCGGATGCTCGCGCAGTTCGGCCAGCGCGACTGCCGGCGTGGCCAGAACCTCGGCCAGCGCTTCCCGGACACCCATCACACCACCCCCGCACGGGTACCGGGCGCCCCGAGCAGGACCGCGCGGGCCCGGTCGAGGTCGGCCTGCAGTTCCGCGAAGTCCTCGGGGAACAGCGCATCCCGCTCCAGCAGCGTCGTGCGAACAGGAGCCCGCTTCACCAGCTCACTCAGCAGCGTCCACACCTGCTCGGGCACCGGAGCGGCATGCGTGTCCAGCGCCATGGCGCCGGCCGGGTCGTCCTCGCCGCCTGCCAGATGGACCTGGACAACGCGCTCCAGCGGGATGGAGTCCAGGAACTCTTCCGGGCTGTAGCCGTGATTGCGTGCGTTGACGTCCAGGTTGGTCAGGTCGAGCAGCAAGCCGCACTCGCAGTGCTCCATCACCTCGGTGATGAACTGCGCCTCCGTCAAAGGTGCAGGCAAGTCCAGGTAGTAGGTGATGTTCTCCAGCAGGAGGGGGACACCGACGGCCTCTTGCGCGGCCTGGGCGCGGTGGCCCACCTCACGGGCCACCTCCCGCGCGCGAGGCAGGGGAACGAGGGTACCCAGTGCCACGTCACCGGCTCGCGTGAAGGACAAGTGGTCACTGAACCATGGCGCTCCGACGTCCGCGACAAGCTGGGCAAGGGCGTCGAGATACCGGCCGGCGGTCTCCTCGGGCGCCCCGAGCGAGAGCTCCACACCGTGCGGCACGATCGGGCAGCGGCGCCGCAGGTCCAGCAAGGTCTCCCGCTGGTCACCCGGCTCGAAGAGGTAGTGCTCGGTGATGACCTCGAGCCAGTCGATCCGGTCGCTGTGATCCCCGATGGCTGCGGCCAGCTCAGGGCGGTAACCGAGGCCGGAGCCCAGGCAGGGAAGTCCAGACAACATCACAACTCCACTCGGCGACAATGGGTAGCAGCGGCAGAACGTGCTGGTCAGGGCCACTACGAGGGGCGCGCCGTGCTCGTCCCGCTGCTCTGCCCCCAACGCTAGGCACCTGGCGGGCCCATGCGTTCATACGACCGGCCACTGCACGGGAGGAAGGAGCCGTCCCCTGACCGGTGAGCGCGGCTCTCCCGGATGCGCGGTCACCTCACCCCACCGGGGTTCCGGCCACCCGCCGGGCCCCGGTACCGCAGCCGGTGTCGTCACGGTGGGTGGTCTCGTCGGCGGTGGTCGCTGATCCGGGCTCGTGTCCGGTGGCGGCGTCAGCGGCTGTTCCCGTACGGGGCGAGCCTGGCCCACGTTGCCGACGGGGGCCAGGACGATCCGCTCCCGCCATGAGGCGGATCTCATGCGGGAGCGAACCGCACAGCAGGCCTGCCGTTCGGGCTCGGCGCGGGTACGGGCTGCCCCGCGATCCCCGTGGGCCGTCGCGCGGCGTCCGATGCGATGCAGCGCGAGACGGGGAGTCCTCCTCCTACCGAGTGTGTTCGGGCAAGCGGGTACGGTCACCGCCGAGCCGGACGGTCATGGACCGGGCACGTCGTGGGTCGGGTCGCCATGGGGGTTCACCACCGGGAGACCTGTCCGTCTCACCCAGGCCGCCACCCCAGGGCGTCCAGCCCCTCGCGGCATGAGCTCCTCGAGGCGTAAGCGGGCTCGTATGCGCGGCCCGCACCGGCCTCACCCGTGCGTACGCGTCCGGAGACGAGGCGGGGCACGGGGCCGATCGGGGGACAGGGCCGTCCTCCGCCGGACCCACCGGCCGACGGATATCCGGCACGGGTGAATTCGGGCACTTTTGATTTGCAAGGCTTTACAGCGCATAGGTATTGGAGCGGCATATGTCAGTCGTTGCGGAGTTCTCTCCCTCTGACCTGAAGGCTGTGCCCGAGATCGGATCCGTGATGGAGCGGCACGGTTGGGGCTCCCTGACATCCGACGTGGTGGCATTTCCGGGCCGCAATGACAACTGGGCAGGAACGACCTCCGCGGGGATCGGGGTCTTCGTGAAGAAGATCGACGGTCCTGACGCGGCTGCGCGGTTTCGCCGGGCGCTGTCATTCGCCGGAATGGGCCAGGCGGCGGCGAAAATCGCCTCTCCTGCGTGCCTCGCATCTGACGAGGCCACTCGTGTGCTGGTCTTCGAGCTCCTGGAGGGAGCCCGCAACGGAAACACCCTGGAGCAGGACGGGTTGTTCACCCAGGCCCTGGCGGGCGAGGCGGGTCGGATGGTCGGCAGGCTGCACCGCATGCCCGTGGCGGACGGAACCCTGGACACGACGGTTCCTTCCTGGCCGCGCTTGGGCGGGCTGCAGGCTCTGACCATGGGCGAATTCGCTTCTCGTTCCGGCGCGCAGCTGGAGCTGTTCGGGCTCCTGCAGAAGGACGCGCCTCTGGTGAGCGCCATCGCAGGGTTGGGTGAGCTCTCCCGGCAGGTGTGCCGAGTTCCCACACACTGCGATCTGCGTCTTGACCAGTTTCTGATACACCAAGGGAAGCTCTACCTGGCCGACTGGGAAGAGCTGCGCGTGGAGGACCCTGCGCGGGACGTGGGGGCCTTCCTCGGAGAGTGGGTTGCCCGTTCCGTTCATGCCATCGGGCACACCGCCCAGGTGACCGCGGAGGCGATCATCTCCTCGGGCGTTCGAGAACTCGAGAGCAGGCGCCCTTTCCTGCAGGCGTTCTGGAGCGGCTACCAGGAGACAGGAGAGGTCACCGATCCCGGCCTGGCTCCCAGGTCCGCCGCGTTCGCCGGCTGGCACCTGCTGGATCGCGTCCTGGCAGCGAGCACCGAGCGCGCACGACTGAGCGCGCTGGACCGCGCAGGGATCGGTATCGCCCGCAGGCTGCTGTGCTCACCCGACCTCTTCTGTGACGTTCTGGGACTGCCCGTTGCCCCGAAGGGAGCACGCTGATGACCTCCATATGCCCCCACGGACGGCTGTCGGCGCGGCTGTGCGAGAGCCTGGAAGACGTCCGCATCCAGCCGGGTCGTCGATGGAGTGCGACCGTGCGGGACCGGACGATCACGCAGGAAAGCGCCGCGGCGCTTCGCGCACCGCTGATCCGCACGCTGTACGACGTACTGCACGCAGGTCGCCGGGAAGACACCTCAAGGAGCAGGTCGCTGCGCGACGCGCGCTTGGAAGCGCAGTTCGCCGACGCCACCCCGCACCGCACCACCATCGCCCAGGCACGCATCGTCGAGGCCGCAAACGGCCCGCGAGAGGCAATCGTGGAAGTCTCCGGCGTACGCGTCTCGGCTCCCGCCGGAACGATCGGTGGCCCCGAAGGGGCATCGAGGGCCGGCGCCACGGTAACCGTCGCACTTCCCGCCGCCCGCCCCGCGGTGTCCCCGGGATTCTTCCTCGCCGACGGCTCCCTCGGCCGGCCCGGACACTCGCCGCTCCTGCGCGTGTACGTCAACATCGCCGACCCCGACAACGCTCCGGCTGCCTGGCATCAGGCTCTGAGCCGGCTGGAGGAGAAGCGGATACGCTACCGCGCCAAGATCCTCTCCACTCCCCGGTCGTACCCGCGCACCGACTCCATGGTGATCTACCTCGGCGCAGACGCGTGGCACCTCGCGGCGGACCTGCCGCGGATGCTGGGGAGACTGCCCGGCACGGGCTCGGCCACGTCGGTCTTCGCTCGTCAGCTCGCGCCCGGAATCGCCATGGCCTGGGAACCGGCAGACGACCGGCTCGGCCACACGCACCTGAGCTACGGCCAACACCGGTCCGCCGCCCTCACCGACGCACTCATCCGCCATGCGGACACCCAGGGCACACCATCCCTGGACGCCCTGGTCCATGAAGCCCTCATCGAGGCCGGTGTCGATCCGCTCGCACCGGAACGCAACACCGACTCTCCGGAACTGGAACTCGCCCGATGACAAGGACGCTCTCTGCCTGCCGATCACCGCCCTGGTCTGCGTTCCCCCCAACCCACTCGATCCATCAAGGACTAAGGAAGATCATCATGAACATTCGGGACCTTTTCGCCGGTTACAGCGCTCATGTCGATGCGGAGGAGATCGCTGCTGAAGTCGCGCTTGCGGGCGGGGACTTCGATGCGGGTGTCACTGGCCTCATCACTGGTGTCACCGGTCTGAACGGTGCGGTCACGGGCGTGGACGCGGCCATCACCATGCGGTAGTCGGCTCTGCCGGTCGGCTGTCTGCGGGCGGAGCCGCGATGTGCGGCTCCGCCCGCAACCCATGCAACGTCCGGCCTCGCCGCACCCCGGAGAACCGCACCCGCGCCGAGGGCGCCCGGCACCGGCCCTGGACCCGTCACATCATCACCACTCCCGCACGGCCCCCCAGCCTTGCCGTCCCAGCGCGCAGCACCACCCACCCGGGGCAGCTGAACCGGCACCCACCCGATGCGGAACTCGGGCCACCGGCCCGGCTCGCCCCCAGTCGCAGAAGGTGAATCCGCCCACCGACCTCGCGGCGAAACTCCATGCATGATCGAGCCGAATATCCTGCGCGATCTTCCAGGCCCATGTGCTCGCCGGGCGAAGAATTCTTCGAAGCGCGCCGGCGTTTTCAGAGGCGTAAGGTGGGTGTGCGGTTCACCTGCCCAGGGAGTGACCGATGAGAGACTCCGAGTCACGGGTCCGGGTGGTCGTTGCCGATGATCACCCGGTGTTCAGAGACGGTATGGTCCGCGCCTTGAACAGCACCGGCTATACCGAGGTGGTGGCGGCGGTAGGGGACGGCTGGGCCGCGCTGGAAGCAATTCGTGAGCACAGCCCGGATGTGGCTCTCCTGGACTACCGGATGCCCTCCATCGACGGACTTGGAGTGGCTCACGCCGTACAGCGGGACGACCTCCCCACCAGAATGCTCATCCTCTCCGCATTCACCGAGAGCTCGGCCGTGTACGAGGCTTTGCGGGAAGGGGCCTCCGGTTACATCAGCAAGGACGCCAGTCGCGACGAAATCGTGTCAGCGGTTCTCTCCTGCGCGAAGGGGGAGTGCGTGCTGCCGCCGGATCTCGTCCCCGGGCTGGCGTCGGAGGTCAGGCAGCGCGCTCAATCGGACGCTCCTGTTCTGAGTGAACGGGAGGGCCAGGTGCTGCGCATGATCGCTGAAGGGCAATCGGTCCCGACCATGGCAAAGAATCTGTTTCTCGCGCCTACGACGGTCAAGACGCATGTGCAGCGACTCTACGAGAAGCTCGGTGTTTCGGACCGGGGCGCAGCAGTGGCCGAGGCCATGCGGCGAGGCATGCTCGAATGAGGAGACCACCGGCGGCCGGCAGGTTGCCGATGGGTTGTCGACATGCCAGGTGCGGTGGCCGATCCACCGGGTGGCTGGACACGGGGGAAGTCTGCATGGCCCGGCAGACGGCACAACGTTCCGACGGGCGCTCGTCGGTCAAGGCGTTCTCCGCACAGTCCCCCGGAGCGGCCGCAGGAGGACGCTTGACGTGCCGTCGAGCGCGACGTCCAAACGGTCAGGGCGTGAGACCCGTCTCGGCGTCCGTCTCGACGCATTCCGCCCGGCTGCACCGCCACGGCAACCCGGTGCCGTCATTCCCGCGCGGACAACGCAGTTGCCTCGCCTGCGGCATGACACTCAAGGCTGCGCCGACCGTTCTGGCCCCTCACCCGTGTCCAGGATCCCGGGTCGGGTTCGGCATCACACCGGCGCTGGTGAACGTGATCGCCATGCCACACACTGAGAACCAAGCCACACGCTGAGAACCAAGCCACACGCTGAGAACCAAGCCACACACTGAGAACGCGGTGTCCCTCGTAGGGAGTCCCGGATGGCCCTGCTCACCAAGTTTCTGCGGACGACACTCGCTGACCCGGCAGGCGGCATGGGTTTCGCGGCTGCCCCGTACCAACGGCGCGCACAGATCACCCAGGGAATTCTGCGACTCATCATCGTGGTCGACGTGTTCGCCGACCTCTTCTATCCACCGACCGAGAACTTTGCGATATCGTTCGTCATCATCTTCGGTTACGCCGTGTGGAGCGTCGCGCTTCTGTTTGCGAACACCAGGAGGTGGCACACGAGTACCGCGATATGGATCGCATTCCTGATCGACCTCACCACGGTGACGACCCTCACGGCGATCACGGGTGGTTTCACGGACCCCCAAGTCCAGCCTCACAACATATTCCTTCTTGTGCCCATCCTCGCGGCCTTCCAATACCGTCCGGCAGTGACCGTGGCCGCCACGGTGGCGTCGGCTGCGTCCTTCGTGGTCGGGGTGGCCATCGGCCAAAGCGGCAGTAACCCGGAATGGGAGCACACGCTGCTCTTCAGCCAGGTCATCTTGATAGTCGGTGCCGCTTGCGTACTCCTCTCATGGATTCAGCGGGATCATATGCTGAACATCGTTCGGCTGGCCGAGGATCGAAGCGCCCTGGTCGCCCGCGTCATGTCGGCGGAGGACCGAGAGCGCGGCGCACTGGCGGAGGCATTGCACGATGGTGCCCTGCAGAACATCCTCGCGGCACGCCAAGATCTTGACGAACTGCTGAAAGACCCCGGTGCTGCGGAGAATCTCGGCCGTACCCGCAGGACTCTCACGGATACCGTCGAGCAGCTCCGTACCTCGGTCAGCACGCTGCATCCGGCGGTCCTCGAGAATATCGGCCTGGCGCCCGCCCTGAGGGCCCTCATCGCGGAAACGGCTGAGCGAGGGGGATTCTCCGCGACCTTCGATTGCCGGATCAAGGGAACCGGAACGGCGGATCACCTGCTGTATCGAACGGCAAGGGAACTGCTCATGAACGTCGTGAAGCACGCCCGCGCCGGAAAGGTATCCGTGCGGATCTGGATGAACGGCGGAATGGTGCACCTCGAGGTCGCCGACGACGGTGTGGGAATGTCCCGGGGCGCACTGGAAAAGAGTGTGGCCGAAGGGCATATCGGTCTGGCCTCGCATCGCATCAGGATCGAAGAGGCCGGAGGTCGATTCGACATTCGCTCGAACGCCCCCACGGGTACGGTCGTCTCCGTCAGTCTTCCCTGCTGATCCTCTCGACCGTCCGGCTCACGAGCGCGCAGGCCCGTACACGCCGGGCTCGATGGCCGCGCATGCCCCCACTCGCCCGCGCGGTGCGACAGGCATCCGCAGAGTACGTGCTCCTGGACGGCACCCGCCCTCCCACCGGTGGACGCCGGATTCCTCCGGCCGGTCCTCCGGTCGGACTCTCCACCGCGGTGTGGATGCCTTGCAGCATGGAGGGAACGTCCCGAAGCCATCCGGACGGCGAGTGAGGCGGACGAGCGCGCTGCCTCCTGTCCGAGCGGGCCGTGCGACGGCCGCTCCGTGCGGGCCCACGGGTGACGACCGCACCGGACACACCCCCATTGATCTGCGGCTTCCTTGCACGTTGTGCCCACAGTGACGACCGCGGGGGCCGTACTCTCCCGGATCCGGCCGCCTTCGTACGCTCCCGCACCGCATCGTCCGCCCAGGAGAGCCATGGCCATCACCCACCTTCCCGCCACCGCCGTACCGGCCTCCACCGGCCCGTCCACCCGCACCGTCGTCGCCGCGCTGATCGGCGGGACCGCGCTGCTGAAGGCGGGAGGCTTCGCCTGGAACTTCCTGGGCTTCTACATCTCCGACGGGGCCGGACACGGTACGACCGCGGCCGGCACCGGCCTGACCCTCTTCGGCATCGGCTGGTGCATCGGACAGGCGTGCTCGGGAGCGCTGACCGACCGGCTCGGCCAGCGCACCGCCCTGACGATTCTGATGGCCGTTTCCGCGCTCGCCTGCTTCGCGCTCGCTCTCACCCGCTCCCTGCCCGCGCTGATGGCCGTCTCCGTCCTGCTGGGATTCAGCATGGAGGTCCACCGCCCGGCCGTCTCCGCTCAGATCAACGACACCATCAGCAGCGAGGCCGGCCGTACCCGCGCCCAGGGCTGGATCTACTGGTCGATGAACGTCGGCATCGCCGTCTGCGGCGGTCTCGGGGGCTTCCTCGCCCACCATTACGGCTACCAGGCGCTCTTCATCGCCAACGGCATCGTCTGTGTGGCGTTCGCGCTCATCGCCCGCCGCGTCCTGACCCCTCGCCCGCACGCGGCCACCGTGCCCGCAACGGTCACCTACCGGCAGGTTCTGTCCGACCCGAGCCTGCGCTGGATCAGCGTGGCCGCGGTCGGCACCATGATCTGCGCCTACGGACTCGTCAGCGTCCTGCCGCTGTTGATGGCCGGCGACCTCCCACCCACGACCTACGGCGTCGCCATGATCGCCAACGCCGTCGCCGTCCTCGTCCTGAGTCCTCCGCTGATGCGGTTCCTGGTCGGCGGCAACGAGCAGATGCGGTTCCCCCTCGTCTCCGTCCTGGCCGCGGGCAGCCTCATCCTCGGCGCCGGCATGGCCTTCGCGGCACTGCAGCACACCCTGCCCGGCTACGCCACCGCCGCCGTCCTGATCGTCCCCGGCGAGATCTGCTACAGCGTGGCCGTCGGCGCCTACATCTCCAAGGCCGCACCCGCCGGAGCGACAGGCCGCTACCAGGCCGTCCTCAGCGGAGCATCCGCCGTGGCCTCCCTGCCTCCGCTGGGTATCGCCCTGGCCCTGGAACTCGGCGGCCGCCCGCTGGTCGCCGCCCTGCTGTCCGCGAGCGGAGTGACCGCGGCCGCGGCCTGCCTCCCACTCGCCCGCGCCCTGCGAAGCCGCGGGACGGGCCGCCTCACGCGGGCCCCGGCCCCGAATCCCGGACCAGGTCCCCACGGCTCGGGCCTAAGGAGCTGACGGTCCGTCCGTCACACCGCCGGGAACTCGGGAGCGACTCCGAGCGTCCGCGCGACCGTGCCCCAGATCGACGCCTGGGCCGTGTCCAGGCCGACCCTGGGGTCCGCCAGCATCAGCCGGATCCCGTAGCCGTCGCACAGCGCGAGCAGCAGGGTGCTCGTCGCGTCGACGTCGCAGGGGGCGAACTCCCCGGAGTCGACGCCCCGCCTCAGCGCGCCGGTGACCCAGTCGTGGAGCTGGTCGTACAGGTCGACGGCGAGGCGCTGGGCCGTCTCGTCGCGCAGCGCACGCACCCACAGCTCCTGCCAGAGCCGCCAGTCCTGCCGCAGCTCGGGGTCGGTGGGGAGCAGGGCGCGCAGGATGCGCGCGAGGATCACCGCGGCGGGAACCGAGCCCGCGTCCTTCTCCAGCTCGGTACCGGTCTGGGCGAACGAGTGCGTCATGGCCTCGGCGAACAGCTTCTCGCGGGTGTCGAAGTGGTAGTGCAGCAGCGCGGTCGACACCCCGGCGCGCTCGGCCACCATCCGCATGCGGATCTTCTCGAAGCCGACCTCGGCGATCACTTCGCACGCGGCGGAGAGGATCCGCACCCGGGTCTCTCGGGTGCGTTCGGCCTTGGTCACGTGTGTGCTCCCCGGTTCGGTCGTTGCCGGTGCTGACGGTGCGGGACGACCCGTCCCGCCGCGGTCCATCTTGGCGCATCCTCGCCGTACGCGGGGTCCCGGCCACCGGCCGTCCGGTATCCCGCGCACGGCCTCGGCCGGTCATCGGTAGGTGTGGAACCCGCGTCCCGACTTCCGCCCCAGCAGCCCCGCGTCCACCATCCGCGCCAGCAGCGGCGGAGGCGCGTACTGCGGTTCGCGGAACTCCGCGTACATCGACGTCGCGATGGCCTGCGTGGTGTCGAGGCCGATCAGGTCCGTGAGCGCGAGCGGCCCGAGCGGATGGGCGCAGCCGAGGACCATCCCCCGGTCGACGTCCTCGACGGAGGCGGCGCCCGACTCGACCATCCGCACGGCCGCCAGCAGATACGGCACCAGCAGCGCGTTCACCACGAACCCGGCCCGGTCGCGGGCGCGGACGACCTCCTTGCCGAGCACCCCGGAGGCGAAGGCCTCCGTCCGGCGCACGGTGCTCTCGCCGGTCAGCAGTGACGGCACGACCTCGACGAGCGGCAGTACCGGCACGGGGTTGAAGAAGTGCAGTCCCACCACCTGTTCGGGGCGCCCGGTCGCGGCCGCGATCCGGATGACCGGGATGGACGAGGTGTTGGTCGCCAGGATCGCGTCCTCGCGGCGCACGGTCCGGTCGAGGCGGGCGAACACCAGGCTCTTCGCGTCCTCCCGCTCGGCCACGGCCTCCACCACGAGGTCCCTGTCGGCCAGCCCCTCCATGTCCGCCGTGACCACGATCCGCGCCACGGCGGCGTCCCGGTCCGCGCCCGTGAGCCTGCCCGCGGCCACGGCCCGGTCCAGCGACGCCGTGATCCGGCCGCGGCCGTCCCGCACCGCCGCCGCGCCGGCCTCGACCACGACGACGTCCCGGCCCGCCCGGGCACACACCTCGGCGATGCCGGAACCCATCAGGCCGCAGCCGACGACCCCGATCCGCGCGCAGTCCCGCTCTCCGTCAGCCACCGCTTCCTCCGGTTCAGGTCGGTCTCGTCCACTCGGGACCGTGTGCCGCCGGGGCATGCCGTCCCTTCCGTGTCCCGGCGGCTCCGCCGGGACACGGACCACCGGCCTCAGCCGGCGGACGGCATCCCCAGCACGCCCACGCCCCGCTTGATCAGTTCGTTGGCGACGATCAGCCGCTGGATCTCGGAGGTGCCCTCCCAGATGCGGTCCACGCGCAGCTCGCGGTAGAGGCGTTCGACGGGGTAGGAGCGGTCGTAGCCGCGCCCGCCGAAGATCTGCACGCAGCGGTCGACGACCCGGCCCGCCGCCTCGCTCGCCGACAGCTTGGCGATGGCCGCCTTCGCGTGCAGGGTCTTGCGGTCGGACAGGCCCGCGTCCACCTCCCAGGCGACCTGGTGGGTGTAGGCGCGGTTGACGGCGATGTCGACGGCGCAGTCGGCGAGCATGCCCTGGACGAGCTGGAAGTCGGCGATGGGGGAGCCGAACTGGCGGCGCTCGACGGCCCAGTCCCGGGCGAGTTCCAGGGCGCGCTCGGCGGCCCCGGTCGTCCGCGCCGCGATCATCAGCCGCTCCTCGGTGAACCAGGACCGCGTGATGTCGTATCCGTTGCCGATCCCGCCGAGCACCGCGTCGTCGCCGACCCGGACATCGGTGAACGTGAACTCGGGGTGCTCGTAGACGAAGGTGTGCGTGAAGCGCGGCACCCGGGTCATCTCGATCCCCGGTGTCTCCTTGTCGACCAGGAACAGCGTCGGCGCACGTTCCGCGCCGGCGACCGCCAGCACGATCATGAAGTCGGCGTGGTCCCCGACGGTGACGAACCACTTCTCGCCGTTGAGCGCCCAGCCGTCCGAGGTGCGGGTCGCCGTCGTCGCGATGCCCTGGGGGTCCGACCCGGCTCCCCGCTCGGTCACCGCGTAGCAGTCCCGCCGCCGTCCGCCGATGACGGGGAGGAGAAACCGCTCGCGCTGCTGCGGAGTGCAGAAGCGCAGGGCGTTCGCCGGCCGCCACACGGTGTCCCACAGGGCGCCCGTCAGCCTGCCGAGCTCCTCCTGCACGATCACCTGCTCCAGGATGCCGAGCCCCGCACCGCCCCACTCGGCGGGCATGTTGACGGCCTGGAGGCCGCTCGCGAGCACGGCGTCCCGGATCTCGTGGTGGGCCTGCGGCGGCAGGCCGTTGTTCTCCTCGCAGTCGAGTTCGTACTTCATGATGAAGTCGGTGAGCCCGCGGGCCGCGTCCTTGAGTTCCTTCTGGCGGGCGGTGAGACGGAAGTCCATGGCGGTTCCCTAAGAGTGTGCGGCGGTCCGGGAGGACCGGGTCAGGAGTGGGGCAGCGCGAGGGCTCTGGTGCCCCGCTTGATCAGTTCGTTGGCGACGATCAGCCGCTGGATCTCGGAGGTGCCCTCCCAGATGCGGTCCACGCGCAGCTCGCGGTAGAGGCGTTCGACGGGGTAGGAGCGGTCGTAGCCGCGCCCGCCGAAGATCTGCACGCAGCGGTCGACGACCCGGCCCGCCGCCTCGCTCGCCGCGAGCTTCGCCGTCGACGCCTTGGCGTGCAGCGCCTTGCGGTCGGTGCCCGGCTGATCGGCCTCCCAGGCGACCTGGTGGGTGTAGGCGCGGTTGACGGCGATGTCGACGGCGCAGTCGGCGAGCATGCCCTGGACGAGCTGGAAGTCGGCGATGCGGGAGCCGAACTGGCGGCGCTCGACGGCCCAGTCCCGGGCGAGTTCCAGGGCGCGCTCGGCGGCCCCGGTCGTCCGCGCCGCGATCATCAGCCGCTCGTCCGTGAACCACTCCTTCGTCAGCTCGTAGCCGTTGCCGACCCCGCCGAGCACGTCCTCGTCGGAGACGAACACATCGGTGAACGTGAACTCGGGATGGCCGTTGACCGCCGAGTGCATGAAGCGCGGCACCCGAGTCATCTCCACCCCCGGCGCCTGCTTGTCGACGAAGAACAGCGTCGCGGCCCGCTCCGGGCCGGCGTCCGCCTGCACCAGCAGGAAGTCGGCGATGTCGCCGCAGGTGACGAACCACTTCTCGCCGTTCAGCAGCCAGCCGCCGTCCGTACGGGTCGCGGTGCTGGTCCCCGAGGAGGGGTCCGAGCCGGCCCCCGGCTCGGTCACCGCGAAGGCGTCGAACTTCTCGCCCCGGACCACCGGCAGCAGGTACTTCTCCCGCTGCGCCCGGGTGCCGTACGCCAGGACGTTCGCGGGCCGCCACGGGATGTCCCACAGGCAGTTGGTGACCTTGCCGAACTCCTCCTCCACGATCACCTGGTCCAGCAGGGACAGCCCGGCACCACCCCACTCGGCGGGCATGTTGATGGCGTACACGCCGGCGTCGATGGCGGCCCGGGTGAGGTCGCGGACCGTGTCGGCCGGCAGCGGTCCGCCCGCCTCCTCGGACCGGTCCTCGTACTGCATGAGCAGCCGGGAGTAGGCGGCGGCCCGGGCCTTGAGGTCCGCCTGTTCGGGGGTGTAGCGGAAGTCCATGGGTGTTCCTCCGGAGGATCGTCGAGGGCAGGGCAGGGCAGGGCAGGGCAGGGGAGGGAGGGGGAGGGAGGGGAGGGGACGCGGCGCGCCGGGGATCGGGAGGTGGGGGACACCGGGCCCGCGCGGCCCGGTGGTGGGGGAGGAGGCAGTCAGGCCGGTACGGCCCGGCAGTCGAGGGCCAGGGCGCCGTCCGGCCGCACCAGCAGGGGGTTGACCTCCAGTTCGGCGATCTCCGGATGCGCGGCCGCGACGGTGGTGATGCGCTCGACCACCTCCGCCGCGGCGTCCACGTCCACCGCCGGGCGGCCGCGGACGCCGGAGAGCAGGGCCGCGGTGCGCAGCCCCCGCAGCAGCCGCCCGGCGCGCCCCGCCGGCACCGGTGCGAGCGAGAAGGCGACGTCGTGCAGCGTCTCCGTCAGGACGCCCCCGAGCCCGACCATGGCGACCGGACCGAACCGCGGATCACGGTTGACCCCCACGATCAGCTCCACGCCGTCCGAGAGGTCCGCCATGGCCTCGACCGAGTAGGAGGGGGCGCCGAGCCTGGCGTGCATCTCCCGGTACGCGGCGAGCAGGTCGTCACGGCCGGCCAGTCGCAGCGCCACCCCGCCCGCGTCCGACTTGTGCAGCAGGTGAAGCGCCTTGAGGACGTACGGCCCCGGGAACTCAGCGGCGGCGGCGAGCAGTTCCGCCTCTCCGGTGATCTCCCGGGCGGCCGGGAACGGCACACCGGCGGCCGCGAGCAGGCCGCGGACCGCGTGGTACCCGGGATCGCGCAGCGCCGGGGCGGCCGGCGGCAGCGGGGACGGCCCGGGCCGTCCGCCCGGGCGTTGCGAGGCCATCGCGGCCAGCGCCCGCGAGGCGTCCTCGGTCGAGGAGAACACCGGTATGCCCGCGTCGGCCAGGGTCCGGCAGCTCGGCGACGCCGGGTACATCGACTGGACCACCAGCGGCTTCGGCCGCGCCCGCCAGTGCCCGACGATCTCACCGGCCGCACGGCCCTCTCCCGCGGCGAGCGTCGCGCCCCCGCCGCCCAGGCCGCCGCCCGCTGCCGCGTAGCCGCCGAAGTAGCCGGTCATCAGTACGGCGTCCACCTCGTCGGCGCCGAGCAGCGCCCCGATCGCCGCGGAGTACGAGCGCGGGTCCTGTTCCCCCATCCCGGCCAGGTCCACCGGGTTGCCGACCGCGGACTGCTCCCACAGCACCGACCGCAGCTCCCGCCGGGTGGCGCCGCCGAGTTCGGGGACCTCGAGCCCGGCGGCCTCCGCCGCGTCGGCCGCGACGACTCCGTGCCCGCCGCCGTCGGTGAACACCGCGGTACGGCGGCCGCCGGCCCGGACCCGGGTGCCGAGCGCCGCGAGGACCACGGTCATCTCCCGCGGAGTGGCGACGAGTTCCACTCCGGCCTCCCGGCACGCGGCGGCCACCACGTCGGCCGAGGTGGTCAGCGCCCCGGTGTGGGACTGCGCGCTGCGCGCGGACGCGAGGCCACGGCCCGCGGTGAGGAGCACCACCGGCTTGCCGGCCGCGGCGGCCGCCCGGGCGAAGGCGCGGCCGTCGCCGAAGTCCTCCGCGTACACGGCGATGGCGGAGGTCCCGGCGTGCCCCGCGCAGTCCTCGACGAGGTCGACGAGGGTGATGTCGGACTGGTTGCCGAGCGAGACGAACCGGGAGAAGCCCAGCCCGTGCGGCGCCAGCCGCAGTTGCAGTTCCAGCGCGAGGTTGCCGCTCTGGCTGAGCAGGGCGACGCCGCCGGGTGCGAACGTGTCGGAGGCGAGGTACAGCTCGGTCGTGTTGTCGGCGATGCCGAGGGAGTTGGGGCCCACCAGCACGGCTCCCGCCTCCCTCACCCGCTCCGCGACGGCTCGCTGCCGGGCGAGCCCGGCGGCGCCCGTCTCGGCGAAGCCGGCGGTGATGGCGACGATGGCGCGGGCACCACACTCCAGGGCGGAGTCGACGGCCTCCTCGAAACCGGTGCCGGGGACGGAGACCACCACCAGCTCCACCGGTTCGCCGATCTCCGCGAGGCTCCTCGCGGCGGGGCGCCCGAGGACCGTGCCGCCGCGGCGGTTCACCAGATGCACGGGTCTGCGCAGGGGAGCGCGGAGGGCCTGCGCGGCCACCGCGTGGCCGTACTTCGCGGGGTCGTCGCTGGCGCCGACGACGGCGACGGACTTCGGGGCGAACAGCGCGCTCAGGTCACGGGCCATCTCACTTCTCCAAGCGCAGTGCGGAGTTGGGGCAGCTGTCGGCGCACGCGCGGGCCGCGTCCTCACAGGAGGGCGGCACGTCTGCGGCGATGACCGACGCATAGCCCCATTCGTCGAGTTCGATCAGCTGGGGGGCGTGCTCCCGGCAGAGCCCGTAGCCCTGGCAGCGGGTGGAGTCAAGGAGGAGTTTCACGCGGCGTTCCTTTCGGCGAGGGCGGGGCGGAGGTGACGGCCGGCGCGGGACGCCGGGGCCGGGTGGGTGGAGGGGCCGGTGGGCGGGGCGGAGTCGGTGGACGGGCGGGGTGGGGGACGAGTCGGGGTCAGCGGGCGGGATCGGGCTCCGGGCGGATGCCGGCGACGTCCGGAACGTGCACGGCCAGGCGGCGGCCACCGGAGGCCGGGCAGCGGGCGCACACCGGACACACGGTGGCGAGGTGGTCGCGTACGGCGTCGGGGAAGGCACGCAGCAGGCTTCCCGCGGTGCCCGCGGCGGCGTCGAGCAGCCCGCACGCGCCGCGCCCCGGCAGGCCCGCGGCCCAGCGTTCGAGCCGTTCGGCGGCGTCCGGCCCGGCCGAGCCGGTGGCCAGTCGCCGGAGCGTGTCGCGGATCGCGGCCGTGCCCGACACGCACACGCCGCACTGCCGTGCGCTCTCGGCGGCGAGCCGGTCCGCCGCGTCACGGGCGACGGCGACGGGGCACCCGCCCGGTACGAGGAAGTGGATCGCCCCGCAGCCGAGGGAGGTGCCGGCCGCGGCCAGCGCACCGGGGTCAAGCCGCAGCGCCAGCGCGCCGGAGCCGACGAGCCCGCCGAACAGCCCGCCCATCAGCGCACCGTACGCGTCGCCGGAGCCCTGGCCGCCGGCGACCTCACGCAGCCGTGCGCCGTAGGGGGCCTCGACGAGCAGGGGGGCGTCCCGCCGGGACGAGAGGGTGAGCAGGGTGGTGCGGGCGATCGCGTCACCCAGGTCCGGCCGCGCGGCGATCAGCGCCATCCGGGCGAGCGTCTCGACGTTGGCGACCAGGGTGGGCCGGCCGGCGACTCCGCGCTGGTACGGCCGGGGCGGCTTGGCGGCCGGCAGCGCGGGGCCACCGTTGATGCGCCGCACCACCGAGGTCTCCTCCCCGGCGACGTAGGTGTGCGCGGTCTCGACGACCTCCACCGGGATCGGCGGCGGCCGTTCGGCGAGCGCGCGGCGGATCCTCGTCGCCGCGCAGGGGTCGGACAGGTACACACAGCCCCGCGTGGCACCGGTGATCTCGGCGGCGCGGGAGAGCCCGTCCAGGACGAGGTGCGGCCTGGCCCGCAGCAGCCAGCGGTCCTTCACGGATCCGGGCTCGCCCTCCTCGCCGTTGGCCACGACGACGGGCACACCGCCTCCGTCGCGCACCGCGCGGAGCTTCACCGCGGCCGGGAACCCGGCACCGCCCCGGCCGCGGAGGCCCGAGCGGGCGATGGCCTCCAGCAGCCGGTCCGGAGAGGCGGCTCTCGCGTATCCGCCCGAGCGGGCGTACGCCTCGGCGCTCTCGGCCTCACCGGGCTCCGCGCCGAGCACGGAGCCCGCCGGATCGGCCAGGAGCGAGCGCACGGCGGTCGGGGCGGTCGCGACGGTCATGTCCGGTCTCCGTCCGGGGTGGGGGTGCGGTGCGTGGGTGCGTCCGGTGAACCGGTCGCCCAGGGACGGCCGGCGCGTCGCCGGGCCGGGGCCGTCGCCGGGGGTGGGCCGCTGCCCCGCTCGGCCCGGTTCGCCGCTGCGGGGGAGACTCGGCGGCGCTCCGCCGAAGCCGCGGTCTCCGGTGCGGCGGCGGCCGCGGACGGGGCGGTGCCGGGACGCCCGGCCGCGGAGGCCCGCAGCGTGCGGACCGCCGTCTCGAGGGCGGAGCGGTCCCGTGCCGTGCGGTCGTAGCCGGATCCCGGCAGGCCGATGAGCATGCGGTGGTGGTCCAGGACGACCTCGCCCGCGGCCAGCGCGGCGCGAGGGTCGCCGGGCGAGGTCCCCGCCGCCACGGAGGTCACGAGGTCGGCGACCTCCGCCAGGTAGCGCAGCCAGCCGCGTTCGGTGCCGTGCAGGATCAGCCTCTCCACCCGGCGGCGCTCGGCGGCGGCCGGCTCCCGGGCCAGGGCGCCGGCGTCCGGTGCGCGGGTGCGCAGCGCGGCCACGGCGGACGGAAGTTCCCGCTCCGGTTCGGGCGTGAGCCCGAGCCAGACGAGACTCCGACGACCGCTCATGTGTGCCTCCGGGAGAGAAGAGGGGACTTCGGGGATCTGGCCGCAGCGGGGGAGCGCGGGGTGTGGAGCCGGGGGTCCGGCTCCGTACCGGGCGGGGTGTGGGCCCGGGCACGGCACGAGGACGGGGCGGTCGAGGCGTGGACGGCGAACGCCGTGACGTCCGGGGCGCGTGGCGCGATGTGCGGGGCCGGGCGGGTGCCGGCCTCTGCCTCCCGGCTGTCGCCGTACCGCCGGGCGGGGGCTCTGGAGTGCGGATCGCCGGGAGCTGCGATGCCCACTACACTAACTAACCAATTAGTCAGTCCACAAGTCTTGACTTCGCCGAAGCGCGTCATCACTCTGACTGACTAATTAGTCAGCTCGGTCACGGCTCCCTCGCCGAACCCCGCCGACCGCCCCTGGGCCGCCTCAACACCGATCGCCGCCAACGGCGGCATGGAGGAGTCAGCCGATGCAGCCCGAAGCCACCGCCCAAACACCGAACGGAGCCCCTGCCACCGGGAGTGGCGAACGTCCCCCCGCCGCACCGGGCGCCGCCGTGCGCACATCCGACACCCCGCCCGCCACCGCGCCCGTGGAGTCCGCCACCGGCAGCTCCCGAAGGCCCGCCCCCGGCGCCTCCGGCGACCGCACGGGCACCCTTCCCGCCGCTCCCGAAACCCCGGCGGCCACGCTACCGCCCCTCCCACAGGACGACACGGGCCTCCGGGCCTCCGCCGCCGGGAACGGGGCCGGGGCCTCCGCCACCGGGACCGCGACGGGAGCCCTGGCTGCTCCCGGGAACCGGCCCGAAGCCCCGGCCGCCCCCGGCCCGGCGCTCGCGGCCCGCTACTACACCGACCCGGCCGTCGCCGAAGCCGAGACCCGGCACCTCTTCGCCCGGTCGTGGCAGCTCGTCTGCCACGAGTCCGACCTCCCCGGCACGGGCGCCCGCCTCGCCGCCGCGGTCGCCGGGCAGGAGGTCGTCGTCGTACGCACCGAGGACGGCACCCTCGCCGGGCACCTCAACGTCTGCCGCCATCGCGGAACCCGTCTGGTCACCCGGCCCGAACCGGACGGCAAGGCCATCCGCTGCCCCTACCACGGCTGGACGTACAAGCTGGACGGGCGGCTCGTCGGGGCGCCCGAGGCCCGGCAGATCCCCTGCCTGGACAAGCCCCGTCTCGGGCTCTTCCCCGTCCGGGTCGAGTCCTTTCTCGGCTTCGTCTTCGCCAACCTGGACCCGGACGCCACCCCGCTCGCCGAGAGTTGCGCGGGTCTGGCGAAGGCCGTCGGCCATTACGCCGGGGCCGATCTCGTGCCGGTCGGCCGAAGCCGCATCCACGACCTCGACTCCGCCGAGGTGCAGCACGCCAACTGGAAGGTCGCCGTCGACAACTACCTCGAGGGCTACCACGTACCCGTCGCCCACCCCGGGCTGATGCGCCTGCTCGACTACCAGCGCTACACCTGCGAGATCGACGAGGCGTACGCCCTGTTCGCCTCGCCGCTGCGCGACAAGCCGTCGTCGAACTGGACCGAACGCCTCTATCAGCGCCTCGCCGCCCCCATGCCCGGACTGGCTGAGGCGGACCGCCGTGTCTGGCGGTACGCCGTGATCTACCCCAACACGCTCATCGACTTCTACCCCGACCATGTGCTTGCCTGGACCGCGATCCCGACGGCGGTGGACCGGGTGGCCGTGCCAGGCGCGTTCTACACCCGGCGTGGCACCGGGCTGCGCACCCGGATCGCCCGGCGGCTGAACGTCCACATCGGCTGGATCACCAACGACGAGGACGTCGAACTGGTGGCCCGTGTGCAGAAAGGACTGACGACTCCGGGCTTCGAGCCCGGCCCGCTGTCCCGCCGCGAGGCGGCGGTCGGCTGGTTCGCCGGACGCGTCCGGGCCGACCTCGACGGCGCGGAGCACTGAGCCGACCGGGCCCCACGGGCGCCCGGCGGTACCCCTGCCGCCCCCACGGCACGGGGGAGTGACCCGCGCAGACCGGCGTCCCGGATCGACGAGCCGCATCCGCCCGCCACGTACCCTGTCGAGCCGCACTCGGCGGTGCACCCCGGCACCGCGCAGGCTCCCCGGCCGGTGCACGGAACCAGATCACCGTGCACCCGCGACCGCACCCGCGGCAGTGCCGCCACCGCAACGCCCCCATGGAGAGACCCCGATGCCCTCCGAGGAACCCTCATCCCCGCGCCATCCCACCGTCCCCACCGTCCCGACCGTCCCGGCCGCCCCGTCCCGCCGCTCCGTCCTGCGCGCCGGCGCCGCCGCGGCCGCCGGTCTCGGCCTCGGCCCGACCGCGGCCGGATGCGGATTCCTCTCGCCGGGTCCCGCGGCACACGAGGACGGCCGGGAACCGATCGACGTCAAGGTCGACGGCGACCTGGTCTACTTCAACTGGGCCGACTTCGTCGCTCCCGACGTCTTCGCCGGATTCGAGAAGGAGTACGGCGTCAAGGTCATCCAGTCGAACTTCGACTCGATGGAGGGCATGGTCGCCAAGCTCAACGCCGGCAACCGCTACGACATCATCTTCCCCACGGCCAAATGGGCCCAGCGGCTGGCCGCCGGAAACCGGCTGCACCGCATCGACCACAGCAAGGTCGGGAACGCCGAGTCGATCCTCGGGTCGTACGCCTACTTCGCGGACCCCTGGTACGACGCCGGTTCCCGGCACACCCTCCCGTTCACCATGTACAAGACCGGCATCGGCTGGCGGAAGGACAAGATCGGCGACGACCTCGGCGGCTCCTGGGACGACCTGTGGAACGCCCGCGCCAAGGGCCGGGTCTTCGTACTCGACGACCGGGACGAGGTCCTCGGCCTCGCCGCACTCAAGCTCGGCCTCGACGTCTCCACCACCGAGGAGGACGACCTCGGGCGCATCACCGAGACCCTCCGCTCCCTCCGCCCCCACCTGCGCGGCTTCTCCAGCGACAGCTACAACAACCTCCTCAACGGCAACGCGGCCATGACCCAGGCCTGGAGCGGGGACATGGCCGCCATGCTGGGCCAGGCCGAGGACCCCTCCGTCTTCGGATTCCAAGTCGCCAGGGAAGGCGCCCCGGTCAACTCGGACTGCTACGCCATCCCCTCCAACGCCCGCCACCCCGGTACCGCGATGCTCTTCATCGACTACATGCTCCGACCGGAGAACGTGAAGAGGAACATCGCGTACATCGGCTACCCGATGCCGGTCGGCGGCACCGAGGACACCTACGCCGCGCTCGTGGAGCCCTTCCCCGAGTGCCTGGTCTCCGCGGACGACCTCAAGGACGACCTCTACTTCCGCAACGGAACCGCGAAGGGCGAGCAGGCACGGGACAGCGCCTGGACCCGTGTGAAGGCGGGATGACATGGCACCGCACACCCCCGACCCGAGAACCCGCACCTCCGCGAAGCGGGGCCCCTCCGCGAGGAGCAACCTGCTGTGGACCTGGCTGATGGTCCCCGGCACCCTCTGGATGGCCACGTTCCTCCTCGCCTCGCTCCTGCTGGTCGCCACCCTCGCGCTCGGCACCACCGATCCGCTCGGCAATCCGCAGTTCGGCCTCAACTTCCAGAACTTCGCCGCGCTGGCTGATCCGGCCTACCGCGCGGTGCTGCTCCGCTCCCTCGGCTACGCCCTGCTGACCTGCCTGATCTCCCTGGTCGTGGCCTACCCGGTGGCCTATGTCATCGCCCTGCACGGCGGACGGTTCAAGAACCTCCTGATCGCCGCCATCGTCGTGCCGTTCTTCGCGAACTACCTGGTCCGGATGTACGGCTGGTCCGTCGTCCTCTCCGACGACGGGCCCCTGCTGAAGGCGCTGCGCGGCATCGGGATCGCCGACGGCGACACCAGGATCCTCCAGACCGGCGCGGGCGTCGTCGCCGGACTCGTCTACGGCTTCATCGTGTTCATGATCATCCCGCTGTACGCGGCGCTCGAGCGGATGGACGTCTCGCTGATCGAAGCCGGACGCGACCTCTACGGCGGACCGCTGCGAACCTTCCTCCACGTCACCCTGCCGGCCACCCGCCAGGGCGCCGCAGCCGGCTGCGTCCTCGTCTTCCTGCCCGCCATGGGCGACTTCGTCAGTGCCCAGCTGATGGGAGGTCCCGACCAGATCATGATCGGCAACCTGATCCAGGACAAGTTCTTCCAGGGCCAGAACTGGCCGCTGGGCTCGGCGCTCACCATGCTGATGATGGCCGTGCTGTTCCTCGGCATGCTGGGCTATCTGCGGCGGGCCCGCAAGGACGAGGCGGACCACGCGGAGGCGGCCCGATGACACTCCGCCCGGCCCTCAGGCCCAAGCCCCGTCCCGCGGCCGAGACGGCGCGTACGCCCGGCCCCCGCAAGCACGGCACCCGACCGGGAACCGGCGGGCGCTCCCGGCCGGCCCGCCGCCGGGGCCGCCGCGGCACCGGCCGCAAGCCACGCCTCGCCATCGCCGTGACCGCCGCCTTCTTCGCGCTGCTCTATCTGCCGATCGGCGTCGTCGTCCTGTTCTCCTTCAACTCCCAGAAGTCCCTGACGGTGTTCAAGGACTTCAGCCTCCGCTGGTACGAAGCCTTCCTCCGCGACGACCATCTGCTCGCGTCACTCGACATGAGCCTGCGGGTCTCGCTGGTGGCCATGGCCGGCTCGCTGGTGCTGGGGGTGACGCTGGCCCTCGGACTGGTGCGCTGCCGAAGCCGGCTCGGCTCCCTCGCCGGACTGATCATGCTCATCCCCCTGATCACCCCGGAGATCGTCACCGGGGTCGCGGCCATGCTGCTCTTCAAGGGCGTGGGCATCACCCTGTCCACCACGACGGTGATGCTCGCCGAGATCACATTCTCCATCTCCTATGTGACGGTCGTCCTGCGCTCCCGGATCGCCGCACTCAACCCGGAGACCGAGGAAGCGGCGATGGACCTGGGCGCCACCCGCCGGCAGACCCTGCGGCTGGTCACCCTGCCCGCGCTGCTGCCCAGCATCCTGGCATCGGGGGTCCTGGTCTTCGCCCTGGTCTTCGACGACTTCGTCCTCGCCTACTTCACCACCGGAGTCGACCCGCAGCCGCTGTCCGTGCGGATCTACTCGGCGATCCGCTTCGGGGTCCAGCCCACCATCAACGCCGTGGGCACCCTGATGCTCGCCGGCTCGATCGCCCTCATCGTCCTCGCCCTCTTCATCCCGCGCCTGTTCGGTCGTCGCGGCGGCCTCGATCTGCTCTCCGGGAAGTGACACCGTGACGCCCACCGCCTCCTCGCACCACACCACCCCCGCCGACTCCACCCCCACCTCCACCACCGCGCCGACAAAGACCCCCGCACCCGCCGTCCGGCTCGACGGGATCAGCAAGAGCTACGGCGACTCCCATGCCGTGCACGAGCTCTCCCTGGACATCGCCCCCGGCGAGTTCTTCTCGCTCCTCGGCCCCTCCGGCTGCGGCAAGACCACCACGCTGCGGATGATCGGCGGCTTCACCGACCCCACCGACGGCACCGTCCTGCTCGGCGGAGAGGACGTCACCGCCCTCCCGCCGAACAAGCGCGACGTCAACACCGTCTTCCAGAGCTACGCCCTGTTCGACCATCTCTCGGTCGCGGACAACGTGGCCTTCGGCCTCAAGCGCAAGGGCGTCGGACGCGCCGAGATCCGTGAGCGGGTCGGCACCATGCTGGAGCGGGTGCAGCTCGGCGGTCTCGGCGACCGCAAACCCCGGACGCTCTCCGGCGGCCAGCGCCAGCGCGTCGCCCTCGCCCGGGCCCTGGTCAACCGCCCGCAGGTGCTGCTCCTCGACGAGCCGCTCGCGGCCCTCGACCTCAAGCTCCGCCGCCGGATGCAGGTCGAGCTCAAGCAGATCCAGCGCGAGGTCGGCATCACCTTCGTCTTCGTCACCCACGACCAGGACGAGGCGTTGACCATGTCCGACCGGATCGCGGTGATGAACGAGGGACACGTCGAGCAGTGCGGAACCCCCGAGGACGTCTACGAGCGCCCGTCCGGCAGCTTCGTCGCGTCCTTCATGGGCACCTCCAACCTGGTCCCGGGCACCTATCGCGCCGGCCGGATCGCCGTCGACGAGGGACCTTCGCTGCCCGTCGGCACCCGGGCCGGCATCGCCGACGGCAGCCGCGTCCACCTCTCCGTGCGCCCCGAGAAGATCTGGCTGTCCGACTTCGAACCGGGCATGGTCCTGGCCACCGGCGTCGTCCGCGAGACCGTCTACTCGGGCGCCACCACCACGTACCTCATCGAACTCGCCCCCGGCATCACGCTCTCCGTACTGGAGCAGAACACCGCCCGCTCGCGCATGGAGGACCGCTGGGCCGGCGGAGAACGCGTCGAGGTCGGCTGGAAGCCCGAACACTGCCTCGTCCTGGACTGACCCCAGCCGCCCCCACCCGGCCCCCAGCCGCCCCCACGCGGCCCGCGGCAGCGGCCGTCGCCCCATCCAGCGGAGGAACCCACGCCCATGAACCACGACGTCATCGTGCTCGGCGCCGGCCTCGCCGGCCTCGCCGCCGCACGGGACCTGGCGGCCGGCGGCGCCGACGTGCTCGTCCTGGAGGCCCGGGACCGCGTCGGCGGACGCGTCGAGCAGACCGCACTCCCCGACGGCCGGCTCGTCCAGCTCGGCGGAGAGGTCGTCGGCCGCGCCCACACCGCCTACCGCGAACTCGCCGCCGAACTCGGACTGACCCTGGTCCCCAGCTATGTCGCCGAACCCGGCCGCATGGCCAGGGCCACCCCGGAAGGCGTCTGCGCGGGCGATCCGCCCCACTGGTTCGGCCCCGGCGACGAAGCCCGTCACCGGCGCCTCACCGCCGCCTTCACCGCCCTCGCCGAGGGCGTCGACCCCGACGACCCGTGGTCCCACCCCGAAGCCGGTGCCCTCGACGCCCTGTCGGTCGCCGGCTGGCTCCGCATGGAAGGCGCGGGTCCGGCCGTCGTCCGCCTCTGGGAGATCGGGCAACTCGCCCTCGCCAGCGGCTCGTACGAGCGCACCTCGCTGCTGTCGGCCCTGCGCAAGCACGCCGCCGTCCCCGGCACCGGCGCACGCGAACACTACGACTACGAGGACTGGGAGGGACTGCGGGTCGCGGAGGGTTCCGCCACCGTCGCCCTCCGCATGGCGGCGGACCTCGGCCCCCGTGTCCGCACCGGCGCGCCCGTGGACCGGCTCGCCGTACGCCCCGGCGGCTGCACCGTACGGCTCGCCGGCGGCGAGACGCTCACCGCGGGCGCCGTCGTCTGCGCACTGCCCGTGGGCCCGCTGCGCGCGGTCGCCGTCAGCGGCGTCTCCGACGCGCGGCTCTCCTCGCTGCACCGGCAGCGCCAGGCCGTCGCCGCCAAGTTCACCGCCGCCTACGACAAGCCCTTCTGGCGCGACAGCGGCCTCAGCGGCCTCTCCGAATGCGAGGGCGTACTGGGCTCCACCTGGCCGCAGAACGAGGGCGTCCTCTCCGCCCTGGTACCCCCCGAACGCTACGGAGTGCTCCTCGGCATGCCCGACGCCCTGCGCACCCGCGAACTGCTCGCCGACATCGCCCGCCTCTACGGCGAGGAGGCCCGCACCCCGCTGAGCACCCACATCCGGATGTGGGGCACCGACCCCTGGACCCGGGGATACGTCACCCAGTGGCTTCCCGGTGACGTGACGGCCGTCGGCCCTCTGCACGGCACCCACGAACCGCCCTTCTACGTCTGCGGATCCGACCAGTGGGTCGCCGGCTACATGGAAGGCGCGGTGCGCACCGGCCGCGCGGCCGCGAAGGAGGCGCTGCGCCGTGGCTGACGCATGCGTGACCGTCCTCAACCACATCGGGGGAGCGGACGTCCCCGCCGCGTGCGGTGCGGCGACACGGCTCGTCGACCCCACCAGCGGCCTGACCCGGGGCACCGCACCGCTGTCCGGCACCGCCGACGCCGACGCCGCCTGCGCCGCGGCGGCCGCAGCGTACGACCGCTGGTCGCTGACCACCCCGGCCCAGCGGCAGCGTGCCCTGCTGCGCATCGCCGAGGCCATGGAGGACCACGCCGACGCACTCGTGGCCGCCGAGACGGGCGACACGGGAAAGCCCGCCGGCCTCTTCCGCGCCGACGAACTGCCCGCCGCCGTCGACACCGTCCGCTACTTCGCCGGCGCCGCACGGAACCTGCCGGGATCCGCCGCCGGCGAGTACACCGAGGGGCGCACCTCGCTGCTCCGGCGCGAGCCCGTCGGCGTCTGCGCCCAGATCACTCCGTGGAACTACCCGCTGATGATGGCCGTGTGGAAGGTCGCCCCCGCGATCGCCGCCGGGAACACCGTCGTCCTCAAACCCGCCGACACCACGCCTTCGTCGTCCGCCCTGCTCGCCGGCCTCGCCGCCGAGCATCTGCCGCCCGGCGTCCTCAACGTGGTCTGCGGCGACCGCGACACCGGCCGCGCGCTCGTCCACCAGCCCGCCGTCCGGATGGTCGCCGTCACCGGCAGCGTCCGCGCCGGCCGGGAGATAGCCGCGGCGGCGGCCGCCGACCTCAAGCGCGTCCACCTGGAACTCGGCGGCAACGCCCCCGTCATCGTCCACCACGACGCCGACATCGAGACCACCGCCGCGGAACTCGCCGCCGTCGCGTACTACAACGCGGGCCAGGACTGCACCGCCCCCACCCGCATCCTGGTGCACACCGCCGTCCACGACGCCTTCCTCACCGCGTTCGCGGCGCAGGCGGAGAAGCGGCGCCCGGCGGCCGACTTCGGCCCCCTCAACAACGCCGCCCAACTCGCCTCGGTCGAAGGGCTGCTGGAGCGGCTGCCGGCCCGCGCGGAGATCGTCGCCGGAGGCGCGCGGGCCCCGCGCCCCGGCTACTACCACGAGGCCACCGTCGTCACCGGAGTCCAGCAGGACGACGAGATCGTCCAGCAGGAGGTGTTCGGCCCGGTCGTCACGGTGCAGCCCTTCGCCGACGAGACCGAGGCGTTCCGGCTCGCCAACGGGGTACGGCTCGGACTCGCCGCCGGTGTCTGGACCACCGACCACGACCGGGCCATGCGGGCGACGCGTGCGCTCCACACGGGGATCGTGTGGGTCAACACCCACGGCACCACCGTGTCGGAGATGCCGCACGGCGGTGTCAAGCACTCGGGCTACGGCAGCGATCTGTCCCTCGCCGGACTGCTCGACTACACCCAGGTCAAGCATGTGATGCTGTGACGGTGCGGGCGCCGGTGGATCACGGCCGCCGTGGGATCACTTGCGGTGGCGCCACGGGCGGCCGTGATGGTGCGGACGTACGCGTCAGTTGGCGTTCACCAGCTCGTGCGCCGGCACCGTCACCGTCCGCTTGCCCGGCTTGCCGCCGAGGACGACCTTCCGCAGCGCGCTGTTGTTGGCGGTACTGGTCTCCTTCAGCCGGTTCTCCGGGTTCGCCAGCACCTGGATGTAGTACGTGCCGTTGGGCAGGCTGGTGATGTCGAAGGACTGACCGGGCAGATCCTGGGTGTAGGTGTCACCGGAGCCGACGTCCAGCACCTCCCGGACGGAGATCGAGTTCTCCTGGCCGCACGCGGTGGCCAGATCGGTGTTGAACGGGTGCCAGTTGGCGTTCTTCACCGTGTAGTCGACCGCGTCGGTGTTGGCCAGGCAGAAGGCCTCCTTGCCGCTGCGCACGGTCTCCTTCTTGTCCGCCTTCAGCAGCCGGTAGCTGGCGAAGTCGGTGAAGTGCCAGTGCATGTGGCCCGGCCGCGGGTCCCACTCCATGGTGCCGGTCGGGGTGTAGCCGACCTGCTTGCCCTTGGCGTCGTAGAAGTACTGGTAGGCGTCCATCGTGGCCTTGCCGGGCGAGCGGAATCCGTCCACCACGAGCTGCGCCGGGCCGGCGTTCCAGACATTGGCGCTGAAGGCCAGGTAGTCCTTGCCGGGGACGTCCTCTCCGCCGTCGCTGATGGTGATGCCGTAGGCCGGCAGCGACCGCAGGTCCGGCTTGGGGACGTTCGGGACGGAGGGCTTGCCGGCGGGCCGCTTGGCCAGCGGCCCCAGGGCCGGTGCCTTGCGCGAGCCGTCGGTCTGGCCTTCGGTGTCGCCGACCCTGGCCGAACGTGCCGTCTGCTGCTTCTTCAGCGCCCACGGCAGAGCGGGAGGCGCGGCCTTCAGCGGCCCGTGACCGACGTTGTACGAGGGCCCGGCGCCGCTCGTCACCGCGGCGGCGGCCTGGGCGGGCGTCGGGGCGTGCCCCGGCCCGTGGCCGGCGTGGGCGGCGCCGGCTGCCGACGGCGCCGGGTGGGCGGCGCCGTGTCCGGCGTGCTCACCGGAGCCGGCCGTCCGGGCCGCGGCGCCCCGGCCGTCCTCGAAGCTGCGCTCCTGCACGGTCACCTTCACCGTGGCGGGCCTGTTCGCGATGCCGAACAGGTCACGGTACTTCTTGGCGACCGAGACCTTGGCGGTGTAGGTACCGGCGGCCAGCTCGACCGGCCTGGTGTACGACCCCGCGTACGTGTTGGCGGCCCAGCCCTTCTCCACGCCCCACACGGAACCGAGGGTGAAGGGGTTGGTGGGGCAGCTCTCCGGATACTTCGAGGTGGCGGGCGCGTCGGGCCGCACGCGCCCACTGGCGTTGTTCGGGCAGAAGCTCTCGGCACGTCTGAGGACCTGCTTGCCGGCCTTGTCGGTGACCGTGATCTCCGCGAAGCCCGGCAGCCCGGAGAAGTCCTTCACGGTGCCGTTGGGCAGTGCCTTCGCCCTGGCCTTGCCGCCCTCGTAGACGGTCTGGGTGATGGTCACCGGGTCCCGGTAGGACTTCCGGGTCACCTTCAGCTCCAGCGGAGTCCCCTCCGCGGTGAGGTAGGTTCCGAGATCCAGGTAGACGCCCGGGTCCTCCTTCCAGGAGGTGAGCGTGATCGAGCTGCTCGCCGCGATGAGCCGCAGGTCGGGCCCGGCCGCCGCGGCCTTCGCCGAATCCGATGCGGTGGCCGCGAATCCTGCCGTCACGGTCACGGCGGCGATGGCGGCGATGGCCGTGGTGCCCGCGATCAGCGGACGCCGCAGCCGGGTGGTGCGCGTGGTGGTCATCGTTCCCTCGTCCTCCGGGATGCTGTGGGAAGCAGACAGCGGGCGACACGGCTCGACGACGTACGACGGCCGGCTGCCCGCGTGGTGAGAGGAACGGACCGGGCGCTCGGTTCCGCAGCGCCGAAAACGCTGCGAGGTTGGCCGGAAAGGGCCGTTGCGGACGGCGGCCGGCCGCTGCCGCGGGTACGGCCTCACCGGGTGACGCCCCCCAGCCGATCGTTTCGAGGGCGCGGACGCCGCACCATGTCCTCGCGCACGACCCGGGGTCGCCTCATCCCAGGACCGCGGCGAGCTCCGGGAGGTAGCCCGCCAGGAAGCCCAGGTCGGTGGCCCGGCCGAAGTTGGGGTGGTCCCGGTACCGCGGTAGACGGGCCAGTTCCCTGCGGCCGAAGTAGCCACCGGGGCCGGCGCCGCCGGGCCGGTCCGGCCCGCCGTTCCAGGCGGGGTCGGCCGCCACCAGCGGCAGGCATCGCTCGAAGAGCCCATGGCAGATCTGCAGCCCGCGGCGCAGAACCGTGTGGAACGGCTCGTCGGGCCCGATCGGATAGCGGTCGGCGGCCAGCACGGGCCCGGTGTCGATTCCCGCGTCCACCTGGTGGAGGGTCGCGGCGAACTCCCGCTCGCCACGCAGCATCGCGTAGACCAGGGCCACTGCCGGCAGCCCCCGGTAGGCGGGCAGCGGACCGTGGTGGACGTTGAGGACGCGCAGCCCGCTGGACAGCACCGGCGCACGGAAGATCATCCGGTTGTTCAGCGACCAGACGACGCCGTCCGTGCTGGCGGCGACCAGTTCGGCCGCCACGGAGTTGACGTCCGTGGCGGCACGGAAGGGGACATCGGGCCGGGCGGCGTTCACGGCCGGGGGAGGACCGCAGACCAGGTCCACGGGCAGGCCGCTGTCGAGGGTGTGCCGAACGGCGCGCCACAGGAGGGCGCCCTCTCCGACGAAGATCACGACTCGCTCCGCAGCGCCTCGACGGCCTCGACCACCCGGCCGAGCGTCAGGGTGTCGCTCAGAGGGCCGAGCCGGGTCAGGAACCGCTGCTCCGCGTCCCTCCCCGGCAGCTCCCGGCCCAGCGCTGCCAGCATCTCCAGGACGAGGAGCGAGTCGCCGCCCAGCGCGTGGAAGTCGGACGAGGCATCGAGGTCCGCGGCATCGCAGCGCAGGACACGGGCCCAGATCCCGGCCGTCACCGCGGCCACACCGGGGTCCGGCTCGTCTGCCGCCCCCTCGGGACGCGGTCCGGTGGCGGGGTCCGGCACGTCGGGCGCCTCCGTGGGTGCGGGTGCTCCGTCGAAGGGGTTCGGCAGCGCGCCGCGGTCGGTCTTGCCGCTGGTCGTCTCCGGCAGCCGGGTGACCGTACACACCACCGTCGGCACCAGGTGGGACGGCAGCGAGCGCCCGAGATCCGCCCGTACGGCCGCCTCGTCGAAGACGGCGGAGCCGCGGACCGGCACCACGAAAGCGCACAGCGCCTGCGCGCCGGTGTCGTTCCTGCGGCGGGCGACCACCGCGGCCTGCGCGATGTCCGGCAGAGCGGTGAGCGCGGCCTCGACCTCGCCCGGCTCGACACGGTGACCGCGGATCTTCACCTGGGAGTCGATCCGTCCGGCGTACTCCAGTTGCCCGTCGGGCAGGCGGAGCACCAGGTCACCCGTGCGGTAGGCGCGCCGGCCGTCCGGGAGGTACACGAAGCGTTCGGCCGTCAGGTCGGGGCGGCCGAGGTAGCCGCGGGCCAACTGCACTCCCGTCACGTGGAGTTCACCCGGCTCGCCGTCCGGGACTTCCTGGCCCCGCTCGTCGAGTACGGCCAGCGACGTGCGGTGCACCGGCACTCCGATCGGTGCGGACGGGCGCCCGGTGCCGTCGCCGTCGCCGACGACGGCGACGGTGCAGGCCACCGTGGCCTCGGTGGGGCCGTAGACGTTCACGAAGAGGCAGTCGGGCCCGAAGGACGCGCGTGCCCGGTCGCTGGTCGCCGTGGTGAGGTTCTCGCCGCCGGACTGGAGCGCGCGGATGTGCGTGGCGCGGACTCCGAGGCGCCACGCGAGATCGAGATGGGTCGGCGTCATCCCGAGGGTGTTGGCCAGGCGTCCGGAGAACAACTCGCGCAGCTTGACGTGGTCGAGCTCACCGGGCACCGGCACGACGGCACCGCCGTGCACGAGGGGCGCGAAGATCTGCATGACCGAGAGGTCGAATCCGGGGGAGAAGGAGTACGCGGCCCGGGTCTCCTCGTCGCAGCGCATGAAGGGGGCGATCCACCCGACGACGTTGGTCAGGCTGCGGTGCTCGATCTGGACGCCCTTGGGCCTGCCGGTGGAGCCCGAGGTGTAGATGACGTACGCCAGATCGTCGGGGCCCGGAGCGGCGGCGGCGAGGGCCGCGCGGCCGCGCTCGTCGGCGGTCGCTCCGTCGCCCGCGACGTGCTCGAGGAGGAGCGTCGTGCAACCGCTGCCCTGAGCCCGGTCGCACCAGGCCCTCTCCGCCAGGCAGATGCGGGCTTCCGCGTCGCACAGCAGTTCCTCGACCCGCCGCGCCGGATTGCGTACGTCGACGGGCAGGAAGGCGGCGCCCGCCTTCAGTACGCCCCAGACCCCGGCCAGGCCCAGCGCCGAACGGTCCGCCAGGACCCCGACGACCTCGCCGCGCCGGACGCCGCGGGCGAGCAGTGCGGCCGCGACGGCGTCGGAGCGGCGGTCCAGTTCCGCGTACGACCACCGCAGGCCGTCGCCGAGCACCGCGGGCGCGTCCGGCCGGCGGGCGACCTGCGCCCGGAACTGCTGCACCACCGAGTCGTCCAGTGAGGGAAGGCCGCCGGGCCCGGGCGCGAGCAGCAGCTCGGCGGCGCCGGGCTCCCGCGGCGCCGCCGGGGGCGGCGGGCACGAGGCCGGCGCGTCCGCGCCCAGCGCGGAGCCGATGCGATCCAGCAGGGCCTCGCAGCGCTCGCCGACGTCAGCGGCCCCACGGGCGGAGACCACCAGCTCGATGTGCTCGGGCAGTTCCAGCAGCGCGATGCTGACCGGTACCAGGGGAGCGTGCACGGGCAGGGCGTACACGGTCCTCGCGGTGAACCCCCCGGCCTGGAAGTCGGCCGGCGTCAGTCGGCCGGCGTTCGACACGATGGCCGATGCCGGGTACCGGTGCCGTGCCCGGGTGGCGGCGCGTGACGCGCCCAGCAGGGCCGCCGCCGCGGGAAGCGGAAGGCGCGCCAGGGCCGATTCCGCGCCGCCCGCCAGTTCCCGCCGGGAGGCCAGCGCGCCCAGCAGCCGCCGCTGCACGGCGTTCGCGCTCTGGCCGGACGGGACGTCCAGGAAGACCGGCAGGGCCAGATTGGCCGTCGACGACACACCCGGGGCGTGACGCCGCAGGTCCACGGGCACCATGATCCGGGCCGCCGGGCCGGGTACGCCCTCCGCGACCGCGGCCGCCACCTTGGCGGCCAGCGCCGGATGGCGGCCCGGCACCGTACGCCGCCGCCACACCGCACCGCTGCCGGGCCGGCCGCCGAGCGGTGAGCGCCGGTCGAGCCCGAGTCGGGGCCGCTGCCCGGTCCTGCCCACCGCGTCCAGGAGCGCGTGGTCGGTCAGCGGGTCCGCGGCGCCCCGCGGGGGTTCACCCCGCAGGGCCCGGAACACCTCCGCGGCCCAGACCGACACGCCCTTGAGGTCCATCACGGCGTGGGACGCCCTGAAGACCACGGTGCCGGGTTCGCCGGTGAGCAGCAGCACTTCGCAGGCCGGGCGGCCCTCCGCGTGGGCGAGCGGCGCGACGAGCTCCGGCGCTCCCGTGAGCGCGGTGCGGTCCAGCGGCGTTCCTTCGGCGACCACGACCCGTGGCGGAGTTCCGCTGTCGGCCCACATCCTGCCGCGGCGCACCAGCCGCGAGCCGGGGCATGACGCCGAGGCCTCGGCCACGGCACGGCCGAGGGCCAGGGCGTCGATCGGCCCGGTGCCCTCGACCACCAGCTGCAGCACCAGCAGTTCGCCGCCCAGCCGGGCGGCGGCAAGGTAGGACCACTCGGTGGGGGAGACGGGGCGGCGGAAGACCGCCCGGCCAAGGGACCCGGTACCGGCACCGCCGCTCACCGCGGCGTGCTGCCTGCTCATGACTACCGCACCTTCCTGATGTACTCGTTGACGCCGCCGATGCCGTCGATCCAGGCCTCGAGCCGGGCCATCCCCACGTCGTGGGCGACCGGCGGCGGGGCCAGGTCCCGCCGTGCGGCCGACGTGTCGTACGTCGCCGAACGCGTCAGCAGGGCCAGCGTGTACCGGGAGAGCGGCGGGGAGGAGTGCCTGGCCAGCGGCGGCAGCTTCCAGAGCGTGTCCGCCGTGGCGGCGAGCGCCCGCAGCAGACCGAGGGAGACCTGCCGGGTGGGGGGCTTGCCCCCGAACCTTCCGGCGAGGACGGCGAGCATGCTCCACACCTCCACCGGCTCCCGGTCGGCGATGAAGTACGCCCGGCCGCCGACCCCGTCGGCACGCGCCGCCCGTACACAGGCGTCGGCGGCGTTCTCGCAGTAGCACAGCGAGGCGTACACCGGCCTGCCGCCGGAGAGGTCGGGCAGACGTCCCGTCATCATCTTCGCGATCAGCCGGGGCATGAAACCGGAAGTGTCGCGCGGGCCCCACACGGCCCGCGGGCGCAGTGCGACGGTGGTGAACTCCCTGCGGTCCGCGGCCAGGACCAGGCGCTCCGCTTCGGCCTTGGTCTCCGAGTAGAGGTTGAGGTGGCGTGCGGGGTAGGGCTCGCTCTCGTCGATGCCGAGCTGGTCTCCGCCGCGGACGCCCATCAGCGCGCTGGGGCTGCTGATGAACACGAAGCGCCGTGCCCCGGCCCGCCGGGCCGCCGCCATCAGGCGTTCGGTGCCCCGGACGTTCTCGTCCCGGAACTGGGCGCGGGTGCCGCGGTCGGTGACCCGGGCCGCGCTGTGGTGCACGACGTCGACGCCTGCCGTCGCCCTTCGCAGGGACGCGGTGTCACGCAGATCCCCGTACGCGAACTCGACGCCCGCGACGGTGCGCAGATGGCCGAGGTCGCTCTCCTCGCGGACGAGGACCCGCACCGTGTCTCCCGCGCGCAGGCAGGCGTCGACGATGTGGCTGCCCAGGAACCCCGACGCGCCCGTCACCAGTACCTTCACGCGGCCGCCCCCTTCGGCCGGCCGCCGCGCCGGCGCCACCAGGTCGCACCGAACAGCATCGTCAGCGCGGCCGTCGCCCAGGGCCTTCGCCCGGTGGCCAGCTCCTGCTCCATGCGCAGGGCGGACGGTATCTGGAGCGCATGGACGACGACGCTCAGAAAGGCGTCGATCCACCACAACGCGGTCAGTGCCACGTGGTCCCAGGGCAGCAGCGGCCAGGCGGCCAGATAGGCCCAGCCGAGCAGCGGGACGGCGCGCAGCGCCCGGTCCGCGGCGGCCGGGCGGCGACTGCCGGTGAGCCGGTCCTCGGCCCAGCCGGCCAGCAGCTCCCGGCGGATCTTGGCGTTGTGGCGGATGTCCACGGGGAAGGCGGGGTGCGGCAGGAAGTCGTCGATCCCCTTGGTCACCGGGTTGCCGGCGCCCAGAGCGCGCAACTCGCGCTCGATCCGCGGCCAGTGCCCCGGACCCGCGTCCGCTTCGAGCTCCACGCACAGTACGGGCCGCTGCTCGCCGTGCGGGCCGAAGCCCACCAGCGCTGTGCGTCTGACCTGCGGGTGGGCGTTGAAGACCCCTTCGCAGCGCACGGTGTGCAGGTCGCCGTTGGCCGTGCGGACCCGGTGGCTCTTGCGTCCGCAGAACCAGATGCGGCCCTCGCCGTCGATCCATCCGACGTCACCGGTGCGGTGCCAGCGACGCCCGCCGTCCTGGATCTTGTGCGCGGCATCGGCCCCGGGGGAGCGGAAGTAGCGCGGGCTGACCGCCTGGCCGCTGACCACGATCTCGCCGATCTCGCCTTCGGCGACGGGAAGCCCGGGCGTCCAGAAGGGAACCGGACCGTCGCTGACCTCGATGGTGCGGACCGTCGCGCCGGGTGCGGGCCGCCCCACGCAGACACCGAGGGCGGCGGCCGGGCCGTCCGCGGGTCCGGCCAGTGCCTCCCTGCTCTCGACCAGCGCCATCGGCAGCGCCTCGGTCGACCCGTAGGTGCTGAACACGTCCGCGTCGTGGGGCAGTACGGCGCGCAGCGCGCTCATCAGCCCGGGACTCACCGGGGCTCCACCGGAGACGATCAGACGCAGGGACGGCACCCGGGCGCCGGTTTCCGCCAGATGGGCCGAGAGCGGTCCCAGCAGGGCGGGCGAGGCGAACATGGCGTTCACCCCGAAGCGACGGATCGCGTCGGTGAGCACAACCGGGTCGGCGGCGCCGACGCGGCCCATGTTCATCCTCGGCACCACCACCGTGCGGCCCGCCGCGAGGTCGAACACACCCATCAGCGGCATGGTGACCAGGGTGCTGGTCATGTCGGCGGTGAAGTGGCCGGCCTCGACGCCGTGCGCCATCCCCCGCAGCATGCCGACGGTGATCTCGACCGGCTTGGCCGGACCCGTACTGCCGGTGGTGTAGCCGATCAGTGCGATGTCGTCCGGCCCGGACGCCTGCGGGGGAAGGTGCGGCCGGCCCGCGCCGAGCGCGGCCAGCTCCCCGAGCCCGTCTTCCCGGGGCAGCGTGATCACGCTCTTCACTCCGGCGAAGGCACGCGGCCGAAGGCGCCGCAGCAGGTGCGCGGACGGTACGCCGATGAAGGCCTGGACTCCCACCCGGCGGATGCAGTCCAGCATGCGGCCCAGTCCCATGCCGGGGTCGACCACCACGGGCACCGCGCCCGTGTGCATCAGGGCGAAGACCAGCACGAGCAGATCGGCGCCGGGAGTCACCAGCAGGGCCGTACGGGTGCCGCGGCCGATGCCCCGAGCGCGGAGACCGGCGGCGCATGCGGTGACCCGGGCGGCGAAGTCGCCGTAGCCGACCGAGGTGTAGGCGGGTGGCCCGGACGAGCCCTGCCTCCTGGCGGGATGGACGACGGCCGTCCTGCCGGGGGTACGGGCGGCGTGCCGGGCGAGCAGCTCGGCCAGGGACGCGTTCCGGGTCGTCCCGGTCACGGTGCCGGACATCAGCGGGCGGCTCCCTCGGTGTCGCCGGTCAGCCGGTACAGCGACACCGCCGAGCTCAGGCCCGCGCCGACGGCGAGGAAGAGGATCCGGTCGTGGCCCGTGAGCCGTCCCGAGTCCCGGGCCTGTGTGAAGCCGTAGGTGAGCGCGGAGGTGTGCGGGTCGCCGGTGAGCCCTTCGACGGTCACCGCTGCATCGGATGCCAGGCCCAGGCGCTTGGACAGGCGGGAGGCGAAGTCGTGCGACGGCTGAGAGGTGATCAGCAGCGTGCGGTCCAGGACCGTCGGCGCCTGGGCCGCTTCCGTACCGTACTCGGCTGCCAGCGCGCCGCGCACCGAGTCGACGGCGAGATCGAGCATCCGCTCCACCACGCCGCCGTCGCGGTCGACGGCTATGGTGCTGCGGCCTTCGGAGCCTGCCTCGTACAGCGGCAGATATCCGTTGACGCCATGGGCGCCCCGCGGCGAGCGGTGGTGCACCCGCCCGAAGCCCCGGGTGCCGTGCTCGCGCTCCAGCAGCAGAGCCGCGCCGGTGCTCGCATACGGGAACTCAGCCGTCCCCGCTCTGGCCGGGTCCATCGACGGGTGGGTGTCGGCCGAGACCACCAGGACCCGGCGGGCGCTGCCGGCCGCCAGCAGCGAACCTCCGGCCTGGACGGCGTTCAGCACGCCGCAGGCACCGTTCATCAGGTCGAACGAGAACGCGGCACGCCTGTCGGCGGCGTGGAGATAGTCCAGGTTGATGCCGATGCGCTTCTGGATGAGCGCGGCGACCGAGGGCTCGGAGACGTTGGAGTCGCGGTAGACGCCGACGTTGATCAGCACGTCGATGTCCCCGGGGGTGAGCCCCGCTCGCCGCAGACACGCACGACCGGCGGATGCCGCGTATCCGATGGCGCTGCCGGTCTCGTCGGCCGGGCTGAGCGCCGTCGAGGTGATGACGGTGGCCATGGTCATACCTCCAGGGAGGAGACGGTCGCGGACAGGAACCCGGTCACCACGCCGGAGGCGGCGGGCACCATGAGGATCTTCGAGCCCCTGGGTATGCGGCGCTCCACGAGTGCCTGGTGCAGCACCAGGTAGTGGGATGTGGTCGCGGTGTTGGCGAACTTCTCGACGACCGAGAGCGATTCGGGCATCGGTGTGCCGAAGATGTTCTCGCCCACGCGGTTCATGAAGTCGATGAAGCGGCTGCCGACCTGGTGCTGGATCACGAAGTCGTACCCCTCGTCGGCGAACCGGCGGCCGTCGTCGGCGAGCCTGTCGCGGTGGAAGGCCGGCCACAGCGAGAGACGGTCCTCGGCGTGCATCTCCTTGTTGTCGGTGTACATGGCCAGGTCGCCGGTGTCGTCGCTGGGCATGCCCAGGCACAGGTGCGAGTACTCCGAGCAGGTCATCAGCTCGATGTCGTGGATGACGTCGGCGTCGTCGGCGGCGCGGTCGACGATGACGGCGACGGCGGAGTCGCCGACGGAGAGCGAGGCGAACTGAGGGTCCCGGCTGTCCGCCATCTCGCGCGCGGCGGTGAAGGCGATCGGCGTGATGTGCTCTCCGCTGAGCACCAGACCGTTGCGCACCTCACCGGTGCGGATCATCCGGTCCAGGAGATGGACGCCGGTCATCATGCCTGCGCAGGCGTTGGACACATCGAAGTGGATCGCGCTGTGCGCGCCGAGTTCCCCGGCGATGCGCCGGGCGAACGAAGGCTCGAACTGGTGGCGCCGGCCGTCCGTCGTGCGGCTGATGGAGCACGAGATCACGACGTCGATCTGCTCTGCGGCGTAGCGCGAGCGACCGAGGCACGCGCGGGCCGCCGAGAGGGCCATGGTGCGGCAGTCCTCGGGGGTGCCGGCGGTGTCGTCCGCGACCCGGCGCTCGGCCATTCCGGTAATTCTCAGAAGGTCGAACTCAGGCGCCTTCTCCATGCGGGCGAGGAGTTCCGGAGTGCTCATGGAAGCCGGTGGCAGATAAGCTCCGATGGACTCTAATCGACTGTTGTACACAAACCTCTCCCCGGTGGTTTCTCGTTCACGCAGCGCGGCGTCGCGGTGAATCGTGAACAGACGTCAGGACATCTTTGTCCGCGTCATGTTCTCGTTCGGTGAAGCCGTCGAAAAATTCCGGTTTCACCGTCGGCGGGACGTCGTCCGGCGGCAGGAAATCCCTGACGCCGGTGCGCTGCACGTCGACGTTATCGCACCGATCCGGGAGGTCTCACGCTGCGGGTCTGTGACGATCACCACTCGTCGTTTGCCCAGCGTTGCTCTGTGTGATGGCGGAAACCGTGCGGCCGCTTATGACGGAACGATGACGGCGCATGGTCGGAACAATTGATTCCGTTGAATTCGGAAACTTCTCACCGGGCTGTTTCCGCCGCTGACCGAACGGCGCCGCAGCCGGAATGCCACCTCGTTGTATCCATCGGTCCGGTGGCTCGGGAAGAACGTCATCCTGGGCCGATCGTTCACCATCCGCCCACGCGTCTGGCTGGATTTCGACCGGGCCTGATGCCGGCGTCACGACCCGCTTCGGACGGGGGAGGAGACGCCGGTGGACGGGGCGGAGCAGTCCCGGCCATCGCGGCGCATGCAGCCGGGGCGGTCCCCCGCATCAGGCGTGTCGCGATGGTGCCGTGGGCGGCGCATCGGTCTCCCGTGTTCCGTGTGCGCCCGGGCGGGGTCCATGAAGAAGGCGGGCGCCGCGCCCGGTTCGGGGGCCGGGTTCGACGGCCCGCCCGCCATCCGGGCCGCCGCGGCCAACCGCCGGCCCGGGGACTCCGCAGTGGTGCCGAGCCGCTCTCGCTCGCTCACGTCGTGCCGGATGCGCGGCGGGTTCGGCTGCGCCAGCGGATCGCGTGCTTGAGGGGGAGGGACAGAAGCCAGGTCCCCAGCGCCACCTGAGGGGACACGGCGAAGGCGATCACCACTGAGGCCGCGCAGAGCAGGGCGACCGCGCCCTGCTCCGTAACCGTGGTCCAGCCGACACGGTCGGGGATCGGCCGGGCCTGAAGGCGTTCGCGCCGCCAGATGCTGGTGAACAGCGCGAGGTGCAGCAGGCTGATCACGGCGATGGTGGCTACGTAGCAGGACACGGCCAGCGGCTGCTCGCCTCCGTACTCGGACAGCAACGCGGTGGGAAAGGGCAGCGGCGCGGCCGCGCCCAGGCTGGCCAGGGTCAGGCGTACCGTGAGGATGTCGGCACGCCGCACCTGATGGAGGATCTGGCGCTGGTCGCGCCAGAAGGCGCCGAGGACGGCGAAACTGAGCGCGTAGGCACCGAGCTTGGGCCAGACCTGGCTCATCTCGTACCGGAAGCCCGCGGCGTCCAAGCCCTCGGGGATGGAGACGTCGAGCACCAGGAGCGTCATGGCGATGGCGTAGATCCCGTCGGAGAGAGCGACCAGCCGCGCCGGGCTCTCCGGGTAGGGCGATTCACGTGCGTCCCCCGTGCTGCCCGTACCGATCACAGTCATGACCGCACGCTAGACCGCGATGAGCCGGGCGACGGGCAATCGCGGTCCGTGTCCCGCGGACACGGCTTCGAGCACATGGAGAGGCGGTACGGAACCCGGCGCGCGGTACCCGCTACCGGTGGTGGTGACGCCCGGTGCGCAGGGTGCGCCGACGGCGTCGGCACAGGCGTCGTACCCGGCGCCGGAAGAGCTCACCGTGCCGTGAAGAACGCCGGGGCCGACCGCAGTCCGGGCTCGTGGAACCGGTTCACTGCCGGCATGGCGGTACGTAGCCGGTGGTGAACGCGCACGGCCGAACCCCCTCTTGGCGAGCCTGAGCGCCGCCTCCTGGAGGGCGGCGCCCCGTTCCGGCCCTCGCTGCCCGGTGCGGCCCCGGGAACACCCGGGTCAGGGGGTGGTCCAGTCGCGGAGCTGGCGGGCGATGCGGGGGACGCCGAGGGCGCCGGTGGCGGCGTCGCGGACGAGGGCGAGAGCGTCCTTGGGGTCGTAGGCGAGGCGGCGGCCGCCCAGGGCGAGGTAGGCCTCGGTGCAGTGCCAGGCGAAGGCCTCGTTGGAGTGCTCGAGGCAGGGGAGTTTGGCCAGGGTCTGCAGCAGGGCGGCGGCCTTGAGGTTCAGTGTGCCGTAGATGTCGCGTTCCATGGCGCGGGCGTTGACCCGGGCCACCGCCGCGTACAGCGGGCCGAGGTCGTCGACCTGCGGGTCCCCGGGCAGGAGCTCGGCGGCGTGGAGGAGGTAGGCGACGTCGAGCGGATGGGCTGCGGGGCCGGGCTCGGGCTGGGTCACGCGGCCCGGCCCGCTTCCGGCTGCTCCAGTTCGGCGAGGGCCCGCTGCTCGGCGGCCCGCTGCTCCGCTGACGGGTCCGTCGTGCCGGGCTCGGCGGCGAACACGTCGCCGCTGCGCGTCATCGACTCCCGGAAAGCGTCGAGGAACGTGTTCTCGACCGCGGTGGCACGGGCGTAGGCGGCGGAGAGGATGTACTCCTGCATGCTCACCCCTTCCTGCCGGGCGGCGGCGGCGATCGCGGCCCGCTGCTCGGGGTCGGGGAAACGCAGGCTCATGGCCTTCTGCTCCTTCATGACACCAACGGTACCAGTGATACCACTCCGGGCCCAGGGCCTGCCCCGGGTGGGTGGTGCCGTCGTCCGGGTGGTGCCGCCTCCCCGAGGACCGGGCCACCGCAGAGCCTGCAGCAGGTCCGCGGCGTTCGCCGCCCATCTGCCCGGGAACTGCGGCCACCTCGCCCACGCGGAGCTGCGGCGCGAGATCGACGACGGGCTTCAGTTCAGCAGCGCACGACCCCTGATCTGCCCGTCAGGCCATCCGCCTGAGTACGTCGCCGAGTGTCGCCACTCCCTCGTCGATGTCGGTCGGCGGACTCGCGGCGTAGCCCAGGACCAGTCCCGGCCGGCGGGGGCGCTGGCAGTGCCAGGACAAGGGGTGCACTTTCACATCCCGCGCGAGTGCCGCGGCCGCGACGTCCGTGTCGGCGAACCCGGCCTCGAAGGTGATCGTCAGATGCAGGCCCGCTGCGGCACCGTGCACGATCGCGCCCGGCAGGTGAGCAGCGACGGCCTTCACCATGGCGTCCCGTCGGCGGCGGTGGTGCCTGCGCAGGTGACGCAACTGACGTTCCATCGCGCCCGATTCCATGAACTGGGCCAGGACGAGTTGCGGCAGGGCCGCGTTGCCGAGATCGGCGAACCGCTTGGCATCCACGAGGGCGTCACGGTACTTCGGCGGGGCGAGAAGCCACCCGATGCGCAGGGCCGGGGCGAGGAGCTTCGACACGCTCCCGGCGTAGAAGACGTTCTCGGCGAGCACGGACCGTAGGGCCGGCACCGGCGTCCGGTCGTAGCGGTGCTCGGCGTCGTAGTCGTCCTCGATGATCAGCCCGCCGCTCTCACGTGCCCAGTGTGTCAGTTCGCTGCGCCGGCTGCCGCGAAGGACGACACCGGTGGGGAACTGGTGGGCGGGTGTCAGCAGGACGGCCGCCGCGCCCGTGGCACGCAGTTCGTCGACACGCACTCCTTCCGAGTCGACCGCGACGGGCGGGGTGCCCAACCGGCAGTTGTGCAAGTGCTGACGGGCTCCCAGGGAGCCGGGGTCCTCCATGGCCACGGTGGAGACGCCGTCGCTGTGCAGCACCTGCCCCACGAGGGTGAGCGTCTGGGCGGTGCCCGCGACGATGAGGACGTCGCCGGGGTCCGCCCGGATACCGCGGTTGCGGGCGATCCAGTTCGCCACGGCCACGCGGAGCGCCGGCGCACCGCGTGGATCTCCGTATCCGAGGTCGGATGCCGCAAGGTGATCCAGGACGCGGCGTTCGGCGCGCAGCCACGCCGCTCGCGGGAACGCGGCGAGATCGGGAACTCCTGGGGAGAAGTCGATCCGGGACCGAGCCGCGCGCATCGCGTCGAAGACGTCTGCAGGGGGCGCGGCGGTGAACAATGAGCGAGGTGACGGCGGACTGGCGCGGGTGGGTGGCCTGGCTGCTGCTGCCGTCGCGGGTGCGGCGACGACGACCGTTCCGTTGCGCCCTCGTCCGGCGAGGCATCCGTCCTCGATCAGGCGCTGGTAGGCCTCGGTGACCACGCCGCGCGATACGCCCAGTTCGCCGGCCAGGACCCGGGTGGCCGGCAGCCTGCTTCCCACCGGCAGTCGCCCGTCCGCCAGCGCGAGCCGGATCTGCTGGGCCAGCCACTCGCACTTCCCGCCGCTCGGCGCCTCGTCGACGGCCAGATGAAGGAAGTCGGCCCCAGGCGCTATGGACCGGTGAGAAGTGCCCTCATTGGATCTGTTCACCGGACCATAGTGGCAGCAGGGTGGACCCATGGACATCGCCACAACACCTTCCGCCCTTGTCCCGGCGGTCGGCTACGTACACGGATACTCACAGCGTGAGGGCCGTCGGCTGGGGGACCAGGCGGACACGCTCGCGCAGCTGCTGCATGCCGGCACCACCTACCCCGCAGGCAGTCGAGTGCTGGAGCTCGGCTGCGGGGTCGGCGCTCAGACGGTCCATCTGCTCCGTTCCAGTCCTGGGGCGCACCTTGTCGCGGTCGACCAGTCCGAGGAGTCGCTCGCGCAGGCCCGCACGCACGTCGCCCACATCGCGCCAGAGGCGCAAGTGGAATGGTGCCGCGCGGACGTGTTCGACCTTCCCTTCGCCGACGCGGAGTTCGACCACGCCTTCGTGTGCTTCGTCCTGGAACACGTGACGGATCCCCGGCGGGCGCTGGCCCGACTACGGCGCGTGCTGCGGCCCGGGGGCACCGTCACCGTCATCGAGGGGGACCACGGATCGGCGGTCCTCCACCCCGACAGCGCGCATGCCCGGGCAGTGATCGACTGCCAGATCCGCCTCCAGTCGGCAGCCGGAGGCAATGCGCTGCTCGGCCGGCAACTGCAGCCGTTGCTGGCCGGCGCCGGATACGGCGGCGTTGAAGTCCGTCCGCGCACGGTCTACGCCGACCGGACCCGGCCCGGGTGGGTCGACGGATTCACCCGCAGCACCTTCATCGCGATGGTCGAATCCGTTCGGGACAACGCGCTGGCCGCCGCCCTGATCACTCCGGCTGACTGGGACCGGGGGATCGCAGACCTGCACCGGACGGCCCACGACGGAACCTTCCACTACACGTTCTTCAAAGCCGTCGCCGTGAATGTGCCCGCAGGCCACGTGAGGTCCCCTCGGCTCTCATGACCGGTCCACGCCGCTGCCACGGCCTCCAGCCGCCGCACCGGTCAGCAGACTGCTGCTGGCTCGGCATTTCCAGCGCGGGCGGTGAAGGCCCCGGCACTGCTGGACGTGCCAGAACGGCTCGACTTCGCCGAGCGGGCCCGCAAGGAGTCCTGGACACATGCCGAACACCTCGTCGCCTGCCTCCAGCGGAAGGCAAGTGCCCGCGGTCCCCCGGCGGCGTCCTCCTCAGCTTCGAGGGCTTCCTCCACTGACAACCCTGGTGGCCACCGCAGCATGTGCATGCCGTAGCTCATGATCGCGATGCTACGGCGTCTGCCCAGACATCACGGCTCCGGCTCGGCAGGTTGAGGCGGCGGATCCACTCCACCTCCCGCACCGGATCCTCGACGTCGGAAACGGCGAACACCGCGACCCTGATACGGGCCGTGCCGAAGACGCCCTCCTCGACGAGGGATTCCAGTGCGGTTACGCATGCTTCGTACACCGCTTCACGTCGGCGCTCGCGTTCGGTTGCTCCGCCGGTGGCGGACGAGGCGGCCTCAGCGAGTACCAGCGGCCCCGCCTCGCACGCGGGTTGGGCACCAACTCCAGGAAAGGCCGCAGGTCAGCGATCTGGCCGAGGTCCAGCGGACCCAGCCTCACCAACACCGGCGGGATGAGAGAGGATACAGCGGCAGGCACGGGCCACCTCGTGATCGTTGAGCTACGACACCCCAATGATCACGAAGCCCGTAATGCCGCCCGGGCCCTGGCCGACGATCTCCGCGCACAGATCGGCGGCCTGCAGACCAGGTTGCGGGAGGCGGAGACACACCTGGAGCACCTCGCGATCACTCGCAAGACCGTCACCGGCCTCGCCGACCGGCTCCCCGCCGTCGCGCCGGAGCTGCCCGAGCACCCGGACTACCCCCGCATCCTCGCCGCCTTCAACCACGCGACCGGGCCGCTGCGGGCCAAGGACGTCTGCGAAGCCCTCGGTCACGAACTGCTGCCGAAGAACGTCGAAGGCACCCGCGCCAAGCTGAAACGCCTGGTCAAACTCGGGATCCTCACCGAGGCCGACACCGGCAACTTCGCCAGGAAGCAATAGCCGACGCAATCCCCACCAGCGACCTTGCTCCAACCACAGCCGGAAACGGACATCGCCTTACGAACCGTCCACTGAGAGCTCGGTGAAGTCGTCGGAGAGGCCGACCCCCACATCGATCAGCACGGTGCCGGCCAGCGCCGGCGCGCCGATGGAGCGCAGCAGTTCCACGGAAACGGCCCCTGGGGTGGCGTTGACCAGAACCTCTGCGTGGGCGGCTGTCTCACTCAGGTCCGCCACGGGGAGACCAAGGTCTGTCCGATCCTCGGGCCGACGCGAACCGAGGAGCACGTCGTGTCCTGCGTCCCTCCATCCGGGGGCCAGTGCTCGGGCGACGTTGCCGGTGCCAAGTAGTCCTATACGCATGGTGGGACGCTAACTGTCGTCGGTGCCCGGCTGGTCGGACCACGGTCCCGGGTGGACAGGCTCCAAAGGCGTAGTCCCGGGGGCAAGGACGGCGTGCGCTCCCCGCGTGGACGGCACGGCAGCGGTGTACGGACCCTAGCCTGCGCGCAACAGCGGTGTCATGATGGTGAGTTATGGCTGAGGGGGACGGTGTGGTGACGCGCGGTATCCGGATCCGGCTCGACGGAACCGAGAGGGCGACTGACATCGTCGCCCTGCACAAGTGGCTGGAACGGGAGAAACCGCTCGCCGACCTGGCCCGGATCGACCAGCTCCGCATCACCGAACAGAGCCGGACCGACGAGGCCGGTACCCCTATGGGCACCGGCATGGACATCGTCGTGGCGGTGCTCGGGGGCGCCGCGGGCGCGCTGTTCCAGGGCGTGGTGGACCAGGTCAGACGATCCGTGGAGGCCTGGCAGGCCAACCGCCGTGCGGTGGAGGAAGGCGATCCGCCCCAGGTGCGCGTCGAGCCGGTGCAGCCCGACGACAGGTAGGCGTCCGGTGACCGGTTACGACCCGCGGGGGAAGGCGAACCGGGCGCTTTTGGTCGGAGTGTCCGAGTACGACAACACGGCACCGCCGGACGGCGTGCCCGGCGACCTTCCCGCGGTCAAACACAACCTGAACCGGCTGGCGGAGGCGCTGCGGCACGGCGGTGTGTTCGGTGAGCGGGAGATCACGGTGTGCCGCTCTCCCGACCAGGGCACCTTCGACCAGGAGCTCTGGAAGGCCGCAAACGAGGCGGACGGCGTCCTGCTGCTGTACTTCGCCGGGCACGGGGCGATACCGAACGCGGGCGACGAGCTGTTCCTGCAGATGCGCAACGCACGCGTGGTCGCGGGCGGGCACGCGGTCTTCCCGGGCGCGGTGCTGTTCAGCCTGGCGCAAGCGATGCTCACCGCGAGTTCGGCCGGGCGGATCGTGGTCGTCCTCGACTGCTGCTTCGCCGGCAACGCCGCCTGGGTCCGCCCTCAGACCCCCGACAAACGGCGGCTGCTGCTGATGAGCGTGCAGCCCAATCACCGCATCGACGCGGGTGATCCCGACATGCCGACGCCGTTCACCGCCGAACTGGTGAAGCTGTTGGAAGCGGGCGGCGACGTGTCGTTCGGCGACCTCGTGGACGGTCTGCGGGCTCGGATGTCCGCCGCGGGTCACCGGACGGTACGGGGTGACGCCTGGGAACCGGAGAGCCGCGCCGAGCCCGGCATGGACGTGCTGCTCGCCGCCGGGGCTGGGAGGACCGGAAGCCCGCCTGCGCCTGACGCCCCCGTCCCTCGCCCCGCGCCTGATCCCGCCCCCGTCCCTGGGCCCGGGTCTCCCGACCCCGACCCCGGGCTCGTCCGCCGGGTCGGCGCGGTTCTGGCCGGACGGCTGGGCGGGATGGACTCAGCGTGGGGCGCGTTGATCCGTCGTAGGGGTGGGTCCGGGTTCCGGGAGGACCCGGGCGTCGGCGGAAAAGCCGGTGTGCGGGCGGGTGACACGGGAGACGAGGACGGAACGAGGCGGGAGTGGCGGCGGACGCGGCGGCTCGTGGCCGGGGGCGTCGTCATGCTGGTCTTGGTCGTGACCGCCCTCGGTATCGGTGTCTACCGTCATCTCGTTCCGACCGGCGGCCCCTCCTCCTGCGCGCCACCCCTGGAACTGCGGGTGCTCACCGACCCCGACCTAGAGCCGACCGTCCGGGCCGCAGCCGACGCGTACCTGACGTCGGAGGCGAACACCACCGGCGACGACTGCCGCCGCAGCGGCATCACCGTCTACAGCGCGGGCGCCGCCGACGCGGTCACCGCCCTGCGCAAGCAGACCGGTGCCTGGCAGGAACCCCGCGAGGCCGACACCAACCCGCAGCGCGACGTCGGCCCGCAGCCCGACGTGTGGATACCCGCTTCCCCCGCCGACGCCGCCCGGGCCATCGCGGGGCAGGACACCGACGCCGTGGCCGAACTGGACGCCGACCAGGAGCCCTTCGCGTACTCTCCCGTCGTGCTCGCCGTCCCGCAGGGCATCGCCGTCGATGAGCTGGACGACCGTACCGGCCCCCCGCTCACCCGGATGATCGACAACCTGCGCGCACGGCACGCGGGCGCGGCGGTGCGCCGCCCCGACCCGGAGTTCACCGACACCGGACTGCTGGCCACGATCGCCCTGTACGGCACCCAGGGCGCGGCTGGCGCCCCTGACCCCCGCCGCGCCGAGGACCGGGTCGCCCAGTCCGGGCCGCCCGCTCCGACCGCCGCCGAGTTGCTGTGCACGCTGCCCGACGACGACGCCGTCGACAACCGCACCGCGGCCCTCGTCCCCGAGTTCCTCCTGAAGAGCGGCGTCGGCTGCGACAGCGCGCGCCGCACCCCGCGCATGGCCCAGTACCCGGGTGACGTTCCGGGGCTGGAGCCGGTCTTCGTCCGCGTCCGCTGGCAGGGCGCCGACCGCGACGAGACCGACCGGGACCGTGAGGCGGAGGCCTTCCGGGAGTGGCTCACCGGCGAGGGCGGCCGGGTGGCCTTCGCCCAAGACGGCTTCCGCGCGGCCACCGGCAACCGGGCCCTGCTGGATTCCACCGAGGTCGCCGAAGGGGTGCTGAGGGCACCGTCGCCGCTGACGGAGTCCGCCGGACGGGACGCGATGGAGGCGTCGTTGGAGGACTACCGGGGCGCCAATGGGCCCGGCCGCGTGCTGTTCCTGCTCGACAGTTCCGGCTCCATGGTCGGCCAGTGGGAGGGACCCAGCGGTGGGCCGGGCCTGCTGAAACAGTCGCTGGGCGGGCTCGGCGACCGGGACGAGTACGCCGTGTGGGCAGTGTCGGACGCAGGTGAGGACACGTACGACACTCTGCTCCCCTTCGGCGCGCACTCCCGCAAGGACGCCGAGCGCGCCATCGACCGCGAGGCCCAGGTCCGGGACGCCGAGGCGAACCCGCTCGGGGCGCTGCGGGCCGCGCTCGACGCCATGGAGGTCCGGGACGCCGACGACGAACGCCCCGGCCTGATCGTCTTCGTCACCGACGACGAGGACGCGGACCGGCTCGCCGGCGACGGCTTCGGCAGCCTCCTGGACATCGCCCGCGCGAGAGGGCTGCCGGTCGCGATGGTCTCCCTCAAGGGCGGCGGCTGCGACGCGGGGAAGCCGGACGCCCGGATCTCGGAGGCCAGCGGCGGCCGGTGCCTGGACGCCGACGACGATCTCGGCGCCGCCCTCCACGACGAGGTCGCGCGCACCGGAACGGGGGAGACCTGATGCGCGGAGCAGAGCTGCGACGACAGTCCCGGCGGCACCTGGCGGCGCTGCCGGCAGCGCTCTGCCTGCTCCTGCCGACCGCGTGCAGTGGTGGCGGCGACGGCGGAAGCGGACCCGCGACGCCGCCCTCCGCCGACGTGCCCGGCGACATCGTGGTCGCCAGCGGCCGGGACGTCACCGGCAAGAACGGCGTCCGCCAGCGGCTCATCGACGCCTGGAACGCCGAGCAGGAGAAGGCCGGCACCGGCTACCGGGCCCGACTGGTCGAACTCCCCGGCAGCGCCGACGAGCAGCGTAGCCAACTGCTCGGCGCGCTCCAGTCCGGCAGCGCCGCCTACGACGTGGTCAACCTCGACGTCACCTGGGTCCCGGAGTTCGCCGCCGCGGACCTGATCAGCCCACTGCCCGAGTCGCTGCTCGACGACGACGTCATCGCACCCGTCGCGAGCACCGCCCGCTGGGACGGCAACGTGTACGCCGCTCCCTTCAACAGCGATGTCGGCCTGCTCTACTACCGCCGCGACCACCTGAGCCAGGCGGACGTCGAGCAGACCGACCTGACGGGCGGCCTGGACTGGCCGGAACTGAAGACGCTGATCAACGCCGTCGGCGACCACAAGCCCGACGGCTACGACAAGGGCTGGACGACCCAGCTCGCCGCGTACGAGGGGCGGACGGTCAACGCCGTGGAGGCGTTCGCGTCCGCCGTACCGGACCTCACGCTCACCGGCGGAGACGGCCACTACACCGCCACCGTCGAGGAGTTGACCGAGGGCATCAGCGAGCTGCGCCGTCGCACCGAGGCCTCGTACGTGCTCCCGGACGCCTTCCACTCCGACGAGGCGGCCTCCCTCGGTGACTTCGCCTCGGGCCGCACCACCTTCCTGCGCCACTGGCCGTATGTGTATCCCGCCCTGCACCAGTCGTTCCCCGACGACGACCGGCTCGGTGTGACCGCGTTGCCGGGGCGGGCCGTCCTCGGCGGCCAGAACCTCGCCGTGACCGCGGCGTCCCAGCGCAGGACCAAGGCGACCGACCTGATCGAGTACCTGACCGGCAAGGAGAGCGAACGCTGCCTGCTGGACGCCGGTTTCGCGGCGACGCGCACCTCCGCCTACACGGACGACGCCGTGACGTGCACGGTGGGCGCCGCGACGCCCTCGGCGGCGCCGACCGGGGAGAGCGCCGACACCGTGCCCCGCGACGCGGCCGGCCGCCCGGAGTACGCCGGCGCCATCCTGCTCCCCGCCCTCCAGCAGGCGGTGCACCGCCCCCGCACCCCGCTGTACGGCGCCTTCACCCAGACCTTCACCACCGAGCTGGGCGCCCTCTTCACAGACAACCCGCCCAGTGACGGGGAACTGGCGCGGCGTTTGGACGAAGCGCTCAGAGACGCCCTGCCGGACTGAGGGCCGGCCGCGCCGGGCGAGGGCGTCAGAAGAGCGCGGACGCCTTGCACCTACGCTCCGGCGATCTGCGCCCGGCACCGCAGCGAGGCCCTCATGGAGATCTTGGACGAAGCACTCCAGAACGTTCTGCTGACGGCCCCAAAAGCCCCGGTCGGCGCACAGTCGGCTTGGAAGCGCCCCTTCGACCTCGGTGCGAAGGGCAGCCGAGAGAGCCTCGTCGCGGCCATGTTCGACGAAGCCGAGGCACGTTGCTTTCCCGGTGCCGTTGCCCCGCCGTTGGCACGGTAGTCGGCGGCAGGCCCGGATGTGGGCGCACTGCTGCGGTTGACTCGGAAGAGACCAGGGTTGCGGGCGGTCTGGCTGCAGTGAGGCTGATCCTTTGGAGTGGACACCCTGACAATGGATCTTGATGGTCCAGGGAGGGATGCCCAGGTGGGACGCAGGTCTCCGTATCCGGAGGAGTTCAGGAAGGACGCCGTCGCGCTCTACCGCGCCGCGGTCGGCAAGCGGACGTATGCCTCGGTAGCCGCTGATCTCGGCATCACCGCGGAGTCGCAGCGGACGTGGGTCCGCAAGGACGAGGCCCAGGCCATGCCCGGGCTCCGTGACGCGGGCGGGAGTGAGGCGGATGAGCTGGCCCGGCTGCGGGCGGAGAATGCCCGGCTGCTGAAGGCGGAGAAGGAGTGGCAACTCGAGCGCGAGATCTTGCGTCGGGCAGCCGCCCATTTCGCCCGGGAGGTGAAGTGAGACCCTGCCGCTGGGACTTCATCTCCGCCAACCGCGCCCACTTCGGGATGGTGTCCCGTCGAGTGGTGTAGCAGCGATCTCCGCATAGCCCCTGGTCATGAGGCGGCCATCGCGCAACTCTCCGAGTAGCGAAGCTCGTTGAGAGAGGTGACGCGATGGCCTTGTCCCAGCATGACTTACTCCGGCTGATGGAGTCACTGCGTACGGCGGACGGAATCGAGTTGATCAGGGTCCTGGCCCAGCGGATCCTGCAGGAACTCATCGAGGCCGAGGCCACCACCCACATCGGCGCGGAGCCCGGCGAGCACGCCGAGACCCGTACGACCTGGCGCAACGGTCACCGCGACAAAGTGCTGACCACGCAGGCCGCAGACCTGGACCTGGCCATCCCCAAGGTCCGCACCGGCACCTTCTTCCCCAGCCTGCTCGAACGCCGCCGCCGTATCGACCGGGCCCTTTACGCCGTCATCGTTGAGGCATACGTCCACGGAGTGTCCACCCGCAGCGTGGACGACCTGGTCAGGGCCCTGGGCGCGGACACCGGGATCTCCAATAGCGAGGTCTCCCGGCTCTGCGCCGGACTGGACGCCGAACTCACCGCCTTCCGCACCCGCCCGCTGGACCACACCCGATTCCCCTACATCTACCTGGACGCGACGTACTGCAAGGCGCGGGTGAACCACCAGATCGTGTCCCAGGCCGTGGTGATCGCCACCGGCATCACCGAGGACGGCGGACGCGAAGTGCTGGGACTGATGGTCGGCGACAGCGAGACCGAGGCGTTCTGGAGCGAGTTCCTGCGCTCCCTGCGCGAACGGGGCCTGAACGGGGTCCGCCTGGTCATCGCCGACCACCACTCGGGTCTGGTCAAGGCCGTGCGCAAAGTCATACTCGGCGCCGGCTACCAAAGATGCCGCGTTCACTTCCTGCGCAACGTCTTCGCGATGATCCCGAAGGACTCCGCGGAAATGGTGGCCGCGACCATCCGCACGATCTTCGCCCAGCCTGACGCCGCAGCCGTCCGGGCCCAGCTCGACACCGTCGCCGACATGCTCGGCCGCCAGTTCCCCAAGGTCAGGGCCCTGCTCCTGGAGGCGAAGGAGGACCTGACCGCGTTCGCGGACTTCCCTGATCGGCACTGGAAGAAGATCCAGTCGACCAACCCGCTGGAGCGGATCAACCGCGAGATCAAACGCCGGACCGACGTCGTGCAGATCTTCCCCAACCCCGACGCCCTCGAACGACTCACCACCGCCGTGCTCATCGAGATGCACGACGAGTGGATCGCCTTCCCACGCCGCTACCTCCCCGAAGGCAGCATGGACAAGATCTACCCCAACAACGACCAGATCGGTCCGACTACACCACCACAGGGGGCACGACCCTCGATAGGAGACCGGCCATCATAGGTTTCAGTCCGAGACTGTCGTGCGTGTTGGCGGCGGAGACGCCGACGACGAGGGGCAGTCCGTTCGCGTCCGACAGGACGTGCATCTTGGAACCCGCCTTGCCCCGGTCCACGGGGCTCGGACTTGTGAGTTCGCCCCCCTTTGGCCCGCACGTGCGCAGAGTCGAGGACCGTGCGGGACAGATCCAGCAAGCCACACTCGTCGATCCTGTCGAGGACCGCTTCGTGCGACCGTCTGAGTTTGATCCCCGGGAGTGGACACCGGGTTTCACGCGACGAGTGTCAGCGTACGTGACGTGATCAGTTGCTGTTCGAACTCGGCTGGTGTGAGGTAGCCGAGCGCGGAATGCCGACGGCGCCGGTTGTAGTACGACAGCCAGCGGAACAGCTCGAGCCGGGCCTGTGCCGTGGAGACCCAGCGCCTTTCGTGGAGCAACTCGCGCTTGAGGCCCTGGAAGAACGACTCGGCGAGGGCGTTGTCGTAGCTCGAGCCGACCCGGCCCATGCTGCGGCGGATGCCGTGCCGGCGGCAGACCTCGGCGAAGGCGGCCGCGCTGTACTGCTCAGGTTCAACCGGTCGTTGCAACACCAGCTTGTTGGATCGACTATAGCTGCTCGTTGAGGGCTTCGGCCGGAGTCTTCCAGCCGAGGGTCTTGCGTGGTCGGCCGTTCAGGGTGGTGGCGACGGCGTCGAGCTCGCGGCGGTCGTAGCGGGAGAGGTCGGTTCCCTTGGGGAAATACTGCCGCAGCAGTCCGTTGGTGTTCTCGTTCGTGCCGCGCTGCCAGGGGCTGTGCGGGTTCGCGAAGTAGATCTCCAGCCCGCTGTCGATGCGCAGTTGGGCGTGCTCGGCCATCTCCGAGCCCTGGTCCCACGTGAGTGTCCTGCGCAGCTGCTCGGGCAGTGAGCTGATCGTGGTGGCGATGGCATCCCGCACCGCTGTGGCCCCGTGTCCGGCCAGTGCCGGGCCGTTCTTCTCCCGGGGCCCGCCGTGGCCGGGCATCGGCGGCAGGTGCAGCAACATCGTGAACCGGGTGGTGCGTTCGACCAGCGTGCCGATCGCCGAGCTGTTCAGCCCGATGATCAAGTCGCCTTCCCAGTGTCCAGGGACCGCCCGGTCCTCCGCCTCGGCCGGCCGCTCGCTGATCTTCACCTCATCGGTGACGAACTTCTTGCCCCGCCCCTGGGTTCGGGCCCGGGGAACCCGCAGGGCACGTCCGGTGCGCAGGCAGGCGGACAGCTCGCGCCGCAGCCCGCCCCGGCCCTGGATGAACAATGCCTGGTAGATGGCCTCGTGCGAGATGCGCATCGTGTCGTCCTTGGGGAAGTCGAGCGGCAGTCGGCGGGCGATCTGCTCGGGGCTCCATGCCGTCCCCCACCGTCGGTCCGCCCTGCGGCCGTGCCGCCGCTTCTTCCACGGTACTTCCGGGCTGGCCACCTCGCTGCCGTCCTCCGTACGCACGGTCCCGGCCAGCCGGTCCTGCACCCACTCCCGCAACCGCGGATTCTGCTTGAGCTTGCAGGACTTGGGGCGGCGAGCCTGCCGGTCCGCGTGCCATTGGGCGACCGAAGCCCGATAGTCCAACCTCCCTCCACGGGTGGCGGCATTGCGCCGCAGCTCGCGCGAGATGGTCGACGGCGAGCGTCCGAGCTCGCGGGCGATCTCCCGCACCCCGCGGTCCTTCGCGCGCAACAGCGCGATCTCCTCACGCTCGGCAAACGACAGGTAGCGGCCCGAGGGCTCGTCCATGCTGATCGGCGGCATGCCGCCACCCTCGCGAAACCACCGCGGCCCCAGCGGCTGCGACACACCGCAGGCGATGGCGGCGTCCTCGCTGGACACCCCCTCGGCGATCTTTCGCCAGAACTGCCGCTTCTCGCGTGTCCGGTTTACCGGCGGGCGCCCCGGTGACCGCAACGGTGGACGGCCTGCCCGAAGTGCTGCACGAGCTCGTCCTTGTGCCACAACATCCTCCCAGGTCAGTGAGGTGTTGCGACGACCAGTTGAATCTGCCCTGGGCACCCCTGTCCGTGTGGAACACGACGCCGTGGACCCGCCCTCCGCGGGCGGCCACGGCCATTTCGATCGCGTCGGGTGACCAGGGAGGTGCGCATGTGGTCGGCGATCGACCAGCCCACCACCTTCCTCGAGCAGATGTCGATCACCGTGGCGAGGTAGAGCCACGCCGATCCGACGGCTATGTAGGTGATGTCGCCGCACCACCTGGTGTTGAGTGTGTCCGCGGTGAAGTCGCGCATCACCAGGTCCGGCGCGGGCGGCGCGGTCCGGTCCGCGATCGTTGTCCGCTTCTTCTTGCGTAGGTGCCGCCCGACGATGTGGTTGATACGCATCAGCCGAGTGACGCGCTTGCGGTTGATCCTGCGCCCGCGGGCCCGGAACTCAGCATGGACGCGCGGGGCGCCGTAGGCACTATGGTGCTCGGCGTGGATGGCGCGGATCTCGCTCACGGTCCGCTTCCCCTCAGCCTGGCGCTCTGCGCGGGCCTGCTCGGTGGCCAGGTGCCGGTAGTAGCCGGCGCGGGACGCTCCGAGCACCCGGCAGATCCGCTGCACGCCGAAGTGGGTCGTGCCCCCTGTGGTGGTGTAGTCGGACCGATCTGGTCGTTGTTGGGGTAGATCTTGTCCATGCTGCCTTCGGGGAGGTAGCGGCGTGGGAAGGCGATCCACTCGTCGTGCATCTCGATGAGCACGGCGGTGGTGAGTCGTTCGAGGGCGTCGGGGTTGGGGAAGATCTGCACGACGTCGGTCCGGCGTTTGATCTCGCGGTTGATCCGCTCCAGCGGGTTGGTCGACTGGATCTTCTTCCAGTGCCGATCAGGGAAGTCCGCGAACGCGGTCAGGTCCTCCTTCGCCTCCAGGAGCAGGGCCCTGACCTTGGGGAACTGGCGGCCGAGCATGTCGGCGACGGTGTCGAGCTGGGCCCGGACGGCTGCGGCGTCAGGCTGGGCGAAGATCGTGCGGATGGTCGCGGCCACCATTTCCGCGGAGTCCTTCGGGATCATCGCGAAGACGTTGCGCAGGAAGTGAACGCGGCATCTTTGGTAGCCGGCGCCGAGTATGACTTTGCGCACGGCCTTGACCAGACCCGAGTGGTGGTCGGCGATGACCAGGCGGACCCCGTTCAGGCCCCGTTCGCGCAGGGAGCGCAGGAACTCGCTCCAGAACGCCTCGGTCTCGCTGTCGCCGACCATCAGTCCCAGCACTTCGCGTCCGCCGTCCTCGGTGATGCCGGTGGCGATCACCACGGCCTGGGACACGATCTGGTGGTTCACCCGCGCCTTGCAGTACGTCGCGTCCAGGTAGATGTAGGGGAATCGGGTGTGGTCCAGCGGGCGGGTGCGGAAGGCGGTGAGTTCGGCGTCCAGTCCGGCGCAGAGCCGGGAGACCTCGCTCTTGGAGATCCCGGTGTCCGCGCCCAGGGCCCTGACCAGGTCGTCCACGCTGCGGGTGGACACTCCGTGGACGTATGCCTCAACGATGACGGCGTAAAGGGCCCGGTCGATACGGCGGCGGCGTTCGAGCAGGCTGGGGAAGAAGGTGCCGGTGCGGACCTTGGGGATGGCCAGGTCCAGGTCTGCGGCCTGCGTGGTCAGCACTTTGTCGCGGTGACCGTTGCGCCAGGTCGTACGGGTCTCGGCGTGCTCGCCGGGCTCCGCGCCGATGTGGGTGGTGGCCTCGGCCTCGATGAGTTCCTGCAGGATCCGCTGGGCCAGGACCCTGATCAACTCGATTCCGTCCGCCGTACGCAGTGACTCCATCAGCCGGAGTAAGTCATGCTGGGACAAGGCCATCGCGTCACCTCTCTCAACGAGCTTCGCTACTCGGAGAGTTGCGCGATGGCCGCCTCATGACCAGGGGCTATGCGGAGATCGCTGCTACAGCACTCGACGGGACACCATCCTATCGAGACACGACCCCCACCGCGGCTGGCACTACAAGCCCCGAAAATTGCACGCCGACAAGGCATACGACATACCTCAACTGCGGAAATGGTTACGCGGCAAGCGCATCGCAGTCCGGATCGCCCGCAATGGCATCGAGTCCAGCGAACGACTCGGCCGACGTCGTTGGGTCATCGAATGCACCATGTCCTGGCTCACCGGCTACCGCAGACTCAACCACCGCTACGAGCGCCATCCCCACAACTACCTGGCCTTCCTCGGCCTCGCCGCCGCCCTCTGCTGCTACAAACGACTCATCCGCCTCACCACATAGGACACGGTGGGTGTTACTCATGTGCGGTTGAGTGGTCAGGACCGGAGATGTGGGAGGGTGAACTCGGGCGAGGCATAAGGGCCGGCCTGGGGTGACGTAGGGTCGGCCGGGAGCTCGGCTCCGGGAACGTCGACGGCGTGGCATTCGGCGTTGTCGACGGGTGTGTAGTCCAGTACCGCTGAATCCGGGACCTCCCAGAAACGGCGGGTGTTGGCGGAGACGGCGTACACGGTGGCAAACCGGGTGGAGGACGGGGCGGTCAGGGCAGCCCGAACGTAGCCGACGGCGTCGCGCGGGCTGAGCCACGTTGCCAGATGTCGGGGCTCGGTCGGGACGGGTTCGAAGCTGCCGATGCGCAGGCAGATGACGGACAGGCCGAATTTGTCGGCGTAGAGCTGGCCGAGGGCCTCAATGGCTGCCTTGCTCACGCCGTACAGGCCGTCAGGCCGTACGGGCTCTTGCGGCCTCGTGAAATGCCCGATGGGGTAGAAGCCGGCCACGCGGTTACTGCTGGCCAGCACCACCCGTTCGATGCCCGTTCGTCGTGCCGCCTCCAGCACGTGGTGGGTGCCGAGCACGTTGACATCGAGTAGATCCTCGAGCGGCGCTTCATCCGGCATACCGCCCAGATGGAGCACCTGGTCAGCGCCCGCGAGGGCCGATTCCACGGCGGCCGCGTCGCGCAGGTCGATGGTGTGCACGTCCTCGTTGTCGGCTTCCGGCCGCAGCGTCACCCGGTCGAGCAGGATCACACGCGTCGCTTCGCTCTGAAGTGCCCTGCGCACGACGGCCCCGATGTTCCCCGCCGCGCCCGTCACCGCCACCGTCCCCAGACGCACTGTGCCTCCCCAAGGCGATCTCGCCCTACGTATCCTCGGCGCTGGATTTCCACCGATCAAGTGACGGGACGCAAGAACAAGCCGTTGTCTGGCGATCGCCACGGCCGAGTACCAGCAGCGCTGCGAGGCGCTGCAGTTGTGCACGTCGAGTTGTACCTACTGGTGCACGTCAGGTGTACGCCGACACCTGCCCGAGTGGGGGTTGCCGGATGCGCGTTCCGGTTCCGGGCGGTGTCCTTGAGCAGGTGCTGGCGGATGTCGCTCTGCACGCCCAGCCCGGCGGCGCCCCATGTGAGAGGAGCGGCCCAACTAGGCTGGCCGCGCCGTGGGTTGTCTCCTGCGCCCGGCGGTGGATCGGTGCCGGGGTGTCGGTGCCGGGTCGTAGGGTCTTCTGCATGGCTCGTTCCTGGACGCGACTGCACGAGTACCTCGGAGCCCCGCCCGGCCCGGTGACCTTCGACATGGTGAAGAGGGCCGCAGGGGCCAACCTCGCCGAGTCCGACGATCTGGACTGGAAAGAGCAGCTGCCGCAGCCGCCGCGCGACGGTCGCTGGAACGAGCTGGCCAAGGACGTCGCCGCGATGGCCAGCACCCGCGGCGGCCTGCTCGTCTTCGGCGTGCGGGACAGGACCACCGAGCCCGTCGGTATCGACCCCGACGAGGTCAACAGCCAGCAGTACGCGCAGTGGATCCGCAACCACGTCCAGCCCTACCTGCCCGACGTCACCTTCACCACCCTCACCTCGCCCGACCGCGCCCTGAGCTTCCTGGTCATCGACATCCCTCCCAGCCCGATGGCGCCGCACCACGTCTACGGCACCGCGGCCAAGGACAAGGACCAGCAGGCCGCCGTCGTCCCCTACCGGGACGCCGACCACACCGCCTGGATGGCCGAGCACCAGATCGAACGCGCCTACCGCGACCGCTTCACCCGCACCCAGCATGCCCAGGACGAGCTCGAGTGGCTCATCGCCCACACCCGGGAGAACGTCCTTGCCGAGCAGGCCGAACCCTCGGCCTGGTTCCTCGCCGTCGCCCGCCCGGAGCGGCCGCTGCCGCGCACTGCCCCGCCGCTCGCGAGGGAGAACGCCGCCGAGGTCTGCGCTACCGCCCTCGCCTGCTCCCGGGACATGTCCCGCAACTACCACGTCGTCGGTCCCCTGACGGCGCTCAACGTCGTCATGTCCTACCCTCGGCCGGGGCTGCGCCGCTGGGTCTTCAGCACCCTGCCCCTGCGCACGGGCCGGGGGGTCCTCGCCGAGCTGCACCACGACGGCAGTATCGTCCTGGCCGCCAACCTGTCCTGGAAGGCCTTGCGCGGCGACCACGCCGACCCGGACACGGAGGGGATCGTGGTCGACGCGGATGTCACCGGCGCATCCTGCCGCGACGTCCTCGCGCTCGCCCGCGAACTCGGCCGCCGCCTGGGCGTGGACAGCACCGTCCACGTCACGGCCACCATCACCACCGCCCAACCGGCACCCCTGACCCCGGTCGTCACCGAGTACGCGAGCTTCAAAACGATTCCCGACCACGCACGCCGGCCGCGCCGCATCCAGCCGGTGACCGCCCTGGTGACCCTGGCCGACACCGACGACGTACTGCGCGAGAGCGCGCAGGAATCCTTCACCGACCTGATGAACCAGTTCGGCCTCACCGCCCGCCTGCAGCCGGGCTGCCCCGGGCTGCCCCGGGCTGCCCCGGGCTGCCCCGGGCCGGCTACGTCGCCGAAGCCTGGTGTCGTCCCCTGTTCGGGGGTTCGCCTCTCGCGGGGTGTCCGGTTCGGGCAGGCTCGCCTCGGCGGCCCCTTGCACTGCGCGGCCGCCGGAGGGACCGCAGTAACCGAGGTGAAGGGGAGCGGTGATGGTGGTGTGGGCGTCGGAGGAGTTCGGGGACCGGCATCAGGGTTTCGCGGGGGCGGTGCTGGCCGACGGCAGCGAACCGGCCCCGGTTATCTGGACGCCGGCAGCGGCAGTCACATGCCCAGCACGAGGGAGTGGTGGGCCTACGACGGCACCCTGGGCAGCCCGCGGCCTTCTCACCTGCGCGCGGTGTGCTCCTGCGGCTGGCGGTGCGAGCACCTGTACCGGATCGACTGGGGCACGGCCGCGGACGACCCGGAGACGGTCGACACCTCCGCCGCCCGCACGGACTTCGACGGCCACCTCCACGACCTCGAGGCCCGCTCGCTCCCGCTGCCCGCCGCGATGACGGATCTCGTGGAGCGCCTCGACGAGCAGCTGCACGACCTGGCCGCCGACTCCCCGCTGGCCGCCCTGAAGGCCATCGCCGCCCTGGAGCGCATCACCCTGCGCATCGCCCGGCACGCCGCGGCCGACGCCCAGGCGAGCGCGGACGAGGACGAGCTGTCCTGGGAAACCGTCGCCCGGACCTTCGGAACGGACCACGAGTACGCCCGCGCTCGCCTGATGCACTACCAGCTCCGCGTCTGACCCCGCAGACGTCCCCCGACCACGGTGGAGCACCAGCCTGGCGCCCACCCGAGAGGGGGGCCTGCCCACCGACTGCCGGCCCGTGAGGCCGCTGCGGCGGGCCTGCTGCCCGCCCGGCTGGATGCCGAAGGACGGGCGGCAGCCGTCCGGATGCTCGTCGACTCCCCGGCCCGGCGCCCCGCCGGACCCGGAGGGGCGGAGCGCGGGGTGTGCACGCTGCCCCCGGCAGAGGGCCGGTGATCTGGCACGGCTCGCACCGGGCACGGCGACGGCCGTGGTGTCGCTGCCGACGGCCGACCGGCCGACCCTCCGCTGAACAGCGCCCTGCGCAACGCCGAGCAGGGCTGGCCCGCCGTCTTCACCTCGGGGAAGATCACCCTGCGAGGCGCTGCAGCGGAAGGTCATCGCCGCCCGGTAGGGTCCCGCGGGTGCCGACCCTAGATCCGCGCACGCCCACGCACCGACGGGGCGTGACGGGAACGCAGAAGTGTCGTTGTCCGGGTGGTGCCGCCCTTCTGCTTGCGCTGTGACGGTGCCCGGCCGAGTGCCGCATCCGCCCGTGCCGGATGCGGACGGGTAGGCCCAAGGCGCGCCGCGTCGCTCACAGCGCCCCCGCGATGATCGCCGCTGCCTGAGGGGCGGCCGGAGACGACCCATGAGCAGTACCCCTTACCCGCGCAGGCGTCCGCAGCGGCGCAGCAAGATCCCGCGAGGACCGGAGCACACGAAGGGCCTGCAGCAGGTCCGCGATGTCCTGCCGCCCGCTCTCGGGGCCCGCACCATCCCACCCACTCCCAATCCGGTGCCGTCGCGGGCCGGGGACGACGCGGTGCCGCCGGAACTCCCGGCCCTGGTCGCCCACCACTGCCGGCACATCACCACCTACCTCGCCCGCGCGCAGAGCCACGGGCACCTGCACCACGGCAGCATGGGGGAGTGGCAGCGCCTGGTCCTCTACGCCCTGACCGACGCCCTCGCCCAGACCCACCTCCTCGTCGGCACCCTCGCCGCCCACCTCGAGCGCCAGGGCCTCGATCCCGACCTGCTGCGCCGCTACCTCCAGTCCCCCGACCCCGACCGCTACATCACCGCCCACGCCGTCGAGCACCTCGACGGGCTCACAGGCGCCGTGCCCGAGGAGCCGGCCGAGCCGGTCTGGACCGCGATCGGCCGGCAGATCGCCGCCCGAAGCACCTGACGACCGGCCCGGCTCGTGACGGGTGTCCTCGGGCGGGGGCCCGGCGGTCCGCCCGTCCGGTGGGCGTGACGCCGGGCCGTGGGACGCTCGCCGCACCGGCTGCGCGGTGACGATGCCGCCGCCCGGCCGCGCCCCGGTGTGGTTCCGGCTCTGTGGCGGCGAGGTCGTGTTCCGCCGGGTCAGAGAATGCGCCAGGAGCGCAGGCGGTCGGCGATGTCGTAGACGTCCAGGCGGAGCGCGCGGATGTCGTTGATCAGGTCCCGCCAGTGCTCGTAGGCGGCTTCCACGGTCTGCCCGGAGGCCCGGATGTAGGCGACGGCGACGCCGTAGCCGAAGAACTCGTTGCGGGCCGGTAGCGGGCGCAGCAGCACGATCTCCTCGAGCAGCACGGCGGCGCGCCAGTAGGCGTCCGGGTTGTAGCCGAGCCGCGGGGTGTTGACCCGGTGCCTGGCCGCGGCAGCGGCCAGGACGGAGAAGTCGTTGACGGTGAGTTCCTTGCCGAGCAGCTCTTCCTGGCGGTCCAGGAGCCACCGGTGGTCGATCAGCAGCTCCACGGGTCAGGCCGCCGCCTGCCGCGTGCTGTGCGGGAGCCCGCCGAAGTCGCGGTCGAACGCCTCGGCGATGCCGGGCTCGGTGATGGCGCGGCGGAAGGCGGCTGTGGCCGAGTCCAGGAGTTTGGCGTGCTCCTCCTTCTCGGCGAGCTCGGCGAGGTAGTCGCGCATGGTCAGCCCGCGCTCTGCGGCCAGGGCCTTGAACCGGTCCCGGGTCGCTGTGTCGATCTTGACGCTGGTGTCCTCCATACCTTGGAGTATGCCAAACGGCATGCCGGAAGGAATACCGTTTGAGGGAAACAGTCCGGCACCTCCGCATGGGCGGCCCGGTCCAGGGTGCAGCGGCCTGCACGCACCGGGCGCATCCCCGCTGTGCCCTCTGGATCGCAAGTTCGCCTCGATCGAGCGTCTGGGATATCAAGGCAAACGCACCCACAAGGCGCCTGTTTCGCAGACCCGGGCTGAGGCCTGCGCAGTAGCAAGCCCTTCTCCCGCTCGGATCCGGGTTCCGGCTGGCCGAGGCACCAGGCCGGAGTCACCGCTGCTCACCGCCATCGGCGACTACGACCCGAGCCGACAGCGCGGCACTCCCGGCACCGTGCTAACCCCCGCGGGCGCGGTGCGGTGTGCAGGCCATCGGTGGCCGGGTAGCCACGCGGTGGGAGCGGTGGGGTTCGTAGCGAGCCTGCTCAGATGGCTGCACGGTCGTACACGCGCAGCGGATGTGGTGCCGCAGCTGTCCGCCGACGGGGCGGGGGAGCCTGCCGCTGTGGCGTTCGTGTTCACCGACACCACGTCCGGGAAGAGCGGCGGGCTACATGCGTTTCGAGGAGACGGCAGGCTCGTCCAGATCTGGGTCACCGGGCGTGCCGAAGTAGTGGGCGTCCCAGGCGATCAGTTTGTCCCGCAGCCGGGCGAACTCGCCGGCCAGGTCCCATACGTCCTCGCTGGAGACTAGGCCGATCTCTGGACGGCTGAGGCCCTTCGTTCCCTTCACAGTTCGCCACCCGTGAGTCTCCTCGTCGTACGCCCAGCAACTGTGGATGTACCGGTTGCGCTCGTTGAAGCCAGCCGTGCACAGGTCCAGGTCGTGCAGCAGCGCTGAACGCTCTTGGGCGGGAATCCGATCCTCGGAGATCTGGTCCAGTCGGGACTTGGCCTTCTTGATGAAGTACGTCACCGATTCGTGAGGCTCGTCTGTGTAGGGCCGTTCGACATCACCGAGGTGGGCATACAGGCCGTGCAGGATGTACTCGACTTCCGCGGCGCGCTGCACGAGCACCCCGAGGCCGAGAGTCAGCGCCGCATGTTCCTCGCTCATCCCTTCAAGCAGTTCGGCTGTGTGGGGATGGATCTGCGGCGCCTCGGACTGGGGGAGGTCGGCGGGCGAGGGGAGGGGCATGTCAGGTCTTTCGGCGCTGTGAGAAGGGGGCAGACAGTCCGACTGCCGCCGACGCGCAACGGTTGTAGCGGAATCCCGAAGACCTGCAGTCGTTACGGGCGGTTGATGCGGCATGGACAATGTGTTCCGGCCTGCTGGAGGATGCCCTGTTATGGCGGATCACGTTCTTCTGGAAGCCGGGGACGACCTGGTGCGGCAGCTCTCTCACGAGCGGGAGGCGGTCAAGGCCGTTCTGGAACTGGTGTGGAACTCCCTCGATGCCGATGCGACCCAGGTCGATGTGATCGTCGAGCGATCCGCCATGGAAGGGGTGGACAAGGTCGTCGTGACCGACAACGGCGACGGCATCACCCCGGAGAAGGCGCGATCGGCGTTCAAGCGGGTCGGTAACTCCGACAAGCGCATGGGCGGGACGACCGATCGGCTGCTGCGGCCGCTGCACGGGAAGGCCGGCCGCGGACGACTGCGCGCCTTCGCCCTGGGCGATTCAACGCGGTGGACGAGCACGGCCCGTGCAGTGGACGGCCGGCTGATGCGCACCACGATCGAGTCCGAGATCCGCCGACGGACGACGTGGCGCATCGACTCGCAGCCGGCAGGCGAGACGGACCGGCCCGGCACAACGGTCGAGCTGTGGGGGAAGCAGTCCCGCCACCTCCTGCGGCTCCTGGAGACCAAAGCCGCCACCCAGATCACGGCAGCTCTCGCGCCCTATCTCCTGACCTGGACCGATGTCCGGGTCACCTACGACGGCCAGCGCATCGACCCGCGCACCCAGATCCAGGACGAAGACCACTCCAAAGACCTGACCTTCGAGCATGACGGGCAGACGCACCCCTTCACCGTCCGCCTGATCCACTGGCGCAGCAGCACGGAACGCACCATCGCCCTCTGCGACGCCGCCAGCGCTCCCGTGGAGACGATCGACGCCTCCGCCGAGCACGCCGACTTCTCCTACACCGCCTATGTGCTGTGGGAGCCCATGCCCCGGCACCGCAACGAGATCCCCCTGATCATGCTGGGCGGCGACACGCCCCTGACACCGCTGCTGCGTGCCGCCCGCGACTGGATCGCAACCCGGCTCGAGGAACGGCGCCGACGCCAGCGCCGACAGCTCGTGGACAGGTAAATCGCGGAAGGCGTCTACCCCTACCCGCGCCGCGCGGAAGGGGACCAGGCCCGTGCCGAACAGGCGACGTTCGACCTGGTCGCCACATCCATCAACCGCCACATCCCGGGCGACAGGACCAAGAAGCGCCTCACGCTCTCCCTGCTGAAGAACTCCCTTCGCCACGACCCGGACGAGATGGTCGAGATCCTGGAGAAGGTGCTGCGCCTGGGCAGGGACGACGTCAGCCACCTGCACGGACTTCTCCAGCAGACCAGCCTGTCCAACATCATCCGCGCATCGTCCATCGTCACCTCCCGGCTCCAGTTCCTGACCGCCCTCGAGCACCTGGTCTTCGACGAAGAGACCTACGGGCTGGTCAAGGAACGCGACCACCTCCACAAGATCCTCGAACGCGAACTGTGGGTGTTCGGCGAAGAGTTCAACATGATGCGCAGCAGCGAGATCGGCCTGACCCGCATGCTCGAACATCACCGGCGCACCGTGGGCTGGGACCCCACCCCCGACGGGTCCGTGCGCGCGGTCGACGGTGGCGCCCGGCGAGTCGACCTCATGCTCTCCGCCGAAAGCCACGAGCACGACCGCGTACGGCACCTCGTCGTCGAGCTCAAGGCTCCCTCCGTCGATGCGGACCGCGCACAGGCCGATCAGGTCGACGACTACATGCAGGCCGTCCTCAACGACCCCCGCTTCGCCAACGTCGATACCACCTGGGACTTCTACCTCGTCGTCCGTTCGATCAAAGACCGGCTGATGCCGCGCGTCCGCCAGGCCGGCCATCCGGAGGGCCTGTACAGCGAGCCCACGAGTTTCGAACACGCACGCGTCCGGGTCTGGGTGCGGACGTGGTCCGAGATCCTGAGGGAGGCCAAGCAGCGGCTGGAGTTCGTCAAGAACGGCATCGACCACAACCCCTCCCTGGAACAGGCCCTCGAGTACCTCCGGCACCGTCACGGGGACCTCATCCCCGACCTGCTGCGCCGGCCGGCGGCCATTCCCACACCGCGCTCCGGGGCAGCGCGCAATCCGGCCGTCTGATTCAGCCGGCGTCGGGCGCCGGAGACGGTTCCCGGTGCCGGACCGTCCGGGAGCGGGCCGCACGGCGGCTGCCGCTCGGGATGCTGGCACCGAGCTCCTGGTGGCGCCGACGTCTGTGCGCACCATCTGGTCCCGATGCCCGGGATCAGCAGATGGCTGCCGGCCCTTGGATGCTCCTCGGCATGCCCGCGCACCGCTCGGGTCGCCTCGCGCCGGGTTCGCACAGCTGATCAGTAGAGGAGGAGAGCTCGGTAGCGCCTTCCGGTCTCCTGGTCGACGAAGTCGATGGCTTCCGACGGCCCGGCATCCACGATCTCGACCCGAATCCGTGAACCTTGCATGCGCAGCTTCTGATTGATCGGAGAGACCTGGCTGTCCAGCTCTGTTCGAATCTTGAGTTCTTCTTCCGGGTCGCGCGGCGGAGGCCGGTCGTCCTTGAGCAGGCGGACGATCGGCTCACGGCCGTACCGCTCGAAGATGCGGGTCTCCACGAAACCTCGCGACTCCAGTGTTCTGACGGCTCGCGCTGTGGACTGGAAGTCCGACCGCTCGGCCTTCTGCCCTTCCTTCGGGGTGACGAGTGCCCAGCGCAGTACCCACGCCCCAGGGCATGCCTGCTCGATGCGCTCCAGCGTCCCCAGGATCCGCCGCTGAACGGATCCAAGCCCTCGACTCATGAGTTAAGTGTTCCAGAGCGTCAACACGGAAGCCCGGATACAACACATAGACCGGGATCGGGATGCTCGTCGTCATGAAGTACTCGATCGCGGCAGACGCCGCCTCCCTTCAACTCCTCCCCGTCCCGGGCGAGTTCTTGATCAGTCACATCACGTTCGTCTGCTTCGTCGTTGTATTTGCCGCTTTCGCGGCCTTCGCGCTGGTGCTCCTGTACCGGAAGACCGGGACGAGCGGGACGAGTGCGAGTTCTCCGTCCCGCGTGCCCGACTCGACGGTGGCGCCGACCGGTCGGCCGAGTTCGATGAACCGGTGGACGATCGCCGGAGTTGTCGTCGCCGCGCTCGCACTCGTTATCGCCGCTGTGCAGCTGGCCCACAGCTGGTGACGCTTCGCCGGAGCCCTGTCCGAGGGCTCCAGCGTCGCTTGTCCAGGCCGCCGAGTATCTCGACGGCCTGGATGCGGCCCCAGCTGCTGGTTGTGAGTCCTGAGCTGCAGGGAATGGCCCTGGCCCCGACAGTGGGGGACCCCCGCGTCGGGCGATCTGTTCCGTCCGATCCGACAGGGGCGTGCGACGCGACGCGCCGGCCCCGAACCCTACCGAGCACACCATCGCCGCAACCGCCTCTGGACGCCCCGGCCCGCCGCGGACATCGCCACGCGCTACTCGGCCCGCGGCGGGGTCGTATGCCGCGCACGGTGAATCGCCGGAGCTGCGCTGCCCTGCGCCCACGCGGGGTTCACGGGCGCGTCGCCCGGTTCTGTGCGGTGAGGTCGCGGAGCCGGATGCGAAGGTCGCCCGGCTTCGCGCTGTCCGCGGCCTGCTGCTGCAGCGCCTTGAGCTCGTCGTCGGTGAGCTGGTCGACCCAGGCGACGTCGCGTCGGTGCTCGGCTTCTTCCTCGTCGCGCAGTTGCTGGTCGTACCAGTCGAGCTCGGGTTCGGCGAGCCAGTGCCGGGCGGCCTCGTCTTGCTGGCGCCGCTCCTCGGCCCGCTCGGCGATGTCGCACGGGTAGACGGCCGGGGGCCGCGGTCCGGCCAGGATCCGTCGGCGGGCGGCGAGCAGCGCGGTGGTGGTTTCCTCGCTCGCGCCGCAGGCGTCCGCGAAGCCGGTCAGTAGCAGCTCGTTGGGCAACTGCTCGCCATGCAGGGCGCGGCGGAGCGTGCTGCGCGAGAACCGGCCCTGGCCTCGGGCGGTGAGCTCCTCCAGGGTGGGATCGCCGGCCTCGGCGCGTATGCGGTTCATGGCCTTGGCCAGCCCGGCCTGGGTGGTGATGAGGCCCGGTACGTAGCGCATGCGAGGTGTGGGCCGGGGCGGCCGTGCGGCGCTCGCGGCCGCCTCCCACAGTGCTTCGCCGGCCTGCTCGGCAGCCTGCACCGCGTGCCTGTCGGCGGTGCCCCGGGCGTGGGCGTGGACAGTTCCCCGGGCGAACGCCAGGACGGTGTTCTTGGTGGGCAGCCGGCCGTCCAGGGCGCGGCGCAGCGTGCACGTGGAGACGGGCCGTCCGCTCGCGTGCGCCCAGCGGGCGATGCTGTCGAAGGTCAGCGACCCTTTGCTGGCGCGCAACCAGCCCCGCAGCTGGGCCAGTTCGACCGGTTCACCGGGCGGGCGGCTCATCAGCGGCCGCCGGTGAGTGCGGCGAGCAGGCGGCCCGATCGGCCGGTCACCAGCAGGAGGCCGGCCGCTGCGGCGAGCGCGGTCAGCACGGCGGGGATCGGGCGCTCGAGGGCCGCGAGCACCGTCACCGCGGCGATGGCGGCGACGATGACCGTCGTCTCGCCCGCGGCCAGGTGCCCGGACACAGCGGGGGCGGCGGGCGAGATGTCGCAGGGCTCGGAGGGCGGGACAGTGGGCATGACGGTGTCTCCACGTGGGATGTGCGGGTGCTGGACGGCCGCGGAACTGCCGGGAGTTCGCTGGCGCAGTGAGCCGATGGTGACAGCGTCCGCACCCCGAATGCGAGCCGATCGACGCAGGGCCCGCAGCCGACGTACCTTCCGCACCCTGCACATATGCACAGGTCAAGGGCAAGAAGCGAGCAACGAGCCGTCCACGCCGCTCCCGGCGCAGAAGCAGTCCCTGCTCCCGCTCGGACCCGGGCTCCGGCTGACCAATGCGCACCGGCATATTGCGATCAACGCAATTCTTTGCGATGATCACAATATGAATGTGTTCAGTGACATTGCGGCGATCCGCTTCCCGCTCCCCCCGCCGGGCTCGGTCACTCCACCGGATCTCTACTTCGACGCCTATGAAGAGGCCGAGCGCCTGCGTGCCGAGGAGGCGGAGAACCTCCAAGCCGCGAGCGAGGGTCTCGATGCCGACCCGCTGCTCCTGGCCCTGCAGGACGCCCGGGCCCGCAAGGCCGCGGCGGATGCCGAGATCCGCCAGCTCCTCGCCTACGGCCGGGAGTTCCACGGCGCCCGCCCCTACCGGCTGGAGACCCTGTCGGAGGCCAGCGGCATGACGACCTCCGGCATCCGCACCGCCTACGGGAAGGACGAGATCAAGCAAGTCGAGCACACCATCGGCCGGGAGCCGAACCGGCGCACCGCCAAGTCGCCCACCAAGGAGGCCCATTGACCCAAGACCAGGACACCTGCCTCTGCCCCACGCCCTGGCCCCGTCTGGCCGCCGTCATCGAGCAGTGCGAGTACACCGTCACACCCGCCCCCGCGCACAGCCCGACCTCCGCGCTCTACCTCGCCCACTGCGCCGTGTGCCAGACCCCCTACACGCGCCCCTGGAGGCGGATCCCGCCCACGGGACCGGCAGACATCCAAGCCGCGGGACTCATCGAGCACCCCGAGAGGCACCGCGCGAGATCCGAATCCACCAAAAATCTTGGCACAAGAAAGTACCCACAACAGGGGTAGAAGACCCTGAGACAAGACCTCATCCCGCTGCATTTTGATGCAGCATCAGCAACCAGCGCCCCACCCTCGCTGCTGCCGGCCCGCGAAGCGGGCCCAAAAAGGGCTCGAAGGCGAAGCCGGAGAGCCCCCAGGCAGGGAAGCGCAGCGCCCTGCCCCATGTTGTTGGAGCGAAACGGAAACAACACAACTCGGCGAAGCCGAGTACAGCACAACGCGAAGCGTTGTGCCTGTCACTTCACAACGCCCGCGCGAAGCACGGGCGTTGCCCTGGGAAGGTGCGCAGCACCTTCTTACCCATGGAGGACGGCCATGGCAAAGATCCTT